>NZ_JAHHDX010000141.1 GCF_018619335.1 Alteromonas sp. ALT199 | reverse complement strand
ATATTATTTCTAATAATTTAATATTACTTCTAAAAAACACAATGCAGGTAATTCATGCAGTTTGGAAAGTACTTTATTGATCTGTCACAACCACACGTGATGGGCATCTTAAATGTTACGCCTGATTCATTCTCTGACGGCGGCAAACACGCCAGTGTAAATCAAGCTCTTGACCATGCGCTTCGCATGATTGATGAAGGCGCAACTTTCATTGATATTGGTGGCGAATCAACGCGACCTGGAGCGCCTAATGTCTCGCTACAAGAAGAGCTGGATCGCACAATACCAGTTATCGAGGCGGTAACAAAAAACAGCGAATGTGTTGTTTCCATTGATACAAGCAAAGCAGAGGTTATGCGCCAAGCGGTTCAATCGGGGGCTGGGTTAATTAACGATGTACGTGCTTTACAAGAGCCTGGAGCATTACAAGCTGCCGCAGACGCCGAAGTACCCGTGTGCCTAATGCATATGCAAGGGCAGCCTCGTACTATGCAAGACAACCCCGAGTATAGCGACGTAGTCAATGACGTGAGCAAGTTTTTAATTGAACGTGCTAGCGTGTGTGAAGAGGCGGGCATTTCAAGAGATAAAATACTGTTTGACCCTGGCTATGGCTTCGGTAAGTCACTAGCACATAATTATGCGTTAGTTAAACATCTGCCAACGCTTATGTCATTGGGGTACCCAGTATTGGTAGGTATGTCACGTAAATCTATGATTGGCAATTTGCTTAATAGAAAAGTGGAAGAGCGCTTGGCGGGAAGCCTAAGCCTCGCTACAATTGTTGCTCAAATGGGCGCACATATAATTCGCGTTCACGACGTAAAAGAAACAGCGGATGCTGTCAATATCGTGAAAATGCTGAATACGATAAAATAAGGAATAATAATGACGCAGCGCAAATATTTCGGCACCGACGGAATACGTGGGAAGGTAGGCGAAAGCAATATTAACCCAGAATTTGTGATTAAATTAGGTTGGGCAGCAGGGAAAGTACTGGCGGGCCGCGGTACGAATAAAGTACTTATCGGTAAAGACACGCGCATTTCTGGCTATATGTTGGAATCTTCTTTAGAAGCTGGTTTATCGGCGGCAGGTATCGATATTGGCTTACTCGGCCCTATGCCTACGCCTGCAATTGCCTACTTAACAAAAACGTTTCGCTCCGAAGCAGGCATTGTAATTAGTGCTTCCCACAACCCTTTCTATGATAACGGTATTAAGTTCTTTTCAGCGCAAGGCTTTAAGCTTGATGATGATATAGAGTTAGCTATCGAGGATATGCTTGAGCGTCCAATGACGTGTGTAGCGTCAGACAAACTTGGTAAGGCGACGAGAATTAACGACGCCGCTGGTCGTTACATCGAATTTTGTAAAGGCACATTCCCATCTGAGCTATCGCTGACTGGTCTTAAAATAGTTGTAGATTGCGCTCACGGCGCAACTTACCACATTGCTCCGAACGTACTTCGTGAGTTAGGTGCGACAGTTATTGAACTTGGTACAGCCCCAAATGGTTTGAATATCAACGATGGTGTTGGTGCAACGTCAATGAACGCGATTGTTGAAAAAGTAAAAGAGACGGGCGCTGACCTTGGTTTTGCATTAGATGGTGATGGCGATCGCATCATGATGGTAGACCATCTTGGTAACGTACTAGACGGTGACCAAATTGTTTACATTATTGCCAGGGATGCACTTAAAAATGGCAAAATGCAGGGCGGTGTGGTTGGCACATTAATGAGCAACCTTGGCCTTGAAAACGCACTTTCTAAATTAGGTGTGCCATTTGCCAGAAGTAATGTAGGCGACCGTTATGTAATGGAACTATTACAGCAAAAAGGTTGGTCTATAGGCGGTGAAAATTCAGGCCACGTACTTAATCTTAATATGAGTTCTACCGGCGACGGAATTGTAGCTGGGCTCCAAGTAATTGCAGCGATGCTGCGTTCTGATATGGACTTGCACGATTTAGCAAGCGGTTTTGATATGTATCCGCAAACTTTGGTTAATGTGCGATATGCCAATCAAGATGTGGATTATCTTGCTCACGCTGATGTGCAAAATGCTAAAAAAGAAGCCGAGTCTGCTTTAGGAAAAATGGGTAGGGTGCTTCTACGTAAAAGTGGTACAGAGCCTCTTATTCGTGTGATGGTAGAATCGAATGATGAAAGCCAATCTCACAAATGGGCAGAGCATATTGCTGAAACTGTTCGTAATCTCGCCAATTAGTTGGCGTAGCTGGAAATTTTGCTTTTTGTGCTTGTATCTTTTCAATTAAATAGTTAATATCACGCCCGCTTTGAAGACAGGGCTAAGGTCTACGTTGTGAGTAAAAATCTAAGAAAGCCATTCGTGGCTGGCAATTGGAAAATGAACGGAAATTTAGCATTAGTTGCTGAATTTAATCAAAAATTCGCTGATGTAAAAGCTGAATCGCAAATCGTAATTTGTGCACCTTCGCTTCTTTTACATGCATTTGAAACTCGCTCATTTGCCATCGGTGCTCAAAACGTAAGTCATCTAGAAAATGGCGCTCACACTGGTGAGTTGTCAGTTCAAATGTTGAAAGAAGCGGGTTGTGGCTACGCAATTGTTGGGCATTCAGAACGAAGAGAAGACCAAGGCGAGTCAAGCGAACTTGTTGCTTTAAAAGCAAAGCAGTGTGTTGCATCAGGTGTTGTACCTATCATTTGTGTGGGTGAGCCACTAGATGTAAGGGAAGCTGGTAACGTTGAAGCATATGTTGGAGAGCAACTAGATGCACTAGTTAGCGCCATGTCAATTGACGAACTCAGCAACACTGTTATTGCATATGAGCCGATTTGGGCCATTGGTACTGGTAAAACAGCCAGCCCGGAACAAGCACAAGAAGTACACGAATTTATTCGCGGTTACTTTAATAAAGTAGACGCACAATTGGCTGAAGGCCTACGTATTTTATACGGTGGTAGCGTTAAGCCAGATAATGCCGAAACCCTATTTGCTCAGAAAGATGTGGATGGCGGTTTGATTGGCGGAGCCAGTTTAAAGGCTGACGATTTTATTTCAATTTGCCAAGCGGCAAACTGACGAGGTATTTATGATTTACGAAGTGCTATTAGTAGCATACCTAATTGTGGCGCTATTACTTATTGGGTTTGTATTAATCCAACAGGGTAAGGGTGCAGATATGGGCGCTTCATTTGGCTCAGGTGGTTCAAACACAGTATTCGGTTCATCAGGTTCTGGTAACTTTATGACACGTACCACTGCAATTTTAGCGGGTTTGTTTTTTTTCATCAGCCTCTCTTTAGGCGCGATGACTTCGAACCGCGAAAGTGCTGAAGACGAGTGGAATAACCTAGAGATTCCAGCATCTGTGGAAGAGCAAGTTGAATTGCCTGCCGATCAAGATGTTCCAGTAGTTGAAGATGCAATACAGAACGATGTACCTGTAGTTGAAGATGCTGTGAACGATGTTCCAGCGGCTGACGACGCAGAAGGTTCTAACTAAAATATTTTCGCGGAAGTGGTGGAATTGGTAGACACGCCATCTTGAGGGGGTGGTGAGCATAGCTCGTGCGGGTTCAAGTCCCGCTTTCCGCACCAATTACTATTTAAAAGGCCAGCATTTTGCTGGCCTTTTTGCTTTCTGAACTTTAAAAAAACATGAGGCTCGCCTCAGATAAGTTTATATTAGAACTTATGAATTTGTAACAAAGCGTTAAAAACTAAAATTTACAGGATGTTATGCCTGTTCCTATCTTTGTTATTGGGCTATTCTTGAATCGTTCATCTACTCTCAAATACATAAAAATTACAACAATGTTAACGGGGCACTAAAGTGCAAAAAACACTGAGTCAGAGTTTATTTCAAACTTTGTTACTAGGTATTGTAATAGCATCACTTCTGATAGTTGGAGCAGTTTGGCGTTCTGCCAATACACTAGTCGTCCAAAATATTGATCACGATATCCTTTTGGCTGAAAAAGTTTTTGATAAGGTTGTTGCCGATAGGCAAGCTGTTATTCGCAATGTGTCAAAAGTACTATCTCGTTCGTTCGACTTCAGACGCGCTGTTGGAACAGAGAATATTCCGTCTATAGAAGCTGCATTTACAAGCTACGCAGAGCGCCTTAATACTGATATTATCGCCTTAGTAACCTTAGATCATAAAGTAGTAGCCACAAACACCGATTTATTTGAAGTGGGCAATAATGTTGAGAGTAGCTTGTCTCTAGTGGCTAAGGGGCAAGATAGTGGCTTTTTCGTTGTTAACAGTAAATTAATCCAACTTAATTTAATTAAAGTAGAGATCCCTACGCTAAGATATTACATGCTTATCGGCGTTGGATTTGATAGAAAGTTACTTGAAGAGCTGAAGCAACTCGTCGATGCTGAGATTATCATCTCCGATGTAGATTCAAGCGAGATAATAACGTCAACACTAAATGCTGACGATGCACTACGAGTCATCTCCGCTAAGCAAGACCCATCTTGGGTTGACGTCACCTTTAGAGATGATTTAACTTATTTCGCTCGACAAGTAACCATAGGTGAAAAGGAAAATCTGCCTATGGCTATTACGCTGGCAGTAGATACAACCTCTTCTTTCAGTGCTTTCACCCGCATTCAACTAACCATATTGGCATTTTGCATAATCGCAATACTCGTAGCTTTGGGACTTTCTTTGCTGCTAGCAAGAAATGTGAGCGAGCCCGTCTCAAAGTTGGTTAAAGCTGTAAACAAGGTGGCGTCTGGTTCTTATGGTGCTACGCTTGAAGCGCCATCAAAGCTTAGAGAGATTACAGAACTTGCCAACGCGGTTGATAGTATGCAAGCAAGTATCAAGAGCCGTGAAAAACACATACGCTATCAAGCTGAGCATGATGTGCTAACTGGCCTTTTCAATCGCAACTATGTTGAAGGCTTTTTTGAGTCGGAGCTAAAGGAAGGGCGTGCCGTTCAGGTAGTCGCTATCACCGTTATTGGGTTTAGAACTATTAACGACCTTTATGGGTACTCAAATGGAGATAATACGCTTAAAGCGCTAGCTGAGCGCTTACAGCGCTGGCCTGGAACGTCAGCTCGCCTTGCTGGCGGAGAAATATTGTATATTTCACATGACTCCCTTAATGATGATCAGCTAGAAACACTCAAGCATATTTTAGAGCAACCGGTTGAAAGTAACTTAATTGCCATTCCTATAAAAGTTGCTATGGCAATAATCGAGTGTCCTGAAGATGCATCTTCTTCAGAGGAGCTCTTTAGGAAAATGAATATTGTTACCGATGAGGCTATTCACAGTGATAATTGGTGCGTTCGTTATCGCAGAGACTTAGAAGATAGGTACAACCGAAGATTAGCAATAACGACCGAATTAAAACGCGCTCTAGCTATTCAGCAAAATGAACTATCTATGGTTTATCAGCCCAAAGTCGATTTAAAAACCATGAAAGTTTGTAGCATGGAAGCGTTAATTCGTTGGAATAATAGCGAGCTTGGTTTTGTTCCACCAGATGAATTTATTACCATCGCTGAGCAAGCTGGTCTGATTGAACAGGTGACAACCTGGGTGATGCAGCAAACCATTGCCGATTTAGCTTATTTTAGGGCCAAAGGGTATGGATTTTCTGTCGCTATGAACCTTTCTACTCAAGACATACAAAACAAAGTGTTGCTTAGCAGTCTTGTAGCATTGCTCACACGTGAAGGCTTATCGCCAGAAGCCTTAGAACTTGAGATAACAGAAAGTGACTTAGTTGCAGACGCCTCACTCGCTATAGAAAATCTAAACGAGTTAACGGCGCGAGGCTTTCACTTTGCGATTGATGATTTTGGTACCGGTTACTCCTCATTAGCGTACTTAAAAAACTTACCTGTTAAAACAATTAAAATAGACAAGAGTTTTATTCTTTCCCTCGCTAGCGATGAAAACGATCAACAAATTGTTCATACTGTTCTTAGTTTAGCCAGTGTATTTAATCTGAAAGTCGTTGCAGAAGGCGTTGAGGATGTTGCGTCGCTTGAGATTTTGAAAGAGTGGGGCTGTGACATTGCGCAGGGTTATTACATAAGTCGACCTCTAAAACGTTCAGACCTTGAAGATTGGTTGCAAAATTCGTCTTTCGGTGAATAGCTTTATTATAAGGAAAAGTTTATTTTCTAAGTATACGCAATGCTTTGTTGCTGGGTATGTACATATGTCAACGTGACTTATCTTCGTTCCTGCCACTTAGCATTGTCATGCGACTTGGCGTTGTTAATGCGACTTGGCATTGTTAATGCAAAAAATAACAACGAGACGTGTAAAAACGCTCTATAGGCCTAAATTTATCACCATGTGTGAGTATTTTGCCTACTGAGTTGTGAAATTACTTCAAAAACAAGGAATTTATTATGGACATCATTCGTATACTTTTATCAATTTTACTTCCACCACTAGGCGTATTTTTGCAGGTCGGCCTAGGCGCACACTTTTGGATCAATATTTTGCTAACTATTCTGGGTTACTTCCCAGGTGTTATCCACGCAATTTATATCATTGCCAAAAAGTAGGTGATGTCACTCGCTATACTGCCCGATTAACAGTGCATTGAGTGTTGTGAAGCAGTAACGAAAACAAACAAAAGCCAGCTTTTAAGCTGGCTTTTTAATGTAACGCCAATAAAAAACGAAGCGCTTAATAGCGCTTCAGTTATCCTAACTAAGCCGTAAGTTTTTCCTCATCTAGCTCTTGTTTCATTTCTTTTTTATATTCATCGGCAAGTTTCGTTTTCTGGCGATCATTCAACACACTGCCAGCTAACTGGAAGAATTCTTGTTCTTCATCGGCGAGATGATGCTCTACCTTTTCCTGTAAGTTTTTTAAGTGACGTAGCCAAGCAGGTGAACTCATATCAGTATCATCAAGTTTTGCCAGGAGTTCATCAATTTCGTGGTGCTCGGCAATACCATGGCGCGTTAAATCTACGGTGGCGTCCTTCTCCAATAAATGCGAATAAAAATGTCGCTCTTCTGCTACCGCATGGCTTTCAAGTTGGGTTTTTAACTCATCGAAATACTCACGGCGTGCCGCAGTGTTTCCGCTGGTCTCTGCCAGAATCTTCAGCAATAAACGTTGTTTTTCGTGGTCTTGACGTAGTGCTTCAAAAATTTTCATGGAAAGTTCCTTTTGCAAATTTAAAAGTGAATGACACTTCTAGTAATGCTATTTTTATTCCATGAATCTTATGTATATAACTGTATGAATTTGTTTGTTTTATTGGTCTTTCCGATACAGGGAATACCAGTTTCGTCAGAGGTGGAGAGCAGAATTTACACTGAGGTTGCCGATAAATTCACAGCGGCTTTACCGTAAACTTATCGACAATTTGAAAAAAGAAATGGGATTATACGCCTTGCGCAAGCATAGCGTCAGCAAGT
The DNA here is from genome assembly GCF_018619335.1 of Alteromonas sp. ALT199. Lineage (GTDB taxonomy): Bacteria > Pseudomonadota > Gammaproteobacteria > Enterobacterales > Alteromonadaceae > Alteromonas. The sequence continues at coordinate 7,772 of NZ_JAHHDX010000141.1, read as the reverse complement.
CGTCTAAACGCAGCAATGTTCGCCCCTTTCATGTAGTCAATGTAACTGCTTCCATCACCGTTGTTTTGTCCTTCTTCAACACAGCGTTGGTGAACACTTTCCATAATAGAATACAGTTGCTCATCGAGCGCGCTTGCGTTTCGTTGGTTAAACATAGCGTTTTGGCCCATTTCTAAGCCTGACAGCGCAACGCCACCGGCGTTAGACGCCTTGCCCGGTACATAAACTATCTTGGCGTTTAAGAACAGGGCTTGTGCTTCATTCGTACACGGCATGTTCGCGCCCTCTAAAACCATTTGGCAGCCATTATCCAGTAATGCTTTTGCGTCCTCTTCAAGCAGTTCATTCTGAGTTGCGCAAGGTAGGGCGATATCGCACTTTAAATGCCATGGTTTTTTATCTAACACCCATTTGCCCATGTTTTGTTCAGCCATGTCAGCAAGAATATTGTTACGTGTTGCGTGATTATCTATTGCCCATTTGAGCGCAATGTCAGTTAACCCGTCTTCATTATGTAAAAGCCCTCGGCTATTAGAAAGGGAAATAACCTTTCCACCTTTTTCAACTGCTTTAAGTGCGCCATGCAGTGCTACATTACCCGCGCCAGATACTGCTATGGTCTGGCCTTCAATTTCTGAATCTCGGTGCCGGCAAACAGCTTCTAAAAAGTAGATTAAGCCAAAGCCTGTAGCTTCTGTGCGTACATAACTACCGCCAAACTCTAAGCCTTTACCTGTTAATACACCTTCAAACTTATTATTTAATCTGCGATATTCACCATAGAGATAGCCAATCTCGCGAGCACCTACATTGATATCACCAGCAGGTACATCGGTGTTTGCGCCTATGTGCCGCTGAAGTTCACGCATGAATGCTTGGCAAAATAGCATTATATCCCTATCTGTTCTGCCTTTAGGGTTAAAGTCTGAGCCGCCTTTACCACCACCCATGGGCAACCCAGTAAGGGCGTTTTTAAAACACTGTTCGAAAGCTAGGAACTTTAGCACCGAGAGGTTAACGGTAGGGTGAAACCGTAAACCGCCTTTGTAGGGCCCCATTGCTGAATTGTGCTGCACTCTCCAACCCTGGTTTACTTCAATATCTCCTTCACTGTTCATCCAAGAAACAGTGAAATAGATAATGCGCTCTGGCATACAAATACGTCTTACAATATCAAACGTCTTGTAGTCTTCGTTAGCATTGTATATTGGAACAACATCCTCAAGTACTTCATGTACCGCTTGAAGGTACTCTGTTTCATTAGAAAACTTGTCATTAAGGAAGCTAAAAATTTCTTCAAAATTACTTTTCTGAGCCATGTACCAATTAATCCTTATCTTCTAAGTTGGCAAGCACGGTGAGGCTTCTAGGGACGGTTTTTATAATAATTTTATCGCCTTCATAGATTTCACCATCTACAGCATAGGCAGTAGGCTTATCGAATGACAATGTTATGCGTGATGCGCGTTCATGGCGTATGGACTCTGATTGCTTTTTTGATTCAGCGGGGCTTAAAACGAGTTCCGCTAGCGATGCAAACTGCCTGTCAGAGCTTGGCTGCGGCAATAACCAAGTAAGATCTAGCTTTCCGTCGGTAATGTCCGGCTGCTCTGCGCCTTGCGCCAACGCGGTTGTCATAGGTGCGGCATTGGCGATGACGAAGCTGGGTGTTTCTAATGTTTCAGTCGGTTTGTCATCTTTTGCTACTTCAAATGTCGTGTTTTCATTATTAGAAATGGCATTCCACAATCCTTTTAAATAGGCGAACTGACCGCCTACGTTTTTTTCTTCTCTGTCAGCGGCCGAAATCATTTGTTCTTCAAATCCAACGGCTGCCACCAACAACATGACTTTATCGTTACAGGTTGCGGTATCAATTTTTAAGGTGTCGCCCTTTATAATAATGTCGCATGCAGTACTTATAGGCATAACTTTACTGATATATCCGTGCAGTACTTGGCTAAGCGCATTGGCCGTTCCAAAAGGGATAATGCCCATTGTGATGTCGGTATTAATTAACGCTGACGCTACTTCTGTTAACGTACCGTCTCCGCCACAGGCAATGACAATATCCGCTTTTTCATCTTTGGCCTGTTGCGCTAATGCTTTTCCGTCTACTTCCGGTGTGGTCTCTTTTACCGTCACTTTAAACTTTTCGTTTAGCCTAGAAAGTACTTCGCCTCGATACTGTTTCCACTTACCGCCGCCCGCTACTGGGTTAACAATTAGCGTAAGCTCTTTTCGTAAAGACAACAGCCCGCCATCTCTCACTTTTTGCAACGACGCTAACTGATGTTTATTAAGTCTAGCCGTTTGGCGTATTTGATTAATCTGACGTAAGGCATCATCAACACTTAAGTTTGGATTTTTAGCTAGAAGGTAAGCCGCCACCACAAGCACTGAACGGCCACGGCCAAGTGCGCAGTGAACAACTACATTTTTGTTATCAGATATCTGCTGATTAAGCCAGTTGATTGCAAGAACGAGTTGCTCCGAGGTGGGGCTTGTATGGTCCAAGACAGGAACGTTTAGATACTTATAATCTTCCTGATACGCTGTCCAATCTAGGCCGTCAAACTCTGCTGTAACATCAAGGATGGCATCGACATTATTTTCGTTAAGTAGGTCTACGTGTTGAGTAGACATGCGGCATGCGAGAAAAAGATGGGGTTCAATTTTTTGAAGTGGAGGAACCTTGTCTGTTCTGCGTGCATATTCGTTGTAAAGCCCGGAGCCCAAAAGAAATGGAACAAAGATCCAACGAACATAGAAGGGAATAGAGCCATCTTCGCGTTTACGAAATAAACTTGGGTAGTTAAGCAAATAGGCACTGCTTACCGCAATAAGCGAAAAAGCAATCCATCCAAATGCAATTTTTAGCAATAGAACGGGTACGGTTACCGTTAGCAATAACGCCAACAATGCTCCGAGTATGTAGTACTTCACCATTTTCACGACTAACACATCCTTTGTAATTGGAAAAAGCAAATAGCTTATGCGTTTATACTTACACACATTTGTTTTCGTTTACTTTTAAGATCTTTGATTTGAACTATCACTAGGCGGTAAGCGTATATTTTTGTATAGAAAATATGAGCGTTCGAAATGAATAAAACTGTAGTACTCAAAGTTGCCAATTTCGCATGGTTTCAAGCGATATGGTGGTTAGTCATTCTGTTTCAAAATAGTGCAGTAATTCCCGTATTGGGGCTACTCTTGATTTGGATTGCAATTTCCCCTAAGCGAGTTGAAGACATAAAGCTTATGAGTGCAGTTTTTCTACTCGGTACAGTGGTTGACGCTTTACTCTCGTTAAGTGGTCTATTCATTTTCAACCAGACAGAGGAGTTGGTGAGCTTTTGGCCAATTCCCATATGGCTTAGCCTTCTTTGGGCTGCATTTGCGGGTACTGTTTATCACAGTTTAACTGCTTTTAACGGCCGAATGATTATTGCAGCAATTGCGGGGGCTGTATTCGCGCCGCTTAGTTATATAGCGGGGGCAAAATTTGGAGCGGTCGAGCTAGGTGCAAGCATGATGCTCTCTTATATTTTCCTTGCGTTAGTGTGGAGCGTAATTTTTCCGCTGTGTTTTTATTTATCCAATCGTTTTGAGGCGAATGAAGCCCAAGCGTAAATGCAAGGAGTGTATTGGCATGACAAAAAACGTATTAGTAACCGGTGGTAACCGAGGTATTGGCCTAGAAATAGTAAAGGGAATGTTGTCTAAAGGCTATAAAGTGTTGATGGGATGTCGTGATGAAGACGCTGGCCTTGAAGCAAAGAAAGATATAGTCGGAGGGGATTTGCATGTTATCGAAATGCCGCTCGATAACGAAACGGCTATTGTTGATGCGTTTGTGCGTGCCGAAGCTGTGTATGGTCCCATTGATATTCTTATAAACAACGCAGGGATTTTAGACGACACCGACTGGAAAGATGTTATCTCCGAGAATTTAGCGAAATCCATGCAGGTGAACGTGAATGCTCCACTGACACTTATTCAGCAAACGTTACCGCAAATGATTGAACGAGGCTTTGGTCGCATTATTAACGTAAGCTCTAGCTACGGTAGCTTTGCCGAAGGACTGAAAGGGCCTTTCTGTTACGCGGTATCAAAGGCAGCTATTAACGCCCTTACAGTGAAGATGGCTGCTGTAGTAGATGAAGCCGCTGACGGCAAAAAGATTGATGTTACGGTGAACAGCATGACCCCTGGCTGGGTACATACCCGAATGGGAGGCAGCGACGCACCTAAAACACCTGAAGAAGGTGCAGATACCGCGATTTGGCTCGCAACAATGGAAGAGGGGGGCCCTCACGGTAAGTTTTTAAAAGACAGAGAGCCTATTGAATGGTAGCCGGCTAATGATTCAACATATATTAGGCCACCATTAATTCCTATAACCTGAGCTAGTAAACCGGTTAAAGTGAGAATCGCTCTCTTAAAAAGCGAGCGATTCCGTCTTCATCATGATGTCCAATCACTGAAGTCGCGGCTTCTTTAATGTAAGGTTTTGCGTTTGATGGAGCATACGCTTCGTCGGCAAGTTTAAACATGCTTAAGTCATTATCACTATCTCCGAACACAATAACGTTGCTTGCATTCAATTGATTGCGCAATAACTCAACAGCGCTACCTTTACTTGCTAGGTTGTGGTGCACGTCCATCCAACGATATTCATCGCCCTCAATCGCAGGCCCCGAATACGCAATTAATCCATCGTTCATATTCAGTTGCTTATACATTTCGTAAACAAGCGCGGCGTCGCCAATCATACTTATATTTGTAATGTGCGCATTAGCAGGTAAAAACTCAATAGAAGCGAGGCGCGCTTTAGTACGTGAAAAGTATTTCTCTATTAAATCAAATTCTACCTGGTGCTTGGGGGATGAATGATAGATCACATGCTCATGGTCAGGGCTATCCAAATTAACCGTGTTAATAAATGGCGTGATATTGTTTTTAACCGCGTGGTCAATGATAAGATTGACTTCACTTGGGGCCAATAAGTTTTCCAGCGTTAGCGCATTTCCGGTTGGGTCCCATATGGCTACACCGTTATTATAGATGTGAGGTAGAACAAAAGATTGACCTTGGAGTACGAACTGCGCTGAGTGCATAGTGCGTCCTGTTGCCACCGTAAACGCTATGTCCTTTTCTCCAAGTAAGCCCAATGTTTCTTTTGTGAACGAAGAAATTTCTGAAGACTTATTTAACAATGTCCCATCTAAATCAAAAAATATTAAATCCATACAGTTCGTGCCCAGTTTTTCTTTAAATTACTATCGTTAATCAAGCACTAAAGGGCAATATACACAATCGGTATATTGCCCTTTCGGTAGTCCGGCTTAGCGGCTTAATAGTACAATTCTGTTACATTATCATATTCTACATTTAAGAAGTGTTTCGTATCACCTAATAAATTTTGTTATCGAATAGATTCAACCACGCTATCTGTGTGCTGCTTTAGTAACTGAGCCACTTTTGAAGATGATTGGGATTTCTTAAGATTAATCACCAAAGCAACTTTGCCATATCGAGCCGCATGCCTTACAGTTTGAATGATTTCGTTTCTATCGGGTCGTAAACCGATAAGGCCTGCGATAAACAATCCAATGAATAAACCTGGGCTTATAAGCGCAATATAGGTAAATAAAGGGTTTTGCTGCGTAAGAGCTGGGCCAAACTGGGTTAGAATAAAAGCTGCAAGTAAGCCCGCAACAAGCCCCAAAGAACCAAGGAGAAGGTGTGAAGACCACATACTTTTACCTATTGAATCGCTCTTGCGCTCAAGCTTCTCGCTCATCCGAGGGTCGCCAGCTTCAATAACCTCTACCTGAGATGGCTCGACAGTGGTATTACATTGAACTATCTCTAATACTTCTTGCACTTTTTGCTTTGAAGAAAATACCGCAGCAACTTGCAGTTCATCATTTGAAACTACGTTAGCTCTCAAATTTTCATGCTGACGGCTTTTGCCACTTCCTGAATCAGTTTTATTCGAACTTTGATTATTCATCATTTAACCCTCGACTCCTTAGTCGGACCACAAAATAAATCCGCTTCACTCTGTGCTTCAAAGGCTACCGTCGTAAATCCGAGCCTTCAAGCATATGTCTATGGGTAATAACTATTCAAATTGTATTCCGGTAGATGGTTCACGAGGTTGTCCTTTAGTCTAATTGAAATCAAATTATTCGCTATCTATTTGTTTTATCTTGATAATTTTAGAGTGTTAAACATCGTTAATTAACTAGAGTCGCGGACAAGCTGTGTTTTTTAGCGTTACAAATTGATTATTTGAGACCTTAACTCGTTAAGGCTAACAATGTAACCGTGATAATTTTACACACCACATGAAAAATCGTTACGGCGTAAAAAGCTTGTCGTCTAACGCGAGATGCATACTCATGAGAAATGGCGATTTGACTATGTGATCAATTATCTTCTTTCTACTGTAAGTTCTAACTATCAGCAATTGCAGTTCTTTTAACTTTGTAGGCCAATAGGGTACATCGCCAATAATGAACAGCAACCTTAACGACGTGCCCCAATAACTAGGTTTTTAGGGTTTGTTAAGCCTTCAAAAGGGGAAAAGAAGGGACATGTATGAAACGGATTAAAGGCTACTGCAACGTATATTCTGATGATAGCCATTTGTCGATAAAGCGTATCGCGTGCGGAAATAAACGATTTTACTATCGTTACGCTAGTGGAAAGAAGGTGGTGGGTGAGCGAGTACTCAAACGCATTAAAAGCTTGGTCATTCCCCCTAATTGGAGAAATACCTTAATTAGCCGCGATAGTAAAGCGAGTATCCAAGCCGTTGGATATGATGAAAAAGGGCGCAAACAATATATTTACCACGTTAAATGGCATGAGCAGCAGCAAGTTGAAAAATTCGAGCGACTTCTTGCCTTCGGTATTGCTGTCCCCAAATTTCGAGAACACTGTCTTTCTTTGATTTCACAGCCTTCATGGACCCTCGAAAAAGCGTGTGCGCTTGTGTGCCTGCTGCTGGATTACACTGGTGCTAGGGTAGGTAATGCGCAATATAGCAAAGAAAATGACACGTACGGTTTGACGACCTTGCGGCGTAAGCACGTGCAATTACAGTGCGACGATAGCGTTGAACTTTCCTACACAGGAAAGCATGGTAAGCCAAGAACCTTGAAGGTAAATGACCCTGAACTTGCATCACTAATTGGTGATTGTGCTCAACAACAAGGTTATTGTTTATTTCGCTATCAGGATAGCGATAAGCATTGGCACGACGTAACAAGCGAAGATGTTAATGCATTCATTCACAAAGAGTTAAGCGAGCAGTTCAGTTGCAAAGACTTTAGAACCTGGGCCTCTAGTCGGTTCGCGCTAACCAACCTTCCTCGTGTTTATGACCAAGTTAATACTTCCAGAACTAAAAAATGGGAAAGCACATTAAGCAAGGTGGTAGCAGCAGAACTTGGAAATACCCCCACAGTATGCCGAAAATATTATATTCACCCGAAACTATTTACCGTTCAAAACGACGAAAAAGCATGTGAAAAGCTAATAAATAGAGTTCGCTCCATTCATAACGAAGATTGTACTTCACTAACCCAGCTACTGCCCGTGGAAAAGCTTCTTTTGGATGTTATTTCGCCTCAATGCGCGTAGTAATGCATTTTTAATGAAAATGTTTTAGCTGATAGTAAAGTTGTTATATTTTCATGCATTTGACTGGAAGTTAAATTGTTTCATAAGGTTCGTTGTTTTCTCAAGGTTTTGAT
>NZ_JAHHDX010000083.1 GCF_018619335.1 Alteromonas sp. ALT199 | reverse complement strand
AGTTAATTAACGGTTACCTAACAATCGTATGGATTATTATACAGGCTTGTATATGAAAAAATCCGGCACCTACTCTAGGTGCCGGATTTCTAATATGATAAGAATAACAAACGTAAGGCTTCGAGCGAATCACACCCGCTTAAAATTTAACCTTTTGTTGATGCCTCAATCACTTCTTGACCAGCCATGTAAGGCACGAGTGCCTTTGGAATGGTTACGCTACCGTCCGCTTGCTGATTATTCTCCAGAATAGCTACAAGCGTGCGCCCTACCGCCAAACCAGAACCGTTCAATGTATGAAGCAGTTCAGTTTTATTCGTTTCAGGGTTACGGAATCTTGCCTGCATGCGTCTTGCTTGAAAGTCAAACATGTTTGAACATGAAGAGATTTCACGGTAAGTATCCTGCGCCGGTAGCCACACTTCAAGATCGTAGGTCTTGCATGCGCCAAAGCCCATGTCGCCCGTACATAGCAACACTTTGCGGTAAGGTAGCTCTAACTTTTGCAAAATAACTTCTGCGTGACCTGTCAGCGCTTCTAGTGCGTCAAAGCTATCTTGTGGCTTTACTAGTTGAACAAGTTCTACTTTGTCGAATTGATGCTGACGAATAAGACCACGGGTATCACGACCATACGAACCCGCTTCTGAACGGAAGCACGGTGTATGTGCTGTCATTTTCACAGGCAATGTCTTCGCATCTAAGATTTCATCGCGGGCGAAGTTTGTTAGCGGTACTTCTGCCGTTGGAATAAGGCTTAGCCCCTGTCCTTCTTCGGTTGCTGGCTTAGTATGAAACAAATCCTCACCAAACTTAGGCAACTGGCCTGTGCCATATAAACTGTCGGCATTAACCAAATAAGGCACATACATTTCTTGATAGCCATGTTCTTGGGTGTGGGTATCTAGCATAAACTGAGCTAAGGCACGATTTAATCGAGCAATATCACCTCGCATTACAACAAAGCGGCTTCCTGTCAGCTTGCTGGCCATAGCGAAATCAAGGCCATTGTTTAAGCCTTCGGCAACATCTACGTGATCTTTTACTTCAAAATCGAACGTTCGCGGCTCACCCCAACGGAAAATTTCCACGTTGTCGTCTTCATCTTTCCCTTCTGGTACAGACTCATGTGGCAAGTTAGGAATGCCTTGCGTAAGGGTATTTATTTCATCTAACAGTTCGCTAAGCTCTGCTTTAGCGGCATCAAGCTCGTCACCAAGTTTGCCCACTTCAGCCAAAAGTGGTGCGATATCTTCACCCTGTGCCTTGGCTTTACCAATGGATTTACTTCGTACATTACGCTCGTTTTGCAGATCCTGTGTTCTGGACTGAAGTGTTTTTCTTTTTTCTTCAAGCGAACTGAAAGCTGCTACATCGAGGTTAAAACCGCGGGCAGCTAATCGCTTAGCTGTTTGTTCTATATCGCTTCGCAAACACTTTGGATCTAACATGTGTTTCTATTTATCCTTTCATTAATTGAATGGCTAGCCAGCCTGCTATTAAACAAGCGCCAACGTTAAGAAATACATTTGCTGCGGCTTTAAGCCACAACCCGTTTTCTAATAAAGTTAAGGTTTCAACGGAAAAAGTTGAGAATGTAGTAAAGGCACCTAATAGCCCTACACCGATAAGCGCACGGTATGGAGAGTCGCTCAAATCATGGCGTTCAATAAAACCGTACAGTAATGCGAGTGCAAACGACCCAACCACATTTACCGTTAGTGTACCAAACGGCATGTGTTTTCCAAATAAGGAATCAACACTTGTGGTAATAAAATAGCGTAAACAGGCGCCAGTCGCCCCGCCTGCGGCAATAAAACAATACAAAGCTAACCCTTGAGGCACGAATAACTCCCTAGCGCGTCTTTTACAAACTTATCGATGTTCTTTGAATTCGTTAAGGTACACGTGTGCAACTTTACCTTTTATTGTTACTTCTCGCATTAAGTGAATCGAGAAATTCACGCTTTGCTTTTAATGCTTTTTCTAAACCGCGCTCGTTAGGGTTGTACAAGCGAATTCCTGTGAGGCTTTCTGGTAAGTACGATTCGCCAGCTGCGAAGGCATTCGGCTCGTTGTGTGCATAGCGATAACCGTCTCCATGACCCAATTCTTTCATAAGTGACGTAGGCGCATTGCGTAGGTGCATAGGAACTGGTGCATCAGAAGTCTTTCGTGCTAACGCTTTTGCTTCATTAAACGCCATGTAAACCGCATTACTTTTTGCAGCTAAGGCACAGTAAACGGCGGCTTGTGCAATAGCACGCTCGCCCTCCGCAGGTCCCACCCTGTGAAAGGTATCCCATGCGTTTATGCATAACTGCATAGCTCTTGGGTCCGCATTGCCAATGTCTTCTGATGCAATAGCAAGAAGCCGTCTTCCCACGTATAGCGCGTCTCCGCCGCCATCGAGAATTCTTGCATACCAGTATAGGGCGGCGTCTGGGTCTGAGCCTCTTACTGATTTGTGGAAAGCTGATATTAGGTCGTAGAAGGTATCGCCTTTATTGTCGTAACTGGCAACTTTCTCGCCTACCGCATGCTCAACATCGTTAACGGTGATCTCGTTAGCGCTTGTAAAGTCGGCAGCTAACTCTAAATAGGTTAGGAGACGTCGGGCATCACCACCGCTTAAATCAATAAGGGCGTTTCTGGCTGTTTCATCAATACCAAGTGCCCTGTCGCCAAGGCCTTTTTCGCTATCGCTCAGCGCTCTATCAATTAATTCAGACAGTGCTTCTTGTTCTAGTGTCTTTAACACATAAACACGTACACGAGATAACAGGGCTTTATTTAATTCAAATGAGGGATTTTCAGTCGTAGCGCCAATAAAAGTCACTACGCCAGACTCTACAAATGGGAGAAAGGCATCTTGCTGGCTTTTATTGAACCTGTGGACTTCATCAACAAACAGCAACGTTCGCTGGTTATAGCGGGCGTTTTCTTCAGCCGTATCCATGGCGGCTCTGATGTCTTTTACCCCAGAGGTAACCGCTGAAATACGTAGCACAGATGCATTGGTGTACTGAGCAATGAGTTCGGCAAGAGTCGTTTTGCCTGTGCCGGGCGGCCCCCACAAAATCATAGAATGGCAATGGCCCGCTTCTAACATTTTACGAAGTGGCTTACCCTCTCCAAGCAAGTGCTCCTGACCACTGTACTGCTCTATACTAACCGGGCGCATGCGCGCCGCTAATGGCGCGAAGTCTGGATTAACGCTGGTCATCAACTATGAAGCTATTAGGAATATCAACTGAAAATGTATCAGCAGGTATAGGAAAGCGGGTTTCAATATCTTTGAATACCAAGGTGCTTATTTGCTGCTGAGCATCAAGCATATTAAGCGAAGCCAGTTCATTCTCTTGATTAAAGGTTAAAGTGAGCGTGACAATTTGGCCACCTTCTTCCTTTGGTGTAATTTGATAACTTTTTTGAACGCTATCGCTATTGGCGTTGTTTGTCGCATTGTTTTCAATTTCAGCTGCCGATGAAGCGCTATGCAATTGGTTAATAGAAAACTTCGACCATGTTGCCTCATCGATAGATGTAAGCAAAACAATAGGATTATCTCTAATCGCATTGGCTTGTGATAGCACGGTTACCTGTTCTACGAATGTATCTACATTCCACACCGCTTCACCATCAGCCACCAAAAGGGTTTCGTCAGGAAATGTAGTTTCCCAGCGCAATTTGTTGGGACGAGTCATAGTAAGCGTGCCTTGAGCCTCGTGCACCACGTTTTGCTGAGCGTCTACGACTGTTTGGTCGAACCCTGCACGGAACTGCTTCATATCGCTTAACAGCACCTGCAGCGAGGAGCTCACAGAGTCATTGGTGTCGTGAGTAACGTTTGATAACTGGCTATCTTTTAACGATGCATTTGTTTGTTTGCTTTCGCGAACATCAATAACTTCTGCACGTCCATATGTAACACTTTCACTGTTAGTAGCATCAAGAACTACCGCAGCGTCAGCAGAATCAACTGCTATGCCGACAGTCGTTAGTGCGCTTATAAAATAAACTGAAACTGCTCTAATCATTTATTCAATCCATTCGTTATTCTTTGTGGGGCGGCGGTGCAAGAACCTCACGGTTTCCGTTATGCCCCTGTGCACTTACGACACCACTCATTTCCATTTGTTCAACTAAGCGCGCTGCGCGGTTGTAACCAATTCTAAATTTACGCTGCACGCTTGAGACACTCGCGCGGCGAGTTTCGGTAACAAACGCTACGGCTTCGTCGTAAAATGCATCGAATTCTTGGTCTTCGCCCTCGGGCTGCTCACCTGGAAGTAAAACTTCAGCCGATGCTTCACCATTTAAAATTTCATCAATATATTCTGGCTCACCGCGCTTCTGCCAGTCAGCCACTACTGCATGTACTTCGTGATCATCCACAAATGCACCGTGAACACGGGTTGGCACAGGGCTACCAGGAGGCAGATAAAGCATGTCACCCATCCCTAACAAAGTTTCTGCACCTTGTTGGTCTAGAATGGTTCTTGAGTCTATTTTACTAGAAACTTGGAATGCACAACGGGTTGGAATGTTAGCTTTAATCAAACCGGTAATAACATCTACCGATGGACGCTGAGTAGCAAGAATAAGGTGAATACCTGCTGCACGGGCCTTCTGTGCGATACGTGCAATAAGCTCTTCAACTTTTTTGCCCACAATCATCATCATGTCGGCGAATTCGTCCACTACCACAACAATAGCTGGAAGTTTTGCTAAGTCTGGCGCTTCAGCGTCCATACTCTCTTCATTCTTCCAGAGTGGATCTTTAATTGGCGTGCCATTAGCAATGGCTTCTTCAACTTTTGTGTTATAGCCTTTTAAATTACGCACACCAAGGGCGCTCATTAGACGATAGCGGCGTTCCATTTCTCCCACACACCAGCGAAGCGCGTTTGCCGCTTCTTTCATGTCGGTCACTACCTCAGAAAGCAAATGCGGAATGCCTTCATACACTGAAAGTTCTAGCATTTTGGGGTCAATCATGATCATACGAACGTCTTCAGGCGTGCTTTTATAAAGCAAGCTCAATATCATAACGTTAACACCCACAGATTTACCAGATCCGGTAGTACCAGCCACCAAAAGGTGTGGCATTTTCGCTAAATCAACGACCACAGGTTGGCCCGATATATCAGCACCTAATACCATTGTAAGCGGCGATTTATTAGACTGAAATGTATCGCAGCTAATAACTTCGCTTAAACGTACCATTTCACGCTTCTTGTTAGGTAGTTCAAGTCCAATGACTGATTTACCAGGAATTACTTCAACTACGCGCACGGAAATAGCTGACATTGCACGAGCCAAGTCTTTCGACAAACCGGTAATTTTACTAACTTTAACACCAGGGGCTAAATCAAGTTCAAAGCGCGTAATAACGGGCCCTGGGTAGACGCCCACTACAGTAGCTTCTATATTGAAGTCAGCCAGCTTTTCTTCTACCAAGCGAGAAATGCCTTCAATTTCTTCTGGTGTTAGTGGGTTTTCGTGCTTGTCAGCGCGTTCAAGTAAATCAAACGACGGCATAGGTGGTAAGTCTGGGTCTATTTCCCCTACCTTCGCTTTTACTGGTTTGGCGCCTACTGCCGCAGGCGTGAATGTTTGAGTGGCACCTAGATTAGCCCCCTGATTTTGACCACTTTGCGAATGTGAAGTTTCCGTAAGCGGTTCATTCTCTACAACAGAGGTCGTACTATTATTTGTCGAAGACATAGGCTTACTCCCTGTTTCGTAAGGCAAGTCTTCGTCAAATTCTTCTAATTCGTCAAAATTGATATGCGGGCTCTGTTGGACCTGACCATTTTGTTCTGCTTGATGGTATTCATCTTGTGACTGAACTGAATCTTTTTGGCTCGGTTTATCTAATCCAACTTTATCTTTAAAGCTACCGGTAACCGCATCGCGCATGCCCGACAGTGAAAACGCCGACTTTTTGGTTTCAGGCTCACTATCAACCATTGGGGTTTCTGCACTGGAAGTATCATTGTGATGAGATTTAGGCGCAGCTTGAACAGAATCAGCCCCGTCATAGGTATATAACGGTGGTTCATCGTCTAATTCGTCTATACCAAATGTAGGCTCGTTGCGAAGCGGCGCCGCTCTCTGAGTTGGCTGTTCTTTAGCCTGCGTTGTTGAAGCCGGTGGTTCAGCGCGCATGCTAGTTATATCGAGTTCGCCGCTGGTGGTATCATCATGATCGGACGATTTGTTAGCTAGCGCCAATCGCGGCATTTCAAGGGCTAGTAAACTTTGGGGTGCAGATAAGGTTTTTCTCCCTACCCACAATGTGCCTTCACCTAATCTGTCGATAATAGTAAGCCAGCTAATGCCAGTAAGTAAGGTAAAACCTGTACAAAAAAAGCAAAGCAACAATAAGATAGTCCCAGCAGTATTAAAGTACGGAATAAGTGCTGAACTAATTACATCACCAACAAAGCCGCCGGCTGAGAAGTTGTAAATATCATCGAAGTTTATACTGGCGATCCCCGTGGCGCCCAGGGCCATTAACAACCCACCAATAATCCGCAACCCGATAGTGAGATAGTCAAATTCGTCTAGTTCTTTTATGTGTTGAAATAAGAACCAGCCCAAAAATGCAGAGCCGAACGGTAGTAAATAAGCAAGGAAGCCAAATGAAAAAAGCAATAGGTCTGCAACCCAAGCCCCCGTAGCTCCAACCCAGTTGTGTATGTCTAGCTGTAAACCAGCCTGACTCCAACCGGGGTCCCCTGGATGAAAAGATACTAGTGCCAGCAATAAGAAGAAGGCGAAAACACAGGCGATAATCATGCCTGCTTCCCACACTCGCTGAACTCCTGTTAATCGCGCCATAACCCTAAAAACCTTCAATTTCTATCGCATGTAGTTTCATAGACTATTTGAACTTGTCTACACACTATCTTTACGCTAATCGCAACAAAGAGCTTAGCGAACTCTTTGCAATCCCTACATAATTATTATTTGTTTAATTTTTGGTAAGTTGCTGAACATAGTGTTGAAATAACTAGAATCCTCTCCTACCCCATGCTGCGTAATTCAACATTCCTTATGTTGCACACAAACACTGTATTTTTGCACAGCCTACCACAAAAACACACTGCTGAGCCACGCTTTCATTACTTCAAATTAATGCGCAGTGATGATGTACTTTTCACTTCTTCCATTACAACGTAAGTACGTGACTCGCTGACCCCAGGCAAGCGTAGTAAGGTATCGCCAAGTAGTTTTCTATAACTACCCATATCAGCAACTCTCGCTTTTAAAAGAAAATCGAAATCCCCAGAGACTAAGTGACATTCTTGTATATCGTCATGCAATTTAACTGCAGCAGAAAATTCTGCGAAGATATCCACCGATGTTTTAGTTAATGTAATTTCTACGAACACAAGCATTGCAGCACCAAGCTTTTCTGGGTCTACAATAGCGTGATACCCTTTGATGTAGCCCTGCGCCTCTAGTCTCTTGACTCTCTCAAGGCAAGGACTAGGGCTTAAGCCTACTTCTTTAGCAAGCTCGACGTTCGATATACGACCGTTTTTTTGCAGTTGCACCAGTATATTCCTGTCTATTCGGTCAAGGTGTTTGGGGGTCTTTACCAGCATATAAAATATTTATAAATCGCATTTGAGTAGAATTATATGCCACAAAAGCAAGTTATTCAGCAGCTAGTTCGTTTTTTTATGACGTATACTCGCCAAATATGTTTATGAACAGTAATGGCTGAACATAAACATAAAAAGTTCAACCAGAGCCACATAGAAGCTCACAATATTATTGAGGACTATACATGTTAGTTGGTGTACCAAAAGAGATTAAGAACCATGAATATCGTGTTGGCTTGACGCCAGCCGCTGTAAAAGAATTTGTTAGCAATGGTCACAGCGTTCTTGTTGAAACTTACGCAGGTGATGCTATTGGTTTCACTGACGAAATGTATGTAGAAGCAGGCGCAGCTATTGCGCCTACTGCTGAGCAAGTGTTTGCTGAAGCAGAAATGATTGTAAAAGTAAAAGAGCCTCAGCCAAATGAATGTAAAATGCTGCGCAAAGGCCAAACGCTTTACACCTATCTTCATTTAGCGCCAGATCCAACGCAAACTAAACTACTTATTGAGTCGGGCGCAACGTGTATTGCGTACGAAACCGTAACTGACGATCGCGCTGGTCTTCCACTCCTTGCTCCAATGAGTGAAGTAGCGGGCCGTATGTCTGTACAAGCTGGTGCGCACTACTTAGAAAAAGCACATGGCGGCAGCGGAACACTTCTTGGCGGCGTGCCAGGCGTAGCACCAGGTAAAGTATTGGTTATCGGTGGTGGTGTTGTCGGTACTAACGCCGCTAAGATGGCACTAGGCTTAGGCGCTGATGTAACCATACTAGACCGTTCACTTCCGCGTCTTCGCCAGCTAGACGATATCTTTAATGGCCAAGTTAAAACGGTTTACTCAACGGTTGATGCTATCGAGCACTATTCTTCTAAAGCGGATCTCGTTGTTGGTGCAGTACTTATTCCAGGAGCTGCCGCACCTAAGCTACTAACACGCGAACAAATCAAAGCAATGAAGCCTGGCTCTGTTTTGGTTGACGTTGCTATTGACCAAGGTGGCTGTTTTGAAACTTCTAAAGCCACTACTCATCAAGACCCTGTTTACATTGTTGACGATGTGGTTCACTACTGTGTTGCAAACATGCCTGGTGGCGTAGCGCGTACCTCTACAATGGCGCTTAACAATGCGACCTTGCCATTTGGTCTGGCTTTAGCAAACAAAGGCCCAGCAAAAGCTATGTTAGAAGACAAGCACTTGCTCAATGGCTTGAACGTTCACGAAGGTAAAGTAACCTATAAAGCGGTTGTTGATGCACTTGGTGAAGAGCTAGGCTTAACCTATACGCCAGCTGAAGTAGCGCTTAAAAGCGAATAAATTTAGGTAGAGGGTGTAAGCCGTTTACCTCATTGAATGAAAAAAGCTCGGTATGTGACGTTCACATCCGAGCTTTTTGTTCTTGATACAGCTCCAGCTAGGGAAAGTTACTTTCTTAGCCTCAGTGTTACTGTTCTATCACATATTCTCTTTCATAATGATAGCTATGCTGCTAAAGGGTTTTAGTCGTTAATTGAGGCGTTTACGGCTTTTAACACGGCGATAGGGTCTTCTGCTTTTGTGATAGGTCGCCCCATAACTAAATAACTCACGCCCGCTTTCATTGCATCAGGTGGTGTCATAACACGTTTTTGATCACCCGCATCTGCGCCTACTGGGCGAATACCTGGTGTAACTAACAGAAAATCGTCACTATATTTTTCACGCAAAGCGCTGGCTTCCTGCGCTGAACAGACGATGCCGTCTAACCCTGCTTTCTGTGTTAAAGCCGCTAAGCGCAAGACTTGTTGCTCTGGAGTTACGCCGCTTACCACATCAGCAAGTTGCATCTCATCCATGCTGGTAAGTACGGTAACCGCTATAAGCTTAGTTTCAGGGTTACTACTTGTTGCAATGGCTTCTTTCGCCGCTTGCATCATAGGTAGACCGCCCGACGCATGCACGTTTACCATCCAAACGCCAAGTTCTGCCGCCGCTTTGCATGCTTTTGCCACTGTGTTTGGGATATCGTGAAATTTTAGATCTAGGAAAACATCAAAGCCTTTAGCGATAAGCGCTCTAACGAACTCCGGCCCGAATAAGGTGAACATCTCCTTGCCCACTTTTAGCTTGCACAAGCTTGAATCTAATTTATCAACAAACGCCAATGCCGTGTCTTTATTGTCATAGTCTAATGCAACAATAACGCGTGGGTCATGCATGTTCTTTTATTCTCCGTCTAGCCCTTTGATAGGTTTTACTACGCCCCACTTTTTACAGCTTGGGCACAGCCAATATAATTTTCGACCAGAAAAGCCACAGCTGCCACAGCGGTATTTCGGGCGCTGTAACATTTGCTTTTCTACTAATTCTTTAAGTAAGCGCAGGCTATCAGCGGTGGTTTTATCTGAAAGCTGGTCAATATAAAGCCCCATAAGCGTTTTAAAACCGCGCATAGTCGGACGTTTGCGAAGCTGCTCTAGTAAGTATTCGGCAGCTTGTACTGTCTCACCGCGCTTCATTAGAACATCAACCATAGCCAGGTAAGATGTGGCGCACTCTTGCCAGTGTGCTTCTAAGTTTTTCTGAAAGCTTTCCCAGTCATCGGTTTCTTCAGCAATTTTTTCAAGGCTAGGCACAGCTTCACTGAACCAATTGATATCACGTTCGGCCACTTGGGTAAAATATGCGTTAGCATCTGTAAAGCGTTTTTGATTGAGCGCAATATCACCCAACATAAGCCACGGTCTTACAGCATGCTCGTCAGCATTAACTGCTTTCTGTAACAGCGTAAGTGCCGCCCCCTGACTCTCGTTTTTTAGCTCAACGGATGCTTGTTCACAATAGAAGTGGGCCAAACGCTCGCACAAATCGTCATTATCACCATGACACTGCACCATGCGCTCCGCCAATTCTATCGCTCTTTCCCATTCTTTTGTGGTTTGATAGATGCTAAACAGCTGTTGCTGAGCAACCAGGTAGTGTTTTTCACTGTTTAAAAGTTGAAGAAATGCGTTTTCTGCACGTTCTAGAAAGCCTGCTTGCGTATAGTCGTGGCCAAGCTCTCTTAGCGCATTTTCACGTTGAGCGGGTTGAAGCTCATCTCGACTGACCAAGTTTTGATGGACTTTAATTGCACGGTCTATTTCACCGCGATGACGGAAAAAGCTGCCCATCGCAATATGGGTTTCAACCGTATCGCTATTTACATTAATCATTTTGATTAGCGTATCTACGGCCTTATCTGGCTGGTCTGAAAGAAGAAAGTTCAGGCCTTTATAATAATGTTTAGATAGGATACTTGACTGTTTTCGCTGCGCTTGACGGACGCTATTACGGCCCATTATCCAACCGTACCCCGCCGCAACAGGTAAAAGAAGAAACAGCAGTTCGAGCATTAGTCGTTTTGTTCCAAACTCTGTATTTTAGATTGCGCAGACATTAACTGAACGCGTAATTTAAGCCAGCTCATTAACATGATTAAAATACCGATACCCACGCCAATAGACAGTGTTATCGCTATTAATGTTGATAAGCGAAGATTCGCCTGAGCAATTAAATAATTTACAGTGACTTGCGCTTCATTTTGAGAACCGATCACAAATGCGATGGCAAGCAGTACTAAAATGATGAGAAAAGTTAGGATCCCTTTCAACACTCAACCCTTTTTTATTGATTTATTTACAAGAATAGCAAAATGCGAAAAGAGATAACACAAAAAGCGTGTGAGAAATAGTTTTAAGCAGCGCCCCCGTCTTCTAAGTCATGACGCTGTGGTTTTGCAATTAGGTTTTCAACCACTAGGTCGTGGTGAAGAGCCGACATATTGGTAATGAAAATACAGTGCGTGTACCCTGCTTGCATGGTTTCGAGTTTGTCATACATGGCTTTGTCTAGCTTAGAAAGTTGCGCTAGTCGCTTTTTGGTTAATGGCGTTATTGCGCCGTGACAGCGTATTGCAGTAATGTCAGTTGCACTAAGCTGAATTTTTTCTTCATCTAACTGAGTTTTAATTTGTGTACGCAGCTTAGAGAACAAGAAGTCTCGTTCTTTAATGTATACCAAACGGCTGTCGCTTTTTCTCACGCAATGGACCACTAACGCTTGTTCAGACGTTTCTTTGAACATCGCTTCTAAGATTTGAGACTTAGGCTTAGCTTGGCCTTTGTCTGCGAAAAAACCATGAAGCGGAATAATATTTTGCGTTCGTGAAAATGGGTAAAGGTCGTCAGATACATCGCTTTGATACACAGTTTTAAGCCTGTCTAGTGTGAACCTATTCATCACGCAAAGGACAGACAATGACGGCATATGTCTAACGGCTAGCTCCCAAATATAACGATGTGTTAAGCGCTGAGTGCGAGCAATGTCTCTTACTTTGAAATACGCAGTATTCTCTTCAACCATATGGCCTACGCTAGAGGCAACTTTTGCTTTTCGTGTTTCTTCAACAAGATTTAGCCGTACCACGCCGGTTTCGGCTTGATAATGTACCACCTTATACTTTTCACCCTTTATTTTTAATTCAGGTACGGAAACGCGTATTTCTTTTTGCAGGTCACTATGTGGTGCAACCTTCAGCTTCATGCCGCTGGCACTTAAATCAGCTACGCGTGCATCAAGTGATGTAAGCAAACCTACTTTAATAGAAGCGGGTTTATCGATTACGTAGCGGGTTTCACTACGTCTATCTAAATCCTCTTCCATGACATAATCTATTCGCCAATTGTCGCCGCTAGCCCTGAGTGTTTTTGACAAAGGTTTAAAGTCGCATTTGGCCGAAAGTGTGAGGTTAGTAAGGTAAGCAGAGACGTTTTTACAGTAAAGAACATGGGAGACCTGTGCCAGTTGTTCAAACTCTTTACTAGCAATATCGTGAATAGCGAAGGCTTTTTGTTTATCTTCACGCGTTACACTATCTAGTCGACAGTGGGTACAGATAAAGTCGCCGCTTTTCGCAAGTAAATACACCAACGCATTAAGTTGTTTAAGTGCGAGAAGTTGTCTATGCGTTGCAGTTATCTGTACGTTACCGTTTTTGGTTTTAATATTGCCGTGAAATACATAAGCTTCACTATATTTTTGAAGTTCGTCAGCTAATGTAGCGAATATGGGTTTATCTTGTAAGCTAGCCAATAACTTTTCAGCGTCATTGTGTTCAACATTGGCTTTAGTGAAAAGCGCAATTATTGGTTTGAGTGATTTTTTTTCTGGCGCAAGAAATACGGGAAGCCATGGGCTATTTTCAAGTATACGATCGCGCTCGAGTTCCTGCATGGCGCGCTCAATTTCTAAATCTCGCTGCAGCGGTTGCTTATATGCAGTTACCGATACATAGTGTTTAAGCGTTGCTAAAAAGCCTTTATCTACGTCACTTTGAAAAACGAACGACGTCTCGTACTTCCCTAAGTGCTTGTTGTATTTCACCGACTCGAGTTCAAGTGTAATTTCAGTGGGCTCTTTGGTAAGCCCTTTTACTTCGGGAAAAGTAAACGTAATAATATCGCCGGTAGATGCATTGGGAGGCCTTTTCGTCTCAAGCGCTATACCCTTGTGCGACATTGAGCTTACGGAGCAATGCCGTCCTTTTTCAAAATCAGGAGAAGAAATAGTAAAATTCGGACGAATAGCAATGTCATCGCCAAAATCGATATCGGTAAACGACTGGCTCTCGACATTAAATGCATCAACAATTTTTTTAAATTGTTCTTTTTTAATTTGGTTTTGGTAGAAGTCTGAGTTCATTACAGACTCAAACACACCAACGGTATATCTATCTTGATACAGTGATGTTTCGTTTTTGAGGATCTGCGCCCCAACCTTATCAAGACGCATTTGCACACCGAAGTGTTTAAATTTCATGACGGGAAATTGAGCAAAAGAAGAATTATCAGCGGGAGCATCAGTTAGTGAGGTTAACCGAACAACCTCTTCCTTTACTACTTTTCGAACACTACTAGGCAAACGCTTCGAAAACTTGTTAATCCCCTCCAACAATTTATTTTGTTGTTCGTAAGGAATTAAAGCACGAATAAGCGGCTGGTATTGTTTTATTATTGCTTCTTCATCGCCGGCTGACATTACATCTATAAATACCGTTTTTTATTATCTAATTAATATATAACCC
>NZ_JAHHDX010000050.1 GCF_018619335.1 Alteromonas sp. ALT199 | reverse complement strand
CATTTATATTGTTATCTTTTTGTAAAAGTATGATAATCTGTACAAATAAGTTTACAATAAAGCTATAGCACCCTATGCGACTAGAAATAAGCTGTCAGGACCGTCTTGGTATCACTCAAGATGTTTTAGATATCCTCGTTACAAAAGAAATAGATTTACGTGGTATAGAAATTGACCCCACAGGTAAAATTTTCCTTAATTTTCCCAATATTGAGTTTGCCGATTTTCAGCATCTTATGCCTCAAATACGCCGCATTGACGGCATTGAAGATGTTAAGACAACGCTCTTCATGCCAGGAGAGCGCGAAAAGAACCAGCTTTCTGCTATTTTGAGAACCTTGCCGGACCCCGTTTTTTCTATAGATGCAAAAGGCAATATTTTACTGTGCAACGAAGCAGTAAGTGCAGGACTTGAAATGCCAAGTAGCGATATCGTTGGTACTGAGGTAAGCGAAGTCGTGAAGGGGTTTAACTTTACTAAATGGATGGATGGTAAATCCCCAGGCCCCCAGTCTTCAAAAGTGAAGTTTATTCAGCAGGATTACCTTGCTGATATGTTGCCTATTACTGTACCTGATGGTGAGAAAAATATGATTATGGCGGGTGCCGTAGTTATATTGAAATCAGAAATGCGGCTTGGTCAACAATTTACTGCTTTTCACCAGTCTCCCACAGATAGCTTTGACCGCTTTGTGACTCAATCGCCGTTTATGAAGCGAGTAGTTCACGAAGCAAAGCGAATAGCTGACCTCGATGCACCTATTTTAATTTTCGGTGAAACCGGCACGGGTAAAGAAATGATCGCTCGCGCGTGTCACCAATCTAGTCGCCGCAGTGAAGGGGCATTTTTAGCGCTAAATTGTGCTTCACTGCCCGATAGCGTGGCAGAAACTGAGCTATTTGGTTATGCAGCGGGGGCATATAATCAGCCTAATGCTAAAGTGGGCCTTTTGGAACAGGCGAAAGGCGGAACTCTGCTACTTGACGAAATAGCTGACATGTCTTCACAGCTTCAGGCTAAGCTGCTTCGAGTTTTAGAAGATGGCGAATTTAGAAGAGTAGGGGATTCAGAGCCAGTTAAAGTGGACGTACGATTTATTTGCACTACGTGTCGCGATTTGGGCCAGCTTGTTGAAGAAGGGCGATTTAGAAAAGAGCTGTACTACCGCTTGAACGTACTAAGCGTGGTTATGCCGTCTTTGAAAGATAGAAGACAGGACATTGTACCTTTGGCAGAGTCGTTTATTGCGCAGCACAGTACCAAACTGGGGCGACGTCCCGCAAAACTCAGCAAATCCTGCGTAGATTTTCTTCAGCAGTATCCTTGGCCTGGCAATGTAAGGCAGCTGCAAAATGCGCTCTATCGCGCATTGTCATTACTTGATGGAAAAGAAATCACAAAAGAAGATATTCAGTTGCCAAGTTGTGCACCTAGCGTCACTTACATTGATGAAAACTTTGAAGGCACGCTGGATGAAGAAGTGAAGAAGTTTGAAAAGGATTTGCTAAAGCGCTTGTATCCTTCATATCCAAGTACTCGTCAGTTAGCGAAAAAGTTAGGTTTAAGCCATACGGCCATTGCTAACAAGCTACGTGAGTACGGTATAAACAAGGCAACGGTAAAGCTTTAACTAGTGAGATATTTGACCTTTGCCACATGGCAAAGGTCAACATGGCTTAGCTTTTTTAACCTCTTTTAGCGGATAAAAGTCACCAGCATTCTGTGTGCATTTTTACCCTCTCACTCTCGCCTCTCGATATGCCCTCTTGATTTTGTTTTTTTGCCTAAGAGCGGCATCACTTCGCCTGTTACGATAAATTTACATTACCTAAGGCGCAAGTATTCAGGGCTATACCTGCATGACTGACCCTACCGTGCGTACATCCTTTCTTACAGCAAAATAAAACTTCGTACCCGGAACACTTCTCAAGTTATACCAACTAGTGGCATAACTATACCTACATAACGCTTTTAAATTGCTGACGCTCTAACAAAACTCTCGTTTCAAACTAAGTGAGAAGAAAAATTAGGTACATGGGTCAAGCAAGAGAAACATTTGTCGAGGAAAGAATAATGAAATTAGCTACCTATAAAAATGAAACCCGAGATGGCTGCCTAATGGTAGTGTCACAAGACCTTTCTCGCGCATGCAGTGCACAAGACATTGCGAAAACTATGCAACAAGCATTAGACAATTGGAAAGAAATAGCGCCCCAGCTTCAGATGAAGTATCAAGCACTAAATGACAATACTTGCGACAGCGTGCCATTTGATGCTTCTCGATGTGATTCGCCTTTGCCAAGAGCGTATCAATGGGCTGATGCAAGTGCTTATGTAAATCACGTTGAGTTAGTAAGAAAAGCACGTAATGCAGAAATGCCGGAAAGTTTTTGGACCGATCCGCTAATGTATCAAGGCGGTTCAGATGACTTCATCGGGCCTGTTGATGACATTATATTGCCAAGCGATGACTGGGGAATTGATTTTGAGGGCGAAGTTGCCGTTGTTACCGACGATGTGCCGATGGCGTGTTCCCCAGAGCAAGCTTCAGAGCGTATTCGCCTTATTATGTTGGTCAATGACGTATCGCTTAGAGGCTTAATTCCTGGTGAACTGGCCAAAGGGTTCGGTTTCTTTCAATCCAAACCTGCTTCTAGTTTCTCGCCGGTGGCAGTAACACCAGACGAGTTAGGTAATGCTTGGAACGATAGTAAAGTTCACCTGCCATTACGCTCAACCTATAACGGAGAATTGTTCGGTAAGCCCGAAGCGGGTCAAGACATGACGTTTAATTTCGGTCAGCTAGTTGCACATGCAGCGAAGAGCAGAAATCTTGGTGCAGGCGCTATCATTGGTTCTGGCACAGTATCAAATAAACAGGGAACGGATCATGGTTCTGCTATTTCTGAAGGCGGTGTGGGTTATTCTTGTATCGCAGAAGTACGTATGATCGAGACTATTCGCGACGGCAAACCTTCCACTCCGTTCATGCAGTTTGGCGACCGCATTCGCATTGAAATGCTCGATCAAGAGGGTAACTCAGTATTTGGTGCTATTGAACAGCAGGTAAAGCCGCTGAACTAAAGATTTAGTAGTGATTATTGGCGCAAGCAGCAACGACTTCTTTTTTTAAAAAGCATGCTATTACTTCTCGTGCAGGTCGTTGTTTCTCGTACCATCACTGATAGAAAGAAAAAGCATTGATGAATAACGAAGAGCATTACTTTCTCTCGTTATATGTTTGACTGATGGAGTATCACCATGAGCATAAAGCTTTACGGCTATTGGCGTTCAACCGCTTCGTATCGAACGCGTATTGCGCTTAATTTAAAAGGTGTTGATTACGAGTATGTGCCAGTGCATCTAGTCAATAATGGCGGTGAGCAACATAGCAGTGAATATTCAAGATTAAATCCTGCACACCTTGTTCCAACCTTTGTTGATGAAGACGAAGACATCATTCTTAATCAATCGCTAGCCATTATTGAATATCTTGATGAAAGGTATGAGGGTGATCGCAGGTTAGTGCCAGAGCACAGAACAGAACGCGCTAGAGTTAGAGCATTGGCGCAAGATATTGCCTGTGATATTCAGCCGATCGGCAACCTTCGGGTATTAAACGCGCTTAAAGGTAATTTCGAGGCTTCACAAGATGAAGTAGCTAAATGGGCGGCGCATTGGATAACCTTAGGGTTTGATGGAATTGAGAAGCGTCTGCAAACCCAAGCTGGGAAATACTGTTTTGATTTTGACGTTACGCTGGCTGATATTTGTTTAGTACCGCAAGTGTACAATGCGCAGCGTTTTAACGTAGATATGAGTCTCTACCCGCTGATTAGTAAAATAGCGAACAACTGTAACGAGCTTAGTGCATTTGAACAAGCTAAGCCTGAGAATCAAATAGACGCGGTTTAATCTGTAGAGTCAGAGTATAAATGTACTCTGACCCCGCACGTTTTGGCTACTGACGTTTTATGGGAAGCTCGGTGGTGTTTTTCACCTGCTTTAACGCAAATGTAGAGCTTAAATGGTCTACGAGGGGAAGATGGGTCAGTTTCGTCTTAAGTAAGAATTCGTACTCTTCAATACTTTCCACTATGACTTTAAGCAAATAATCTTTTTCGCCGCTGGTTGTATGGCACTCTACTATTTCATCGATGTTTTGAACCGCATTTTCAAAATCAGTCAGTGAGTCACCATCGTGGTTTTTAAGCGTAACATAGATAAATACCGATACTCCTAAGTTGAGTTTTTTGCTATTTAGCAACGTAACTTTACCAAGAATTATTCCATCAGCTTCCATTCTTTTGACGCGACGCCAACACGGTGTGTGTGACAATCCGACACGTTGACTTAAATCTGCCATTGATACCGTGGCGTCTTGCTGAAGCACGCGTAAAATCTCACGGTCAAATTTATCCAATTTCATTAACACTGTTTCCGTCGTTTTTATGATGTTTATTATATATCAAAATAAATTCTAGGATAACTGTCCTAGAAAAATAGTATTCAATTCTATTGCGTTTCAGTTTGTAAAACTCATTAACAAACTTTGCAAGGCCTGTCCTCAGAATAATCAGATACACTTTGCAAAATGTTAATGATCCTCTGCGAGACCGACGCGAGACCGTCAATTGTATCGCAAATTGTTATCAGACTCTCTCATCATCCCAAATGAGCTGTGTTTCGATATCGTGACACGTCAGTATTTGGGAAGGCTTTAACTCATCACAGTATTAATAGGGAATATATGTCAGTTTTTGATCACCCAGAGTTCGATAATCACGAACACGTTGCGTTTTATCACGACGAGAAGGCGGGCCTGAGTGCCATTATTGCTGTACACAATACTAACCTTGGCCCAGCGCTTGGCGGTTGTCGTATGTGGCCCTATGTAAATAGTGGTGAGGCGTTGACCGACGTATTAAGATTATCAAAGGGTATGACATACAAAGCTGCAATGGCCAACCTAGAGCTTGGCGGTGGCAAGTCTGTAATCATCGGCGATCCTCGAAAAGTTAAATCGCCTGAAATGATGCAAGCAATGGGGAAATTTGTAGAGTCGCTAGGTGGAAAATACTTCACAGCCGAAGATTCGGGGATCTCAGTAACTGATTTACAAACCATGGCAACTGAGTCTGACTACATAGCGGGTGTTAAAGCTCAGTATCATTATGCAGGTGAAGTACCAGATGGAAACCCTGCACCGTCAACGGCTTATGGTGTTTTCGTTGGTTTAAAGGCCACGGTGGAGTATGGCTTGAAGCGAAGCCTTGATGGAGTAAGTGTGGCCATTCAAGGAATGGGGCACGTAGGGTACCGACTTGCCAAACATTTGCATGAGCATGGTGCTAAACTGTACGTGGCAGACATCTATCCTGAAGGTGTAGAAAAGGCCGTTGCTGAGTTAGGTGCGACTGCAGTAGCACCAGAGGAAATTTTAAGTTTAGACGTAGATGTATTGGCCCCTTGTGCACTAGGTGCTGCAATAAACGACCAAACACTGCCAGCAATTAAAGCGAAAGTGATTGCGGGTGCTGCAAACAATCAACTTGCCCGTGAAGATATTGGCGAGTTGCTTCAAAAGCGCGGGATATTGTATGCGCCAGATTACGTGATTAATGCGGGTGGAGTAATCGACATCTTCCATCAGCGCATGGAGTCGAGCTCTAACGAAGCGCTCCGCACACATATTGAACAAATCGGCGATACGCTAAAAGAAATTTATACCCGCGCAGAGCAAGAGGGGGCGGCGACTAACCGCGTTGCAAATGTTATCGCTGAAGAGAGATTTTCTATAAAGGGTTGAAAACTCTTGGTCAAATAGTCATAATGCGCCCCGCACTCAGGCAGGGGCGAATGACTTTGCTTTGAATGCGATTTTCTATGGTGGGCTTTTGGTCCTCCCGCAATGATACTTTGTGAACCCGGTCAGGCCTGGAAGGGAGCAGCCGCAGCAAACGACTCATGTGCCGGGATGTGGCTGGAGGCCCGCCACCCAAATCTCTTATTCTATTTCTTCAGTACCTTCTTCTGCATTTTCGTTTTTACTTTTTTCTGTTTCGTCTAAATATTTCAGTGCTTTGCTAATGGCGTGCTCAACATTCATTTCCATTTGATTTCGTTCACTTTGCGGCAGATAAAATGCCATATCGACTTCATATCGAATATAGCGTGGTGGAACCTGATTTAGCGCTAGACAGCACAAGTCGGCCAAGTAGTCGGGGCTTTTAGTCGTATCAAGCCCAAGTTTGCTAATTCTCTCTAAGACCAAGTGTTCGTAATAGTTGTGAATATCGTCATCTAGTTTCATGTTCATTCCCCTTATAATTTTTGTAAACGCCGTGCTTTGCAACTTGAATAGTAAGCAAGTTAAAAGCTACGCAAGAAGCATTAAGCTTCAAATGGACACATTCATTTACGCGCAGCGATTCACGACATTAGCCTCAGCTATGTAACCTTATAATGTATAGCTTGTATTCTGCGGATGTCGAGTTGACTATGATTGAACTACACGGTTCAAATCAGTACAAATTTGTATTAAGGCAGCAATAAAATGAAAAAAAATATAGAGCCCTGCTACTACGGCGATTACTTACATTTAGATAAAGTGCTGGGCGCGCAAGAACTACAAAGTGAAAAATACGGTGATGCAGCGCACGAAGAGGTGTTGTTCATTATCGTACATCAAGTTTACGAACTTTGGTTTAAACAGGTGCTCCATGAATTAAATGCCGTTATTGATACCTTTAATCAAGAAACGGTGAAAGATCAGCAGCTAACGTTAGTAGTACACAGACTGCATCGAGTCATACAAATTCAAAAACTAATGAACGACCAAATAGCGATCATGGAAACCATGACCCCGCAGCAATTCTTGTCATTTAGAGACTACCTTGTACCCGCATCGGGTTTTCAAAGTATTCAATTTAAACGCTTGGAGATCTCTCTTGGCTTAAAGCGTGATTTTAGAATCGACTTCGATAAGCAAAGCTTTTACAACCGCCTTACAGATAAAGACCGGGCACTGCTAGAAAGCTTAGAAAGCAAACCAAGCTTGTTTGAACTGGTCGATGATTGGCTTTCTCGGATGCCGCTTTTAAAAACTGAAGGGTTCGACTTTTGGCAATACTATAAAAATGCTGCTGACGAAATGTTGAAAGATGACCATCACACCATTGCTACTAGTGATATGTTGTCGCAGACGGAAAAGCGTCAAGAGCTTAACGACCTGAAAGCTACTATGGACAATTTCGATGCTTTGTTTAATGAAGATAAATTTGAAGAACTAAGAGGCGAAGATAAGTTTCGTTTAAGCCATAAGGCCATGCTCTCAGCTTTATTTATTAAGCAATATTCTGAAGAACCCGTTTTCAACCTTCCTTTTCAACTCATCACTGCGCTAACCGAAATAGATGAACAACTCACTATATGGCGCTATCGTCACGCGATGATGGTTCAGCGTATGCTCGGCACTAAAATAGGAACAGGAGGTTCTTCCGGGCACCATTATCTTAAAAAAACCACCGAGTCCAACCGCATTTATCTAGACTTCTTCAACATGGCAACGTTTCTGTTGCCTAAAAGTGCGTTACCTGAGTTGCCCGAGTCGGTGCGTAGATACTTGGGGTTTTATCTGCAATAGCTTAAAGTATTAGAAAAAATGCATAAAAATTAAAGGTTTAGATTGAAAGATAGACGGGTTCAACAAGTTGTCTTGCTAAACCTTTGTTTCGTCGCAAGTCTCGCAAAAATGAGTTGAAAATCATTCTCTAGTTAGTCAATTATCCTTTCGGATAAATTATTTATCTTTAATAAATACAAAGATTTAGGTTCGCTTAATTGATTTTTTAAAAAAGTTTAATACTAAATCATGACTAACAAGGGAATACGTACATGTATCAAATCAGGAAAAGTGCAGTTGCTTTAGCAGTTGCACTGTCAATTGGTGCAACTGAACCAGCTTTTGCAAACAACACTAATAGATCAATTCAAGGAACCTCTATCCAAGTAAATGGCAGCAGCC
>NZ_JAHHDX010000067.1 GCF_018619335.1 Alteromonas sp. ALT199 | reverse complement strand
ATGTAAGAATCCCTGATAATTCTTGACCATCTCTTGCTTTATAGGTAACAATTTTTGATTGTGGCATCTCAAAATCGTTTAACCATGGTCGCGAATCAGTAGGTTTAGCTATAAATAATAAGCCGTGGGTTTATTAATTCCGCCAACCGCAACAATCATCTTCGAGCCGTCATAAGTTGAAGATGTAATAGACACCACACTGCCCTTAAATGCTTGGCGCAAACTCGCTAAAATTCGTTGTTCATTAGCGTTTTTAACGTCGCTAAAATAAGTAGCATTTAAATCTTTGTATTCAAACTCTGCACCTAAGACTTCTTGCACTTGCCCTCTGACTGCGTGCAAGATAGGTAATACATCAACTTTATCATGGGCCGCTAAAACCGCATGGGTTTTAGTATCGATGTTATAGGTTGCAACAGCAGTTGTATCAGTTTCAATTGTACTGAGCCCTACTAGCGTTTTATCATCGGCCAAAAATACTAATGGCTCGAAAAACGAACCAAAGGATTCCGCCTCAAATGCCACTCGCCAGTCATCATCCACTGAACTTCGTACCATTAGCGTTACTTTGTTATCTTCATTAGGATCTGAGCTCGTCATTGCCAAAGCTTCACCGTTGCTGTTGGTTATGATTCGTAAGCTATCTCCTGTGGATTTATACATACGCAGCGGCATTCTACCCAACGATGCTTTTCGTCCATTGCTCACCTTCATTTTATAGAGGTCCAAAAAAGGCTCTTTTGTCGCCCCTTGAACACTAAAAACAACTATAGCGTCTGGATCGTCAGGCAAAAAGTCAACAACCTGAGAATATCGGGTATCACCACTTTTAGAACGGTAGCCAGTAAGTATTACGTTATCACTGCCATCAGCATCCATTGCTAACAACTCTCCAGTCGGGACTGGTTGTTCTAGAGAACCCACTTCGCGTACCATGCCCAACAACAAGCGGTCGTTATTTAACCAATTGAAACTACCAACCGACTCCTTACCTCGTCCTCGAGTAATCGATTCTACTTTTTGCTTGTCGATATCAAGTACGGTAAGGAAAACAATGCCGTTATCATCTCTGGAAGTAGATGCCAGATATTTACCATCTGGGGATATTTTGATTTGTAAATACTGAGAATGTTTTGCAAAAGCCTCTAAAACGGGCGTTTTCACCTCAGCATTTGTAGAAAAAGAGAAAGCCAGGCTTCCCAGCATAATCGTTTTCAAAAGCGATAAACGAGCTTTCATTTAAAATTATCTCCATGTAAAAAAGCCCCCAATATTCGGGGGCTTACTTGTACTCTAACCTAACTTAGAAGGAATAAGTAATATTGGCAAACACGCGACGACCAATAAAGTCATACTGAGAAAAACGTGCAGCGTTCCCTACTTCATCACCACTTGCTGAAATGCGGGGTGGCTTTTCGTCAAATACATTAGCAACACCTACAAGAACATCAAAGTTATCAAATGCATACGAACCAGACACAGAGTGGTAAGTTGTCCAACTAGTTTCATCAATAAATGTAACTGTTTCATTGTTCACAGTCGTCGTGTTGGTTTCACTACCATAGAATTCATAGTCATTCGTTGCGTCATAATAATTTGCTGTCCATGTAACGCTCCAATCATCTTTGCCGTAGCTTAGACGTGCAACACCTACATGCTTAGGCATACCGTTCTCACCTACTTCATTGTTGTACGGTGTATCTTCGAATAGAAGACCGAACTTTTCAATTTGCATAGTGTGTTCAACAGTAAAACGTACATTACCCCAATCAAATTCTTCATTGTATGAGAACTGGTAATCCACACCACGTACACGCTGATAAGCAATGTTTACATAGCCACCATTAACAATATCAATTCCATAGTCATTCGTATCTGCATTGCTCCGGCGAGTAAACAGGTCACAAAGTGGCTCATTAGCAAAATCAATTGAGTCGTAACAACGATCAACAATTTCAGAACCGCCTAGGTTGTCTATCTCGTCAAAAATTTCAATGTTGAAATAATCGATTGAGAACGCGTAAGTATCTTCCGGGCTAGTAAATACAAAACCGATACCTTCAGCAACTGACGTCTCTGCCTCTAGTCTTCCTACTCCACCACGAGTAATAGACGTTGCGGAACTTCCACCCTGAACGTAGTCTTCTGGAATACCTTCAGCAGAGCAGTTTTCAAACACTGTGTCTGTAATATCGCCTGAAGCAAAGTTTGCAACATAGTCTAAACAGGGATCTAAAGCTAACTGACCAAGGAAACCAGTTTGCTCAGCAAGGTATAGTTCATATAGCGCTGGAGCACGGAATGATGTGCCGCGACTCGCTCGAATGCTGTAACCTTCAGCTATGGTCCAGTTTAAACCTAGCTTATAGGTGGTATCGTTTCCGTAGGTATCAACATCGTTCCATCGTCCAGAAGCTGTTAAATCTAGTTTTTCTACTCCTGTATGGCCTTCCAGTAGAGGTACCTTAAATTCAGCGTAAATCGCTTTAGTTAACTGATCACCGGCGGTGATGCCAGCACCAGATAGACCCCACGAGTTACCATTTAGCGTATTTTGACCTGGCTTATCTTCAATTTCATCTTTTTGAATTTGGAATCCAAAGGCTGCACCGACTTCACCTGCAGGAAGTGTAAATACATCACCCGTTATAAAGCCTTCAAGTGTCTGCTGATCGTAAGTTGTTGTTCCTACGTCCTCACCAAAAAGAAAAGCTTCTTGTGCTGGTGTTCTGTTACCGTAAAGAAATTGAGGATCAGTCCATGGAATATCAACACATGTATTCCCGCTAAATGGCGTAACAGCGCCGCTACACGTAGTGCCGTTTGCGAAGTTGGCTTGAGCCATTTCCATTGCATCTTGGAAAATAATTTCTTGCGTATAAGTACCATCATTGTGACTGTATTGATAAGAGAGATCCCACGCCCAGAAACCGATGTCACCCATTGCACCAACTACACCTCGGGTATAATCTACTTCGATTTCAGATGAGAAATGGTCAGTAAGTGCTACGGGAAAAATACTTCCAGCACCGTCAAAGCCATCGACTATCGAAGCATCTTGTGGACCAACCTCTGCGGTCCAGAATTGACGGTAACCATTAGTTTTCGTGGTACGTTGACTATGAATAAATTCACCGTAGATTGTCACATCATCACTGAGGTTATAATCACCAGTTGCATAAATTGACGCATTTTGAGTTTCTGGCACTAGGGTTTCTTGCCCTAGAAATGGATGATTTTGATCCCACCACCCCTCACTCGCATAATTGTCAGTGAAAGAGACTGGATACCATCCCTCAGGCGTGGTAAATCCAACGTTTGCATCATTAATGCTTTCATAACCATTGTTGGCGAAAAAATTGTCATAGTCGAATGCAGCCTGTAAGCTGCCCCCGTAGCCGTCGTTCGAAACGGGTCCGTAAAGCCAAAGACCATACCCCGTTTCTGAACAGTGGTAATCACCAGTACGAGGGTCGATAGGATCATTTCGTGAACCGTCAGCTGCGAATTGAAGTCGCTCAGTGCAATTTAAGTAATCTCGATCACCTCGGCTTAGCATAGAAACTTTACGGTAATCAGCGGTTACTCGGAACGATCCTTCAGCATATTCTTCTCCGAACGATATGTTTACTCGACGGTCTTCGCCACCAGACTCCATAGGCTGACTAATATCAACGTTTATTGTCTTTTCATCACCTTTTTTGGTAATGATGTTAATTACACCAGCGACCGCGTCTGAGCCGTATAGTGCAGATGCACCGTCTTTTAATACTTCAATCCGTTCCACTGCTGAAAGAGGAATACTGTTTAGATCAAAAGAAGAAACAGCGCCTCGAGTACCTGCAGGGCCCGCACGGCGTCCGTTCAATAGAATTAGAGTACGATTTGGGCCGAGACCGCGAAGACCTACTGTCTCTGAACCAGTCCCACCATCGGTTACATAACCAACTGTTAGCGCGGCGGTAATTTGGTTAGAACCTGCAGCTGCTGTGCTCGTCCGAAGTAACTCTCCTAACGACTTAAGACCCTGATTTTCTGCATCTGCAACGGAAATAATGTCAATTGGTGTGTCGTTAGCGAATGAATCCGTACGTATACGAGAACCAACGACCGAGATCTTTTCTACTGTCTCAGCGTCTTTTTCCGCAGAATCTTGAGCGGCGACATAAGGCGTTGCGCCTAAGCCAAGTGCTATGATTATCCCTTGAGATAATCTATTTAGTGTGTTCCTGTTTTCCATGTTTGTTCCCTGGAATTGAGCCTTCAGAATAAACAGAAG
Organism: Alteromonas sp. ALT199; assembly: GCF_018619335.1. Classification (GTDB taxonomy): domain Bacteria; phylum Pseudomonadota; class Gammaproteobacteria; order Enterobacterales; family Alteromonadaceae; genus Alteromonas. Next base: position 256 of record NZ_JAHHDX010000067.1, on the reverse strand, counting down.
TTCCTTGCGGCTAATTCCATTTACCCTAGAAGTTTTTTTAATTATTTGTAAATGCGACCTATTCCCATTTCGTGGGTGAAAGGCAAGTCACATTTCAGTTTTGTTACGACAAACGCAACATTAGCCAAAAGTATAAGATGTATGGATATGTGTCAATTGTGACTTTTATGCTTGGAAAGCGTTACAGGACGGGAGTATGGCTTCTACCATTAACATTTTGAAACAACTTTTTACTCTTAATACATAAGATATAAGC
>NZ_JAHHDX010000146.1 GCF_018619335.1 Alteromonas sp. ALT199 | reverse complement strand
CCTTTGTAAAAATCAAAACACTTTTTCTTCAAAAAAATAAGCCTAACTTTTTTTGTAACGTGAAAAATATGTATAGGTTTCTGTGTTTTTTGTAGAAATTACTTAAACGCCATGGAAAACTGTAAAACAAAGAAACGTTTTAATCAGCGGAAGCTAAAAGTTATACACAGCTGCGCACTAGGCACTAACTCGGCGCTAAATACGCACTAACAATAAAACCCTACTCTTATTTAATAGAGGAATATAAGAATGAAAACACATCACCTTAAACTCGCACTTATGCTTACTTCTGTATTTTCGCTTGTAGCTTGCTCTCAAGAAGAAACGAATAAGGACGTCACCATGGTTGATAAAGAAAAGCAGACGGATACTGGAGCTGAATCTATGCCTAAAGAACTGGTTGCCGAGCCTGTAACACAAGCTGAAGCCGTTGAGGAGAACGTAAAAGGTGAAGTTTCTATGAAAGGCAGCATCATATATAAAGACTTAGAAGGTGGTTTTTTTGCTTTTATTGCTGAGAATGGCGACCGCTATACACTGCATGGCCTAGATAAAACCTATCAAAAGAATGGCCTTGTTGTTGAAGTTAAAGGTACACCTAAGCCTGATATGATGACGTTCACTCAATTTGGTACTGTACTTCAAGTATCAAGCGTTAAAGTGCTTGATACCAGCAAAGTCATTGATAACCTACAAACAAAATGATCGCGCTCTATGCGAAACAAGTAGCAAATAACTTGTTCTTGTAATAAGGCAGAGAGCTAAGCTGCACATCCCTTTGCTCTTGCACTAAAAATACTCTGCTATGAATAAAAGGATGGTTGTTAATGATTAATGCATATGCCGCTAAAGAAGCAGGCGGAAAATTGGAAAAGTTTCAATACGAACCCGGCGAACTTGCTTCGCATGATGTTGAAATAGACGTTGAAAGCTGTGGCATCTGCCACAGTGATTTAAGCATGCTTGATAATGAATGGGGTATGACCGAGTACCCTTTTGTACCGGGACACGAGGTGGTAGGTACTATTAGTCAAGTAGGCGAACATGTCACCTTTCTTAAGGTAGGCCAGCGCGTAGGCTTAGGTTGGCATTCAGCCTATTGTAATAGCTGTAGAACTTGCGAAGCGGGCGATCACAACCTGTGTGCCGACGCTACTATGACTATAGGTGGTCGACACGGCGGATTTGCAGATAAAGTACGCGCTCAGGCGCGGGCGGTTATTGCTCTTCCCGATTCTATCGATAGCACGAAGGCTGGGCCTTTGTTTTGCGGCGGCATTACTGTATTCAACCCCCTTGTCCAGTTTGGCATTAGCCCAGCAAGTGAAGTTGGAGTTATCGGCATTGGTGGTCTAGGACATCTTGCTCTGCAGTTTTTAAACGCCTGGGGGTGCAAAGTAGTCGCGTTCACTTCAAGCGAATCAAAAAAGAAAGAAGCGTTAGAGTTAGGTGCATCAGATACAATCAAGAGCCGTGATGAAAACGAGATAAAGAAAGCGCGCGGTAGGTTCGACCTCATTATTTCAACCGTCAATGTAAAGCTAGACTGGAATCTGTATCTATCTACATTGGCACCGAAAGGTCGGCTTCACTTTGTAGGGGCTACCCTTGAACCTCTTGATATAGGTGCATTTAATTTAATTGGTGGGCAAAAAAGCGTGTCAGGTTCACCGGTAGGTAGCCCAGCAACCATCAAAACTATGCTTGATTTCGCGGCCCAGCATAATATTGAACCTGTTATCGAGACCTTTAAGTTTGATGATGTAAATGATGCCATTGAACGGCTTCGAGAAGGCAAAGCCCATTATAGGGTTGTGCTGACGAAATAAGCGAAAACATTGAAGGTCTCAATATAAAGCTGATTGACCACAATAAATAGCTCGGATAAAAGGCAGCCTATTATATTGACCTTGGTAGAATGTAAGCGCGCTTCGGCGCGCTTTTAATACTTACTCACTTCTGTTTTTATCTGCGTTGGTAATTGTATGTTGTGGTAGGTGGTGTTAGAATTCGCCGCCCTTGAATTTTGGGCTGGTGTTTTATTGTACTTTAAAATTAATTTTTAAGCGTAATTCACACCAATTTACAGTGGGTTTTGGTCGCAAAAATCCACATCACTATACTTATATTTTTTGGAGACAGACAATGTCTGAAGCAAATTTCAAACTAGACGCTTCTGTTCGTACAGACCTAGGGAAAGGTGCGAGCCGCCGCCTACGTCGCGAAGAAAAGCTTCCTGGTATCATCTACGGTGGTGAAGAAGCACCAGTTTCTATCACACTAGATCACAACAAAGTAAACAACTCTGCTGACTTTGAAGCGTTTTACTCACACGTTCTTGAGCTAAACCTAGACGGTAAAGTTGTTGAAGTTCTAGTTAAAGACATGCAACGTCACCCGTACAAGCCAAAGATCATGCACATTGACTTCCAACGTGTTATCGCTGGTCAAGACGTTCACACTAACGTTCCAATTCACTTCGTAAACGAAGAAGCTTCTGCTGCTGTTAAAGCTGGCGGTATTGCTGAGCACCACGTAACTGAAATCGAAGTTACTTGTCAGCCTAAAGATCTTCCTGAGTTCATCGAAGTAGACATGGCTGCTGTTGAAATGGGTCAAACGCTACACCTTTCTGACCTAACACTTCCAGCTGGCGTTGCTTCTGTAGAACTTGCTAAGAACGACGAAGCTCACGACCTAGCAGTTGTGACTGTTAAGCCTGCTCCTAAAGCGGCTGACGCAGAAGAAGACGGCGAAGAAGCAGCTTCAGAGGAATAATCCTCTTGGCTGATATCCGCCTAATCGTGGGCCTGGGTAATCCAGGCCCCGAATATGAAAATACCCGACACAATGCCGGTGAATGGTTTCTTAACCAACTTGCCGACACCTACAACGCCCCGCTAAAACCAGAAACCAAATTCTTCGGTAAGACTGCTCGCATTACTATTGCTGGCAAAGATGTCCGATTGCTCTACCCCACCACGTTTATGAATAAAAGTGGGCAAGCCGTAGCAGCACTGGCCAATTTTTACCGTATAGAACCAGAACAAATATTAGTTGCGTTTGACGAATTAGATTTGCCTCCCGGTGTAGCGAAATACAAAGTGGGCGGAAGTTCTAGTCAAAACGGCGTACGTGACATTGTGGCTAAAATGGGTAACAACAAGAATTTTTTGCGTTTGCGCATAGGTATTGGTCATCCAGGTCATAAGAGCCGAGTAACCGGCCATGTTCTTGGTAAGCCACCAGCTGATGAAAAAGCAGCTATTGAAAGTGCCGTTGATGAAGCGGTACGCTGTACAGAAATTTTGCTGAAAGAAGACCTTAAACAAGCACAAAATAGGTTGCACTCTCACAAAGGGTAAACCTAGTCAGTTATCACTTTTCCAAACTAAGGATCCATACCATGGGTTTTAAATGCGGTATTGTTGGCCTACCAAACGTAGGTAAATCAACACTTTTCAATGCATTAACAAAAGCAGGTATTGAAGCGGCAAACTTCCCTTTCTGTACCATCGAGCCAAACACAGGTGTAGTACCTGTGCCAGATCTTCGTTTGGACAAGTTGGCTGAAATCGTAAATCCACAGCGCGTTATTCCAACCACTATGGAATTCGTTGATATTGCGGGTTTGGTAGAAGGTGCATCTAAAGGTGAAGGCTTAGGTAATAAATTCCTAGCAAACATCCGTGAAACAGATGCTATCGGTCACGTAGTACGCTGCTTCGACGATGAAAATATTGTTCATGTTGCAGGTCGCGTTAGCCCGAAAGATGATATCGACGTTATCAATACAGAACTTGCACTTTCAGATCTAGAAACAACGGAAAAAGCACTTCACCGTGTAGCGAAACGCGCTAAAGGCGGCGACGCTGATGCCAAATACGAAATGAAAGTGCTTGAGAAGATTAAGCCACACCTAGATGAAGGCTTGTTGCTTCGTTCACTTGAACTTACAAAAGAAGAACTCGCAGCAATTAGCTATATGAATATGCTTACGCTTAAGCCTACCATGTACATTGCTAATGTTGATGAAGACGGCTTCGAAAACAACCCGTATCTTGACCAGGTAAAAGAGATAGCATCTGGCGAGAATGCTACTGTAGTAGCCGTTTGCGCATCTATTGAGTCTGATATTGCTGAGCTTGAAGATGACGAGCGCGAAGAGTTTATGCAAGACATGGGCTTGGAAGAGCCAGGTCTTAACCGCGTAATTCGCGCTGGCTATAACTTACTTACACTTCAAACTTACTTCACTGCAGGAGTAAAAGAAGTACGCGCGTGGACTTTCCCTGAAGGTTCAACAGCGCCACAAGCAGCAGGTAAGATTCACACCGATTTTGAAAAAGGCTTTATCCGCGCTGAAATCGTGGGCTACGAGCACTTTGTTGAGTTCAACGGCGAGCAAGGTGCGAAAGACGCAGGTAAATGGCGTCTTGAAGGCAAAGAATACATTGTTAAAGATGGCGACGTTATTCACTTCCGCTTTAACGTCTAATTTCTGGTGTAGAATTTAGCCCTATTTTTTCAAAGCCACCGCAAGGTGGCTTTTTTGTTTGTTTTGAATAATTGTGAAGCGCACATAGGGCTGATATAACTAGTAAAAAACTAATGGCTTTTGTAATGACTCCTGATCAGCTTACCTCTTCACACTCTTTAACCTTGTCTTGTCGCAAACTAAAGCGTACTAAACGGCTTTCAGTTTTTAAAGCCTCAATCACGGCGTTGTGTTTATTGGGCTTTGCAAACTTTTCTCTTGCGAATGAAACCCAAACTAATGCAGTGACTACGCAAACTAGCACCACTGAGGTTGAAAAAACGCCGGTATTAGCGAGCAATACAGCCAGTTGGTATCAAGTACCTCAAGGTAATACTGTAACGTTTAAAACAGCATATGACGATGTAGTGATTGCCCTTAACCCGACCCTTGCACCGAAACATGTCGCAAGGTTTAAAGCCCTTATAGAAGCTGGCTTTTACAACGAGCAAGCGTTTTATCGGGTAGTAGATGGATTTGTCGCACAGGCCGGTAGCAACGATACTCACAACGCTGCTCAGTTTGCAGCAACTCTGCTTAGACCAATAAGTGCTGAATTTACCCAGCCACTTAATAGCAACGTAAACGTGGTTGAATCTAAGGATATGTTTGCACCTCACACTGGCTTTCTAGACGGGTTTCCTGTGGGCGTTGATAAAAACCGAAAGGAAATGTGGGGGCTTCACTGCCCTGGCGTTGTGGCTTTTGCTCGAAATAGCGAGAAAGATACCGCCAGTACCGAGTTTTACATTGTGATTGGGCAAGCGCCGCGACACTTAGATAGAAATATGTCGATAGTAGGCCGTGTGGTAAAAGGTATGGATGCGCTTCAAAAATTACCACGAGGGAATATGGACACAGGCGGTGTGCTAGATGACATAACTCAAGAGAGTACAATTAAGCAGGCTTTTATACATGATAGCAACACGACGCCTTACTTTTTACAAACGCCAGACCATGAAGAATATAAAAAGCGGGCTAATACGGGAAGAAACTTAGATAACCCGTTTTTTCATGACAATACCTATGGTCCGCGCCCTATTGACGTGTGTTATTACCAGACAAAAGCCAGTGACAAAGCCTGGTAAAAGAGGGCATTACCCCTTACAAGTTGTTCAAATTCACGGCTTTTTGTGTGTATTTCGCCCTAATGCGCACACTTAATGAGCATTTGAAAAAAGTTAGTAAAAAAGGGGTTGACGGTTGCCAGTCATATACGCATAATACGCGCCACTTCCTGAGAGGGAAGAGAATAGCAAGGCTACGTAGCTCAGTTGGTTAGAGCACATCACTCATAATGATGGGGTCGCAAGTTCGAATCTCGCCGTAGCCACCAATTCTCTATTATCTCTTTTAGGAAAGTCTAGCTAAGCGGAAGTGGTGGAATTGGTAGACACGCTGGATTTAGGTTCCAGTGCTTCACGGCGTGAGAGTTCAAGTCTCTCCTTCCGCACCACAACTGGGGTATAGCCAAGTTGGTAAGGCAGCGGGTTTTGATCCCGCCATTCATAGGTTCGAGTCCTGTTACCCCAGCCATTCTTTTTTGAATGACTATTATAGCTAGCGTCTACGCGGAAGTGGTGGAATTGGTAGACACGCTGGATTTAGGTTCCAGTGCTTCACGGCGTGAGAGTTCAAGTCTCTCCTTCCGCACCATTTGGGGTATAGCCAAGTTGGTAAGGCAGCGGGTTTTGATCCCGCCATTCATAGGTTCGAGTCCTGTTACCCCAGCCAAATTCTTGAGAAGCCGCTCGTCGAGCGGCTTTTTATTGAAGATAAAAGTTTAGGCTACGTAGCTCAGTTGGTTAGAGCACATCACTCATAATGATGGGGTCGCAAGTTCGAATCTCGCCGTAGCCACCAACTTTTACTTATTCCTTAATTGGAAGTCTACATTGCGGAAGTGGTGGAATTGGTAGACACGCTGGATTTAGGTTCCAGTGCTTCACGGCGTGAGAGTTCAAGTCTCTCCTTCCGCACCAATATTGGGGTATAGCCAAGTTGGTAAGGCAGCGGGTTTTGATCCCGCCATTCATAGGTTCGAGTCCTGTTACCCCAGCCATATTTTAGAAAAAGCCGCTATTATAGCGGCTTTTTTGTTTGTGCTGGCTTTTACATATCAAAACGCTTTCCTTCGCTCTTCGAAAGAATAAATTCGCTATAAAATAGCATTAAACGTCATGGTTTCTTTACGTTTTCGTTGACCTATCTTTTAATTGTCGTGCTAGTATTGGTTCTTTATCGATATAGCTCGGTTTAATTTTAGGTTTTAGCAAACGTACACTTACCTTAGCGAAAGCCCTTGTTCTGACAGCGCACCTGTTATGTTCAGTTCATTTTTTTATGCCGAGTAACCATTAAAACAATAACGAAGGAAAGTGCGTGATAAACGAATTCGTTTCATTAGTTAACAATATTCTTTGGGGCGATGGTCAAGTACTCATTGTCATGCTACTTGTATGTGGCATTTGGTTTACCGTTAAACTTGGCGGTGTACAAATTAGGCACTTTGGCCATATGTTCAGCCTGCTTAAAGGCAGTAACACCGCAACTAAAGATGGAATTAGTTCATTTCAGGCTTTATGCACAAGCTTGTCTGCCCGCGTCGGCACAGGTAACCTGGCAGGCGTAGCCGTAGCGATATCCTTAGGTGGCTCAGGCGCCATCTTTTGGATGTGGATGATTGCCCTTTTAGGCATGGCTACAGGTTTTGCTGAGAGTGTATTGGGTCAACTTTATAAAGTGCGAGACGAAAACGGTGAGTTCCGTGGAGGTCCTGCGTATTATATAAAACAGGGGTTAAACAAAACCTGGCTCGCAGTAGCATTTTCTCTGTGTTTATTCTTAGGTTACGGCTTTATCTTTAGTGCTGTTCAGGCTAACACCATAACCGACGCGCTAAACAATGCATACTCCTTTCCTACTGAATACGTAGGCATGGCAATCATAGCCTTAGCGGCATTGATTGTTGTGGGGGGGCTCAGAGGTATTGCTCGTTTTGCCGAGTTTGTTGTTCCTTTTATGGGAATAGGCTATGTGCTAGTGGCACTTGCCATTACTTTTATCAATATTTCAGAACTCCCTGCCATGCTGCTTGATATTGTAAAGTCAGCTTTTGGCTTGCAAGAGGCGGGCGCTGGCGCATTAGGTGCCGCTGTTAAAAATGGTATTCAGCGTGGCCTTTATTCAAACGAAGCAGGTAGTGGCTCTGTACCCCATGCAGCAGCAGGTGCTGCCCCAAACCCTAATCACCCTGTATCGCAAGGCTATATCCAAATGCTGGGCGTATTTTTAGATACCTTAGTACTTTGTACGTCTACTGCATTTATTATTTTACTTGCCGGCGGTTCAAGCTCTGATCAAATGGAAGGTATTCGCCTTACGCAAGACGCCATGAGCAGCCACTTAGGTGAAGGCGGTACAGACTTTGTAGCTGCCGCTATTAGTTTGTTTGCATTTACATCTGTAGTGGCAAACTACGCTTATGGCGAAAGTAACCTACACATGTTTAAACTTGATAACAAAATAGGCCGTGCTGCCTATACCATAGGTTACTTGGGCATGATTTATTGGGGTGCACAGGCAGCGCTACCTCAAGTATGGGCTATGGCCGATATGGCGTTAGGTTTAATGACGGTTATAAATATCATCGCTATTGTATGGATGACCCCAACCATTGTTTCTATCAGCAAAGACTATTTTAAGAAAAAAGACACTGGCGCAAATATGGAATACAAAGTGGGTGATTGTGAGATTCAGGGTAAGTCTGAAGATGGCGTGTGGGATTAAGCTCAAGGTTTAACTTTATATAAGAAGGGGCATCAGTGATGCCCCTTCTTGTTTCTATAAACCAATTTTAATGGGTTTGATAAAGTACCTTGCCAGTAGCAAAAGTTAACCTAACATTACCTTCACTATCTTCATCACAGTAAATATTATTGTTCAAACTGGCATCTCTTTCTGAGTCTGCCAATAAGAAGTCAGACTCCCAAACAAGCTCCCCCGAATGCATATCTAATGCATACACTTTTGATTTAGCTTGGCGAGAGTCATATTGCAAGTCATCGGCTAAATTAAACTCTGGGGTAATGACATATGTTACGCCGTGAGCTTTTGTAGCAGAAAACTCGCTACAATAGTCGAGGCGATTTGCTGATGTAATTCGTGGTAACTCGGTGCTTGAATTAGAGTAAACAGAAACGAAGCTATCATCGATAACATTATAAATGTGATTGAAAAGAAGCTCTTGTGGATTGGTGCTGTTAACGTTTAATACCTCCCTTACCATGATAGATACAAAGGGGCTATCATCAAAGTATGTATTCACAATAGCTGGCTCATCGGACACAAGATACACCTCTCGATCCGTTGGATATTTCACTTTCCTAACGACTTCAAAGCTTTCAGGTGTCTTTTGTAAAATAACGAGATGGTCGTCGACTACCATTGCAATATAGTCGTCTTCCTGCCAAGTATAGCTACTAAGCCCTCTTATTCGTCCGCTTCCTTCAAGGCCCCATAGGGTTAATTGAGCCACTTCCTGCATGCTGTCTTGCTCAACAATGAAGATGTACTGATTTACCCTTACGAGAATATAACTAACACCGTTCGCTTCAAAAAATTTAAATTCTGGAGGACTGCCATTTACGTCTATCGCGTATTCTGCAACTACATTGCTGTTAAAGCTCTTTCTCACTAATGTAGAGTCAAATACTTCCCAACCGTAAACATCAAGTGGCGTAGTCGACAAAGAAATGAATGTAGGCTCTAACTCTGCAGTCGTTACTTCAGTGAATGAAGTACTTCTATCTTCGTTTAAACTAAATACACCTTTTAAGCTCCCCACTGCATAGCCATCACTTTTAGCGACAATGTTCCCCAAAACCTCATAATCATCGGCGTCTGAAGTTAAATTCTCTACAACAGGGTCCGCTGTGCTGTTGGTAGCTACTGTAAGTGTGTGCTTGAGCCTTGTTGCATAATCGCGATTTCTCACTTCTATTTCAAAGTTAACGTCTAGCGGGTAGCCAAAATTAGGCACAAATGCTTTCCATTCAATGCTACCGTCATCGGTTATTTGCATATCTAACGGCGACGTAACTAACCTAAATTCAAAGGGTCCGTTCCCCTCTGGGTTTAATATCTCTATATTATTTGAATATACTTCGCCTACCTGCAGGTTAGACGCTAAGCTCGCAAGCTCTATTTGTGGCTGGCTTTGTTTAACATAAACCGACACCGTCACAGGGTCTGATTCAACCTTTCCATCAAAAGCGATGACCTGAAGCTGATATTGGCCTGACTGCGACATGCTTACACTAGTGTTGCTAAAACCGTTATTTTGAAATGTAACGTCTGCACCGTCAGGGGCCGATAGAACACTCCATTGAAAAGTAAGAAGGTCGTTATCAGTATCGCTACTTTCGCTTGTATCTAATAAAGTAAACTCGTTGCGGTCAGCTTCAAGTGACGTAGAAGACACGCTAACAACCGGCGCCGTATTGTCATCACGCAGGTAGTCTTGGTCGCCAATAAAAGAAAAAGGGATAACTAACGTAGGCTCTTCAGCGGAGTTTGTGTCACTAAACAGACCAATAGAAACGATCCCACCTTCCCGTTCTTTGATTACGAGTGAATTTGACCCCGTGATAGCGATAGCAATAGACGCTGAGGTAAACGAACCTGGACTCATAGTGGTAATATCAATATAGCCATAAGGAGAGATATACATCCTCCCTTCAGGAACTAACACTGGATTGTCCTCGGATATAGTGGTGTCGATGTCTAAATCATCAATAAACACTGTAACACCTGAAGACGCATAGGTGAGCAGCCCGTTTAAGGTGGCAGCTTCGGTGTATTGTTCACCTACAGATGCTTCAATCGTACCCTCGAAGTTTGCAACCATTCGTGAATTGTCGATGGTTAAGCTATCGAATGACAAGGTTCCCTCAAACGACTCACCATTAGATGACACAGACGACACAAACAGTTTTCCCTTGCCATTAAAAGTATAAGGCCCCAAAGCACAATTAATGTATTCAACTTCAGACGTATCGTTATTTAATTCACCAACAATTAACTGTCCAGACTCACAATCCTCTCCTGTAGGTTGTTCGTGGTCGGTTAATACGCGATCGAAGCGGGCATAAGGGAATTCGTCTGAATGCACTAACATGACGGATGTATCCAGAGCCGATGTTACATAATAAGCAATATCATAGGCCGACGTGCTGTCTACTACCGCTTCATTCTTAAGCCCCTCATACTTGCTAAAAAGTCCGCTTGGAGGGGGTGTGGGTGTTGTTGGGTTAGTAGGTGTTACAGTGGTAGGTGAAGAGGATGAGGAACCACCTCCTCCACCGCACGCTGTTAATGCAGACAACGTGATTATTGCAACCGTACTATATTTGAGTAGTTTAGCTGATTTTTTCATATTACACTCATAGCTTAGAGCATACTTTGTAAGAACAACGTAGAACAAAAATAGAAGAGGTAATGGTTCAGAGAAGTAAACTTATTCTAAAACGCGACTGCTAAAACTATCCGTGTCTTTACACTGTTAAGATGCTCAGTTCTTCTCTGTTGAAAATAGAGCCGAAAAGTTAACCAGTTATCCCCCTCTTTTCAAGATCTATTTAATTATTGTATTTACAATGCTACAGGCAAATGCCCCGTTTTCACCCAAATTACTGTTTCCTCATCAACGTATGGATGATGCTGACTCATATGTGGGCTTCTTATCCACGTACCTTTGGGATATTTACCGTGCTCATCTTTGAACGCCCCTGACAGTACAAAAATCTCTTCACCACCAAAGTGTCTGTGAGGCTTAAACACTTCGCCAACGGGCCACTTGACTAAAGCTACATGCTCGTGTTCAAAGTTGTGTAGCGGCATCACTTGTAAACCGCCCTGCCCTTGAAGCCATTCTGCCGTATTAGTGTTCACCCTAACCTCAGCCAAATCGCGCTTATCGAATTGATTCAGTTTAACCAAGATCACGCAGCCTTCTTTGCTAAAAGGGCTGTGTTTACTGCCAGGAGGGTTACGCAGATAGGTGCCGGCTGGGTAGTCTCCATGCTCGTCGGAGAAAACGCCCTCTAGTACAAGAATTTCTTCTCCGTACGGATGGCTATGCTGCTTGAAGTTAGCACCCGCCTCGTATTTGACGATACTAGTGGTATGCCCTGATTCCTTTGCCTCACGCTCTAAAGGCTTGCGCCATACCGTTGGCGAAGGTGACGCCTGCCACTCTTGCAGGTCAGAGTTGATTACTAAGCGTTCATCAAAATTCATATTTAGCATCGTTGTTCATCTCATTTTGTTTCGTGCAAGCCGGTATCACTAATTAGGAGCAAACATTATCTCGCGTTATATTACCAAGGTGAAGACAACGCAAGATAATGAAAACGTACTATTTATTAGTTTCTACCTGCCATAACACCGCCATCAATATCTAATACGGTTCCGGTAGTCCAATTAGCTCTTTCTGATAACAGATAAAGGATGCCATGGGCTACGTCTTCTGGAGTTCCTATACGTCCTATCGGATGAAACGCATTGAAACCTTCTAATACTTCATCGGTTTGCTCTTCTGGTACGAATGCATTGTAAATAGGTGTTTTAACTACCGCTGGCGATACTGCATTTACACGTATACCATCGTCGGCAAGCTCCATGGCCAGATGCTGAGTAAGTGAATGCAACGCTGCTTTTGCCATGGAGTAAGCAGACGACGGCGTTGCCTTAACAGCCTGCTTAGCCCACATAGAACCAACATTAACAATACTACCAGCGCGGTGTTGTGACATCTTTTTTGCTACCGCTTGGGTAATGAAAAATAGGCTTTTATTCAACTCATGATAAATATCATAATCTTCACGTGTATGAGCTAAAAACGGTTTAGGGTTAAAATAACCCGCGGCATTAATTAAATAATGGATAGGCATAGCGGCCTCTTCAACATACTTGACCAATTTTTCTACGTCTTCCGTGATATACAAGTCAGCTTGAATGGCGTTTAAATTAACTGTTGAAGTATTTGCGAATGTACTTAGCGCTTCTACCGCTTCTTCCAGTTTGTGCTTATTTCTACCCACAAGCGTAACGTTAACGCCTTCGCTCACCAATAGCTTAGCGGTGGCAAGACCAATGCCACTAGAGCCGCCGACAATCAACGCATTACCGTTTTCACAAAAAGTGTTCGAATGTGACATTTTAATTCCTCTCACTGTTTTCAATTCGTGATAACCTTACGCCTTAGATAACTCGATGAATAGTAAGTATAATTTGGTACAGTAAGTACTTTTAGGTACATCTTTATGAATTCTAAAGAAAAACAAATCGAGCGAAAGATCCCGCCTCAACAAAGTGCGCGCATGGTAGAAACGATTTACGGCTGTAAATGGTCGCTCACCGTTTACCAACTCTTAGCTAATGGTATTAACCGACCCGGTGAAATGGTGCGCAATGTAGACGGACTAAGCACTAAGGTATTAAATCAGTGCCTGAAGAAAAATACTGAATTTGGTATTTTGAAAAAAACGGTTTATCACGAACTTCCGCCTCGGGTCGAATACCAGGTTACAGAGTTTGGAAAAAAGTTTTTAGCAGTGCTAGAACAAATAGAGGCCTTACAAGAAGACCTCAACCAACTATCTAGATAGTATCGCCACCTCAATCACTCAGGCCTTAGCAGCTCAAAAAAGTTGTCTTGGGAGACCTTAAAATAGTCTCCTCGTCCACCGCCACGGCTAATCGGAGCCCCCTTTAGGGTTTTATAAACGCCATCTTCAATGAGTGACTTATCGATATGCACACCTACGACTTCACCCATGACAAACCAGCTTCCAACTGTGTCCCCTGTCGCTGACTTAAGCTGTACCACATCGGTAAGTTTACATTCCATGCTCACTTTGCTCGCCTTTACACGAGGAACCCGCACTATTTCACTGTCTATGGTCTGAAGACCTGCATGGTCGAACTCACTTTCCTCTGGCGCTAGAGGTTTGCTCGTTGTATTCATTGCAGTAACTAAATCTTCCGATACGAGATTCCAACAAAACTCACCTGTTTCCTGCACGTTTACCAATGAATCTTTTTTACTGCCTACTACAGAGAAACCGATAATAGGTGGGGTATAGTTTAAAGCATTGAAAAAGCTGTAAGGGGCAAGATTTAGCACACCCGCTTTTGACTTTGTAGAAATCCACCCTATAGGACGCGGAGCAATAATCGCGTTAAACGGATCGTGAGGTAAACCATGACCTTCTTTTGGTTGATAAAAATGCGTTTGTGCCAAAACCATTCCTTATTATTTGTGGTAGGGTAAAACTATTACTGATATGAACGCTTACCCAGCGCTTTTCAAGGGCTTTAGATTAAAGGTTGTTTATGACTGCACGTAGTGTCGCTTTTTCGAGAACAAGACTGACTGAATTAATGGTACCGTCCTTCGCAAATTTTGGCGGTAAAGTACATGGTGGCGTTATCTTATCTTTAATGGATAAGGTAGCCTATGCCTGTGCAAGTAAGCACGCAGGCGCTTACTGCGTTACGGTAACTGTGGATGGCGTTGAGTTCTTGCAGCCCGTTGAGGTTGGTGATCTTCTTCACCTTGATGCTACCGTACATTATGTTGGCAACACATCGTTAGTTGTGGGGATAAAAGTCACCACGGAAAACATTAAAAGCAATGAAGTTAAACACACCAACAATAGCTTTTTTACCATGGTAGCCAAAGATGACAACGGCTCGCCAGTCGCTGTACCCGAACTGGAACTATCTAATCATCGCGAAATGCGCAGCTTTGTAACAGCTATCCGCCGCAGTAAAATTCGAAAAGAAGCTCAAGTTAAACTTCAGCGTGATTATGACGCCTTCATTCCTAAAGAAGACTTTGCGCTTCTCGATGCGCATAGATGCGCTGTTACCTTTGACCGGGATGAGGTATCTGGGAAACAAAAGATTGAAGACTGAATGAAAACACTCACGCAATGGTGAAATGAAAGTAGCTATGTAAGTCAGTCGATCCACTTCAGCTTTTCAAGAGGATAACCCAAGTACCACTTAGTACGCTCTAACACTGGGCGGATAACAATTCTGTTTATCCCTAATCTTGGGTTATCCGACAAACTGTCACACATTTGCTTAAGTGCATTATAGTTAGGGGAGCATGTGAATGAAATATAATCGACGTCACCGCTCATTCTTAGGCAGTCCATGAATTCAGGGATATCTTGCAAAGCATTTTCAAACTGACGCCGCTGCTGAGCAGTATTGCTTTTAAGGTAAAACTCTACATAAGCCAATACATGTTCGCAAATACGGTCTAAATCCATTTCGGTGTGAAAATTAAAAAAATACCCTGCTTCCTGGAGCGCTTTTTTGCGCTGAAAGCATGCGCTTGCCGACAGGCCTACCCGCTCTGCTAATTCTTGATTAGATAGATCTGCGTACTTGTGAATAGTGGCTAGAATTTTTTTATTGTACTCATCTAGCTTAATGGTCTTTTTAGCGATGTGCTCTCTCCTACCAAAACTATCTTTTGTTTTGCGACTGTACTTAAAAAGAAAGTTTTTTAAAAGCGATAAACATACGTAAGAAATTCATTTTTAACTCACTTACACTGGGTATTCACTCAATTAGAGCAAAAGATATGGAACCACCATACGACACATCACAACAAAGCATTGAAGATAAAGCGCTAGTTTCATGGCCAAGGGTTGCTGCCGTGTCAGCTATGGTCTCCTTTTCTATACCTACCTTTATGACAGGCATAGAGCTATTTTCACTACTTTCTTGGCAACAAGTTGCAATAACGTTGGTAATTGGTGGTGCACTGCTTACCTTAGTTGGGGGAGTGATGGGTTCTATTGGCTCTATCACACGCAAAAATTCCTACATGCTCGTTCAGGTAGCCTTCGGAGCTCGCGGTGCGCAGCTTCTCAACTTACTTTTCGCAATTTCATTAGTGGGCTGGTTCGGGTTGAATCTAGACTTATTTTCATCTTCCGTTGCCGCCATTTTAAATCTCGAAAATCAAGACAAAACCCTAACTATTGGAATTGAGGCTATTGTGGGCGTTCTAATGATACTCACTACCATGTACGGGTTTAACATAATCAACCGCTTGTCGATTATCTTAGTGCCTGTAATGGTAATAGTCAGCGCCGTTCTCTTATACCAGTCGCTTGCTGTCACCTCTTTTGGCCATTTCACCACTGCTTTAAACCACACTAAAAGCTCTATTAGTCAGGGTGTTAGCCTTATTGTGGGGGTAATCATAATTGGCGCTATCATATTACCCGATATTACTCGGTTTAGTCGTGAGCGCAGAGGTGGCGCATATACCGCATTCTGGTCTTACCTAATTGCCCAAAGCGCTGTAATCATTATCTCTGGCTACGCTGCTTATGCACTTAACGCCGACAACATACTTGATGTTCTGCTGGCTATGGGTATAGGTAGTTGGTCATTGCTAATTATAGTTGCGGGTAGCTGGATTTTAAATGCATTAAACTTATACAGCGCAGAATTGGCAGTTACTGCCAGCCTACCTCGCATAAGCCAGAAAGTTGTGGCTGTTGGGTTAGGGCTTGTAGGCATGATTGCAGCTTTCGCCAATATTCTTGACATTTTCGTGTTATTTTTATCAATCCTCACTGCTGTATTTATTCCGGTTGCAGGCATTATCGCCGTCGATTTTTTTGTGCTTAATAAAAGCTTATATCTTTCGCAGGTTTATTCCGAGCACCACCCTTCTGAGAAAGTAACTTCTAAAAAACACCATACAACACGTTCCGATCACAATAGCGCGTTAATAGCTTGGGCCGTAGGTGCTGGAATTGCTGGCTATGACCTGTTTCAACCCATCACCCTTATCACAGGCATTACCGCCTTAGACGCAATAATAGCAAGTGCAACATTACACTTTATTGTTTGTATGACCATGCGTCAGCTTGCGGTTCAACGGGCTCAACCGTGAGTTTAATTTATGCGGCGCAACGCGTTTATCTATCAATTTATTGTTCAATCTAACCAATCAGAGGCACTTCTATGCGCATAGGCATTGATGTTGGCGGTACACATACTGACGCCGTACTGCTAGATAATGAGACGATTTTAGCCACTAACAAATCGTTAACCACTTCAGACGTCGCAAGCGGTATTATTGACAGTCTTAATACGCTACTTAAGAAAGCGTCGGTACCGGCAAAAAACATTAGTGCTGTGATGATTGGCACCACGCAGTTTACTAACGCTATTGTTGAACGACGTCAATTGTCTGATATTGCAGTAATTCGCTTAGCGCTGCCTAGCGGAAAAGGCTGCCCGCCAATGATTGAATGGCCTGACGAATTGATAAAAGCCATTAATCCAAGTATTTACGAATGCCACGGCGGCTATTTGTATGACGGCTACCCTGTGGCCGACATCAATTTTCAAGAAATTGAAGCCGCCATTGCCGATATTAAACATAAAGGTATCAAGTCTGTTGCCATTGCTTCAGCATTTGCAACAATGAACGCAGAGCCGGAATTGCAGCTTGCCAACCTTATCAACACTGAAATTCCAGACTGTGAAATAACTTTGTCTCACCAAATTGGTAGTATTGGCCTGCTCGAGCGAGAAAACGCCGCAATATTGAATGCGACTTTGCGTCCATTCGCACAAAAAGTGGTTAATGCGTTTGAAAGCGCGTTAAAACAACACGCATTTAGCTGTCCGTTTTTCATTAGCCAAAACGACGGTACATTAATGAATGCCGATTTTGTGCGCGCCTACCCAGCCCTTACCTTTGCATCGGGCCCTACAAACTCACTAAGAGGAGCCTACAAACTTACCGGAAAAGACAATGCTATCGTGGTTGATATTGGCGGAACCACTTCAGATATAGGCGTACTACAAAACGGCTTTCCAAGAGAGTCGAACCGAATAATAAAAGTGGGAGGAGTGCGGACTAATTTTCGCATGCCAGACATTAACGCTGTCGGCCTTGGCGGAGGCAGTATTGTGCGCGATGAAGGCAAGCGTATTGGGCCAGATTCATGCGGTCATAAGTTAGTAGAAGAGGCGTTAGTATTTAACGGCAATACCTTAACCACCACAGATATTATTGTAGCCAATGGCAACGCAATGATTGGTGAAAGTGAAAACGTAAAAAATGTACCGCATGAAGTTGTGCACAACGCCATAAATACCATGCGAGAAACCTTAAATCATCATATAGAAATAATGAAACCCGATAACACGCCAGTTCCTGTGATTCTTGTGGGTGGCGGAGCTGCGTTGATACAAGGTGAACTGCCCGCAGCAAGTGAAGTCATTCGCCCCGAAAACGCCGATGTAGCCAACGCCATTGGTGCTGCTATTGCGCAAATTGGAGGGGAAGCCGAGAGCATGCTGTCTTACCGTTCAATGTCGCGCAACCAAGCGATATTCAACGTTACTCAGCTTGCCACAGATAAAGCCGTAGCCGCAGGTGCCAATAAAAACACGGTTCGCACCATTGATATTGAAGAAACTGAAGTGCCTTACATGGATGGTGATATACGACGTGTAAGAGTCAAAGTAGTAGGCGAAATCGCTACGGTAGAAAGAGCCGATGCACAACTCTCTGAGCAACAAACAGGAGCCTACTGAGATGACGCGAAATACACATGTAACGATAGAAGATTTAGAAGCGCTAAGTATGGGCTCGGTTTTCCTAGCAACGGGTGGTGGAGGCGATCCCTACCTACCTATGATTTTGGCAAAGCAAGCTTTGCTGGAATACGGCCCTGTTGCTCTTATTGCTCCTTCTGATTTAAACAGTAACGACTACGTGGTTGCACTGGGCGCAGTGGGTGCGCCTACGGTAAGTTTAGAGCTTCTTCCCTCTATCGATGAAGCGGGAGATACGTTACGTGCTTTTGAAGAGCATACAAACAAAAAAGTGGATGCTATTGCATCGTTTGAAATTGGCGGCGGCAATTCGCTTCTACCTCTAGTTGCCGCCGCTGGCGCTGGCGTGCCTATGATAGATGGCGATGGCATGGGTCGCGCTTTACCCGAAGCGCAAATGATGACCTATGCTATTGCTGGCGCAAAGCCGACACCTGCGGTGGCGCGAGATTACGCAGGAAACACTGCGGCTTTTTCAACGTCAGATACACAAACGTATGAGCGCCATATTAGAAGTTTTGCTATGGCAGCAGGCGGAATGATAACGGCAGCAGAACATCCCATGTCAGGTGAATTTATAAAAACAGCCATCATTTCCCACACGGTATCGTTCGCTATTACATTGGGTAAAGTGCTTATGCAGCATCGAGGTCATGTCCAGCAAATGATACCACACTTAAACGCATGTTTTAAAAGCTCTGTCTACGGACAGTGCAAATTGCTTTTTGAAGGTAAAGTTACCGATAAAAGTGTGGCTATTGTGGGAGGTTACGACGTAGGTGAGCTTACCGTGGCAAGCTTTAACAGTGAGCCTCCGGTTACCATAAACATCAAAAATGAATACCTGATAGCCAAACAAGGCGACAAGATTTTAGCAAGTGTTCCTGACCTAATAGTGCTTGTAGATATTGAGACCTGTGAGCCTATTAATGCTGAGCGTATTAAGTACGGCCAACGGGTAGCTATTATCGCAGTAGAATGCCCCGAGTTTTATAAATCAGAGCAAGCGCTTGCTGCGGTATCACCGAGAGCATTTGGTTTTGATTTTGATTACGTTGCGCTGTCAGCAAAGTAAATATTTCAATATTGCAATACGAAAAGCCCCCAAAAGTTGGAACATCCAACCGTTGGGGGCTACTTCAAACTAACTAACTTTTACTTTTATTAGTTCAGCAAGCTCTCAATTAAAAGCGGTAAGCAACCTTGCCGTATACAAAACGTCCAGTGAAACCGTAAGGCGAGAAGCCTGAATACGGGAACAAGCGAGAGAACGTTGTGACATCATCCACAAGTTCACGGGTAGTTTCTGGATACACATCAAAGACGTTGTTGGCACCTACAGAAACGGTTAACCCTTCCGTTAGCGCAATGCGAACGTCTAAGTCTGTGATCCATTCTGAAGGAATGATCTCATTTCGCGCTTCAACCGACGATGGGTCTTCCACCTCACCATAACGCGTAGTACGTAACGTTGTTGTATAACGGTCGTAATTCCACGTAACCCCTAAGTTCAGTTTGCTGTCAGGTGAAGCAGTCTCAAAGCGACGCAGTTCAACATCACTGAAAAGGTTATCTTGGTCAAAGCCCGCATTTTGCAAGACCTCTGGCGCATCGATTACGCTAGTCACTTCGTTATCGTTAAAATTGGCGCCCGCGTTAAAGTTAAACGCACCGTACTCCGAAGTATTGAGCGTATACGTAGAAACAATATCCACCCCCTCCGTACGCGAATCTATCGCGTTTAAGAAGAATCGTGCTTGGTTAGCCCCGGTTCCCTCTAATAATGCCTCGATTGCATCGCCTGATAGGTTATTAGACAAAACAATACGATCGTCAATATCTATACGATAGAAGTCTACCGTTAAGTTGAAGTCGGCCGTAGGCGAGTAAGTAAAACCTGCACTGTAGTTATTCGACTCTTCCGCATCAAGACCAGGGCTTCCTAGCGCTTGCGCTACGTCACTTGATGGTGCAAACGTGCCCGTCTCAGTCGGTTCGCCATCAACGAATACCGTCGCAATAGAGGTAAAGAATTGCTGCTGTAGCGACGGTGCTCTAAAGCCAGTTGATACTGACGCTCGAAGTGCAAATGCATCGCTTAGTGTTACGCGGTGCGACATTTTCCAGTTAAACGTGCTGCCAAAATCAGAATAATCTTCATAGCGCCCTGCCACAGCTACGTTCCAGTTCTCAACCACATCAGCTTCTACATCCACATAAAAGCTATAGTTGTGACGGCTGTTTTCACCTGCAGACTCTGGTGTAAAGCCAGGAAATACTTGCGAGCCAGCTGCGCCAAATGGGCCGTCAATAGGGTCAGTTACAGCACCACCAGGACCAAACGTACCTTGAATGTAAGATCCCTCTTCGCCTGCTGTGATTTCATAGCTTTCGTGACGATACTCTGCGCCCATTGCAAAGTTCATTTCACTGTAGAATAAACCCGTATCAACTAATCGCGAGGCGTCTGCATTCACAATTGTGGTGTTATATTCAAGCGTACCTGCGTCAAACTCGGTTTGGCTCGTTGGGCCTAGCGATGTATTAAGCGTATTGATCACGCCATATTCTAATTCGTTACCACCGTGCGTAACAGACAAGTCGTAGTTCCATACATCACCATAGCCTTTAATACCCGCTAGCAGAGACATATCTGTAATGTCGGTTTGAATAGAGGGTAAGAAACCGTCTGGGTAAATCTCTACAACATTTCGCGAATCTTGAGCGCGACGGTAAAAGCCACCACCTACTGAATCACGAGCGCTGTAACCTGCTGTGGTGTAAAACTCAATACTATCGGTAAGTGCTTTGCCCGCATTAATGAACAGCGCATAGTCTTCTACTTCACCGTTACCGTAAACGTGGTTGTAGCGGTTAACCGTAAGTTCACGAGGGTCTAAGTTGCCTTCAGCATCTCGTGCATAGTTTTCTCGCTGATCGTAATCTGAGCGATTAGCTTGGCCGCGATCGCGATATTCAGCAGAAACATTGACGAAGCCGTCGTCGCCCCACTCAAAACCCACATTGCCGCGAAGAGTAAAGGTTTGGCCGTCGGTTACTTCTCGATCACTGCCTTCATCAAATGCTAAATTACCGTCAGAACCAACACTTACCCCTTCAAGGTTTGGAACGCCGTCCATCGATGTGACATTAGCACCGTAAGTTGCCGACACTTCACCGCCTTCAGCCGCATCTTTCAAAACAATATTAATTACACCGGCGATAGCATCAGAACCGTATTGCGCCGCTGCACCGTCACGCAACACTTCAATGCGTTTAATCGCGTTAGCTGGGATAGCATTTAAATCTACCGCAGAAGAACCTCGACCCACTGAGCCGTTTAAGTTAAGTAACGCTGAAGTATGACGGCGCTTACCATTTACCAACACGAGTGTATGGTCTGGCGCTAAGCCGCGAAGCTGAGCTGGACGCACGTGGTCCGTGCCGTCAGTAATAGATGGCTGAGGAAAATTAAAGCTTGGCAGTAACTGATTCAAGATCATGTTAGTTTCAGTTAGGCCCGTCGCTTCAATAGAAGAAGCATCGATAATATCGATAGGAACCGGAGAATCATTGACAGTACGACCTACGCGACGTGAACCTACAATTTGAATCTGCTCAACATCTTGTTCATCAACAACGGCCTGGTCTTGTGCAAGAACCGATGTTGAAAAAGGCATTCCAACTATTGCAGAAGCAATTAAGGAAAGCTTGAAAGCAGAAGCGTTAAATTTTGCCTGTTGCATTGTGATGTTCCTGAATTTTTTAAATTTTAATTATTGAAGTGTGTTGTCTTGTAC
>NZ_JAHHDX010000025.1 GCF_018619335.1 Alteromonas sp. ALT199 | reverse complement strand
GATAAATATGGACATAAGATTGGTGATAAAGCGTTAGTTGAGTTCTCTAAACAAATGGGCGCGCTTCTGCGTGATAGTGATAGGTTTGGACGTATCGGCGGTGATGAGTTTGTAGTTTTACTTTATGGCACGAACGAAACCGAAACTGCAGCCTTTTTTGACAGAATTGAGAATAATAAATTTGAAGTTAATGTCGATAATAATCAGGTCGTTCCTATCAAATTTAGCGTTGGATGGGTACAGTGGAACGAAGGTATTAACACTGTGCAAGAGTGGTTAGACAGAGCTGATGAGGCAATGTACGAAAAAAAGAAACGTGGGCAAGTCATAGCAGCGAGAAATAGCGAGTGGAATAAAGCGATGTAACCAAGTTGCTACATCGCTCATCGTATTTTACTGCTGTCGCTGTGCAAACCAGCGAGCTATAACTTGCCTTTCTTCTTCCGTCATTTTTGTCTTATTCAAAAACGGCATGTCTTTGGTTACAGTGGTTCTTCGAACCACTTGCGGTGCAAACCTTTCAATATCTTCCCATGAATCTAATACTACGCCTAACGGGGCAACTTTAAATATATCGTCAGTTGGTTTACGCGAGTGGCAGCCCACACAATGGGTTGTGATTAAGCTTGCCACACGTTCATTACTGATGGTCGAGGCTGTTTTGGTGACATCTTCGTTTGCCGATGCAGTTAGTTCCTCTGAATGAGCAGAGCTCTCATTTTCATTATGACTAAACTGCTGGGTGGACGATGCTTGTGGCCAAGATACCCACAACGCAATAGCGAGCATGGCAATTGCGCCAGAGACTAATATACTTGGTTTAGTGGTACCCACATGACGAAGATTAAAGAAATGACGTATCCACGCGGCAGCGGCCATTATAGCAATGAGTACCAGCCAATTTTTGGGGTGCTGATAGGTCATTGGGTAGTGATTTGAAATCATAATAAACAGCAAGGGTAGCGTGAAGTAGTTGTTGTGCACCGAGCGAAGTTTAGCGCTTGCGCCCCACGCAGGGTCTATATCTTTTTTATCAGCTACCGCGGCCACCATTTTACGCTGGTTTGGCATAATATTGAAAAAGACATTACCGGCCATAATAGTGCCGATAAGCGCACCTACGTGAATATAGGCGCCACGACCGCTAAACCACTGGGTAGACAAATAACTAACTACACAAACAAGCGCAACTAAGCCAATACCAAAAGCAAGAGGGTATTTCGCCAATGGGCTACGACATGCAAATTCGTATATGGCTAACCCGCCAAAGATTAACCCCAGTCCTAACGATATTGCCGTGGCTGGCGACATGGCGTTGACAGCCGGGTCAATAAGGTAAGCGCTGGCGCCGAAGTAATAAACTATGATCAAAAGGGCAAAGCCCGACAGCCAAGTCGTATAGGCTTCCCACTTGAACCAGTGTAATGTTTCGGGCATTTTCTCTGGTCCGTAGGCATATTTTGCTACCTCGTAGAAGCCACCGCCATGAATGGCCCATAAATCCCCTTTAATGCCTTTGTCTTGTTTCCACTTAGGCGGCGTTCGCAAATTATTGTCTAACCATATGAAGTAGAAAGACGCACCTATCCAAGCTACACCGGCCACAACGTGAAACCAACGTACAAATAAACTTATCCAATCTAGCCACGGCATTATTATTCTCCTTATTTAGGGCCGAGGGGCCCTACAGTAGCTTGTTACTTATTATCTTCTTTTGTGTAGCGGCAGGTGCCGCTTATCCACGTTTGCTCGATAGCGCGGTCATCGCCTAAAATACTTAAAGCAAAAAACATATCATCGAATTCTGCATCTTCTTTTATTCTCAAACGTGTTAACTCATCGAACCTTGGCTCTACTACGATAAAGTCAGCGGTAGAACCTGGGTTTAAGTTGCCGATTTCATGGTCAAGTGCATGGGCCACTGCTGCGCCTTGTGTCATAAGATAAAACCCTTCCAGCGGGCTAATGGGCTCGTTGCGCAACTGACTGACCTTGTATGCATCGCCATAGGTCTTGAACATGTTGAACGTGGTACCTGCGCCTACATCGGTAGCCATAGCAACATGTACCTTATTAGCACGTGCTGCAGTCATATCAAAAAGACCACTACCTAAAAACAAGTTAGACGTAGGACAAAACGCAACTGTTGCGCCGCTGTCGCCAAGTCGCGCCCATTCGTTAGGCGTAAGGTGAATACCGTGGCCGAACACTGCACGCTCCCGCACAAGATTATAGGTGTCATATACATCTAAATAGCCGTCAGCGTTAGGGAATAAGCTTTTAACCCATGCTATTTCGTCTAAATTCTCAGAAAGGTGGGTTTGAATAAATACATCGGGATACTGCTGGGCAAGTTCACCTAATGCGGCAAGCTGGGCTTCAGTGCTGGTTGGAGCAAAACGAGGCGTTAACGCGTAACGGTTACGGCCCTTATTGTGCCAAGCTTCAATTAACTGAGCACTATCAGCTTGGGCAGTTTCATGGCAGTCATTTAATGAACTCGGGCAGTTTCTGTCCATACACACTTTGCCTGCCACTATCGCCATATCAAGCTCACTGGCGGCGCTAAAGAGTGCTTGGCTACTACTTTTATGGACGGTAGTGAATACAAAACCGGTGGTGGTGCCGTTTTTTAGTAGCTGGTTCAAGAATACTTTAGCGATGGTGTCGGCGTGTTCACTATCGGCAAACTGCATTTCTGCGGGAAATGTATAGTTTTCAAGCCAGCTCAATAACTGCTCGCCGTAGTGGGCGATACTTTGAGTTTGCGGGTAATGCAGGTGGCTGTCTATCAAGCCTGGTAAAATCCATTTGCCCGAAAAGTCTGTAACAGTGGCAGCAGGGTAGCGTTCAGCAATGTCGCTAAACGGGCCAATGTCTTTTATTTCTTTGTTATCTAACAACAAACCACCGTCTTTAAAAATGGCGATGTCATTATCGAAATGCGAGGTTTGTTTAGGAAAGTGCGCAATGCTTGCACGAAAAAGCTGCATGTTTATTAGCTGCCCCTGTAGCTGCTGAAACCGAATGGAGAAATAAGAAGTGGCACGTGATAGTGACCGCCATTCTCAACAAGTTCAAACGTAATATCAATGTGTGGATAGAAACTGCTGCCATGAGTTGCCGTTAGGTATGGCTTGCAGTGAAAACGTAAGGTGTAAACCCCAGCAGCAAAACCAGCCTCAACGCCCCAGTCTTTAAAGCGGCCGTCATCATCTGTTTCGCCAGCGAGGGTACTGCCGTCAGGTAGTGTAAGGGTAAGTTCAATGCCTTGTGCTGGCTTACCCGATGTGGTGTCGAGTACGTGGCTTGAAAGCGTATTCATACTGTATTCCTTAAAATTTCTTAAATTCGTATTACTGTTGCATATGGTATAAGCCGTTTCGGTTAATCGATAACGCTGCGCATTAACCCAACGCCTTATTAATACGCAAAAGCGTTATCTTTATTTGCTCTGCAGCAGCATTAGATATTTCTTGCTGTGTCGTGTTTGTCAGCCTTGCTTGCAATGCTTCTAACATAGTTTGCGCAGAAAGCCCGGTAGCGCAGATAATAAAAATAAACCCGTGCTTATCCAAATAGGCGTGATTGGCTTCTTTAAGCTGATGCAAAACGGCCTCAGGAGCGCTAGCTGTGCCAGACTGCTCGCCGGCAGCAATAGTTTTGGTGTTGGCAAACTTTTTACGCAAAGAATCTACATCGCCAATCATAGGGTGCGCCGTAAAGGCTTCTAGGTAATCAACGTCGCTACATTTTGCCCAGGCATCTTTCGCTTGGTTAACAAGTGCGTCTAAATCGCTGTAAGGGCGTGCTTCTACCATTTGGTAAATCCACGCTTTTGCCGCGCAGCATTGTTCAAACCAAGAAAATGCTTCGTCAGCGCTTAGCGCATTTAGTTCATTAAGTGTCACTGCTGGTATCCTTTTCTTTTTACTGCACTTTTACTGCTCTTTAGCTGGGTGCTTTGTGTGTTCACCCGTGCATGCGTCAGTATTTTTCTCATGGCTCTTTTCTGAAGCCGCTACCGCGTCTTTTACATGAAGACGTGCAACTATTTGTGCTGATATAGAAACAGCAACTTCTATAGGGCGCTTGCCGGGAATATCTCGATTGCCAATGGGCGTGAACAGTCTTGCGAGTGCATTATCGTCAAACCCGCGCTGAGTAAGTTTAGTAATAAAACGCTTTGCTTTAGTGTCTGAACCTATTAACCCAACAAAAGGCAGGGAAGGCTGCTTTAATGCTTGCTCGGTAATACGGTAGTCCAATTGATGGTCGTGGGTGAGTATAATCAACCAGCTGTTTTCATCGAGGTGTCTTACCTCACTCTCGGGGGCTTCTTCCACCACTTTTTGCACGTTGGCAGGTAGCGACAATGGGAACAAATCTTCTCGATTGTCTATCCACGAAATTCGCACCGGCAATTGGGCTAAAATTGGCACCAGCGCTTTTGCAACATGGCCCGCGCCAAAGATGGCAATGTGCTGCTGGTGAACATTACACACATCAAACAGTACCTTTACTGCACCGCCGCAGCATTGTCCCAAAGAACTGCTTAACGGGTAGCTGTGTAGCTCAGTGCATGCTTCGCCTTTAGCAAGATATGCTCGGGCACGGGCAATAGCATCAAACTCAAGGTGTCCGCCACCAATGGTATCAATACTATGTGAAGCGGTGACCACCATTTTACTGCCTGGCTCTCTAGGAGTAGAGCCCGCAGTGCCAACAACGGTAACCAATACATAGCCTTCATTACGCTCTTGACACTCGGCTATTGCCTCGTGCCAGTGCGTTGCGCGTAATGATGGGGGGGCGTGAAATGATTGCCCTGCTGCGCGAGTCATACAGCTGCACCTTGGGTATTTGCTTGCTGGATTGCTGCAACAGCGTTTAATACACGCTCAGGTGTTGCTGGCGTATCTAGCTGAGGGTCGATGGTGTAGCCAGACAAGCTAGATATCGCATCTTTTAAGGCACACCATACAGAAATTGCGAGCATAAACGGTGGCTCACCCACGGCTTTTGAGTGGTAAATGCTGTCTTCAGCGTTTTCCCTACCAAAAAGCTTCACGTTAAATTCCTTGGGCGTATCGCCAATAGCAGGAATTTTATAGGTCGCCATGTTTTCACTTATCAGCTTGCCTGCCTCATTCCATTTTAGGTCTTCCGTGGTAAGCCAGCCCATACCTTGGACGAAGGCGCCTTCAATTTGACCAATATCGATGGCAGGGTTAAGGCTATTGCCCACATCGTGAATAACGTTAACTTTATCTACCATGTATTCGCCGGTTAGTGTATCAACCGAGACTTCGCTCATTGACACACCGTAAGCAAAGTAGAAAAACGGGCGGCCATCGCCTGTTTCACGGTTGTACTGCAATTTAGGGGTTTTATAAAAACCGCTTGAAGAGAGCGACACGCGATCAAAATAGGCCTGTTGAACCAATTCAGTAAAGGCAATGCTGTTATCGTCTAGTACAACATGTTGATTGATAAACTGTACATTATCAGCGCGGTCCTCTAGACCTAAGCTTTTAGCGAAGCACTCAGCTAAACGGGTTTTTAATGTAATACACGCGTTTTGTACGGCTTTTCCGTTTAAGTCAGTACCACTTGATGCCGCTGTTGGCGAGGTGTTCGGCACTTTATCCGTGCGCGTAGCGGTGACTTCAATCATATCTAAGTCAAGACCAAACTCATTGGCAGCGATCTGGCCAATTTTAGTGTGCAAGCCTTGGCCCATCTCCGTGCCACCGTGGTTTACTTGAATACTGCCATCGGTATAAATGTGCACTAAAGCGCCAGCTTGATTTAAGTGCTTTGCGGTAAATGAAATACCAAATTTAACCGGTGTGAGTGCCAGCCCTTTTTTAATAACTGGGCTTTCGCGGTTAAATGCTGCAATCGCATCTCGGCGCTGCCAATACTGCGCACTTTCTTCTAACTCTGCAATCATATCGGGTAAAAGGTTGTGCTCTACCTTCATGCCATAAGGAGTAAAACTGCCGGTGGTTGGGCCGTATAAATTACGCTTTCTGACTGATAGCGGGTCGCTACCGATAGCTCGTGCAATCTTGTCAATCATGGCTTCGGCCATGATCATACCTTGTGGGCCGCCAAACCCACGATAAGCGGTATGCGATACCATATCGGTCTGTAGTCTGTGACCGACAATATCGCTATCACCTAAAAAGTAGCCGTTGTCAGCGTGGAACATAGCTCTATCGACAATAGCATCAGACAAGTCAGGCGAGTGTCCACAAATACCATTAATGGTCATGCGGGTGGCCTCAATTTTACCTGTTTCGTCAAAGGCCACATCAAATTCGTTATCAAACGGATGGCGTTTACCCGTAACGTGCATATCTGTGAAACGCGGCAAACGAAGCTTAACTGCGCATTGATTGCGTGAAGCGAGCAGGGCGGCGATACAGGCCCATTGTGCAGCTTGAGTTTCTTTTCCGCCAAAGCCACCGCCCATGCGCCTCATGTCTACCATTACGCGGTGCAATTTAACATCCAGCACTTCTGCAACCAGCTTTTGTACTTCGCTCGGGTGTTGACTAGAGGTGTAGATTTTCATGCGATCTTCTTCATCGGGGATCGCAAGGCTCACTTGGCCTTCTAGATACATGTGCTCCTGACCGCCAATGTTTAGCGAACCGTGTGCATTGAACTTAGCTTTTTCAAAAGTACTGTCAACGCGCGCAGCATTCTGGCCAAATCGGTGTAAAGGGCGAACAAATGCTTGCTGCTGGTGGGCAGCTTCAGCATTAAGTATAGGTGTAGCTTCGTCTACTTCTATTTTTCCCTTTAGCGCAGCTTGTCGTGCGAGATTTACTGAAGTGGCAAGTACTGCAAACACGGGCTGACCGAAGAACTTGATTTCGCCGTTTGCAAGTAGTGGATCGCCTTCAAACACTGGGCCAATGTCTTTATGACCAGGTACGTCATCAATTGTGATCACGTCAATAACGCCTTCGCTTTGGCGTACAGCGTCAAGGTCTACTGAGTTGATAGTACCTTTGGCGCACTGACTTACACCGACTGCCACATAAAGCGTACCCTGAGGCTCAACTACGTCATCAACATAATTGGCGCTGCCTTGTACCTGACGTACCGCACTTTCATGCTTTTTAGATGTGTGAACAACACCTTGATTGCCATTTGTTTCTAAAGGGTTTGGGGCATCAATTAACTTACGCATGCTGCACCACCCGAGTTTCAATATTATTTACAGTTTGGTTTTCTAACCAGTAGCGGTGCCACAAGTTAGCTAAAACGGTTTTGCGGTATTGTGCTGTTGCGCGCACGTCATCAATAGGCGCAAACGCATCAAATAAGATTTGCTTGCCTAAAGTTAAGCATTCTTTGCTAGCGAACTGTTTACCTTTCAGCGCATTTTCCAATGCTTCACAGGTTGACGGCACAGCAGCCACACCACCAAAGCCACTAGTAATTGCCTCAACCTTGCCGTTTTCTAAGGTAACGTTAAACACTGCACATACTGCAGATATGTCATCTTCGAATCGTTTTGATATTTTATATGCGGCCAGTGCCTGATTAGGCTGTTTAAGCGGTATTTCTATTGCGCTTATCCATTCATCATTCGCCAGTGTTGTTTCGCGATAACCTTTGAAAAACTCGTGAATCGGGATTGCGCGAGCATTGTCACCATTGTCCAAGTGAAGTGTGGCGTTAAGCGCAAGTAGTAGGGGAGGCATATCACCAATAGGAGACGCATTGGCGACATTTCCGCCAATCGTGGCCTGGTTGCGAATGGGCAAAGACGCAAAGCGCGTCACCAGTTCAGCGACTTGCGGAAATGCGTTTAGTAAAAGCGGTGCTGCATCATTGAGCGGAACTGCTGCACCAATAATAAGAGAATGTTCATTCTTGGTGCATTGTTTTAGTGCATCGATATGCGTGACGCTGATAAGCGTTTTGACTTCTTTTAGCTGTTGGGTGAACTGCAAACTTAAATCTGTACTGCCTGCCACTAGCTGTGCGCTAGGGTTCGCCTTTATGAGTGCTTTTAATTCTTCGCGGGAGGTTGGCGTATGTATGTTGCCTGTACCGGAAGGTTTTTCATCAGATAACGATAATAACGTTGCATAGGTCTGGTCTTGGCGCGCCGAGAACTGATCGTTTGGTGCTTGTTCGCATACTGCTAGCGTGGCATCGATAATAGGCCGATAGCCAGTACAGCGGCACAGGTTGCCAGATAAAGCATGTAACACATCGTCGCGATTAGGTTGTGTATTGCTGTGGTATAAAGCAAACATTGACATGATAAACCCTGGTGTACAAAAACCGCATTGTGAACCATGGTGGTCGACTAGCGCCTGTTGCACGGGGTGTAAGTATTTACCATCGCTTAAATGTTCTACGAACAATAGCTGTTTACCGTGAACTGCGCTCATAAGCGTGATACAGCTATTCACGGTTCGGTAGTTAAGTGTGGTGGCGCTATCAGATGATGCTGGTTCCACAAGTACTACCGTGCAAGCGCCACAGTCGCCTGCTGCACAGCCTTCTTTAGTGCCTGTTTTCTTACGATGTTCCCGTATAAACTGCAGAAGGGTGAGGTCGGCACGCGCTTCATTTAACTCAACAACATCGTTATTTATTAGAAAGCGAATCATACTCACACCTTCTTGTTATATTCATTCTTGTATTC
>NZ_JAHHDX010000142.1 GCF_018619335.1 Alteromonas sp. ALT199 | reverse complement strand
TGTTATATAATGCAGTGGCGATATAGAATATGCCACTATGGCTGTCGTGAAAGTTGAGTCTTAAAATGAAAATTGAATGTATTAAAACCTATCATCTTCGGTGTCATCTCGAGCAGCCTTTTGGTTTTTCTCAATGGTTTTACAATCAGCGTAATGTGCTCGTTATCGAAATCATTACTGATAATGGTATTAGTGGGTGGGGAGAGTGTTATGGCCCAGCAGATGTAATTCAGGCAGCAGTAGAAAAATTCTACGCGCCTCGTATTATTGGGCACGAAGCACTTTCAACCGACGCATTGTGGCATTATATGTGGCGCGCCTCGTTAGACTTTGCAAGGGCTGGTGTTATGACAGCGGCAATGTCAGGAATTGATATGGCGCTGTGGGACTTAAAAGGTAAAGCGTTAGGCCAGAGCGTAAGTACTTTAATGGGCGGAAAATGCCGAGATAAAGTACCTTGTTATGCTACAGGTATGTATTACATCGATTTGCCCGAAGATAAACTACTACCTCATTTACTTGAAGAAGCGCAGGGCTATGTAGATGAAGGTTACAAAGCGTTAAAAATTAAAGTGGGTAAAAACCCAGACTTCGATATTGCTTTTATTCGTGCCCTTCGCAAGCGTTTCCCAAATACGATATTAGCCGCAGACTCAAACCATGCATTTGATTTAAGTGAAGCTATAAAAGTAGGGCAGGTACTTGATGAGTGCAATTACGCTTGGTTTGAAGAGCCGTTATCACCTGAACATGCAGCGCAGTTCAGGCAGTTAAGCGATAAATGCATGACGCCTATTGCTACCGGTGAATGCGAACAAACTCGCTTTGGCTTTCAAAAATTACTAAGTACTGGTGGTGTACAGTTAGTGCAAGCCGACTTGGGTTATTGCGGCGGGCCGAGTGAAGCGCTTAAAATCAGAACCTTAGCTTCTTCGCAAGGGTTAAACATGATCCCACATGTTTGGGGAACCCAGTTTAATCTAGCCAGTGCTTGTCACTTCTTGGCTACTGCGTATCACGAGCCGGGCCGAGCGGAAGAGAAACCACTTTTCCTAGAATACGACCGCACTGAAAATCCCTTACGCGACGATATATTTTCACAAAAAGTGGTAGTGGAAAATGGTGACGCACACGTGCCTTCTGGGGTTGGTTTAGGTGTAGAGATTAATTTAGACGCAATGAAACCTTATGTGTTTTGCGAAACGGAGACAAAATGAACCATACGTTTAAGATGTTGATAAATGGCGAGTTAACAGGTGCAGATAAAACTTTTCCAGTATTTAATCCTTCTACTGGTGAAGTAATCACTGAAGTGCCTGACATTTCAGAGTCTCAAGTCATTGAAGCGCTAAGCTTTGCAGATGAGGGCTTTAAACAGTGGTCTTCTACACCGCTTTCCAAGCGCGCTGAACTTATTCTTGACTATGCTGCACTTCTTGAAGATAACGCGGAAGAAATTATTGCAATCCTTATTGAAGAGACAGGAAAGCCTCGCGATAACGCAGAATATGATTTTGGTATGCTAACGAATTGTTTGCGCTTTTTTGTTGAGGAAGCGAAGCGCATAGAACAGCCGGTTATTGTGGATCCAGACGAGCGTTTTCACCATTTCATCCAGCGTCAATCACTGGGCGTAGTGGTGGGGTATTTAGCGTGGAACTTCCCGCTTCTTAATTTAGGTTACAAGCTGGCACCGTCTCTAGCGTCTGGCTGCAGCTGTATCATCAAACCCTCGCAAGTGACTCCACTTGCAACGCTTAAGTGCGCAGAGCTTGCCCATCAAGTTGGCTTTCCTGCAGGTGTTATTAATATTATTACTAGCAATAACTATGATAATACTAATCCGCTGCTGACAAGCGACACAACCGCATTGTTTACCATGATTGGTTCTACCAGAGCCGGCGTTAACGCTATGAAGACAGCGTGCACCAGCGTTAAACATTTCTCGGTAGAACTTGGCGGAAACGCACCTGTAGTGGTTTATGACGATGCAGACTTAGACAAAGCCGTGATTGATATCGTTAACCTTAAATACGGCAACTCGGGTCAAGTTTGCGTATCGCCAAACCGATGCTTTGTTCATGAATCACGGGTTGCCGAATTTATCGACAAGGCGGTATCTCATGCGAGCGGCATACAGTTAGGTACAGGCGATGACGCAGAACGCCTTATGGGCCCGTTGAGCAGTGAAAAAGAACGGGGTCGTATTCTCAAATTAATAGAGGACGCTGTTAAAGATGGTGCTGAAATTGCCCTGGGCGGCAGTATTCCAAGCGACAGAGCAAGCGGCTTCTATTTAGAGCCTACCATTCTTACTGACGTGAAAGAGGAAATGGAAATCGCGCGTACTGAAATTTTCGGCCCCGTACTGTCTATTATTCCTTTCTCTGATGATGATGACATCATCGCTAAAGCTAACGATACAGAGTTTGGGTTAGCGGCCTACGTTTATACAACGAACTTGAGCAGAGCGTTTAGTGCAGCTAAAGGCATACAAGCTGGCAGTGTGTGTATAAACGAAGCGCATTATTCAGTGCAATTGCCTCATGGTGGCCTGAAGCAAAGTGGCGTGGGTAAAGACTGTTCGAAATACAGTCTGCAAGAGTTTTACACGAATAAGCGTGTATCAATGCTTATGGCTTAATACCTTTTATAGTTAGCGGGTTTTATTAGCCTGTGAACACTATTAATATAAAAACCTC
>NZ_JAHHDX010000078.1 GCF_018619335.1 Alteromonas sp. ALT199 | reverse complement strand
GCTTGGCAGTTTTTTAGTAACTACCTAAAAGATAATAGTTTTTTTATGCTGTTGAGTTCTGAAGCAAGTATTCAGGTGTAGATTGAGGTAAGATGCGCGCGAATTTAACTTAAAACACTACTGTATAAAGCTGGAGGATTATTGAGCGCGTTAATACACTTGGGCTATTTGGGCATGTTCTTATCGGCATTGTTGGCTGCTACTATTTTGCCCTTTAGTTCTGAAATTGTGCTTAGTTCTTTGTACAGTAGCGGCTTGAGCGGGGTATTGTTGCTTGCTGTTGCTTCGTTAGGAAACGTACTGGGCTCGGTGGTGAATTATGTATTGGGGTTCAAGTTCGGAAAAGAAATTGCGACACGAAGGTTAAAAGTGAGCGATGCGACGTTCACCCGCGCAAGTAGTACTTTTACAAAGTGGGGAAAATGGAGCTTGTTTTTATGTTGGGTACCTATAGTTGGCGATCCAATTACTTTAGTCGCAGGGGTACTGAGAAGCCCGCTATGGTTTTTCCTACTCGCGGTGACAGTAAGTAAAACAGCGCGGTATGCTGCGCTGCTTTATGTTCTAGCTTAAGAGGATTTCTGGTTTTAGCTTCCTCTCGCCATCGTTTCTCTGTCTTTCGGCTTTTTTGTGTTTTTCTTTTTATACGCCACATACCATTTTTTCATTCTTGGACTTATTAGCGCCAGTCCAATCATCCAATACCAAACCGGCTCTTGCCAAAACGTTTTCTGCGACCAACTGAAATGCAGTAGTGCAAGGGGCAGTATCAAGTAAATGCTGTTGTGAAGCTTTTGCCATTTTCTGCCCATATTGCGCTGGATTCGCTTAAACGACGTAGCGGTTAAAGCAAAAAGAAGAAGTATTGCCGCCATCCCAACAATAATGTAGGGTCTGCTTACTATCTCGCTAGCAATTAATGCCATATCAAGTTGAAGCTCAAACAAAATGTAAGTGAGCAAGTGTGCAAAGGCGTACACAAAGGTGTATACGCCAATCATACGTCTGAATTGCATTGGTTCAGGGCTTGGGAGCCACTTTGCAAGTGGGCTAAGCGTAAGCGTGAGTAATAAAAAGTGGACTGCCCAAGTCCCAGTTTCGTTGATAAGCGTGTTTACGGGGTCAGGTCCAAGCTGATCGGTAACGCCAGCAAAAAACAACCAAGCGATATAGCCTAGCGCGAAAAGGTGAATAAGGCCTTTCAAACTACGGCGTTGCCAAACAGAGAATCGAAACGGTTTTTTTCTTAACGTCATTAATCGAACAACTTAATAAAAGAATGAAAAATAGGTTTAGTCAGTTCAACGTGAAGGGCTGTAAATTACGTCTAGCCCCTCAGCAGTAAAGAGTCTTAATCATTAATAATAACGGGATAAGTCCATATCTCTGTACAGCGGCGCGACTTCGCTGTAGCCGTTAAACATCTGAGTGTCGATGCGATTTCGCGCCAGTAGCCCGCCTGTGGTTATCCTACGTTCGCTGGCTTGACTCCATCTCGGATGTGATATATTTGGATTTACGTTGGCATAAAATCCATATTCATTGGCTGCCAGTCTGTTCCAAGTGGTAGGGGGCTTCTTGTCAGTAAGGCGAATTCTTACAATAGACTTAATGCTTTTAAAGCCATATTTCCACGGTACAACAAGCCTAATAGGTGCGCCGTTTTGGGGTGGCAAGGTTTTCCCATAAAGACCAACTGACATGAGTGTTAACGGGTGCATGGCTTCATCAAGACGCAAACCTTCTACGTAAGGGTAATCAATACCGCCACCGGTAAAGCGACTTCGTTGGCCAGGCATTTGCTCAGGGTCGTATAAGGTTTCAAACGCCACATATTTGGCTGACATCAACGGATCGGCTTGTTTTAACAACGCGCCTAATTCGAACCCAATCCATGGCACCACCATCGACCAGGCTTCAACGCAGCGCAAACGGTAAATGCGTTCTTCTAAGGGGAAGCGTTTGGTTAATGCATCAAGGTCAAGTTCAAGAGGGTTCTTCACCATACCGTCAATTTTCAACGTCCATGGATTGGTTTGAAATTCAGACGCATTTTTAGCTGGTGCATCTTTAGAGGTACCGAATTCATAAAAATTGTTGTAGCTGGTGACTTTATCTTCAGGTGTTCGGGTTTCCGTTATTTGAAACTTGGGCGGCTGACTAAACTCAAGCGCCTTACCTTTGAAGGTAGCTTTTTCTTCTTCGTCTTCCCAAAACCAACCAGCAGCACCTGCCGACTTCGCAAGTAAGGTAGACGCACCCACAAAGCCCATAGATTTGAGCAATGAACGACGACTCTTGTAAACGTCTTCATTGGTTACGTCGTTATCGGTTAAATTTACCGAGGGTTTAAATGGTTTTGGCATTACGTCACCTAAATTATAAGAAAACTATGAAAAATGGTCGTCGCTTTGCTAGTCACTTTGCAAGATAAATCAAGCTATATTCTATTAGCTACGTTAACAAAACGAGTAAGTTCAACATAATAGAAAGACCGAGAGTACGGCCTTTTTATTTCAAATAAATTGGTGAAAACATAACAAACTACATATGCAAGCTATCTTGAATACCGCCTTGTTTAGGGGAAAAGATATTGCTGTATAAGCGCGATGCAAATTCGTCGGTCATGCCTGATATATAATCGGCAAGTACCCGCATGCCATTGTCGTTCTCACAGGCCTTACGCCAGCGAACTTGGGTGTTTTCGGGAAGTAAACGGTCGGGATCTGATGCAAAAGCCTCAAAAAGCTCCATAACCACCAGCTGCCCTTTATATTCAAGAAGCTGCACATCGGGGCGGCGTATTACCTTGTTAAATACGAAGCGTTTGAAAAGCTCTAGGGCTTGTGCAAATTGTTCAGGCATTACGGCGTTGAACGCTAGTAACGGATGAGCGAAACCCTCCACGCCTTTTATTTCAATAGCCGTGATAAAGCTATTTACCAGCGCACCTATGGCATTTTTCCTTTCGTGATGCGCTGCGCTAAATAGTTTGTGGGTTAGGGGCTCTATATTGTTTGACAGCCAGGGTACACTAAGGGCTTTTAGCGGGGTGGTTACGTCCTCGACAAAATGATGCTTGTCGACCATATCCATTACAATGGCATCTTCTAAATCGTGAATGCCATAGGCGATATCGTCAGAAAGCTCCATGATTGAGCAGTCGAACGATTTAAATTGCGTTTTGCTGTGGCCATGTGGCTTTACAGTAAACTGCATAAACGAATCTTTATCTTCATTGCTAAATGGCGCAAGTAGCCAGTCGAATAGGGGTTCATCACAACGAAACAGTCCTTTCGGCGGATGCCAGTCGTGAGCTTTTACTTGTCGAAGTGAAACCGGACGTTCAGGTGTAGGTTTTTTACTATGAAGGGCATCTATAAAGTTCGGGTATTTGACCAAACCTAACACGCTTCTTCGACACAAATTCATGCCGTGTTCCGCCGTATAGGGCTCAAGCTGAGTGATGATCCTAAAGGTTTGTCCGTTTCCTTCAAACCCGCCATATTGGTGCATCATATAATTGAGCGCAATCTCACCACCATGACCGAAGGGTGGGTGACCGATATCGTGAGCCAAGCAGAGGGTTTCTATTAGCGTAGGGTCAAGTGCCAATGTATTGGCAATATCTGGAAATTTCACCCAAAGCTGCGCCGTTATTCCCGTACCAATTTGGGCGGCCTCTAGAGAGTGTGTAAGTCGCGTGCGATAGAAGTCGCTTAGCCCCACACCGAGCACTTGGGTCTTCGCCTGCAACCTGCGAAAGGCCGCGCTATGAAGTACACGCGCTTTGTCACGCTGATACGGGGTGCGATGATCGCCGTCTCGCGCTTCACTTCGTGGTAAACGACGTTCGTGTAATGATAATTCCCATTCGCTTGTTGCCAAAAAAACCTCGCTGCCATGCTGTGTTTGTTACTTCTATTACGTCGGTATATTAAATTTGGGCGGTTTATTGCCTTACTTACATATCATCTTGCGTAATTTCATCAAGACTTAAAGAAAAGCTAGGCACGTAGCGCGTCAAGAAGTAATCCACCTCTTCAGAATGATATTCTTTTAGGGTCTTATCTAATCGTTTCTTAGCCAGTTTAAACTCTTGGTTGCCAGCAGCAAGTTCTTCTAGCGTTTTAAGGTAGGCGCAAAGCACGTCTGCTGCTTTCACGATAAAGGCTTCTTCTTCACTATGGTAGTGATGATCAATAAGTGCAGCGTAGTCTTCACGAAACGCTTCTGGCGCCATTTCAATTAGCTTGTTCTCTGCAATTTTTTCTATTTTTTTGTATTCTTCTTTAATCGCAGGGTTAAAGTATTTAACTGGGGTAGGGAGATCGCCTGTTAATACCTCAGACACATCGTGAAAAATTGCCATAGTTGCAATGCGATCAGGGTTCAGTGTACCGCCAAAAAACTTATTTTTAATTAGGGCAAGCGCGTGGGCTACCATGGCCACCTGTAAACTGTGCTCCTGCACATTTTCCGTGCGCACGTTGTGCATTAGTGGCCAGCGATTTATTAGCTTTAAGCGCGCCAGGTGCGCAAAAAAGTGACTTCTATCAGACACGTTACGCCCCTTGCTTATAGGTTCTAAAGAAGTTGCCTATACGATGAAGCGCAGGCACTAACACATCGCTGTGCGGTAAGAATACTAACCGGAAATACGTACCTTCGGTTAGGTTAAAGGCGCGACCGTGTACCAACAGAATTTTTTCAGATCTTAATAAATCCAGCACCATTTGCTCATCATTTTGAATATTAAATTTCTTCTCATCCACCTTGGCAAAACAGTACATTGCCCCTTTGGGCTTAACGCAAGAAATACCGTCAATGCCGTTTAGCATATCTGTGGTTACATCGCGCTGGATGCGTAGTCGGCCATTCTCATTGACTAGGTCGTTAATACTCTGATAGCCACCAAGCGCAGTTTGGATAGCACTTTGACACGGTACGTTCGCGCACATACGCATAGAAGATAATATATTGAGCCCATCGATGTAATCGGTAGCAAGACGTTTATTTCCGCTGACAACCAACCAACCAGAGCGAAAGCCTGCCACGCGATAGTTTTTACTTAGACCGCCAAAAGTAACGAAAAATACGTCGTCAGCGAGTGACGCAATGCAGGTATGTTGGGCTTCATCGTAGAGAATTTTGTCGTAAATCTCGTCGCTAAATACGACTAAGCCGTGCTCGCGGGCGACTTCAACCACCTCTTGCAACAGGGCTTTGTCGTAAACTGCACCCGTAGGGTTATTAGGGTTGATAAGTACAATTGCCCGAGTTTTACTGGTAATTTTACTTTTTATGTCGTCAATATCTGGAAACCAGCCTGCTTGCTCGTCACAACGATAATGAACTGGTGAGCCGGATGACAGGCTTACCGCTGCCGTCCAAAGTGGGTAGTCAGGGCTTGGGATAAGCACTTCATCACCATGATTAAGCAACGCTTGCATTGCCATCATGATTAACTCAGATACGCCATTGCCAATGTAAACATCGTCTACACGGATGTCTTTAATGTTGCGCTGCTGGTAGTACTGCATCACGGCTACGCGGGCGGCATAAATTCCTGTCGAGTCTGAGTATCCTTGAGACGTAGGCAGGTTATGAATAACGTCTTTTACGATATCGTCAGGGGCTTCAAATCCAAATGGGGCGGGGTTACCTATATTCAGCTTTAATATACGGTGACCTTCGTCTTCCATTTTGCGCGCTTGCGCAGCGATTGGGCCTCTAATGTCGTAACAAACGTTATCTAATTTATGTGAGCGAGATACAGTTTTCATGGTCTATCTGGTTGATTTACATACCCCGAGATTATCGCAATACAAAGCCATATGCGATGGTCTTTTTGCAGTATTTCCGCTTTAAATACCCATTTTTTTACCAAGTGGCTATTTATTGAACATATAACGAGATAAATGTTTCTATTGTCACTTAAGTATAAAATTTATGTTAATAGCTTGTGAACTTTTCATTCTGCGCCTATCGTAGTAGTAAGGCGTGTATAAAAAACGCGTTAGTAACAAACAGGCTAACAAGCAGAGGTGATAAGAATATGTCCCACCATTTCAAAGAAACACCAGAGAATGCAATCACGCAAAGTGGTATAGCACGCGTTATTCCCTGTAAAGAATTAGACGTCGGCGACCCAATAAAGTGGTTGTCACTGGCATTAAGAGACGCCATGCGCGCCCCGGGTCTTACATTATTTTATGGCGTGCTTTTCGCGGTAATTCCTTGGTTTATTATGTACTTGGTTGAAATGACGGGGTGGCATTTGGTCATTCTACCCGCCATTGTTTGCTTTATGTTGATAGGACCATTTTTAGCTGCGGGCCTTTACGATGTAAGCTGGGAAATGGAGAAAGGTCATAAGCCTTCACTTCGTCATTCGCTGCGCGCAATGCGAAGAAATGCGTTTAACGAGTGGGGATTTGCCATACTTCTTATGGTTATGATGATATTTTGGTTGCGTGTTGCGTCGCTAATCCACGCGCTCTACCCACCTTATATAGAAAACGATTTAGAAAGCTTGTTACCCTTTCTAGCGTTAGGCACGGTCGTTGGCGCGGGTTTTACCCTGGCAATGCTATTTATTACAGCATTCACCCAACCAATTTTGATGGAGCGCAAAGTTGACCTTGCTACCGCAGTGCTAACTAGCGTGAATGCGGTGTGGTTAAATAAGGTTCCTATGCTTATTTGGGGAGCAATTATATTTACCACAGTGGCAATTGGCTATGTGACCGGGTTTGTAGGCTTTATCGTGCTCATGCCAATTATTGGATATGCATCATGGCATGCCTATATTGATGCAATTGAAACTAAGCGCGAACGCAAATTTGATTAATACATTGCACTATTTTGTAATTAAGTTACGAAAAAATCAGGTTAATTCGTACGATAATTAAGCATTTCTGTTGTGTATTTTGTTAAAATTACATTTTTAAGGCCCCGAAAGGGGCTTTTTTATAC
>NZ_JAHHDX010000129.1 GCF_018619335.1 Alteromonas sp. ALT199 | reverse complement strand
GTATAACCCCTTGTATTTATATTTCACTCTACTTTAGTTGTAATAAAGAGGAACAAACAAAGCCGATTAAGGAGGCGCGTGCAACCGCCTCCAAGATCTTTTCTTAGTGTGAAAGAGAAAATGTGATGAAAAACCTAACTAAAAACATTTCTTCTACTTTGGGGCTACTTGCCGTAATAAGCGTCTCAAATTTCAGCATCGCACAAGAAACGACGCCTTCAATATCAGCCCTTAAGGTAACTACCGCTTCTCAGAGTTATAAAAAAATTCGTCAAAGCAAATCGCTAGCGCTAAACACCTTTAAACGTAGTGATATTTTGCCGTCGCCAGCTTCCGCCAAAAAGAAAGGTCACTATCTAGTCCACGACGCTTTACCTAGCGGTAGCTTCAACGGCAAACAATAAACCTCAATAACTAGTCGTTAACGACTATGCTTCTCTAGCCCTTCATTCCACCTGCGAACGAATTCATCGGACCATGCGTCCCAGCCAATGGTAGTCAGAGTCCAAATTGTGACACCTAAAATAGCAACGTTTAATACTAAACCGATGTAAGCAATAATTTTCCCTTTGGTAAGCGTCGATGAGTTTGCATATTGCTCGTAAGGAAGGGATAGGCTTTTCTTAGCGTTGCGAGACAAAAATAGTGACAGCAAAGAAAACACAATCGCAAATCCACCAAAGATAAATAAAGTACAGCTCAATACCGCAGACCAATAAACAGTACCAGCGCCAGAAATTTTATTGTCTGTTTGATTTTGCATTATGCTTCTCTTCCTTGATGAATAATTAAATGTTCAGCCTATTAATTGTTTAAATTATAGACAACTCACCGTTACTGCTAGCGTTTTATAAACTGAAAGCTTAGTGGATACACCCATAGCTCACCTTTATTAGCTTTTACCGCTGCTATTATCGCAAAAATGATGTTCATCAAACCGAGTACGATAAAACCTAGCGCGCCGATAATAATAAAAGTAAGAATAAAACAAATAATCGAATAAACGAGCAGGCTCAGCAGCCAATTAGCTGTCACTCTACCATGCTGATTAATATCTTCATTTTGATCTTTATGCGCTATCCAAAGCACAATTGGCAAAACAATGCCTAAGCCAGGAATAACAAAGCTGGATAATTGAGACACGTGTATAAGTGTGCAATAGCTACGACTATTAAGCCCCCAATAAACCGGTTCTTCCGTTGACATAAATTTTTCCTTATTAGTTAGTTGGTTTTATTTGATAAATATAAGCTTCTATTGTTTCGCCGCAGTCTAGCTTAACTGGAACAATTACTCTTTCATATTGCTCACCTTCAAAATCACCAAGCATGGGCCAGTTCTCGCTGAGTTGGGCAGACTCAAGCATCATTCTTTCTGCACCTTTTCTTCCTATTATGCTGAAAAGATACTGCGCATACCAAACATCAAATTTGTTTTACAAAGGCTGCATAGCGATACACAATGCTAGCGCATGTCTATGTGAACGTCGATTCACTTTAAAATCAAAATAATTAAAGGACAAAGTATGCTTAATAACAAACGTACTCTGATAGCGGCATTGGTAAGCGTATCGCTTATGGGATGTGGTGAAAGTACTACTCAGACAGAAATCAAACCAGAACTTACCGCCCAAGACGCAAAACAATTCTTACAGCAAGCGCAAGATGACATTGCGAAAATGCAGGTGCCGGCTGCCCACGCTCAGTGGAGCTATGCTACCAATATAAATTTTGATACCGCAGCGGTTAGTGCCTACTTTAGCGAAGTACTATCAACAAAAGTGGCTAAGTTAGCAAAAGAAGCGGCTAAATTTAATGACGTAGACGTTGATGCAAATACCCGCAGACAACTTGATTTGCTCAAAAATAGTTTAACTATGCCTCCGCCAGCAGACGCTAAAAAAGCAGAGCGTTTAGCAAAGATTGGCTCAGATTTAAGTGCTATGTATGGCTCAGGCGAATACTGTAGTGAAGACGGAAACTGTAAAAGCTTGGTTGAAATGAGCAGTGAAATGGCTACTTCCCGCGACGCGGATAAGCTACTGGAGTATTGGACGGGCTGGCGCGAAGTCTCCAAACCCATGGCACCTCTTTATGCTGAACAAGTATCGCTCGCCAATGAAGGTGCAGCGGAGCTTGGGTTTCAAAACGTAAGTGCCCTGTGGCGCGGTAAATACGACATGCCTGCAGACGAGTTTCCAAAGGAATTAGACCGTTTGTGGACCCAAGTTGAGCCTTTCTATGAATCACTTCATTGTCATGTTCGCGCCAAGCTTGGAGAACATTACGGTGAAGAAGTGGTACCTCAAGACAAGCCAATACCGGCCCATCTATTAGGTAACATGTGGGCACAATCTTGGGGTAATATCT
Organism: Alteromonas sp. ALT199; assembly: GCF_018619335.1. Classification (GTDB taxonomy): domain Bacteria; phylum Pseudomonadota; class Gammaproteobacteria; order Enterobacterales; family Alteromonadaceae; genus Alteromonas. The sequence goes on along the minus strand of NZ_JAHHDX010000129.1, from coordinate 27,501 downwards.
ACGATATTGTTAAACCGCAAAGGGAAATGAAAGTACCTGACGTAACTGGCGCACTTGCTGCACAAGGTTATGACGAGATTGCCATGGTAAAGCAGGCCGAATCATTTTTCTCATCTCTTGGCTTTGAAGAACTGCCAGACACTTTTTGGGAACGTTCAATGTTTCAAAAGCCTGAAGGTCGTGACGTGCAATGTCATGCATCTGCATGGGATTTGGATGACAAAGACGATCTTCGCATAAAGATGTGTATTCAAAAGACGGGCGAAGAATTTAACGTCATTCACCATGAATTGGGTCACAACTACTACCAACGCGCTTATAAAGCTCAGCCACTTCTATATCGCGGTTCAGCAAACGACGGCTTTCATGAAGCTATCGGAGATACTATCGCACTGTCGATTACGCCTAAGTATCTTAAGCAGATTGACTTAATTGATGAGGTCCCAGACGCCTCAAACGATATTGGCATGTTGATGCAGGTAGCGCTTGATAAAATTGCTTTCATCCCTTTTGGCTTAATGGTTGATCAATGGCGCTGGAAAGTAATGTCTGGTGAAGTTACGCCTGAACAATACAACCAGTTGTGGTGGGAGTTAAGGGAGAAGTATCAGGGCGTAATGGCGCCTGTTGAGCGCAGCGCTGATGCGTTCGACCCTGGAGCGAAATATCACGTTCCAGCTAACGTACCTTATACTCGCTACTTCCTTGCGCATATCCTTCAGTTCCAATTCCACAAGGCTTTGTGTGATATTGCCGGTGACGAAGGTCCATTGAACCGGTGCTCTATTTACGGCAGTGAAGAAGCCGGAAAAGCACTCAACGAAATGTTGGAAATGGGGATGAGTCAGCCATGGCAAAATGCATTAGAAACGTTAACGGGCTCGCCGCAAATGGATGCCAGCACCATTGCCGATTACTTTGCGCCACTCAAAAACTGGCTGGATGAGCAAAACGCAACACGCCAGTGCGGTTGGTAATCCACATTGAATGCTTATTTGCAGTAAAGTAGCTGTAATTACCATTTTATCACGCCCCTTTTCAAAGGGGCTTTTTTGTACAGTTTAAACTTTTGTTCTATTGAAAGTCTGGGTTTTTAGCGTAACTTTAACACATTAACCACTCTTAACGTTGTTGCTATGACATGCGCCGTCTCTTAGCTTATCTAATTTCTATCCTTGCTTTATTAGTTAGCTCAAGCTTCAGCGCGCAAGCGCTAATAGGGGCTCCTGCCTTTAATACCTTTGACATGGAAAGTGGTATCTCCCATGTAACTGTTTCTGACATCGCAGAAGATAAATACGGTTTTCTATGGCTAGCGTCACAATCAGGTATAGATAAATTTGACGGCTATACATTTAGAAACTTTGGAATGTGGGACGACGATAAGTCTAAAGGCCTTCAAACATTAAGTGCTCTGCAATTAGAAGCAAGTTTGGACGGTCAATATATTTGGGTTGGCACTTTTAGTGGACTAAGTCGTTTGAATGTCGACACTGAAAATTTTAAACATTATTCCCTTCCCGTTTCTTCCCCGTTTAGCAAGCAAGTCATCAACAGAATTAAAATCACAAGCGATGGAATGTTGTGGATAATCTCTGAACGCAACTTATATCGATACCACGAAAAATCAGACAACATAGAGCTAGTCAGCTACCTTCCTGATACTACCAGTACGCTTACTGATATAGAGCTAATTGGCAATACGCTTTATGTTACCTCCACCTCAGGTCTCTATAAACTTGACGCTATTAAAAACTCATTGATACTTGTTGCCTATGAAGGCATCAATTTTACCAAGCTGGTCGCAGCAGAGCGGTCAAGATTCTGGTTGGGCACGTCTACGCATGGTATCTGCCTGTTTAATCCTAACGCTGAGTCTGAGGCCATCTCCAAGCATTGCACTGGTGAATTACAGGGATTGTCAGATAATTCGGTAACAGATATTTTAATTCAGCAAAATGGCGATATTTGGGTAGCAACCGAAAGAGGATTGAACCTGTTAAAAGCCCACAGTCCTTTTACGGTATTGCGCTTTCCAATCAGTGACAAAGATTCACGAGACGAGCGGGTTTCAAGCCTTTATCAAACAAAATCCGGTCTTGTTGTAGTGGGAACGAAAGACGATGGCTTTGCCATAAGTAACCCAGAGCTTAGCAACTTTTATACTACCGAAGTTGGTGGCGGTCGAATTATTGGCGCCATGGACAACTATAAAGACAATAAAATATGGTTAACGAATGAAAAAGGCCTATGGATTTACGATACGGTTAATAAAACGTCCCAAGGACCTTTTACCTCAAGTAATTCACAGGAAACAGATGAAAAAGCCAATGATAAGCTAACCAGTGTTTTTTATGACGCGAAAAACGACGCGCTTTGGGTATCTACGCGAAGCGGCCTTGCAAAATTAAACAGTGAAACAAACCAGCTTGATATAGTGGCGTTACAAGGTAAGTCTGGCTATAGCCTAAACATAGATGCCCAAGGCGATGTTTGGTATGGAGGATATAGCGACGGCGTTTTCGTCTACCGCCCTTCAGAAGGGCGCATAATAAAACAATGGCCACTATCTCTTACTACGAAAATTCTGCTAGAGAGCGAGGAAAGTGCATGGTTGAGTACCGTGTCAGGATTGTATTTTGCAAATAAACTCACAGGGGAGTTAATTAGCATCAGTGAATACAGTGATGTGATTACAGACAGTACAGTAGTCACTTGGATTTCACGCTCAAAACGCGGTGGCTACTGGGTAGGCACGCAAGCCAACGGCTTATATTTCATCACGAAAGATAATGACGACTTATCAACCATTAAGGTTACACAAATAAAGCCAGAGAGCAGATTAAGCAAAGTTTCAATCGGGGCCATTGTCGAAGATGATGAATACGGCTTGTGGATTTCAACACTAGTGGGTATTTCTTATCTAGCGCCCGACCTCAACACGCTCTACTATTATGGTGCAGAAAATGGCGCCCTATCGACGGGCTACTATATTGGTTCCGTTGCTGCAACTCAAAATAAAACCGTCCTCTTTGGTGGAGCGGAGGGAGTTACACAGTTTGTCCCCTCAGAAGTTACAAACGTAGAATGGTCACCTGGCGTTCATCTTACTAATGTGGAAACGGTAAGTCGGAATGAGCAAAATGGTACCAGCGTGCAAAAACGCCTTGATTTCGGCAAAGAAATAGAACTAACCCATAACAATATTGCACTGTCCATAGAGTTTTCCGCGACCGACTACATGAATGCCAATGAACTCCGCTATGCTTACAAACTGGTCGATTTTGAAAATAACTGGCGTTTTACAGATTTCAAAACCCGTGTTGCGACTTATACGAATTTAGCGCCTGGACGTTATCGATTCACAGTCAAAGCTATAAATCAGGAAAACCTGTGGAGTAGCGAAGAGGCTCAACTCGAAGTTATAGTTATACCTCCTTGGTGGGACAAGCCCCTTTGGCGTGCCACTTTAGTACTAACTATCCTCTTAATAATTTCTTCGATAATTTGGCTGAGAATTTCAGCACTAAAAAGGCGCTCTGCAGAGCTCGCGCAAAAAGTAGAGGAAAAAACTCGAGACCTTGAAGCCATGGTAGAAAAGCTTACGCTTCTATCTACTCAAGACTCTTTAACCGGGCTGAACAACAGACGCTATTTCACACAAAGAGCTAGAGCGGAATGGCAAGAGTTCAAGCGCCATAACCGCACCTTCTCATTACTTATTGTGGATATCGATTTTTTCAAAAAAATTAACGACAAATATGGCCATCACGTCGGCGATATAGTTTTAGTCAAAATCGCCAATATTCTAAAAGATAACCTTCGCGAGAGTGATGTAATTGCACGTTGGGGCGGCGAGGAGTTTCTAATTCTATTGCCTTCTTTGAACGTACAAGAGGCATATTGGGTTGCTGAGAAGCTACGCAAAAACGTGGCAGAACAAATTATTGAGGCGGATCCCCACTCTGTAAGTGTCACCATCACGTGTGGCGTTGCGGATATAAAAGATTACGATAGCGTAGATGCCTGCATTCATGCCGTCGACAAGAAGCTATACGCGGGTAAGGAGTCGGGCCGAAACGCTGTTGTAAAATAATCATTTATTGTCTGACAAATCTTACGAGCGCAAACACTTCTCTATTTTCGGCAACATACACTATTTAGTCACGTTCATGTAAACAATCTCTTTGGCATGCATTCTATCGCAGTAACTGATCGCTTATTACCTTAGCTTCCTATCTACCCTTGTATTAATTAACGATGAACCAGTTTCATTGGAAGGAGGATAACAACATGGCAAATGTATTAGTGATTGGCGCAACAGGACAAATTGGCAAACAAGCAACGGTTAAACTTTTAGATGCGGGGCACAAGGTGCTAGCGCCAGTTAGAAGCCCAGACAAATTATCTGACATACAAAATGACAATCTTAGTGTAGTAGAACAAGATCTAGAGAGTGACTTTTCTGCGCATTTTAAAGATATTGATGTTGCTGTATTTACAGCAGGCTCAGGTGGTAACACAGGTGCTGATAAAACGTTAATGATTGACCTATGGGCTGCGCGTAATGCAGTAAACTATGCTAAAGCTGCCGGTACACCTAAATTTATAATGGTCAGCTCTATTGGTGCAGGCGATCCTGATAGCGTAGATTCGGCACTTAAGCCGTATTTAGTTGCAAAGCACATGGCTGACGAACATTTATTAAATAGCGGCTTACATCATATTATTCTTCGACCTGGCACCTTGTTAAATGAGCCTGGCACGCATTTAGTTCGCACCGATATGCCTAGCAACAAAGATGATGCTGTGATACCCAGAGAAGATGTAGCAACAGCGATTGTAGAAAGCGTTGCAAAAGAAGGAAGTGAAAATGTAATTACTCACTTGTTCAAAGGCGATACACCAATTTCTCAAGTAATATAGGTCTGGTGCAGCTCTTCTGCTCTTGGAAAATTAAAGCGTTTTTCATGAGCAGAAGAGCTTAAAATTTGTTGGTAGGATAATTTAGGTGCGCCGCTCGTTAATAACGATGAATTAGGCGCATCCCCAAGTTCGAAACTATATTGCTTATGAGGCAGGCTACCCTGTCTGCGCTAAGATTCAGCAATAGTTATTTAGGGAATTAACGACTGACTCACCCAATTTCCATTAGCGTCTTTTTGATGCCACTCACGACTCTGAGGGTTACCTCTTAGATTTAGGTAATCTACGCTATCAATAGCGAGCATTATCACACAAAAGTGAGGAGGTACTTCACTGAAATCGCCCTGTATCTGAAGCGCCGAACCATCATTTCTTGGTGTTCCTGGTACACCCCACAAAAATTGCTTTTTACCTGCATCTGACAATTTGTTCCAATGCTGTCTAACTAACTCACTATCTTGACTCGCAGTAGCGATAGTTGCCACACAAGAAAATCGATATTGTTCTCGAGTTTTAGAGAAATACCAACATATTTGCGCACTAGGGTTCTGACCTAGCTGTTTGTACTTTTCTGAACGGCTATCAGAGATAACAACCAGTTTATTGTCATCAGTGATCCCTCTAAAAACTACCGTCCGGCAAAACGGCCCACCTTTGGCGTCAACCGTCGCTAATTGGAAATACCGACTTTCAGGTAAATTACGGGTTTGGTGTAGACTTTTTGTCAATCCTTGTCGCCACTGGGGCATAGTCACCTCCGGATAAACCGACTACTACTTCAACTACGCCGCTTTCTTTTTATCGGCTAATGAAAATAGTGTATAGAAGTTTCGCGTTGTGATTTCGGCGAGCTCTTTCACCGTCACGCCTTTAAGTTCAGCAATAAACTCTGCCACTTCAACCACATAACCTGGCTGATTTTGTTTACCGCGATGGGGTACTGGCGCAAGCCACGGAGAGTCGGTTTCAATAAGTAGTCGCTCTAAAGGGATAACTTTTACCACTTCACGTAATTCATCAGCAGAATTAAAGGTTACTATGCCAGAAATAGAAATATAAAAGTCCATCTCTATTGCTGCATGTGCCATTTCCAAAGATTCAGTAAAGCAATGCAAAACACCTTTGGTGTGCGCAGCCTTGTGTTCACGGAGTAAGTTAATGGTGTCTTCCCTTGCATCTCGCGTGTGAATAATTAACGGCTTTTTAGTTTCGTTGGCTACTTTGATGTGGTCGACGAATGATGTCAGCTGAATATCTTTACTTTCCGGGCTATAGAAATAGTCCAGCCCAGTTTCGCCAATGGCTACGACTTCTTCACGCTGTGCCTTCTCTAACAGTTCTTCATAACTGCACGCTTCATCTTGATGCAGTGGGTGCACACCACAAGATACTGAAACATCATCAAACTGGCGAACAGCTGCTAACATGCTGTCGTAATCGCCAACAGATACGCACACACAGAGGAAGTGTTCTACACCTCGCGTTCTTGCAAAATTTAAGGTTTCAGCCAGCTCTTCTGGCCCTTGCTTAAGTCGGTCTAAATGACAATGAGAATCTACGAACAAACTACACCTGTTTTAATAAATTACTGTCAGACAAAAGGGCTTCAATAAGCCTTTGTTTGCCTACTAACGTTGAAATTGTTTTAGTAACCCAAAAAGTACCATCGATTTATTCACACCTGAGTGCTGCAGTGTTCTAACCGCATCAACACACTTTTTGTAGCGTGCAAAGTCGACGGACTGCTGACGTTTCATGTATTCGTCATGGGCCATTTGTTGGCACCACAATGCGACTTGTTGCGCATTGCCCTGCCACTTGTTAGCAAGCGTTTGTGCTTGCAAATTTGAATCGCCTGCTAAAAGCGCCTGTATGCCATCGCGAAAACTGCGATAGCTCATGTCTTCGTCACCAGAAAGCGCTTCTTCTACGCGAAGAGGCGCGTAACCATAGGCAGCGAGTAATGCCTCGCTTGCATCTTCTACGCCTTTAGCGTTTAAGTAGTTCAAACTCTCTGATACTGATGGTAGCGAAAGTATCTGCCGTTCACATCGACTTAAGATGGTTGGCATAATCTTGTTAATACTGTCAGTGATCAACAGTAAGAATGTATTATTTGTGGGTTCTTCCAAGGTTTTCAACAGTGCATTAGCCGCCGCTTCCGTCATGGTGTCAGCTCTAGGGATCAGCAACACTTTATTCCCTCCCATTTGCGCTGTACCAGAGAGCTTGGCGATGCCTTCACGGATTTTATCCACACCTAACTGCTTTTCACTTTCTAAAACATGAAAGTCAGGATGGTTTCCCGCTTGTCTCAAATGGCAGCTTTGACATTGCTCGCACGGCCCATCAACACTGGGCTGTTTGCACAATAAGGCGTTACTCAAGCCCGATGCAAGTTGATTTTTACCAATTCCCTTGGGTCCGGTCAGCAACAACCCGTGGTGCAATTTTTTAGCTATATACCGAGACAATAAAGTCGCGTAAGTTGCCGAAAACCAAGGTAGCACTTGCATTACCCCTTTCCCTTCTGACTTATGTTTGTAGCGGCATCACGGCCATCGCTACCATTGACTGTCACATAGTCGTTGATAGTGGCTATAACATCTTGATGGACTTTTTCCATAGGCTGCATTGCACTTACCACAACAATAGACTCATCTTGTTTGGCAAGAGACAAGTATTTAGCACGGGTGCGCTCAAAAAAGGCGAGCCCGGCTTGCTCAATGCGGTCGAGTTCCCCTCGCCCACGAGCTCGCTCTAGCCCTACCGCCGGTTCGACATCCAGATATAAAGTTAAGTCTGGCTTGAACCCTTTAAGTGCAATGTCACTGATAGCCGTCATTGTTTCTGCGCTTACGCCTCGGCCGCCACCTTGATAGGCTTGAGAAGACAGGTCGTGCCTATCGCCAACTACCCACGCCCCAGCATCTAGCGAAGGGAAAATCTTATTGGTAAGTAACTGAACGCGAGCAGCGTACATGAGAAGCAGTTCTGTTTCCTCGCTAACAGTTTCATCCCAATCGTGCTTTACACATTCTCGGATAGCCTCAGCCATAGGTGTGCCACCTGGCTCACGAGTCTGCTCAACGCGCTTTCCAGCGTCTTTTAACGCTTCTACAATCAACCCTATTACAGAGCTCTTTCCGGCCCCTTCAAGGCCCTCTACTACAATAAACTTTCCGCGCATTACTTTTTAAACTCTGTTTTTATTTAGCTATAACGTATTAGTTAGGTATGTTAACCAGTGCGGCTATCGTTTTAACTGGTATTTTCGCACAGCTGCATTGTGATCAGCTAGTGTAGTGGAAAATTGATGGTTTCCATCGCCCTTCGCTACAAAATATAAAGCGTCCGTTGCTAATGGATGAAGCGCCGCATGAATGGCTGCCTTGCCTGCCATAGCAATTGGTGTAGGCGGTAACCCCTTAATAACATAAGTATTGTAAGGTGTTGCCGTACGCAAATGCTTTCGGGTAATATTTCCGTCAAACATAGGCCCGATACCGTAAATAACCGTCGGATCCGTTTGAAGACGCATGTTTTTATTAAGTCTATTTACAAACACTCCGGAAATCATGTCACGCTCTTCAGGTACCGCTGTCTCTTTTTCAATGATACTGGCCAAGACGAGCGCTTCGTAAGGTGTCGCTAGAGGTAGTTCGGCATCGCGTTGCTCCCATTCGAAAGAGACAAATTCAACAAGTGCGCGATGTGCTCTTTTCAATAGTTCACTGGCTTTTGTGCCTTTGGTAAAGAAATAAGTATCAGCCAAAAATACCCCTTCTATCTGCGATACGTTTTCGCAGCACCAGTCAACGCGGTTACCTAGGGTGAGCTGAGTTAACTTCTCTTCATCTAAATCAAACACCAGCTCAGTGTTTTGCTTAAGTACTTCAAGCCATTGCGCTAGCGTCAATCCCTCAACTAAACTTACCGCGAAAAGATGCTCGTCACCTTGAGTAAAAAGAGTAAACACATCTACTAGTGACTGGCCGGGGCGAAGCATATACGTTCCCGATTTAACTGACGTGCTGCCTGCAAAGAATTTAAGCCATACTTTAGCCACGAACGGTGGCACATCAGTTATTTCTGCTTTTCGCAAAAGCTTCACCGTGCGATAAGCATTACTACCGCTTTCTATGGTAAATAAGGTTTCACTTTCCAGCGTTAATTCTGTAGCGACTTTGCTAGACACATACATTACACCAGATGCTGCACCAACCACTGCAATCATGATAAGGGACAATAAAGTAATAATGGCCCATTTCATATTCGGGCATCCCTTGTGTACATTGTTTTACATTCCATTTTGCTTCGTTCTACTGCTAATAGTTTTATCCATGCAAACGTCTCTACGCTTTTTTGTATGCGTTTATGATATCGACCTTTGTGTTCGCTTTTGCGCTGATTTCCGACCTTGTGTTTACTGTTCGCTTTTTACCGCATTACTAAGACGTGTCTTTAGGGCAACAATTGCACTGCTTTTAACGTCGAAATTGACCAAAGAAAAATCCGTCATTCGTATTTGTTTCACCGGCATTACGCCCATCAGCGCGTTGGTAATTACCACTGCACTGGCTTTTCGTAAATACGATAGGTCGTACTGACCAACGTTAAGTGCGCAATTATCGTTTAACAGCGAATCAATAAGACACTGCCTTACAACGCCATTTACCCCACTTCCTTTTAAAGACGGCGTATACCATTCATCATTAAGATAAAAGAACAGGTTACCTGCGCTTGCTTCGATAATACTATCTTGGGTATCGCAAACGATAGCGTCATTGGCTCCAGCTTCATCTACTTCATGTTTTACGAGTACTTGCTCAAGCCTATTCATATGCTTTACGCCAGCAAGCAGTGGCTGAATGGCTAGCCTGGTTTGCGCACAAATCACCGTCACACCCTCATCAGCAAGACTATCGTAATGACTTGGGTGTGGGTGCTGACTAAATCTTACTCGTGTTTCGCTGTCTTTACTTCGCGCGTAACCTCTACCCGCTTGACCACCAGAAATGTGGACTTTTAGCACATACTTAGACGCGTTCTCATCTGAGGCATTTTTTATCGCACTAACTTGTTCAGCGATAGCTGTTTCTAGGGTATGGATATCGATATCGAGTTTGATGGCAGCAGTATCGTGCTCTAAACGGGAAAGATGATAAGGTAATAATTCTACTTTGTGTTCGTTCACCATCAATGTGGTAAACACACCGTCTCCGTAATTAAACGCCCTATCACTTGGTGAAATAGGCGTAGCGCTGGGAATAATTATCACTGCCTACTCTTGTTTGCCGTTACTATCTTTGAGGGAAGTATACCAACTTGCATTGGTCAAACAACTTATAGCTGTGACCAATTGTTTGACTCGCCAATAAAGAAAGCCTGACACGTACAATTTTCGACGTTATATTTCTTTATAAAAACAACAAAAGGCAGCCGAAGCTGCCTTTTAACTATAAGTGAAAAACACTCATATTGTATTAGATACGGTGCGTTAGATACGCTTGAAAATCAATGAACCGTTTGTACCACCAAATCCGAATGAATTACATAGTGCGTAGTCTTCATTGAATGCTTTCGCTTTGTGTGCAACAAAATCTAAGTCGCAACCTTCACCTGGCTCATCTAAGTTAATGGTTGGCGGCGCCATTTTGTCACGCAGTGCCAAAATAGTGAAAATTGCCTCAACCGAACCCGCGGCACCTAGTAAATGACCTGTCATTGATTTAGTAGAGCTAACAAGTAGCTTATAAGCATGATCATTGAACACGCGTTTTACCGCAGCCACCTCAGCAATGTCGCCAGCAGGTGTCGATGTACCATGAGCATTAACATAGCCAATGTCACTTGCATGCATCTTTGCATCGTTGATCGCGTTTTGCATAGATGCGGCAGCGCCTTCACCATCTTCTGGTGGTGAAGTCATGTGGTACGCATCACCACTCATGCCAAAACCAACAAGCTCAGCATAAATCGTTGCGCCACGTGCCTTAGCAGCTTCGTATTCTTCCAGCATTACCACGCCAGCGCCCTCACCCATGACAAAACCATCACGGTCTTTATCCCATGGGCGACTTGCTGCTTGTGGGTTGTCATTACGAGATGACAATGCACGTGCTGCGGCAAAACCAGCCATACCAAGCGGTGTAATTGACGCTTCTGCGCCCCCAGCCAGCATGGCATCAGCATCACCGTAAGCAATCGTTCTTGCAGCAATACCAATATTATGAACGCCTGTTGTACAAGCGGTCACAACGTTTAAATTCGGTCCTTTCAACCCTTCCATGATAGACAAAAAGCCTGAGATCATGTTGGTAATGGTTGAAGGTACAAAAAATGGTGACACACGCTTTGGGCCACTATTTGTCAGTTTTAAATGGTTTTGTTCAATTTGTTCTAAACCACCAATACCAGAACCAATAGCTACACCTACACGATGCGCATTATCTTGTGAAACAGTTAGACCAGAATCGACCAAGGCCTGTTTGCCTGCTGCAATACCCAACTGGATAAAGCGGTCCATCTTCTTTGTTTCTTTCTTTTCAATGTATTCCTGCGGATCAAAATCGTTAATTTGACCTGCGAAACGGGTTGAATAGTTACTACAATCAAAATGGGTGATTTCACCAATGCCGCTTTCGCCCGCGAGCAGTTTGCGCCATGTGTCTTCGCTATTAAGACCTAATGGTGAAAGCATTCCAAGACCAGTAACCACTACGCGACGTTTTGTCACAAAAAGCCCTCGCTTTGGAACTAAGGTAGGAGATACAAAAACGGCTCTGTAAGAAGAGCCGCTTTGTCGCTACTTAAGACTTATGCGTCTTTGTTAGCGTTGATGTAGTCAATTGCAGACTGAACAGTAGTAATTTTTTCAGCTTCTTCGTCAGGAATTTCAGTATCAAATTCTTCTTCCAAAGCCATTACTAGCTCAACAGTGTCAAGTGAATCAGCGCCTAAATCGTCAACGAATGAAGCTTCTGCTTTTACTTCTTCTTCTTTCACGCCAAGTTGTTCAACAATGATTTTCTTAACGCGTTCTTCAATGTTACTCATAATTCTAGGTTTCCCTTAAAACGTCACTAGATAATAAAAGTGCCGCTAGTTTATTTTGCAAGGTGCATCCTTGCAAGCACCAGTTTAAACAAATTTTCTGGTCAAACCAGCGACATTCGAAATTTGTAAAATACTATTTTTACATCCAAGTTCGGGTAAATACCACCCCAAACTAAGGAAAATTCGCAATTTTGCGAATTTACCCCATATACATACCACCGTTTACGTGGATAGTTTCGCCTGTAATATAGGCTGCACCATCGCTCACTAAAAAGGCAACAGTGGCTGCAATTTCATCAGGCGCGCCTAAGCGGTTCGCCGGAATGTCTTTAAAAATGGCTTCTTTTTGGTCATCGGTCAGCGATTTTGTCATATCGGTATCGATAAAACCAGGCGCCACAACGTTGATTGTAATTCCACGAGAAGCTACTTCACGAGCCATTGATTTAGAAAAACCGATAACCCCTGCTTTCGCTGCAGCATAGTTTGCCTGACCAGCGTTCCCCGCACTACCCACAACAGAACCGATATTTACGATGCGCCCACAACGCTTCTTCATCATACCGCGAAGCACCGCTTTTGACAGTGTGAAAATCGACGTTAAGTTTGTGTCGATAATATCCTGCCATTCGTCGTCTTTCATGCGCATTAGCAAATTATCGCGTGTGATACCTGCATTATTGACCAAAATATCGATACTACCAAAAGCTTCGTTAATGGCTTTTAATGTTTCATTGACACTTTCTTTGTCGGTGACGTTTAGCGCAAAGCCCTTGCCGCCAAACTCACAAAGATAGTCGCTGATTGCTTGAGCACCGTTTTCACTGGTTGCAGTACCAATAACCGTAGCACCTTGCTGTGCAAGCTGTGTGGCAATTGCCTTGCCTATACCCCGGCTTGCGCCGGTAACAAGCGCAATTTTACCGTCTAATTGACTCATTGCGTTTCCTTATTGTTTTAATGCTTCAACACCATCAGGTGTATTAACTGCAAGAGACGCGAGGCTCTTATCAATACGTTTATTCAGTCCGGTAAGTACTTTACCAGGACCGACTTCAATAACGCGCTCAACACCCGCTGCCGCTAGGTATTCAACAGTACGAGTCCATTGAACGGGGCAATATAGCTGTCTCACTAATGCGTTTTTGATTGCATCACCTTGAGTTTCAATGGTGACATCAACATTATTCACAATATTGATTGCAGGCTCATTAACGTTCAATGACGATAACGCGTCTTCTAACTTATCTGCCGCAGGGCGCATTAACTCGCAGTGTGAAGGAACACTTACCGCAAGCGGAAGTGCGCGCTTAGCGCCTGCTTCTTTACACGCATTTGCGGCCTGCTCGGCTGCATTCTTTTCCCCAGCAATAACCACTTGTCCCGGAGAGTTAAAGTTAACTGGCGCTACCACATCTCCTGTAGCAATCGCAGTTTGCTGACAAACATCAGCAATGGCAGCATCGTCTAATCCAATAATGGCATACATAGCACCCGCACCTGCTGGTACGGCTTCTTGCATGTATTTACCACGGGCTTCTACGAGCTTGATAGCATCAGCAAAATCCATGGCGCCGCCGCAGACTAGTGCTGAGTATTCACCAAGACTGTGTCCTGCAAGGTAATCTACGTCTATGCCCTGTTCGCGAATAACACGCCATATTGCAACACTTGCTGCAAGTAACGCTGGCTGCGTGATATGCGTCTCGTTAATTTTACCGTCTGCATCGTTTTGGACTAAATCCCACAGATCATAACCTAATGCGTCAGAGGCTTCTTTAAACGTTGCTACGATAATAGGAGAAGTCTCAGCAAGTTCCTTAAGCATACCTACGCTTTGAGAACCTTGTCCTGGAAATACACAGGCTGTCTTTGTCATGTCGATTCCTTATTATTTTTAATTTACTAGAAACGAGAATACGTCGGAGTTGGAGTGCCCCCCTAACGAGGCAAATATCACCAAGGCAAGTATCAGCTAGGCTAATAACGCACAAGCGCTGATGCCCAGGCAAATCCGCCTCCGAATGCTTCTAGTAATAAATGCTGTCCCCGTTGAATGCGCCCGTCTCTTATTGCCGTATCAAGTGCTGTGGGTACGGTGGCGGCAGATGTATTACCATATTGCTCTAACGTAAGCACAACTTGGTCAAGAGACATATTCAGCTTTTTAGCTGTTGCTTTAATAATTCTAAAATTTGCTTGGTGTGGTACTAACCAGTCAAGATCAGATTTTTGCATACCGTTCGCAGCAAGGGTCTGTTCAACCACTTCCGAAAGCTTAGTTACCGCTACTTTGAAAACTTCGTTACCACGCATAACTCCCCAATTCTCGTGAACCGATTGTTCATCGCCTCGCGTTGGGTTACCTACGTACAATAAATCTCCGTAAGAACCGGCAGCGTGAATATGTGTAGATAAAATACCTGGTTCGTCACTGGCTTCAATAATAGTCGCGCCTGCTGCATCACCAAACAAAATGACCATGGTTCTGTCTTCAGGGTTTATCAGACGACTTAAACAATCTGTACCGATGACAAGAATACGCTTTGCCATTCCCGACTTAATGTATTGATCAGCCACACTTAGCGCATAACAGTAACCCGCGCATGCAGCTGCCACATCAAACGCTGGAATGCCATCTAAATCGAGAATACGTTGAATTTCACATGCTGTGCTTGGAAGCGCATAGCGACCACTTGTGGTAGCGCACACAATCATGTCAATAGATTTAGGGTCGATTCCCGCCATTTCAATGGCTTTTTTACTGGCTTCTGCCCCCATGGTAGCAGCGGTTTCGTCTGCTCCAATAATACGTCGCTCTTTTATCCCAGTACGGTCAGTGATCCAATCATCACTGGTGTCCACCATTTGCTCTAAATCTGCGTTAGTACGCACGTCGCTGGGATAATAGCTACCTGTTCCTATAAAGCGTGAATATTTGCTCAAAGCTGCTCCAACAATACCGTTTCTATCTTAGTCTTTATCTTTTCAGGCAAATGCATCTTTGCTTCTTTCATTGCTTGCACGATGGCGTAATAAAAGGCATCTTCTTGTGCATTTCCATGACTCTTGATAACAATGCCGCGCAATCCTATCAGACTCGCACCGTTATACTGGTCGGGGTTCACGCTGTTATAGATAGATTTCAGTAGTGGGAAGGCAATTTTAGCCAATAATCGGGTGTAAAGATTCTTTTGAGACTGGCGTCTTACTTCGTTTATCACCAACTTAGCAAGTCCTTCGCTGGATTTAAGCGCCACATTTCCGGTGAAACCGTCGGTGACCACCACATCGGCATGGTCGGTGAAAATATCATCACCCTCTACATAGCCAATATAATTAATACCTGGCGCATC
The DNA here is from genome assembly GCF_018619335.1 of Alteromonas sp. ALT199. Classification (GTDB taxonomy): domain Bacteria; phylum Pseudomonadota; class Gammaproteobacteria; order Enterobacterales; family Alteromonadaceae; genus Alteromonas. Next base: position 12,160 of record NZ_JAHHDX010000129.1, on the reverse strand, counting down.
TTTAAAGAGTTGGTCAGCAGATTTTACCTGCGCGTTACCCTTTATATCTTCTTCCCCTACGTTCAATAACGCGACACGTGGCGAGTCAATTCTTTCCACTTCTTGAGCAAGCACTGAACCCATAACACCGTATTGGAAGAGTATCTCAGGCGTACAGTTTACGTTAGCGCCCAAATCTAAAAGAAATACGTTATGGTGCCCGGTAGTCGGCATCATATTAATAAGCGCGGGCCTATCAATGCCTGATAAGGTTTTCAATAGATAGAAAGACAGGGTTAGTAGCGCACCGGTGTTACCTGCACTTACGCACGCATCAGCCTCGCCGCTTTCGACGAGCTCAATAACGCGACGCATGGAAGAGTCTTTCTTATAGCGTAGTGCTGACGTTGGCGCTTCGCCCATTTCAACCACTTGCGAGCAGTGCTGTATATTTACGCGATTGCGCTCAGCATTAGTAAGCGGTTGTATACTTGACTTGATAATTTCTTCGTTGCCGCACAATGTGAAGTGCACATCGGGGTGACGTTGGATAGCCTTTACGGCTGCAGAAAGGATAACAGGGGGACCATGATCGCCCCCCATGATATCTAACGCGATGGTTAGTGTAGACAAAATGTAGTCGCCGTATTACGCGCCGATTACTTTCTTGCCTTTATAATAACCGTCAGCAGTCACGTGGTGACGACGGTGAGTTTCGCCTGACGTTGAATCGACAGACAAAGTCGCGCCTGTCAATGCATCGTGTGAGCGACGCATACCGCGCTTAGAACGCGTTTTACGATTTTGTTGTACTGCCATAACTTACTCCTGGTCTCGCTTAAGTTCTTTCAAAACCGCAAAAGGGTTTTGCCGCTCTTGTTCCGGTTCAATCTTTCCAAACGACATATCGTCTCGCTTCACTGTACACTCCGACTCTGCATGAAGGGGTACAATTGGCAAAGATAACAGTAGCTCGTCTTCAAAAATTTGAAGCAGATTAACTTCTCCGTGGTCGTTGACCTCTACCGGTTCGTAAGCCTCGGGAATGATGTCATCGCTTTCCTGTTCTTCTCCCTGCACTGGAGTAAAACAGAATTCCGTTTCCACGGGATAATCAAGTTCACCATTACACCTTTGACAGATAAGTGTTACCTGCGTGGCTAAATGGCCGTGAAAGACAGTAAGACCCTGCGCGTCTTTTTCAAACTGTACTTCTGCGTCCACATAGTCACTGCATCGGACAACTGTTTCACTCAATCGTTCCATATCTTTAGACGCAATCACGCCCCGATAATCGGAACGTTTCATGGCACTTTTAGTCGGTTCAACCGAATGAGGGAGTTTCACTTTCTGCATAGGGCGCGCATGATATAGGGTCAACCCCTTCCTGTCAAAGCAAAATTGCGTTTTAACCTACAATAAAAGGCTGTATGTCGTCCGCGGTGATAATGTAACATTGTGCATGAGGGTCAGTTAACCTTTGAAATACGTATTGGGGTCTAAATGGCACACGGACCGCTGCAAAAAATGTACATCAAAGATTAATAAGCCTTAATGTTATGCAACACAATGATTTTATAAAAGGAGTATTTGTGGCCTCTCTTATCCTCGCTTCGTCATCGCAATACCGCAAAATGCTGCTTGCCAACATTGGTATTTATGTAGACACCCGCACACCTGATATAGACGAAACTCCCTTCGCAAATGAAAGCCCTACTGCGTTGAGTTTACGTCTTGCTGAGCACAAAGCACTTAAAGTAGCCGCAGATTTAGGTAAAGTAAATAATATAGATAGCAACACCATTATTATTGGCAGTGATCAAGTGGCTTTGGTAAAAACCGATACAGGGCCACAGTTGCTGGGCAAACCAGGTACGTCTGAAAATGCGGTAAAACAGCTTATGGCGTGTCAAGGTAAACAAGTGTCATTTTACACCGCACTTTGCCTTCACCAACCTAGTACCAATAAAACGATAACAAAGGTAGATGAAACACGGGTATTCTTTCGTCACAATAGCGAGGCTGCCATTTGTGCCTATGTAGCAAAAGAGCAGCCACTAGACTGCGCCGGCAGTTTTAAAAGCGAAGGTTTAGGCGTATTACTGTTTGATAAAATAGAAAGCCGCGACCCTAACAGTTTAATCGGTCTTCCTATTATGCTGCTAAATGAACTATTGAGCGCTCACTTCGATGTGGATTTGCTAGCGATGGCAGCCCAGTAGCTGTACTTACAATCAAAGGCAGCGCTATTTAAATAGCGCTGTTTCTAGTTCGCTTATAGAGTGTACAAGTGCCACAGGTGACAATGCTTCTAAATGAACCTGTGCATGTACGCCGTACGACACCCCTATTCTATCCATACCTATGGTTTTAGCCATTTGCATGTCATAGGTAGTATCACCAATCATCACAGCATCTTCTATTTCAAAGCCAAGTTCACCAAGAAGCTGCAGCAGCATATCCGGCGAAGGTTTAGACTCGGCTTCATCAGCGGTGCGCGACGCACTGAAAAAACTGCCCGTTTCTGTTTGTAACCAAGCTCGGTCGAGACCGCGGCGCGCTTTCCCTGTCGCCACGGCTAACGTGCACCCTGCTACCTTTAAACTACTAAGTAACCGCTCTACGCCATCGAATAGCGGACACGGCGTAGTATCACGACTAACAAACGCATCTTTATAGGCGGCGACTAAACGCTCTGCTAATTCATCATCTTCTATTTTGAAAAGCTGCTTAATAGCAGGCTTTAAACTTATGCCAATAATATGGCCTACTTCATCATAGGTTGGAATTGGCATACCACACTGCTCTGCTGCAAGCTGCATGCAGCTGACTATTTTCGCCGCCGAGTCCATCAAGGTACCATCCCAATCAAAGATGACTAATTTATACTTGGGCTTATTTTCGATTAATACGTTAATAGGCTGCGTTGCCACAGCCTGATCTTTTGAGTACATAACTTATAGCGCTTTAAGTATATTTGAGAGTGCACGGTCTAAGGGTGCTGTGAACGTCACCCGCTCTTCTGTTGCCGGATGCAGAAATGAAATACTGCGAGCGTGAAGAAACAATCTATTCAGCCCTTTTTGACGCATTGTTGCATCAAAGTCTTCATCACCGTACTTAGAGTCGCAAGCTATGGGGTGCCCCGCGTGTAAACAGTGAACCCGAATTTGGTGGGTTCTACCTGTAATAGGCGATGCCTCTACTAAGGTCGCACCCGCGTATTCTTCTAATACGCGGTAGCGGGTTTCAGATGGTTTGCCGTCATCACTAACGCTTACCATGCGCTCACCCGACTGCAGCACGTTTTTACGAAGCGGGGCTTTAACTTTAAATCGCGTCTTAGGCCACTCACCCGCAACCAACGCATTATAACGTTTGTCCATCTTGCCAGTACGAAGTTGTTCATGCATATGACGAAGCGCAGAACGTTTCTTGGCAATTAAAATACAGCCAGAAGTATCGCGGTCGAGCCTATGTACTAATTCCATAAACTTGGCATCGGGGCGCAGCGCTCTTAAACCTTCTATTAAACCAAAACTCAAGCCGCTTCCACCGTGAACCGCCATACCCGATGGTTTGTTCATAACAAGTAAACGGTCATCTTCAAACAAAATATGTGATTCTAATGCGGCGATCTTATCTAGCTTCGGTGAAGGTGCTGGCGCACCTTCCGACACGCGCACGGGTGGAATTCTGATTAAGTCATCTGCTTGCAACTTGTATTCAGGCTTAACACGACCTTTATTCACTCGCACTTCACCTTTTCGCAAAATGCGATAAATCATACTTTTCGGCACGCCTTTCAACTGCGTACGCAAAAAGTTATCGATACGTTGACCAGCCGCGTCGGCTTCAACCGTTACAAAACGTACTTTTTTGGGGGCTTCTTCTTTCATCCAAATAGTATACCCCATTGATATTTGCCCCTGCTAATTGAAACGTACAAATTAATAAAAAAAGACGGTTTCGCTTTAATTTTAAGCAAAGTGCCAGTTATTAACGCAGACCAATACAGTTAAATGAAGATATACACAATTTATTCACTTGCTTTCCTTGCTAAATTTAAGGTTTTGGTGCGATAATTAACGTCGTTTTTTGCGCGGTTAAATTCACACATTTGAATTATGAGCGTCGGCGGTTGATAAGACCCCTACCCTCAAAAAGTGAAACTCAGCGTTGTAAAAACAACAAACAAGACCGGAACAGCAATCAGCAAACAATGGAGATGCTGTTCAAACTTGTAAACGATAAAGCATGGCGCAGTGTTGGTAGCATCCGCAATGAAAAAGTAATTTTCATACCAACCGAGCTAGAGAGGCAACGACTACACTGCCGTAATAAAGCAAACGCCATTGCTTGCGAACATAAAATAAGTTTGCCGTTAACTAACAGAATTAAATGACACGCGAGCAGGAACGCTTGCTCGAAATAAAGAATATAGTAATAAGGGCTAGTCGCTCCCGACATCCTTAAAGCAGTGTGACCAAAGTGTTCACCCAATTGTTTTTGAAAAACATCGGCGAACCCAGCAATTTTAGGCGCTAAAAACGGCGCTATTAGGGTCAACCACCAGGGATAATGCGACGATACAACAAAGTCCCCGTCCAGCCGTGAGGTTGCGCGGTGAGGTTTTGCACATGTCACTTTAATTTTGTGTCTTAACGGCTGTACTAAAAACAGAGTTAGATACAATGAAAAGAATGCTAATTAATGCAACTCAGCAAGAAGAGTTGCGCGTTGCCCTTGTTGATGGGCAACGGTTGTACGATTTAGATATTGAAAGTCCAGGGCACGAGCAGAAAAAAGCGAATATTTACAAGGGTAAAATAACCCGCGTCGAGCCAAGCTTAGAAGCTGCTTTTGTCGACTATGGTGCAGAGCGCCATGGTTTCCTTCCTCTCAAAGAGATTGCCCGCACTTACTTCCCTAAAGGTTATAAATTCGAAGGCCGCCCAAACATCAAAGATGTGATCAAAGAAGGCCAAGAAGTCATTATTCAAATTGACAAAGAAGAGCGCGGTCAAAAAGGTGCAGCCCTGACAACGTTTTTGTCACTGGCAGGCAGTTATTTAGTGCTTATGCCAAACAACCCGCGTGCTGGTGGTATTTCTCGCAGAATTGAAGGCGACGAGCGTACAGAACTAAAAGAGTCATTGAGCAAGCTTGAGCTCCCGGAAGGTATGGGACTTATTGTTCGCACTGCTGGTGTAGGCAAATCTTATGAAGAATTAGAATGGGATTTAAAAGTCTTACTTAAGCACTGGGAAGCCATTTCAGAGGTCGCTGAAGAGCGTGAGGCGCCTTTCCTAATTCATCAAGAAAGTAATGTTATTGTCCGTGCTATCCGCGACTATCTGCGTCGCGATATTGGCGAAATTCTTATTGATAAAACAAGCATCTATGAACAAGCGCTACAGCACATTCAGTTGGTTCGCCCTGACTTTGCAAACCGCGTAAAGCTTTATCGCGGTGAAGTTCCGTTATTTAGCCACTATCAAATAGAAAGCCAAATTGAGTCTGCGTTCCAGCGTGAAGTACGCTTACCGTCCGGCGGCTCAATTGTTATCGACCCAACCGAAGCACTAACATCAATTGATATCAACTCTGCCCGCGCAACTAAGGGTGGTGATATTGAAGAGACTGCTCTTAATACTAACTTAGAAGCGGCAGACGAGATTGCTCGCCAATTGCGTCTTCGCGACTTGGGCGGCTTGGTAGTTATTGACTTCATCGACATGACGCCAGTACGTCACCAACGTGAAGTCGAAAACCGCATGAAAGACGCGGTTAGAAGCGACAGAGCCCGTGTACAGTTAGGCCGTATCTCGCGCTTTGGTCTGTTGGAAATGTCACGTCAGCGTTTGCGTCCTTCTTTAGGCGAGTCTGCGCATCACGTATGCCCACGCTGTTCTGGTCACGGAACTATCCGCGGTACAGAGTCTTTAGCGCTGTCTATTCTTCGTATTTTGGAAGAAGAAAGCATCAAAGAAAACACAGGGCAAATTGAAGCACAGTTACCTGTTCCAGTTGCGACCTATCTACTTAACGAAAAGCGTAAGTCAATTCAGCTTCTTGAAAAGCGTCATGGCGTAGATTTGCTACTTATACCAAATGCAAATTTAGACACACCGCATTACCAAGTTTTACGTCGTCGCCCTGATGATGTTGTTTCAGAGTCAAGCTATGACGTAGAGCTTATGCCTGCTGTAGAAGCTGAAACTGAAACGACAACTGCTGTACCGGTTAAACGTGAAGAGCCCGCGCTTAAAGGTTTAGTGGCACCAACAGCAGCACCTGTTGTTGCACCTAAAGAAGAGACCGTTAAGAAAGCTGACGATGTGCCTTCGCTGTTCGCACGCTTTGGCAAATGGATTAGTGATTTATTTGGTAGCGAAAGCGAAGAAGAAACCAATAAAGACAAGAAAGAACAGTCTGGTAACCAAAATAGAAATAACCGCAGTCGCAATAACGACGACCGTCGTCGTAAGCCGCGCAATAAAAACAATCGCCGCGGCAGCCAGTCTAAAGGCAGAGACCAAGATAAAGATCAAAACCGCGATGGCGAGCAGAAAGATAATCGCAAACCGCGCGCAAGTCAGCGACAAGATCAGCGTCAAGATCAAGACGACAAGCGCAATAACAAAGGGCGCAAGCCGCGTAAAGCACAACAGCCTCGCGATGAGCAGCAAAAGCCAAAGCAAGAGAGACACGAGGGTGAGCAGCAAGAAAACCAAGCGCAGAAGAAGCGTGAAGTGGCCGAACGCAGACAACGTCGTGACAAGCGCCGTAGCGTTCGTGTGAAGAAAGATGATACGGCTGTAAATACTGCAGAACTAAACGATAGTCAGACAGCCCCTGCAGCAAAAGATGCACAGGTGCAGCAAAAGCCAAAGGCTGATGCAAAACCTAAATCATCTAAAGCTGAGAAAGCACCAGCTGAAAATAATGTTGAGTCAAAGCAGGACGCTAAGAAGCCAGCGCCACAAGCGGAACAACAAACTGCAGACAAGCCTGTTGACGCTAAGCCAGTTACAGCTGAATCGGATGTGACTAATAGTGGTAAACAAGCTCCAGTAGCTAACGACATGGTTGAAGGCGTTGAAGCGCCTACTGATGCGAACAGTGAATCTAACAGTGAGGAACAGGGTCAAAAACGTGAAGGTCGCGGCCGTTCGCGCCGTTCACCTCGCCATGTTCGTGCCGCTGGTCAACGTCGTAAGAAGGAAGCGCAGCAAGTTGACGACGCAGATACTCAAGCTAAGCAACCTGGCGAGCTTTCACCGCAAGCACCTGAGGCTGAAGTTGAGGCGACAGTTAAAGCTGAAGCGCCTGTTGTTGAAGAAACGCAAGCACAGGAGCCTGGTCAACTAGCGCCAGCCGACGAGCAGCCAGCATCTAACCAAGGCAAGCAAGAAAAAGCCAAGCTTGATGTTGAAGCCGTTCAGGACGAACTTCAGTTTGATGCAGAGCCTTCAGCGGATGATAAAGTATCAGCGGGTGATGAGCCTTCAGCTGATGATATATCCTCAGAAGTTGAAAAGCCTTCAACAAGCAATAGCGCTGCTACCGAAGAAGTACAAACTCCAGTACAAGAAAGCGTATCTGACGAAAGAGTGCCTGAAGCAAAAGTTGAATCAACGCCAGCTGAAAGTGGCGATACTAAAGAAGCAACTGAAGCTGTAGAAGCAACATCGCCTGAACAAGGTGAAATTAACCTGTCTGAAGCACCTGCAAATGCTGAATCTGAAACGCCAGCAAAATCAGAGGCTCCGACGGTTCAAGATAAACGCCCTGTTAGAGCAGTACCGTCCTCAATTAGTCTTGCGGCTAGCGGCAAGGGCAAGCGCGGCGCATCTCATCCAATGGCTTTGCCAGCAGTAGTGAATGATGAATTTGTTGATGTTGAACTTACAGCTAAAGCTAACGATTCACGACCAGCGTTAGTTGTCTCGGGTAAAACAGCGGCAATGGCGCAAGCAGCCTCAAGAGCATCAGCGACCACTACTCTACCTCAATCAGTAGACGAGGTTGTAGAAGCGGCAGCAGTGGCAGAGTAAGTTTCAGTCGCTAGTACTCTGCTAGCAAATTGATGTAAAAGCCGCTTTCGAGCGGCTTTTTTGTTTGTTAGTGTACTTTTAATATTGGGCCGGAATTGAGAATAAAATGTCAGGCACAGTAAACCAGCAATATATCGATTGGTTAAGCCAAGTGTGTAACGCACGGGTATCAAATACGCAGCTAATCCAGCCTCTTTGGAGCGGTTACGGGGCGTGCTTTCGCGCCACATTAGACTATTCCAGTGACGGCGTTACAAATGACAGTGAACATAATCGCGCTGTTTGTTTAAAGCAAATTCAGCAAATACAAGAAAGCTCTACAACCCTACATAAAGCCAACCACCAGCCAGTTACTAAAGTTGTGGTAAAATGCGCCACTCCGCCAAACACACTTTCACACCCCAAAGGCTGGAACGGCGAGGCAAGTCACAATCGCAAGTGCCAGTCTTTTAAAGTTGAAAACTTTTTTTACAGCGACGTTCAATTGCAAACCGACGCTTCGTGCCGTACAGCCAAGTATATTAGTCACAGCCAACAAGGTGAATCCTCACTTCTTATTATGGAAGATTTAACGCACTGTGGCTATACACGCACAGCTTCTTCACTCACCGTCACACAGTGCAAAACCGTTTTAAAATGGCTAGCTCACTTTCATGCACGCTTTCTTAACGTAAAAAAAGAGTTTGATAGTCGAAATACTACATTGTGGCCAGAAGGCACTTATTGGCACTTAGCTACTCGTGAAGACGAGTTTCAAGCCATGCCAGATGGTTTGTTAAAACAAAATGCCGTCGCTATCGCCAAAATGTTAGCCAGCGCTAATTATAAAACGCTTGTTCACGGCGATGCTAAAGTGGCTAACTTTTGTTTTACCAAAGATTTTGCCAATTGTGCCGCTGTTGACTTTCAGTATGTAGGTTATGGTGTCGGCATTAGGGATGTGGCTTACTTTTTGGGCAGCGCATTATCCACTGAGACCCACATTGCCCACCGGGACGCTCTACTCAGAACTTATTTTCTCGCGTTAGAAGATGCGTTACTCGCTCGTTTATTAAAATACGACAACCTAACTAACTTCAAACACTCCGACATTAAACATATCATTGCCGAATGGAAAACCTTGTATCCTTTTGCCTGCGCCGACTTTTATCGGTTCTTAGCGGGCTGGAGCCCGGAACATTGGAAAATAGATGCTGAGCTTGAGTACCAAACTAATATCGCCTTAGCCGCCTTAAAGTGAAAAGATTAAAGCAAGGCCCTGAATACATAATCAGGCAAGTACTAAACCCACAGAAGCTCTGCCGATTTTTAATCCTCTTTACTTATAGGCTGTATTAAAAGCTTCAAGGCAGTGATGCCGTATTTATTGAAACCTTGCGAGGGAATGGATATCGATTAACCATCAGAAAATCACCATTTCGTCTCATCAGCTATTGCATTAAAGCCTTATCCATCCTATTTTGAACGCTCGTTCAAACCTTAATCAAGGATAATCATGGCTCGTTCACCTTCATCATTACTATCACGGATATGTTGTGCTACCGCTTTAGGCCTAGGTCTGCTGTCATCACCTGTTTTTGCGCAAACAGGAAATACCGATGCTATGCAGGTAGATAAGAAAGAATTACGCGCGCCCAAAGTTATCTTTTTTGATGTAAACGAGACCCTTCTTGACCTCACTGCCATGCGCAGTTCAGTGGGTGAAGCATTAGGAGGGCGAGATGATTTGTTACCGCTTTGGTTCTCTACCATGCTGCATCATTCACTGGTTGATTCAACTACCGGTCGCTTTCATACCTTCGGCGAAATTGGTGTTGCCTCACTTTTGATGGTAGCTGAAATTGAAGGTATTGCCTTAACCAAAGAGCAGGCTAAAACGGCAATTGTTACGCCTCTTAGAAGCCTTCCTCCACACCCTGACGTACACGATGGCTTACAAGCACTGAAAGACAAAGGCTATAAACTGGTGAGCCTCACCAACTCGTCTAACAAAGGCGTGTATACCCAGTTTAAAAATGCAAATCTACTGTCTTACTTCGACGAGCGACTCAGCGTTGAAGATATTAACTTGTACAAGCCCGATACACGCACTTATGAGTGGGCTATTGAAAAAATGGGCATAGCGGCAGAAGACGCTATGTTAGTCGCGGCTCACGGTTGGGATATTGCTGGTGCTAAGCAAGCGGGCTGGCAAGCTGCGTTTATCGCTCGACCGGGCAAAGTACTCTATCCGCTGGCTCAAGCTCCTGACACTGTGGTGAGCGGGCTAGATGAGCTGGTGTCCCAATTACCCGATGTAAAATAGATTTGGATCCTCAATAAGTGAGACATACGTCCGCGTAAAGCACGATGTATCGGTTGGCATTGCTTAAAACCCTCGCCAGAAAGTTAGAGCGAATGCCAACTGATTGTGCAATTTGGACTTCGCTCAGAAGAGAGCTAAATAGCGAGTTAGCTCTTTGCCGTGCCAACCCTTTTCATATCGATATGGGGAATGTCATCTTCTAAATACATGGTTGATGTGGCTTTAAACCCAAAGCTTTCATAAAAGCATTTTAAATACTCTTGGGCGCCAATTTCGATATCACAACCGGGCCATAGCGACTCACAATGATTGATCGCTTCACGCATAAGCGCTTTACCTGCCCCCTTTCCACGAAAAGCCTCATTAGTAGCAACTCTGCCAATACTCACCGATGGATAACTAACCCCTCCTCCCAGTAACCGTGCGCAAGCCACTAGTTTGTTTTCTTTAAAACCCATTAAATGATGAGTTTGTGGATGACGGTCTTTTTCATCAAGTTCTGGATAAGCACAGTTTTGCTCAACAACAAAGACATCAACTCGCAGCTTAAGCAGGTCGTAGAGTTGATGATTAGTCAGTTCGTTAAATGTAGAAGATTGCCAAGAAACCATGTTGCCTCGATAAATTTTTATTAGTAACTATTTGATAGCGAGTTATATTTAGTACTTAACATTGAAAAGCCAAAGCTTGTTACCCGCACACTTAGTGTAACGCAAAGAAATTTACCCACAAAGCGCTTAACATTTGCTTAGAACTGTTCGCCTTTAAACTCAATCCAACCGCTTTTAACAAACTGAGTTACGTTACATTCAATACCTAAAGGCCATTGTTAGGCGTTCCACTTGGGGTTGAGGTATTCATTCTTCGCCAAACCAGTTTTTACATAGTCGATGAACATTTTAACCTTGGTAAGGTTTTTTCGTCCTTCAACACTCACCACTTGTATAGGCAGCTTTTTATCTTCAACGTCTTCTAATAAGCTAATCAATTCACCACGTTTAAGCTCTTCTGCAACCTGATAAGACATAAGCCGCACAACACCAACACCATCTAACGCGGCATTAATTGCTGCTCTATTTTGGTTACTCTGGAAGCGAGGCGTGAGCTTAATGGGTACAGGTTTACCTTTTTTATGGTAGGTCCATACAGTAGGTTCATTAAAGCGCGTAGGATACAAAATGCTATGCTGCTTTAAATCTTCCGGTTTATTAATAGGGGGATTAGCTTCTAAGTAGCAGGGTGCCGCGCAAGTTACGCGCTTTACGTACCCAACTGTAACACCATATAGCGAGGAATCTTTCGGGTTACCAATTCGGATTGCTATATCAATATTACCATCAATCAAATTCACTACGTCATCGTGAAAATGCCCGTTAATTGTAATATCAGGATAATCCTTAAGGAACTTTGAAATAATCGGCGTTACATAACGCTCACCGAATAAAATAGGCGCGGTAACATTTAGTTCACCTTGAGGCGCCAAATCTAAACCGGAAACGGCGGCTTCACAATGTTCGATGTCCGCTAATATTCGTGAGGCATGACTTAGGTAATGTTCTCCGACTTCACTTAGTCTTACTTGACGTGTGGTGCGATGAAAAAGTCTGGTGTTTAACTGGGTTTCTAAATAGGCGATGCAACGAGTAACCGCTGGCGCTGACATAGACATAGTATCAGCAGCACCAATAAAACTTCCCGATTTAGCTGCCTCGACAAACACTCTCATGCACAGGAGCTTATCCATACTATTTCACTTTTTGAAATTATAAATTTCAAAAATAGCCAATTATTAATTAAAAAGAAAGCACTAGTATTG
>NZ_JAHHDX010000065.1 GCF_018619335.1 Alteromonas sp. ALT199 | reverse complement strand
ATTGCATTCGATCAATAAGGCATTTCAGTTTAAATGATGAATTTTACAATCATTGATATTTCTAGTCAGAATATCGATAACTATGAACAAATGGGTACTAAATCCAAGTTTTGGTATACAGATAAATCCGATGGTCGGGAGTACCTTTTTAAATCTCTTCATACTGAGGACAAGTATCAGAACCCAATTATTCGACATGGCGAAGACTGGGCAGAAAAAGTAGCTTGTGAACTAGCTGGTGTATTGGGTATTCCACATGCAAATTACGAACTAGCAATAAATGGTGAAGAACGCGGTACCAGAAGTGAGAATTTCATCCAAGAAGGAGATTCGATGATTTTCGGAAACCAGGCGATAGAGCATGTAATAGAACGGGTACTAGAACAACAACTAGAAAAAGGTCAGCGATCACAAACTATAGCTCGTGTCTCCGTGATAATGGATCGTTTAATCGTCAATCCTCCAAAAGGATGGAAAGAGACTAAAGCAATCAAAAGTGCTGGAGATGTATTCGTCGGGTATGTAATGTTTGATGCATGGATCTCTAATCAAGATAGGCATAATGAAAACTGGGCAATGATCATTGATAAATATGGCAAAAAATCACTTGCACCATCGTTTGATCATGCTGCTAGCTTGGGTCGCAATGAAAGTGATGCAAAGCGAAAAACGAGGCTAGAAACTAAAGATAAAGGACAGAGTATCGCTACGTATGTTCGAAAATGTAAATCTTATTTTTACCATGAAGGAAAGAGGTTAAAAACTATTGAAGCATTTACATTTTTTGCCATGCTTTATGGAGAAGCAGCTTTAGAGTGGCTTGAACGATTAGAAAACATTACAGCGAAGAAAATCTCAGATATACTTCTCGCAATTCCAGAAGACACGATGAGTGAGGTAGCGAAGCAGTTCTGTTTTGCAATGCTTCGGGAAAATAAAAAAATTCTTTTAGACTCAAGAGAGTTAATTTTAAGAACTATAGAGATAAAGAAAGAGCATTATAGAAAATGAAAAGTGTTTTTGTAACTTGGAAAAATATTGATGATGGCATGTGGTACCCAGTTGCTAAGCTAACTAGAGATCTTGATGGCTATCGCTTGAACTATACCAAAGGTGCAAAGAACGAAAATTTTATACCTTTTCCTCGTATGACAGATAGGAAAAAAAAGTATTTTTCTAATAGGTTGTTTTCTTTTTTTCAGAATAGGTTGCTTCCAAAAAACAGACCCGAGTTTCGTAAGATGCTGGATTGGTCTGATATGAGTATCGAAAATTACGATGAACTTGATATGCTTAGCATCTCGGGCGGTGAACGTAAGACTGACCAATACCGGATTACTCCAATGCCGGTAATGATTCGAGATAATGAATACAATGTTAGTTTCTTTACCAGCGGAGTCAGTCACTTACCTAATGAAAGCTTGGGCAGAATTGAGCTTTTAGATAAAGGCGAACCTCTGACTTTCGAATATGAAAATGACAATAAATTTGATTGTAACGCTGTACTAGTAACAACTGTTGATGACCAGAAGACTAAAGTTGGCTATTGTCCAAAGTACTTTAATTGTGATGTTCGTAAGCTATTAGGTAATCCTGAATTGACTCATTATTCACTTAAAGTTCAGAAAGTGAACCTTGACGCTCCAGCGCAGTACAGGCTTCTGTGTGAGTTTACAACAAAATGGCCGAAAGGGTTTATTCCGTTTTTATCTGATGACTATCAGCCATATAGCGCTGAACTAGCAGAGTAAGTCGAAACTAATTTAGGTAAGTAAAGGTGGTTTTTTTTGACCCCCTTGGATAACAAGAGGGGCTACGCCTTTTTTAACTCCCCCGACTTTAGCTGCACAGGTTTCCTTCCGAAGACTCTGGCTTCTTAATATATGTACTGCTCAAGTTGAGTTTTTAAATATCATAAACGCTGCGTTAATCGACGAACAAAAGTTCTACATTAAAGACAGTGAAACAATGTGCCCTACAAGCCTCCGTATTGAATTAGTAGCGACTTTGTTTATTTAAGTACGTATCAAAAAAAAACGGAGAATATTTTTGAATTAAGAAGATATCCGTTGAATGCTTTCAAATTCACAAATTACTCTTACCGCTTCCCTCGAATACCCCCATCCATCACAACCGTCTTAACCAGTCCATTTTCTTCATCCACCTCAAAACGAACGCTACTTCCATTCCTAGCAAAGAATCGACCGCCACCCTCATGAAAATATTCTTCATTCTCAACATAAGGTAAGGCGTTAAGCACAAAACCATTGGCTGTTTTTTCTAGTACCACATCAACGTTAACTGGGTTAGTTACCACGTAGGTTCCAATATATTTACTTAGCTCCTCTTGGCTTATGGGTACTAACTTCCTGACTTCAGCTTCCGAATAGCCTACGTTTAACGCTTCTTTTAGCCGTATTTCTAGTTCAGTTATTAACTGCCTACCGTTGTTGCCGTTCGTCATAATGGCGTAGCCGTTGCCGGTATCTAGTTCAAGGTATAGCTGCGACATAAAGCCAGCATCTGCGCCGCCGTGGCCAAAGCCTAAAATTTCACCGTTATCATCCATATTGATAAAAAAGCCTATTCCTACATTAGGCGGCTCAGTACTTCGCGTATTGTTGGTTAACATTTCTTGCGCGGTGGCTTGCGATATCCAGTCTGTTTTTTGCCCTAAATACGCGCTACGAACGCTACTTGCCAATTTCAACATGTCTGATGGCGTGCTCCACATGCCTGCTGCTGCAAGCGTAGCGTAAGTATGCGGGCCACCTTTAATTGGCGCACCGTCGCCGTCATACGGCGTAGCCATATTGTTTGACAAGTTGGTCGATATGGGTTGTTCGAAGCCAGAACGCGTCATGCCTAAAGGTTTAAACAAAAGCCGTTGTGACATAGTTGACAGGGGCTCGTTAGCTATGTCTTGCAAGGTAAGCTGAGCAAGCGTTGTGCCGCCGCCGGAATAACGCATTTGCGTGCCTGGCTTAATATCAACAACTACTGCGCTGGTGTTTGCAGGTGCTGTGCCTTCTAACACTTGCTGCAAAGTTGGCACTGGTTCGCCCGCTGCATAACCGGGGAAGCCGTGCACTGTGGTGCCCGCCGTGTGGCTTAATAATCTGCGTAATGAAACAACGTCTTGCCCAGTCCATTCATGTTCAGGCAACTGCCAGCTGGTGAGTAAGGCATTAACATCTGCATCTAAATCTAGCGGGTTGTCTTCGCGATATTTCATCAATACTGCGGCAAATGCGGGTTTAGAAATACTGCCTGCTTGGAACACCGTGTTTTCATCAACAGCCAATTCAGAAGTTAAATCTTTAACGCCGCTTTGCATGGTCCAAGCTAGTTGCCCATTTCTCATAAACGCGACAGACACACCAGGTACATCATAATGCGCTTGTCTTTGTTCTAAAGATTGGTAATCAACCTCTTGCCCTTCAATTCGAATGCGTTCAGCAAGCCCAGTTTTCAAAAGGTTGGCTTCTTTTGGTTCTAAGGCAGCAGAGGGAGAGACGGGCAGGGTTTCAGGCTCTGTACAGCCCAATAACGAAGCTAAACAAAGCGAAAGTGTTAAAGAGGCGAAGAGCTTGTTTTTTTTCATTATGTGTATTCCATTACGTATGAACATACCAGAGTACGTTCCTACTATTATTCGGTCAATGCTCACGATTTTCTAGTTCAGGCACTTGATAGCTAGTCGCCTGTACCTTCCGCAATCTTCTTTTGCAAATTCGCCAACCGCGTTTTAAAAGCACCATTCTCAACATTTTCTTCATAGCTCATTGCTAGCGCTTTCTCTCGCATTTCAAGTGCCATGGCTAAATCGCCGTTAGCTTCATAACCGTCTGCCAGGCTATCATAGGCATCAGATTTGTTGGGGAAACGAGCTATATTTTTCTTAAAAATTGCAATGGCAGAGTCAAAGTCTTGGTTGTTTAGCGCCGCATAACCCGCGTGGTTTACGGCTTTATATTCTGGCTTTGCTTCAAAAGCGTATTTTGCAGAAAGGTCTTTATAGTATTGCTCTACCGCAGGAATACCTTCTTGTATTATTGCACCTGTTGGGCGTAACGAATTTAGCTGCTTTTGAAGCGCCAAGCTCATACCTGCAAGCGCAGTAGTATTGTGGCTTTCAGATGTGTCTAGCTCGGTATCAAAGGTAAGCCCTTTTCGTTCGCTGCTATTTAGCAGTTCAACGTAACGTTCGTATGCGCTTAGCATGTTTCCACCTTCGTTACCCATATTGATATAAAGGTATTTGTTAAGGTCGCTACCTGACGCAAAGAACGCTTTTGCCTCTGGAAATACCACTTCTTCGTGCCACCACAAACTTGGGCTAAATGCGAAGTAAGCTTGAAATAGTTCAGGCCGCTCTTGCAGTGCGTATAAGGTAAAAAGGGCGCTTAATGAATGCCCAGAAACAATCGCGTAGTTATTGGTGCGATAGTTTGCGCCTACGTAAGGCTTTAGTTCTTTTTCTAGAAAGTCTAAAAAGTTGTCGGCACCACCAGATATCCCCCACTGGTTGTAGCTTTCATCATAGGTAGGTGTAAAGTCTCGCGTGCGCTCGGTGTTGCTAATACCGATAACAATCATTTCTTGCGCCATTCCAGACTGATTTAGCAGATCAAGCGTGCCTACGGTATGTGCAAAATTACGCTGTCCATCTAGCAAATATAAAACTGGGTAAGTGGTGTCTTTATAGCGGGAATAGTTATTAGGTAAGTGAATAAGCAGTTCTCGCGACTCATTCAAAACCTCTGATTTTATTGATTTAACTACGGCCTCGCCACGCACTTTGGCGTTTACCTGAAAGCTAAAGCTTAGGGTAAATAAGGCGCCGATAAAAACACAGGCAAGCTTTTGATACATTTGAAATTCCCTTTCCCGCTATCAAGCGCGAGTTTTTTATAGTTTGTTTATCCTACGCTGTCATAGTCGCTCTTGCTTGTCAAAAAATAGCCAGCTAAAAAGAAAAAAGCCGCATTCAGCAACGTGATGCGGCTTTCCGAGCTGGGCTGAATAGACAGCCTTCTAGAGCAATTACGTAAAAGGGGTTAGCTAGAACGACCCTCACTCATAGCTGCCTGTTCAAATACCTTAACTCTCGACATATGATCACCTCCTTATCTTCGTTGCTAAAACTACATCGAAAGTAACATAGGCGGGGCTTAAGTAAAGCACGGCTTCATTAAAGAAAGTTTAGGGAAACCTCATAACTTAGAAATGTGAAAAACAAAACGTAAGCAATAATATAAACCTCTTTAATTAAACCTACGTAACTAATGCTAACTGAAACCCTTTGCGCCGCCCGTTGACGCGTAATTAACGCCTCATCGTGTAAGTAGCAGTACGCAAACCTTCAAAAAGGTTAGAACGCAGATGCAAACAACAAATACACACAAAAACAGCATGAGCCGAAAAGCCGCACTATTGGTTATGCTTTTTGCAACCTCATTTTTTACGTTTGCCCAGTCAAACTCATCTGAACAAATTGATATGAAAGGCAGTAAGGGCGCGACCATCAAAGGTAGTGTTAAAGCTACCTTCGACAGCCCGTGGGCTATAACGTTTTTGCCAGACGGGCACAGCTTGGTAACAGAAAAAGCAGGCACGCTGTGGTTGCTTGATAAAAATCAGCAAAAGCGTTTTGCGGTAAGCAATGTACCAAGTGTTACAGCGCGCGGGCAGGGCGGTTTAGGTGATGTCATTATTCACCCAGATTTTGCGTCTAATAACACTATTTACATTTCCTATATTGAAAGAGATGAAAAAGACGATGCGTTTAGCGGTGCGGTAATAGAGCGAGCTACGCTGAGCGTTACTGATAGTGGCGCGAAGCTATCTGATAGAACGCTTATTTGGCGTCAGTCGCCCAAGATGACGGGTAACGGCCATTATTCACATCGTATGGTTTTTTCGCCTGATGGCTATTTGTTTATTACCTCTGGCGAGCGCCAAAAATTTACGCCAGCACAAAATATGGCAATGAATTTGGGCAAAGTTGTACGCATGAACGAAGACGGAAGTGTGCCAGAAGACAATCCTTTTTACGGGCAGGGTAGTGTAACCGAGCAAATTTGGACGTTAGGGCACCGCAACCCGCTTGGCATCGACTTTGATGAACACGGCAATTTATGGGTTCACGAAATGGGGCCGCGCCATGGCGACGAACTTAACCTTATTGAGAAAGGTCGCAACTACGGTTATCCCACCGTGTCGCAGGGCGACCATTATTCAGGCGTAAAAATTCCTAATCATGAAGATATACCTATTTTTAAATCGCCCGAACTAGCCTGGGTACCTGCTATTAGCCCTGCGGGTTTTATCATTTATAAAGGCGACAAGTTCAGTGATTGGAAAGGTAATGGCTTCATTGGTGGCTTGTCTTCAAAAGCTTTGGTTCGTGTTTCCTTTAATAAAGACGACGAAGGCAAATGGAAAGTTGAAGAAGCAGAGCGTTACGAGTGGGGCAAGCGAGTGCGTGAAGTTGAACAAGACAGCATGGGCAATATCTATGTGCTTGAAGATAAGGAAGGCGGGCGCTTAATTAAATTAAGCCGTTAAAACGCAAGCGCATTATTAATAGGCTTGTCTATGCGATAATTTTCGATTCAAGCTTAAGTATGGAACACGGATACAAAATTTAGGACCTCTATGATTCAATCTCCTCAAAACTTTAACTTTGAACGTTGTGAAGACGAACCCATACATATTCCCGAAAGTGTACAAAGTTATGGTTTTCTTATTGCGTTTAGCTACGACGATCTAAATATCTCAATTGTCAGTGAAAACTGCGAAACGATATTTGCTGAGGGGATCATTGGGAAAAACTTTTTAGATATTCTTTCCTCTGACACTGACGAGAGCGCTTTTCTTAAAGAGACCTTTGATAGAGTGTCAAAGAGTAAAATACGACTGCCCATCAAGCTTCTTCTAAATGAAGCGCTTCTAAAAAAGGGAGAAGCAAGAGACTATTTAGCGGTTGTTTACGATTCGGGACACCACTATGTCGTGGAGCTAGAGCCTGCTACAGAATTTAGAGACACTTATAGTGCAGAACAATTCATAAAGCTTTATTCAATGTCTATCGCTCCGCGATTTAAAGAAATGACATCGCTACGCGAGATGGCACAAGAGATGGTGTCGACCATTAAATATCTCACTAACATGGATAGAGTGGTGCTTTACAAGTTCAACGATGACTACTCAGGTAAGGTTATCGCGGAAGCTAAAGCTGAGGATATGGAATCTTACCAAGACTTGTACTTTCCCGCTTCAGACATACCAAAACAAGCCAGGGAGCTGTACAAAACAAACTGGGTACGGCTAGTACCTGATACAGAGCTTCCCCCTGCAAAGTTAATTCCATCTGCCAAGGAGTCGGGAAGAGAGCGGTTAGACCTCACTCGCTCGCTATTGCGCACGTTCTCGCCCATTCATCTTCAGTACATTAGAAACCAAGGGCTACGCGCATCGTTTTCTATTTCCTTGGTGACAGATGGAGAGTTATACGGGCTCATTTCCTGTCATCATCGCGAACCCTGTTATATACCCCAAAATGTAAGGCTGCAGTGCGAGAATTTAAGCCAACTGTTCAGCTGGCATTTGTTGGCTAAAGAAGAAGAAATTGCGAAACGCAAAAAGCATATTACTGATAAAGCAGTAGATGCCATGTTGGACAGAATCGGTCCGGCGAACCCTATCAGTCGTGTTGTGAAAAGCGGGGAAAGAGCTTTTTTAGACGCGCTTAATAGTTCAGGATTCGTTTACTATTCACAGTACGAAACCATCACGCTTGGAGATACCTTACCGATAGTGCTCATCAAAGAGATTTTTTCTAAAGCGAGTAGCGAAGGCGGTTTTCCTTACACAAACGATTCTTTATATGAAGATTACCCAGAAGCACGAGAGTATGGTATTGCCGGTATTATGATTATTCCGCTGTTTGAGATAAAGCAGTACTTTACCGCTTGGTTTAGAAAAGAGACCCACCGCGTTCAAAAGTGGATTGGCGCTGAAGATGAAAAATCTGAAGATGCACCAAAATCGGAGCGCCTTAAACCACGTTCGGCGTTTACTATTCATACCCGAACAATTAAGGGGCGCTCAACAGCGTTTGATAAAGCTGATGTCGATACCGCGAACCGATTAAACAGAATGTTTCTTGTGTACGCTCTTGATGTGCAAGAGCGTATGCACATAAGTATTCAGGAGCTTGAAAAGCAAGATAACTACAGAAACGAATTCCTTGCAACATTGGCTCATGAGTTGCGCAACCCGTTGGGCCCTATAATGTCAGGGGCGAGCATTTTAGAAAGCGTTGATGATGATAAAACCCGCAAAAGAGTAACGGCTATCATTAACCGTCAAGCCGAATACATGTCTAAACTTATCAACGATTTAATGGACGTGTCTCGCATTACGCGAGGTAAGGTTAAGCTTGAATTCGAGAGATTAAGTATTCAAGACGTGCTATCTGATTCACTTGAAATTGTTGAGCAGCAGGTAAAAGCAAAGAAACACGACATAACCGTAAACCGTCTTGAAGAAGATGTGACTGTTTACGGCGACAAAGCGCGCTTAAGCCAGATATTTTCTAACATTATTCACAATGCGACCAAGTACACCAACGAGTCAGGAAAGATTGTTGTAGATATCAGAAAAAAAGGCGTCATGATTATCGTTTCTGTTAAAGACAACGGAATGGGCATTCCTGAAGATAGGCTAAAAGATGTGTTCAATATGTTTACCCAAATTGAAGCGCATTCTACGCACACAAAAGGCGGGCTTGGTATCGGTTTAACCCTAGTGAGTAAGCTAGTAGCTTTGCATCATGGTGAAGTATCTGTGATGAGCGAGGGGGTAGGTCAAGGAAGTACCTTTGAAGTTAGTCTACCTATTTCTAAAACAGCTTACGAGCAATCGGAAAACACAGAAGTCGAGTCTGTTGTACAAAGCAAAAGTAAAGTGATGTTTGTAGATGACAATGCAGATCTTATCGATGCCTATTGCTTGTTAGCTGAGTCGATGGGGGTTACAGCTTTGGGCATTACCTCTCCCAAAGAAGCGGTAGAGGAATTTAAAGCCTTTAAACCAAGCTGTGTATTCCTTGATATCGGCATGCCAGATATAGATGGCTATGAGCTGGTTAAAATGCTTAAAGTTTTGCCTGAAGCAGAAAACGTTAAGTTTTACTCTCAAAGCGGGTGGGGGTCTGAAAAATACGTCGAGGATTCTCAATCTGCCGGGTTCGACGAACATTTTGTAAAGCCCCTGTCTAAAGAGACCATTAAGTCAGTGCTAAACTAATGTTGCCGCGCGTATTAGCGTAGTAAGTAAAGAAAAGTACTCGCAAGTGAATAACAGTCGAGAAACGGGTTATAATAACAGGCAAACGTAATTAGGAAAAAATATGAAAGTCTGTGGTATAGATTTAAAAGGTAACGAAGCAATTATTAGTTTGGTGTCGCTTGCTGATGGTTTGTTTCATTTACCCGACTGCCGAACGCGCCGCTTAACCCTTGCCGATACCAGTGCAAAGGGGCTAAAAAGCTTTCAAAGCACCTTCGCTAAGCTTGTCGAAGATTACAAAATTGATGCTGTGATCATCCGTCAGCGTCAAAGCAAAGGTAAGTTCGCAGGTAGTGCAATTGGCTTTAAACTAGAGGCTGCTATCGAGTTAATTGATGGGTTAGAGGTCGTTATTTTTAACCCTACCGATATTAAAGAGTCGCTACGCAGAAACCCACTAGCTGTGCCGTTTTCTGAAACTGGATTAAAGCAGTTCCAAGAAACAGCTTTCACCACTGCATACGCATGGCTTATGAAAAATGAGTATGCGTCGCAAGAGTCTAGTGAAGGGCAGTAATAGGCCGTTTACTATAGGCGATTACCCGTGAAGCCTACATAAATGCGTAGGCTTCGCTACTTACCCTATCATCCCCTTAACTTTTTCACTTAATTCCAATAAAGCTTCGTGTAGGGCTTCCAACTGATCATGGAATCCATCGGTTGTTTTATGCTCGTTGCGCTTTATGGTTAGCTCTATCGTGCTTGCCAATTCTGCGAGTGGAAATGCGCCGATATATCGAAGCGCCGTTGTGAAGATATGCGCTATTCTTGCGATGGATGTATAGTCATGGGCATTAATAGCTTGTTTGAGCGCGCTAAGCTCCCCCTCTAAAGCCACAAAATCGTTAAGCAAGTCGTTATAAAGCGTTTCATCACCAAGCAAGGTTTCTAGGGCTTTTGATTTGTCTATCACCGTAAATGAATCAGTTGCTATAAGCTTGTCGTTAGTTACTTCCGTGGTGGCCGAAGACTGCCTTTTATCCAAAACCTCAACAAGTACATCAAAAAAGCGGTTAGGGTCGACAGGTTTATTAATATGACCATCCATTCCAGCCGCTAGGCTTTTATCGATGTCTTGTTGCATGGCATGAGCGGTTGTGGCGATGATAGGTAGGGTTAACTTCAGCTCTTCTCTAATGTGTTTGGCAGCAGTTAATCCATCCATTACCGGCATTTGAATATCCATCAGTACTGCATCGAATGCCCTGTCTTCACGCAGTATAGTTATTGCTTCTAACCCATTATTAGCAACTTTAATCGAGGCTTTGGTTTCAGTTAAAAGGCCAATGGTTACTTTTTGATTTAGTGCGTTGTCTTCTACAAAAAGAATACGTGTACCTTTTAAATTAGGCACTGGTGGTTTGTCTTTAGGCAAGGCTTTAGATTCTACGTTAAGACATAGCTCTTGCAGTGTATCTACCAGTTCACTCGTACTAAACGGTTTCTTTATAAAGCTATGTATGCCTAGTTGGTTAGCTTGTTCGCGCATGCGTGGCGATTCAAACGCATAAAGCATAATCACTTTTGGCTGCTTAATTGAAAACTCTTGGTTCATTATCGCCGCTACTTCAAGGCCATCTATATCTGGCATATTCCAATCTAAAATAAGTACATCGTAGGGCATTGAAGCAGCTAATGCTGCGCGCATTTTTACAACCGCGTCTTTTCCGCCAGAGGCGATATCGGCTTGAATGTTGGCCATTGAGAGTGCTTCTGAAATTGCGTCTCGCGATGCTTCAATATCGTCGGCTACAAGCACTTTCAATGCTGAAAGCTGCTTAGATGGCGAGATAATTTGTTGAGAGGCGTCTTGCTGCACCTTTACCGTAAAGTGGAAAATAGACCCTTTTCCTAACTGGCTTTCTACCCAAATTTCACCACCCATTAAGGTTGTGAGTTGTTTACAAATTGCTAAGCCTAAACCTGTACCACCGTAGCGCCTCGAAATTGATTCGTCGCCCTGATTAAACGGCTGGAAAAGTTGGGCTTGATGCGCGGTACTTAGGCCAACGCCTGAATCTTTCACTTCAAATTCAAGCTGAATATCGTCTTCGACTTGTGTGCACCTAACGCTTACTGAGATGAGCCCATCTTCGGTGAATTTAAGCGCATTACTTAATAGGTTGTTGAGCACCTGCTGTATGCGCAACGGGTCGCCAATTAGGTTTAGCGGCACGTCTCGTGAAATATGCTGAATAAGCTCTATGTGCTTTTCTTGTGCGCGGGTTAGGTGCAACCTAATAGTTTGGTTTACTAGGGCATCTAAATTGAATTGCGTCGACTCTATATCTAGCTTGCCAGCCTCAATTTTAGAGAAATCAAGAATGTCATTAATTATACTAAGCAGCGTTTGTGATGCGCCTTCAATTTGAATTAAGTTAGTTTGTTGCTCTTTGTCTTCAGCAGCGCGTTGTGAAAGCTTAGTAAGGCCAATAATTGCGTTTAGCGGTGTGCGAATTTCATGGCTCATACGTGCCAGAAAATCAGATTTTGCTTTAGTTGCTCTACGTAAATCCTGTGTTAGGTTATCAAGGGTTTTTCGCTGTTGTCGGGTTCTTAGCCATAACGCGATCACTAGACCTAATGAAAGGATCACAAAGCCAATAAAATAAAGTTGCTGAGTATTCTTTTTCTGTTGAATCAGATTTCGCTGCTCTTTTAACTGATTGTCTTTTTCCAGAAGCTTTATTGTTTCTTCTTTCTCTGAGACGGCTAATCGCACACGGTGCAGTGCCATCAGCCTAGATTGTTGCTCGTTGAAGCTTTGTTTAAACGTTTCTCTATACTGTTTTGAATATTTAAGTGCTGCGGCTAAGTTGCCATTTTTCTCGTGAAGCGAGATAAGTTCGTTTAAAATATCGGTGAGCAGCACTTTGTCGTTTTTTATAACGTCTTTTTCAAGCCCAGCTTCAAGCTCGGTGATTGCAAGCTCAATTTCACCCTGTTGCTTATAGATGTCTACTAGGTGCAGAAGGTGCGAGCCGTCGTTATAGCGAAATCCAACCTGACGGTCGGCTTCAGCAGCTTGATTTAGTTTTTTTAGCGCTTCGCTCAGATTGCCTTGTGCAATATGAAGTTCTGCCATGGCGCTGTGTACAATGCCAATAAAGGGGTAGTTAGCTTCACGAAGCAAGTTTTCAGCTAACAACAGGCTTACTTTTGCGCCTTGATATTCGCCTAGTGCTCGTTGTGCATACCCTTGAAAAAAGTAAGCGGTTCCTTCACCTTCTTTATTGTTTAAGCGTTGCGCAGCAGACAAATACTGATGCCCGAATTTTAGCATAAGCTCATAGTCTTTAAGCGACATGTACACGTTACCCATGGCGCTATACACCAACAGAATTCGGTCACTTTCGGCTTCATTGTAAAAGTCTAGAGCCTGGTGCATTGCCTCTAGCGCGTTGGCATGCTCGCCAGATAAATCTAGAATTAAACCTTCTAATCGATATGACTCTGCAAGACTGAGTATATTGCTTCCTGAAGTCGCGTATTTGCGAGCTTCAAGCAACGCTTCGTAAGCTTGTACATAATCTTGTTTTAAAATATGGAAGTAAGATTTTATATTTAAAAAGCGCGCATGTTCGTAGTCATTGGGGGTGGCTGCGAAGAACGCACCTAATTCTGCGAACGTACTTTGAACGTCTGGGTCGTTTTCTTGAATGCGTGCTTTAAGCCCTTCAAGCTGAAGTATGGGGGATGAAATATTACCTTGTGGCGCGTCTAAAGCGCGCGCAGGCAGTGCCATTAAAGCAATGACACTAATGATACACAAGGCAAAACGATTCATTATTCGCTTGTTTTGAGTTAGTAGCTAATAACGCGAATAGTTCTACTTTTGTCGTCAAAGCGCTTAGAGAGTTCGTCCCAATTTTTATCTGCAATGATTTTTACCTCATCAGCAGATAAGCCGAATTTTTTCGCAGTCGCCACAGGGTCGTTTTTGTATGCTTCCATTAGCTTGCTGTTGGTGTCTAATTCAACCAAAAAATCCTTAATAGACTTTGTCATTTTTTATTATCCTTTTGTTAATTTACGGTTGGGTTTCTATATTTAGTAACTTGTTGTTCTGTTAGCCCTAGCTTTGCTAATCGGTCGTGTCTATATGCTGGCATTCCTTTAGATGGAACCACAAGAGTAGATATTAACGTGGGTTTTGCGAACTCGAGTTCACGAAGCAGAACCTTTTCTATTTTGGGTTCGCAAAGTGGTAGTGTCGCCGCTTCATAAATAATAAGTTCGTGGTCCGCCGGATAATGCTCGGCTAATATATCTGCCAACATGGCCAGCCCTGATTGACTATGATTTGCATCTAACACGCTTAATGTGGCTTCTCCGGCTAAGCCAATTTGCCAGATAATTTGTGTCATGTGTGGGTCAATGCGGTAATCGCGAAACAGAAATTGGGTTGCTTCATAAGACTGGCAGCCGTAGCGAGAAGGGTCTATGCCCAAATCGGCAATTAAACAATCTTCTGCCGATACGCCGGGCAGCATTTTTGCCTCTAAGTTCATTTCTTGAACACGCCGTATAGCTTCATGAGAGGGAGTAACAAAAACACCAGGGTGACCATAAAAAGCAACGCAAA
The DNA here is from genome assembly GCF_018619335.1 of Alteromonas sp. ALT199. Classification (GTDB taxonomy): domain Bacteria; phylum Pseudomonadota; class Gammaproteobacteria; order Enterobacterales; family Alteromonadaceae; genus Alteromonas. Next base: position 370 of record NZ_JAHHDX010000065.1, on the reverse strand, counting down.
CTTTATTGCCTTCTACTACAGACTCTACAATTCTATCGGCCATTTGAGAATAGGTGAGGGCGCGAGATTTGCCTTCTTCGTAAAGGTCATCTAGCGATACACTATTTGGGTTAAGCGTAGTTACCACATGCTCGCCAATTTTGTTCATAATACCCATGAAGACGATGTCGGCATTTTCAATGTGACTTCTAGCGGCAATGGTCATTTGGCCAGCAACGCTAATGCCTGTGCCGACCACAACGAGTGATCCCTTTTTAATGGTGTCCATACTTCCTATACCGTCTACGACACTGTTGTTTTTGCTACTATAAAATAGAATTAAGGTTTTTTCTATATTCACGAGTTAGCCCACTAACAATAAGTTATATTA
>NZ_JAHHDX010000051.1 GCF_018619335.1 Alteromonas sp. ALT199 | reverse complement strand
AAACAAAATTGATTAAAAATAAAACTAAAAGCTTAACCCAAGTTGATTAGTTTTTCGTTCTAAACCATTTGGTGATGACAGTTTTGTGACCGCGGGTGACAGGTTCTGCGAAATGAACACTGTCAAAGTTGGGGTCGCCAGAGGGCAGTAAATTGTTCCAAAAAAGTGCCTTTCCCTTTTTAGGGCTTACTGCAATATTTAGCTTAGTAAAACGTGTGTAACCGCCGTCACATTCATCATTAAGGTAAATCATGCACGTCCATGTTCGCTGACCGCGCGATAGACAATGCGCTTTATACTGCGGGCTACCTGGAGGAAAGAAGTCGTAGTGCGGTTTGTAATATTCCCCAACGTTGTAGTGCTGAGCCTGAATAACTTCCCCTTCTCCCACGCCTAAGCTAAGTGTTGAAACAATGCGACTATCAATGTTTTTGACTAGCTCATTACCAAGAAAGGCTAATTCACATGTTGAAGAAGTTCTAATGTCATCAGCGCTAGCGGCTCCTGCTAGTTTAGAGGGCGCAAGTTTATCTTTGGTTAGCGCGACAATGTCGTCACACTCTTCGCTACTCAAGAAGTTATCGTACGCAAAGAGCTGAATGTCACTGGGCTCGGCAAGTGGCTTAGCCTGTTCCGCGTGGGTGATAGCACTTTTTGCTAGCTTCTCGTAGAAATTTGAAGAGGGAGAAAACTGATAATCGGTGGGCAGATTGGCGCCGAGCACTTTTTTGATCGTGTAGGGAGAAAAGCCGTTTTCCACTAGGGTGGTTACGATAGTTGGCACAGCTGTCCCTGACAGCAAGCATTTGACAACCCATTGTTTCCACGCAGGCGGCATATACGACACTATTTTATCCTTTGCTTTTAACGGCGAGTGATACGGCTTCTACTTTAGTTTTTCTATTCCAACAATCGGCGTTGGCGTACCAGTACGTCTTCGCGAATAGGGAAATACCCGTCCCTTAACACTTGATGCTGTCCTTCCTGTGACAAGATATAGCGCAAAAACTCTCTTTCCAGAGTAGGTAAAGGCTCACCGGGCTTTTTATTTATCACTAAATAAAGAAAACGGGCAAACGGATACGTTTCGTTGCGCACCGTATCAATAGAAAGAGGGATTAAGCTATCTAGCGATTCACCCAATGGCAGCGCGCGAACACCTGCGGTTTTATAACCGTAAGCGGCATAGCCAATAGCGCCAGTGCCGCTCGCCACAGACAGTACTACAGAGGCAGAACCAGGTTGCTCGTTTACCGTGTTCTTAAAGTCACCATCGCACAGCGCCATGACTTTGAACAAGCCATAAGTACCCGATACTGAATTTCGGCCGTACAGCCTTATAGGAGAGCGATAGCCTACATCGTTAACACCAAGCTGAGGCCAGTGCGTAATGGCCGCGTTGCTGCCACAAAACTGGGTTTCAGAAAATACCGCATCAACTTGTTCAAGGGTCATCCCCGGCAGCGGGTTGCGCCTATCCACAAAAATGGCGATGGCATCCATTGCCACTTTTAATACCGTAGGCGGGTAACCGTGAACGCGCGTAAAATCACGTATTTCACTGGGCTTTAATTCTCGGCTCATAGGGCCTATGGTGGCAGTACCTTCGATCAGCGCAGGCGGGGCGGTAGAAGAACCAGAGGCCTGTATCTGAAAACCGACCTGAGGATAGAGAGTTTTGAATTCCTGTGACCAGAAGGTCATTAAGTTTGCCAGCGTGTCTGAGCCCACTGAAGATATTTTCCCAGCCACACCAGGCTTGCGTTCGTAGGCTGGGACTTGATAAGTGCTTGAAGCAGAAGAAACGCTTTGGGCAGCCTGAGGATTCGCGAATAATGTAAGTGGAGACAACAGACCTATTACCAACGATAAACTTACAACACCGCGGTATAGCCCATTCACTATGTTATGACATTTGCTCACCAAGGTTTACTGCCTCTTAAGTTTACAGCTGCTCTGCAATTAACTCGTTATCCAGCACGAAGGAAAAATTACTGCCCTCGCCCAATGTACTGGCAATCTCTAAACGAGAATTATGATGACTTAGTACATGTTTTACAATGGATAACCCTAAGCCTGAACCGCCGGTTTTACGTGAACGAGCTTTATCTACACGGTAAAAGCGTTCTGTTAGGCGATTAAGGTGGTTCTGTTCAATGCCATCACCGTTGTCTACTACAGAAAACTGAGCACCGCTCGCACCGCGCTGCCAATATACGTTGATTTCCCCGCCCGCAGGGGTGTAGTGAACGGCGTTAAATACTAAGTTAGAACAGGCACTGCGAAGCTCAGTTTCTACACCAAAAACATACAGCTCTTCATCAATATGGAATTTGATAGAGTGGTTCTTTTCTTTGTTAAGGGCCAGTGCTTCTCTTTCCACTTGGGCAAGCACAGCAGGAATATTCACCACGTTTTCGTAAATACGTTCAGAACTTGCTTCGATACGCGATAACACAAGCAAATCTTCTATCAAGTTTTGCATGCGATGAGTTTGCGATGTCATTTCTTTCATCGCTTTTTGCATAAAGGGATCGGAGTCTTCATCAATGGGAAGAATTTCAAGATACCCGTTAATGACCGTTAACGGCGTACGCAACTCATGAGACACGTTTGCCACAAAGTCCTTACGCATTTCTTCAAGTTGAGATACTCGCGTTATGTCACGAGCAATCAGGAGAAGGTGCTCGTCGCCGTAAGGCATTATTCGATATTCGAAGGTTTTATTGGGGTTTGTTGGTGACGGCACTTCGATAGGGTATTTATAGTTACCCGCGTGAAAGTACTGAATAAACTCTGGATGACGCAATAAGTTGTCGATTCGACGACCTGAGTCTTGCGGCCATTTTAGCCCTAAATCTAACCGTGCAAGGCGATTGCACCAAATAATACATGCTTTTGAATCAACCACGACTGCTGCATCTGGTAAGGCTTCAGAACCTTCTCTAAAGCGTTTTACCAATTCGCCGAGCTCTTTACGTTTATTGCGGTTACGGCGCTGAAGGTAATAGATACCTTCGTAAATATGCTCCCATACACCACGTACAGTAGGAGGGGACATTTTACGACTGTGCCACAGCCAGCGATTTAGCTTGTAAAGGTGCCAATAGTTGAACAGTAATAGCAAAGTCGCACCAATGGCAACAGCGAATAACATATCATCCAGATACCACCCGACCAGCGCAAAAACCACAAGGAATAGCACTAAGCGCAATGTACTTCTCAACCAAGAGAACGGGTAATACATGAAATAGCTCGCGTTGTTGAAAGTGGAAATAGGCGCACGCTCAGGTGGCGCAGAGACGTGAAGGGAATGATGCTACGCCATTCCCTAAACACTACATTATATTAAAGCTTAGTAGAAAAACGATAGCCCGCACCGCGTACAGTTTGGATCATAGCATCATGTCCGTGGCGAGAGATAGCTTTACGCAAGCGTCGAATATGTACATCTACTGTTCTGTCTTCAACATAAACATTGGTGCCCCACACATTATCAAGCAATAGTTCTCTGCTATATACTCGCTCTGGGTGCGTCATAAAAAAGTGAAGTAACTTAAATTCTGTAGGCCCCATGTCTAGTGGCTCTTCATTAGCTATAACACGGTGCGACACTGGTTCAAGTTTTAGCCCATTAAATTCAATGGGCTCTTCATTGGATGTAGGCGTTACTCTTCGCATAACCGCTTTGATTCTTGCCACTAGTTCTTTTGGCGAAAACGGCTTAGTGACGTAATCGTCAGCACCTGCATCCAGCCCGCGAATTTTATCTTCTTCTTCGCCACGGGCCGTAAGCATAATAACGGGAATGTCACGAGTAAATTCGTGTTGCTTTAAACTTTTAGCTAGCTGTACACCGCTTCCCCCCGGTAACATCCAATCTAGTAAGATCAAATCTGGGTAAGGCTCGCAAATTTTTTCTTGCGCGATGTCGAAATCTTCGGCTTCGATAATATTAAAACCAGATTGCTCAAGCACAAACTTAAGCATTTCACGGATAGGCGCTTCGTCCTCTACTACCAACACTGTACGAGACATCGTTATATTCCTGCTCATTTTTAAACGCCGTTATTATTAATGTGATCTGTGACAGTTTTATTAAAATGATTACATTAATGTGTCAAGTTTAATACGAA
>NZ_JAHHDX010000072.1 GCF_018619335.1 Alteromonas sp. ALT199 | reverse complement strand
ACACGATATATGGTGTTTAAAATATCACCGCAACCCAATATGTAGTGTTAAATTAGTTTTGCGCAACTGTATAAAGTAAGTAGTTAACGTCTACGTTATTAGACGAAAGATAAAAACCTTGTGAAATTGGATCCATATGTAAGCCTGTCATATCTCTTGGGAGTAGGCCGGCTTGATCTGTCATCGCCATAAGTTCCGAAGGCTTAATAAATTTACTGTGGTCGTGAGTGCCTTTCGGTACTAGTTTCAGAATGTATTCAGCGCCAACGATCCCCATAAGGTACGACTTCAAATTTCTGTTAAGCGTAGAGAAGAAAACATGGCCGCCGGGCTTAACTAGTTTAGCGCACGCCATTACCACAGAAGCAGGGTCCGGCACATGCTCAAGCATTTCCATACAAGTCACTACATCAAACTGGCCTGAATTTGTTTGTGCAAACGCTTCGGCAGTTGAGCAAACGTAATCAACTTTTATTCCCGATTCTAAGCCGTGAAGTTTTGCCACTTCTAACGAAGCCTCTGCCATATCTAAACCCGTTACCGTTGCGCCTGCACGAGCCATGGACTCCGCTAGAATACCGCCACCACAGCCAATATCGATGACTTTCTTATCAAAAAGACCATTACTATGTTGATTAATGAAGTCTAACCGAAGTGGGTTAATAAGGTGCAATGGCTTAAATTCGCCTTCAGGATCCCACCAGCGAGAAGCAAGTTCAGAGAATTTATTGATTTCTTGTTGATCAACGTTCGTCATGATTAAAACAGTCCTTAACTTATCTCTATTTAAGATATCGTAAATTAAGGTTGTGTTTCACTGTTTTTAAACAGAATTGGCCAATTTTCAAAAAGGGGTGAACGAAAAATAATCGCTTGTCTTTTAGTTGGTTAATAAGCGTAATTAAGCGCTACATTATTACTTCATCAAGTGGTACACTCGAATTACGATTATTACCCAAATAATAATAACAGTGCGCTCCCACGCCTTGCTGTCACAATGATGTGAAAACAAGTGCTGGATAACGCAGAACAAACCAAGATAAAGGGATTAAGCAGTTTATGTCTGATAACGCTAAAGAAATCCTCCCCGTTAATATTGAGGAAGAGTTAAAGAATTCTTACCTTGATTACGCGATGAGCGTTATTGTCGGGCGAGCCTTGCCTGACGTAAGAGATGGCTTGAAGCCAGTGCACCGTCGTGTGCTGTTCGCGATGAACGAACTAAAAAACGACTTCAACAAGCCATACAAAAAATCTGCCCGTGTGGTGGGTGACGTAATTGGTAAATATCACCCTCACGGTGACTCTGCAGTTTACGACACTATTGTACGTATGGCGCAGCCGTTCTCTCTTCGCTACATGCTAGTAGACGGCCAAGGTAACTTTGGTTCGGTAGACGGCGACTCAGCCGCTGCAATGCGTTATACCGAAGTTCGCATGGCGAAAATTGCGCACGAATTACTTGCCGATTTAGATAAAGAAACAGTAGATTTCGTACCTAACTATGACGGTACTGAATTCATTCCTGAAGTATTACCTACAAAGGTCCCAAATCTTTTAGTTAACGGTTCATCGGGTATCGCGGTTGGTATGGCGACCAATATCCCGCCACATAATTTAACCGAAGTAATCAACGGTTGTGTTGCGTTAATTCAGGATCCGTCTATTACTATCGACGATTTGATGACATACATTCCCGGTCCTGATTTCCCAACGGCTGCTATGATCAGCGGTCGTAAAGGTATTGAAGATGCTTACCGTACAGGTCGTGGTAAAATTTACCTTCGTGCAAAGGCGGATATTGAAACCGATAGCAACGGCAAAGAAACCATAATAGTTAACGAGATTCCTTACCAAGTTAACAAAGCGCGTCTTATTGAAAAGATTGCTGAACTGGTAAAAGAAAAGCGTATCGAAGGCGTTTCTGCACTGCGTGACGAGTCTGATAAAGACGGAATGCGCATTGTTGTCGAAGTTAAACGCAATGAATCTGCCGAAGTACTGCTCAACCATTTATATGCCAATACTCAGCTTCAAACGGTATTCGGTATTAATATGGTTGCACTAGACAATGGTCAGCCTAAGGTATTTAACCTTAAAGAGACATTAGAGTGCTTTATTCTTCACCGCCGTGAAGTGGTTACACGCCGAACCGTATTTGAATTACGAAAAGCCCGTGACCGTGCTCATATCCTTGAAGGCTTGGCTATTGCGCTTGCTAATATAGACCCTATTATTGAGTTAATTAAAGCGTCACAAAGCCCTGCAGATGCGAAGAAATCGCTAGTTGCACAAGGTTGGGACTTAGGCGATGTAGCGCAAATGCTAGAGCGTGCTGGCGACGATGCGGCACGCCCTGACTGGTTAATGCCTGAGTTTGGTATTCGCGACGGCAAGTACTACTTAACGGAACAGCAAGCGCAAGCAATTCTTGACCTTCGCTTACACAAGCTAACAGGTCTTGAACACGAGAAGATCCTTGAAGAGTACAAGCAGCTACTAGAAATTATCGCAGAACTTCTTCACATCCTAAACAGCCCAGAGCGTTTGATGGAAGTGATTCAAGAAGAGCTTGAAAAAGTACGTGATGAGTTTGGTGACGAGCGTCGTACTGAAATTACAGCTGCAAGTCACGATATTGATATCGAAGACCTAATCGAGCAAGAAGACGTTGTAGTAACGCTTTCTCGCGAAGGTTATGTTAAGTATCAGAAGCTTACAGACTACGAAGCACAACGTCGTGGCGGTCGTGGTAAATCTGCAACTAAGATGAAAGATGAAGACTTCATCGAAAAGCTTCTTGTTGCGAATACGCACGATCACATATTGTGCTTCTCAACCAGAGGTCGCTTGTACTGGTTGAAAGTGTATCAATTGCCGTTCGCTAGCCGAAATGCACGCGGACGTCCAATTGTAAACATACTGCCGCTAGAAGATAATGAACGTATTACTGCTATTCTTCCTATTAAAGAATTCGAAGAAGGTAAGTTTGTACTGATGGCAACGGCAAACGGTACAGTGAAAAAGACTGACTTAAGCCTATATTCTCGCCCTCGTTCAAGCGGTATTATCGCTGTTAACCTAAATGACGGTGATGAGCTAATTGGTGTTGATATTACCCACGGTGATGACGACATCATGTTGTTCTCTGACGCGGGTAAAGTAGTTCGCTTTAACGAGAAGCTTCGTGATAGCGAAACCGGTGAAGTGAAGCGCGACCCAGAAACAGGTGAAGAGCTACTTGCACTTCGTCCTATGGGGCGTACTGCAACAGGAGTTCGCGGTATTCGTCTGCAAGACGGGCAAAAAGTGGTATCACTTATTGTACCTAAAGGCGATGGTCCAGTCCTGACGGCAACAGAGAATGGTTTTGGTAAGCGTACCCCGCTAGAAGATTACCCAGCGAAGAGCCGTGCGACACAAGGTGTTGTGTCTATCAAGGTGTCTGAGCGTAACGGTAAAGTAGTTGGCGCTGTACAGGTAGACGAAACCAATGAGATTATGCTTATTAGTGACCAAGGTACACTGGTTCGTACCCGTGTAGGCGAAGTGTCAGTAGTAGGCCGTAACACGCAGGGCGTTCGCTTAATACGTACAGTAGAAGGCGAGCATGTTGTAGGGTTACAACGTATTGAAGAAGTGGCAGAGTTACAGGAACTCGATGAGGACGGTAACCCAATCATTTTAGACGATGCGCCAGAACAAGCAGAAACTGCTGTTCAAGAGCAAGAAAACACCGCAGAAGACGGTGACAGCTCAACGACAGAAGAGTAGGGATAGGGCGCAGGTTTTCAAAGCCTGTGCATTATCAGTGTTCTTTCAAACAAGCGGCTTTTGCCGCTTGTTTACCTAATAGACCCGCAAAACGTTAAAACAAAGCGGGTTAAACGGTACTTATCTACAGGTGTTGAAAAACGCGATGAAAGAGGTTTTTAACTTTAGTGCTGGGCCGGCCATGCTTCCTAAAGAAGTAATGGAAAAGGCACAATCAGAATTTACAAATTGGCGCGATTTAGGCTGCTCTGTAATGGAAGTAAGCCATCGTGGTAAAGATTTCATAGAGATAGCTGCAAAAGCCGAGCAAGATTTGCGTGACCTGCTATCTGTCCCATCTAACTATCATGTGCTTTTCACACATGGTGGTGGACGCGGTCAATTTGCTGCTGTTCCCCTTAATTTATCATCTTCTGCTGATACCAGTCTTCACTTAGTGAGTGGCTCTTGGTCAAAAGGCGCAGTGAGTGAAGCGAACAAATATAATAATGCAGTAGTAGTAGGCGACGTCACTGAAAAAGACGGGCTTCACTACATTGCTAATCCTAATATCAGTGAAATCGATCAGTCTGCGGCCTACTATCATTTCTGTCCAAACGAAACCGTGGACGGCATCGCTTATGATTGGCTACCAGAGTCGGGCAAGGTACCGCTGGTATCTGATATGTCTTCAACGATATTATCGCAGCCGCTTGATGTGGCAAAACACGGTGTAATTTACGCTGGCGCACAAAAGAACATCGGTCCAAGCGGTTTGTCTGTGGTTATTGTTCGCGAAGACCTCGTTGGTAAAGCGCGTAAAGAAACGCCCTCTATCTTCGACTACGCATTAGCGGCAAAATCAGACTCTATGTACAACACACCGCCTACTTTCTCATGGTATTTGGCAGGGCTTGTATTTGAGTGGCTTAAAGACATGGGCGGTGTTGATGCTATGGCGAAGCGCAATGCAGAGAAGTCTGCACTTTTGTATTCTGCCATTGATAGTTCTGATTTCTATTCAAGTAAAGTTCACCCTGACAACCGTTCTAAAATGAACGTGCCGTTTCATTTGGCTAACCCTGAGTTAGATAAGCTATTCCTTGAGCAATCGCAAGATGCGGGTTTACTTGCATTGAAAGGACACCGTTCGGTAGGGGGCATGCGTGCCAGTATTTACAATGCAATGCCGGTAGAAGGCATTGTTGCGCTAGTTGAATTTATGCGGGAATTTGAAAGAGTGAATGGATAAAATGGAGCAGTTAACATTAGACCCGATTGCAAAAATATCGGGAGAGGTCAATGTACCTGGCTCAAAGAGTCTGTCTAATCGCGCACTGTTGCTTGCTGCGTTAGCACAAGGTGAGACCGAATTAACCAACTTGCTTGATAGCGAAGATATCGAGCATATGCTAAATGCACTTACTAAGTTAGGTGTTAGCTATCGCTTGAGCGAAGATAAAACTCAATGTGTTGTGCAAGGTAATGGTGGCGCATTTGAGGTGGCTGAGCCACTTGAGCTTTTCCTAGGTAATGCCGGTACAGCAATGCGCCCCTTATGCGCTGCACTTGCCGCAAGTAACGTTGATACGGTACTTACTGGTGAACCGCGAATGGAAGAGCGCCCAATAGGCGATTTAGTTGATGCGCTACGCGAAGCAAATGCTGACGTGTCTTACCTTAAAAATGAAGGCTACCCTCCGCTTCAAATTAAAGGTAAGACGTTAAACGGTGGAGAAATGTCGGTTGATGGCAGCGTGTCTAGTCAATTTCTAACGGCGCTTTTAATGGCAGCACCCCTGTTTTCAGGAGATGTGACTATTCGTATTAAAGGCGAATTAGTGTCTAAGCCTTATATCGATATCACGTTAGATACCATGGCTAAATTTGGCGTTACTGTAGAGAATGACAACTACCAGACGTTTACGGTTTCTGGTGATGCCAAGTACGTTGCGCCAGGTAAATTTATGGTAGAAGGCGATGCTTCTTCTGCATCTTACTTCCTTGCAGCCGGTGCCATTAAAGGCGGGACGGTACGCGTAACCGGTATTGGGCAAAAAAGCATTCAAGGTGACATCCGCTTTGCTGACGTGCTTGAGGCCATGGGTGCAAAGGTAGTGTGGAATGATGAGTATGTTGAAATAACCGGTGGGCCTCTTAAAGGCGTGAACATGGATATGAACCATATTCCGGATGCAGCCATGACCATTGCTACTACAGCGCTGTTTGCCGAAGGTCCAACGACCATGACTAACATCTATAACTGGCGTGTTAAAGAAACAGACCGACTTGCGGCTATGGCAACCGAGCTTCAAAAGCTAGGTGCGAAAGTAGAAGAAGGGCATGACTACATAAAAGTGTGGCCAACTGATTCGCTAAAACACGCTGAAATAGATACGTATAACGACCATCGTATTGCAATGTGCTTCTCACTAGTTGCATTAAGCGATACTCCGGTCACAATTAACGACCCAGGTTGTACACGCAAAACCTTCCCAGACTATTTTACCCGCTTTAAAACTTTGTACAGCGCGTAAAAGCCTTATAAAAATGAGTCACAGGTTAACGAAGGGCTATGCAGGTTAACCCTTTAACTGCTTCGTTGATCTGAGTCAGATTTATCCTAATGTACAATGCCGTTGCTTAGAGGCGGCATTGCTTATCTCTCACTAAAGCGTATAATTACGCGCGATTTTTAGTAATTTAAATGATGGAGCAGGTATGCATTCCACACCCGTAGTCACGGTTGACGGTCCTAGTGGTGCAGGCAAAGGTACGTTAAGTAGCTTGCTGGCAAAAAAGTTAGGGTGGCACTTTCTAGATAGCGGTGCAATCTACCGCGTTTTAGCAGTTGCTGCACTTCACCACGACCTTCCGTGTGATGATGAAGAATGTGTTGTTCCTTTAGCAACCGGTCTTGACGTTAGTTTCGAGACGAATGGCGATACCACTCGCATTATTTTAGAAGGCGAAGACGTTACTGACGATATTCGCACCGAAGATGTTGGTGCTGTGGCGTCTAAAGTAGCAGCATTACCACGTGTTCGCGAAGCTTTACTGCGCCGGCAACGAGCTTTTCAACAAGATCCTGGTCTCGTTGCTGACGGTCGTGATATGGGGACCGTGGTATTTTCTGACGCACCTGTAAAGATTTTTCTTACAGCGAGTGCAGAGGCCCGTGCGCAGCGCCGCTATAGCCAGTTGAAAGCAAAGGGCATGGATGTTAATATTGCGCGCCTTTTAACCGATATCAAGGCAAGAGACGAGCGCGATACACAACGTGCGGTGGCTCCTTTGGTACCGGCACAAGATGCAGTAATTATAGATTCAACAGACTTGGATATTGACCAAGTCTTTGAAAAAGCGATGGATATTATTTCCTCACGCCTTTAATGGCATGAGTTGATCGCATCCAAAGCAGTGTTGCTACAGGAAGTGGCGACTAACCTTAATAACCCCGCGTTATCCGGATAAGAAGCGTGGATATCAACTTAAAAGTTTATTTGAGACTTATGACTGAAAATTTTGCACAACTTTTTGAAGAAAGCTTACAAGAACTAGAAACACGTCCAGGTTCAATTGTAAAAGGTACTGTTGTTTCTATCGACAAAGACATCGTTCTTGTTGATGCAGGCTTGAAATCAGAAAGTGCTATCCCAGCTGACCAATTTAAAAACGCTGAAGGCGAACTTGAAATCGCTATCGGTGACCAAGTAGACGTTGCACTAGATGCAGTTGAAGATGGTTTCGGTGAAACTATCCTTTCTCGCGAAAAAGCGAAGCGTCACGAAGCGTGGGTTGAGTTGGAAAAAGCTTACGAAGATAAAGTCACTATCAAAGGCGTTATCAACGGTAAAGTTAAAGGCGGTTTCACTGTTGAAGTTAACAGTGTACGCGCATTCCTTCCTGGTTCTCTTGTTGACGTACGTCCAGTTCGTGACACTACGCACCTTGAAGGCAAAGAGCTTGAGTTCAAAGTAATCAAGCTAGACGCTAAGCGTAACAACGTTGTTGTTTCTCGTCGTGCAGTAATCGAAGCGGAAAGCAGCCAAGAGCGTGAAACGCTTCTTGCTAACCTTGAAGAAGGCCATGAAATCAAAGGTATCGTTAAGAACCTTACTGATTACGGTGCGTTCGTTGACCTTGGCGGCGTAGATGGTCTTCTACACATCACTGATATGGCTTGGAAGCGCGTTAAGCACCCAAGTGAAATCGTGAATGTTGGTGACGAAATCAACGTTAAAGTACTTAAGTTCGACAAAGAGAAGCAGCGTGTTTCTCTTGGTATGAAGCAAATGGGCAACGATCCATGGCAAGAAATTGCTTCTCGTTACCCAGAAGGTACTAAGATCAACGGTCAGGTTACTAACCTTACTGATTACGGCTGCTTCGTTGAAATTGAAGACGGCGTTGAAGGTCTTGTACACGTTTCTGAAATGGATTGGACCAACAAAAACATCCACCCATCTAAAGTTGTTAACCTAGGTGACACTGTAGATGTAATGGTTCTTGAAATTGACGAAGAGCGTCGTCGTATTTCTCTAGGTCTTAAGCAATGCATTGCTAACCCTTGGGAAACTTTTGCTGAGTCATACGAAAAAGGTGACAAAGTATCTGGTAAGATCAAGTCAATCACTGACTTCGGTATCTTTATCGGTCTTGACGGCGGTATCGACGGTCTAGTTCACCTTTCTGACATTAGCTGGAACAAGTCTGGTGAAGACGCAGTTCGCGACTACAAGAAAGGCGATGAAATCTCTGCAGTTGTACTTCAAGTCGACCCAGAGCGTGAGCGTATTTCTCTTGGCGTTAAGCAAATCGAAGAAGATCCTTTCAACAAGTATCTGACAGATAACAAGAAAGGTGCTATTGTTACTGGTACAGTAACAGAAGTTGATGCGAAAGGCGTTACTGTAAACCTAGCTGAAGAAGTTGATGGCTACATCCGCGTTGCAGACCTTGCTGTAGAGCGTGTTGAAGACGCAACAGAAGTAGCAAGCGTTGGTGATAGCATCGAAGCGAAGTTTATGGGCGTTGACCGTAAGAACCGCACTGTTAACCTATCTGTTAAAGCTAAAGATCAGGCTGACGAAAAAGAAGCTATCGATAAAGTTAACCAACAAGAAGATGTTGGTTTCGCTAACGCGATGGCAGAAGCATTCAAAGCTGCTAAAGGCGAATAATGCTTTTGTGGGTGTGCATCTGCACACCCATTTCGCGATAGCTGTTTAAACAATAATATTGACAATGAGGTTAAGCATGACCAAGTCTGAATTAATTGAACGGCTCGCGGATCAAGCGCGTCATATTCCGGCGAAAGAGCTCGAACTGGCTATAAAAGAACTTCTAGAACAAATGGCGCAAACTCTTCAAAAGGGTGAACGTATTGAGATAAGAGGTTTTGGTAGTTTCTCTCTTCACTACCGTGCTCCACGTGTAGGAAGAAACCCTAAAACGGGTGAAACGGTGAAGCTAGACGGTAAATATGTACCGCACTTTAAGCCTGGTAAAGAACTTCGCGAAAGGGTTGATGCTTCAATCGCATAATAGATTTTAAAAGCCGCTGAAAAGCGGCTTTTTTGTTTCTGTAAATACACTCTCACCACTAAAGTTCCAAACTTTCTTCCCTCCAGTTTAACTACGATACCTCAAGTAGAGTGCTGTATAATAGCTTTATGCCTAATAGCTATTGACCCCAACTTAAATAG
>NZ_JAHHDX010000106.1 GCF_018619335.1 Alteromonas sp. ALT199 | reverse complement strand
CATTATGCCCCACATGCCTGCGCCCCTTATCTAGAAGTTATGTGGCAAGGAGGGGACATTGCATTTACAGGATGTTTTAGAAACTTACAGGCAATTTCTGCTACTAAACTTCGTCACTATGAATGGCGTTTTATCTGAAGATTTACTGGCAGATTGGCTACAGGCAAATTGGGAAATAATTGTCGAGTCAAAACTTCAAGAAGCTAACTTTATTCCTGGCTTATTGGATGTTTATGGTGAGGGCGCTGATTGTAATGGTTCAAGCTCCAGAGTATCGCTGCCTGAAATGTCGCCGTCGTGTGCTGTTCATGTGCAAAAGGGATATGTTCTTCATTCATTTGGTACGCTGCAAAACGACTTTTTTACTCAATCGCCACCTTTCGATTATGTGAAAGGTGAAAATTCAAAGGCAGAAATCATCGTTAGATTAAACGATGCCCAATTTGAGATCGGTAAAACATATGACAGCATTGCCACATAACAAGCAAATTATGTCACTCGCTGCCGCTCGTTGGGACGCAAACACGTGCGCGGCTTCGCCATTATTGCACACGTGTTTGCGCCCCATATTTGGAAGTTATAAGGCGTCAGCCTAAACTTCGTTTGGCTTTATAAAAATCCCCGTACAACTACCTTCACCTGTTTTCAGTGGCATCGCTCTGGCTTGTGGTAGGTTTAAATCCGCCGCTTTCAATTCAAAGGTTGCGCATTAGGCGCTTTATCGCCAAGTTATTATTTAACGTCAACAAGCGCCAATGCGTTCGACAGTTCAAATGGCGGCTAGCTTCAGTCAAATCAAAAACATCACTGCACAGTCGTTTTGCTTGTCTGTGTTAACAATCAATCGTATTCTGGCTTCAACAGTTTTTAAAAAGACCAAAGGAACTGGCTCTGCTTCTAACAAAGCGCTAAAGACCACTCCCTTCGGTCGCTCGGACGCATTTACGCGGGGCGGCTTCGCCATTATGCCCCACGCAACTGCGCCGCTTAGCTTAATGTTAGGTGTCAGGGATGAAAACGATACTACTGCCATTTTTTATCATTGTATTGGCTGGGTGCACATCAGTCGCCAAACCTACTATTCATCTCCATTCAAACGGAGTTAATAAAACAAAGTTAGCTAACCTGCGAATCAAATTAGAAAAAAGTGGATATACCGTAGTAAGTGGCAATCAAGACTTCTCTCACTTCTTATTTACGCCACTTATAGTTGTTCCAAAAAATTCAAAGTTCAGCACTCCTGAACTTCAACAACAAATAACCAACACTTTAGGCTCTATCCCAATTGTCAAACGTGGTAACTTTAAAAACCATAAGTATTCGGGCGACCATATTGGTGTATATCTTCGGGGAAACAATGCCACCTAACAACTCAATAAACTCGCTCACTTCGTTCGCTGGGACGCATACACGCGGGGCGGCTTCGCCATTATGCCCCACGTGCCTGCGCCCGTTATTGAAAAGTTATATTCTTTGGGGAAATATCGAACATGAATCATGAGCACGAGCCTACAGTGCTAATTAGTTTTTGCCATTTCCTATTATTTTTATGTGGGTTATTAGTTAGCATCGCAATCTACAAATTTTTTGAAGTACCAAATAATCAAATATGGCCACTAACTATTGGCTGTATTTTATCTATAGGTTTACCTGTGTCTTTCGGGTTAGTTAGAAATAAAACACTCTCAAAGGCTTTTAATGAACTTGCGGGTAGTAGTTCAAAACTTGGACAAGGAGGATATAAATCAAATAAAGTAGCTTTATGGATATGGACTAGCTTGGTTCTTTTTACAATTTGCGGCGCGATTTATGAGCGAATATAACAAAGCGCTAAAGCTCACTCCCTTCGGTCGCTGGGACGCTAACACGTGGGCTGACTCACTTCGTTCGGATTTTAGCCCACGCGCTAGCGCCCCTTAGCTTAAGGTTAGGCGTCATTTACTTACAGCATTAAAAAGTAGGTTCAGCCGTGACATTTCAGCATAAAGGTTGTTTCACTAGGTTGTCTTTGCGGTTAGCTTTTCGGTAGTTTCAACGGCTTTAGCAACGCGCTTTTCATCAACACCGCAACGCCAACATTCTGCATCACCAGCTTTCTAAACTCGCTATTTTATCCAGCATTACCGTTAACATCTGGCTTTTCGCACAGGGTTGTTTTATCTTAAATTCAATAATTTAAACAAGCTGGCTAATTGGCTAGTGGTGGCAGCAAAGCTGCGTACTTTCAGTTGTACGCCTAACAAAACGCTGTTGGCACTCCCTTCGGTCGCTGGGACGCTAACACGTGGGCTGACTCACTTCGTTCGGATTTTAGCCCACGTGCTAGCGCCCCAAAGCTTAAAGTTAGAAGCCAAGGAGAATCATGGCTCGTCGTTCAGAATTCAAAGGAATTGTAAGAAACTTTGCTCACATGCTAAATAACCGCAATAACGATCATCTTGGTTACTGGACTACAGGACAACTATGCTTGCTCGCACAGCAACAGAACATCTCTTCTATATCAATCAATCTGTTAGAAATAGAGCATAACAGCTTAAAAAACCACTTCGAACCTTTTGCTAAAAGCATGCGGAAATCACTCATTAATATGCTGAATTCTCATAAAATTCCCTCATCATGGCTTACGTCAGCTACTGTTACTTTTAGCTTTAATGAAAAATATCAAAAGCAGTATCACTATTGGCGTTCGGCTCTGGGCTCACCCTATCTTATAACGTTGGAAATCACGTCAGACTTAGGCAAGGTGTATAAACAAACATTTGGTGGTAATGTAAATCCACACGATCCTCTTAAGGAACAACGGCGTGCAGGCTTCTAACAAAAAAATTAAGTCACTCACTTCGTTCGCTGGGACGCAAACACGCGGGGCGGCTTCGCCATTATGCCCCACATGCCTGCGCCCCTTATTGGAAAGTTATAAGACAAAGGAAACTCAGTGAACAAGGTTGTTATCAGTATCCTTTCAATATTACTCCTGCTAACCAACGTGTTTTGGTTTTATCAGAGTTTGGATAACGGTGTCTCTTTAACTTATATGGAGGCAAGCCT
>NZ_JAHHDX010000157.1 GCF_018619335.1 Alteromonas sp. ALT199 | reverse complement strand
CCCTTATTTAAAAGTTATACCTAAAAGGAGGTTCCACTAAAAATGGAAATTTATAAAGCTGATAAAACTAAAATTGAAGCTGCCTCAAAAGTTTTTGATTTATATCGTCAATTTTATGGGCAACCATCAAACTTGAACGCTTCTACTGAATTCTTATCTGAGCGTTTTGAGAAAAAAGATTCAAGATTCTTTATAGCACTCAGTTCAGATGGAGAACCTTTGGGATTTATTCAACTTTATCCTTCATTTTCATCTGTTGCTATGAAAAAGATGTGGTATTTAAACGACTTATTCGTTGTGGTGAGTGCTAGAGGTAAAGGTGTGGCTAGCGCATTGTTAGATCACGTAAAAACATACGCTAAAGAAAATGACAGCTTCTCTTTAAAATTAGCAACGGCAGTAGACAATGTTGCAGCGAAAGCACTCTATGAAAAACACGGTTATAGCAAAGTAACGGCATTCGACCATTATGTTCTCCGAACAGACACGGTATAACAACTCAATTAACTCGCTCACTTTGTTCGCTGGGACGCATACACGCGGCGCGGCTTCGCCATTATGCCCCACGTGCCTGCGCCCGTTATTGAAAAGTTAGGCGTCATTTACTTACAGTATTAAAATGTGGGTTAAACCGTGACATTCAAGCATCAAGGTTGTTTCACTAGGTTGTCTTTACAGCTTGCTTTTTCGGTAGTTTCAACGGCTTTAGCAACGCGCTTTTAATCAACATCACAACGCCAACATTCTGCATCACCAGCTTTCTAAACTCGCTCTTTTATCCAGCAATGTCGTTAACATCTGGCATTTCGCACAGGGTTGTTTTATCTTAATTTCAATAATTTAAATAAGTGGCCTTATCGGCTAGTGGTGGCAGCAAAGCTGCGTACTTTCAGTTGTACGCCTAACAAAACGCTGTTGGCACTCCCTTCGGTCGCTGGGACGCTAACACGTGGGCTGACTCGCTTCGCTCGGATTTTAGCCCACGTGCTAGCGCCCCAAAGCTTAGCGTTATAACGATAAGGGTAGTCAAGATGCTCATTACCGCTCACAATATAAAATATTCACTAATCATGTGTATTACAATGTCCGTGACAATATTTTTGTTACGCGGATTTTATTCTGAAATCGAATTAAATCTAATCAATTTAACACCTTATTTGTTGTCTTCAGTTATAGGGGCTGTTTTAGCTTTTTTATATATATATTTATTTCCTAGCCAGAGAAAAGATAAGTTTCTTACATTTTTTATTCCGGGTGTTATTTTGACGGTGTTAATAATAACAACAGGGTTATCAAGTTTTTGGCTAATTGATGAGTTAATATTAATGTTGTGTTTTATTTTTGGCGGTCAAGAGCTTTCAAAAGCTGAGTCAAAATCGTTATAACAAGGGTTTTCAAGTCGGACAAATTACAGTTGGCTTTTTGTTCGTGCCTTACTTATTTTAGCCAACTGCAATTTGCCGCTTAAAACGGCGTTAGGCGTCATTTACTTACAGCTTAAAAAAGTGGGTTCAATCGTGACATTCCAGCATAAAGGCTGTTTCACTAGGTTGTCTTTGCGGCTAGCTTTTCGGTAGTTTCAACGGCTTTAGCAACGCGCTTTTCATCAACACCGCAACGCCAACATTCAACATCACTAGCTTTCTAAACTCGCTCATTTATCCAGCAATGTCGTTAACATCTGGCATTTCGCACAGGGTTGTTTTATCTTAAATTTAATAATTTAAACATGCGGTCTAATTGGCTAGTGGTGGCAGCAGAGCTGCGTACTTTCAGTTGTACGCCTAACAAAACGCTGTTGGCACTCCCTTCGGTCGCTGGGACGCTAACACCGCGCTAGCGCCCCTTAGCTTAAAGTTATGTGTCACAGTAAATTGAGGAAGGAAAGTTGAATGAGCAACAAAAAAGCTTCATTTCCAATTGAATCTACGG
>NZ_JAHHDX010000030.1 GCF_018619335.1 Alteromonas sp. ALT199 | reverse complement strand
AAAGCCTCGCGAAACAATGGGTGATCGTCTGCTACTAGAATTCTCGTCATTAGCGTTACTGCTTCCTTATTATAGTATGAGTATAGATTAATACTTTAGACCAGTAACGAAAAGACCTAATCTTTAAAAATTACACAAAATCTAACAAATTTAGTGTTTCCCATTGGCATTTACGTATCAGGCGGTAAAATTGCGCCCCAAATTAGTTAATTGAAGACTCACAGTGAAGAAGCACGACAATATATACGCAAAGGCACTCAATAAAGTAGATGACTTTAAATTTGACGAGTCTGTCGTTGATGTGTTTCCCGATATGATTCAACGCTCGGTGCCGGGTTACGAAACCATTGTTCATACTATCGGCGAGTTGGCCAAAATAGCCGTATCTCAAAACTCGGTAGTTTATGATCTTGGCTGTAGCCTCGGGGCCGCGAGTTTATCTGTAGCTAGAGCATTACCAAACGGCACATGTGAGATCATAGGGGTAGATGCATCTGAAGCGATGGTCGACCGATGTAAACGCGTAGTGCAAACCTTTACACTTCCAAACCCAATTTCTATTCAACATGGGCTAGCTCAAGATGTTCACATAAACAACGCTTCAATGGTTGTAATGAACTTCACCCTACAGTTTATACCTCCAGCAAGCCGGGAAGCGCTGTTAAAACAAATCTACAATGGGCTTAACCCTGGTGGCATGTTGGTGTTGTCAGAGAAAATTCGTCACCCTACCCTCAATGGAAACGAGTTACTTGTAGACTTACACCATCAGTTCAAACGCGACAATGGATACAGCGAACTAGAGGTAAGTCAAAAGCGCGCAGCGCTAGAGAAAGTCATGTTAACCGACACCTTCAGTGAACATGAAACGCGCTTGAAAAAAGTAGGTTTTACAGATGTTGTGATGTGGTACAAGTGCTATAACTTTACATCCATGGTGGCCATTAAAGGCTAAGCGTAAGCGCGTTTTACGTTCACATTATTTTGATTTTGAACACATATAAAGAAAACTATGAGTAAATTAGAACAGACTTGGTTTAACGATTGCTATAAATCGTTGATAGACAGCCCGCTTTCTCATTGGCTGCAAACGCTACCTGCACAAATGAACGACTGGCAGCGTAACGCCAAGCATGGTGAATTTGACAAGTGGTGTCGTTTGCTTAGTAAACTTCCATCAACGTCTCCAAGTCAAATTGATTTGTCATCGTGTGTCTTAATAGGGGCACTAGATGATGTTGACGAATATACTCGAAAACAAATTGAAGGCTTGTTAAGACAGTTTATGCCTTGGAGAAAAGGCCCCTTCCACCTACATGGCATTCACATTGATACTGAGTGGCGCTCAGATTGGAAATGGGAACGCGTGGCACCTCACATTACCTCATTAAAAGGTCGAAACGTTTTAGATGTAGGCTGCGGTAGTGGCTATCATATGTGGCGTATGCTTGGTGATGGCGCCGAAAAAGTAATGGGTATAGATCCTACTCAACTGTTCCTTATTCAGTTTCACGCTATTAAGCAATTTATCAGTAATTCCAACGCGCCCTGTGACAACATTCATTTTTTGCCATTAGGCATTGAAGAGATGCAACCGTTAAAAGCTTTCGACACTGTGTTTTCTATGGGCGTGCTTTATCACCGCAAAGACCCAATGGCGTTTTTGCAGCAGCTTAAAGATCAGCTAAGAAAAGGTGGAGAGCTAGTACTTGAAACCCTTGTCGTTGACGGTGACAAAAACACGGTGCTAATGGCTGGTGAGCGCTATGCTCAAATGCGAAATGTTTGGTTTTTACCAAGTACGGCTGCCCTTTCGGTTTGGTTAGAACGCTTAGGTTTTGAGAACATTCGCGTTGTGGATAGTAATCACACTACATTAGACGAACAGCGTTCGACGTCTTGGATGGAGTCACAGTCTTTGAAAGATTTTCTCGATCCGGAAGATATTACTCGCACCATTGAAGGTTACCCTGCACCACAACGGGCAGTTATTGTCGCGAATAAGAAGTAGCTCTAAGAACAGCCCACCTATTACGCTATTGGCACAAATGTTGTTACTTTAATCTTAATGAACGTGCGAATTCTGCATTGATTAAGGTGACAACATGGATATACATGGCTTTCTAGCGACGCATCAATTGCCAAGTACCTATGCAGAAACTGCACAAAAATGGTTCACGCCATTATGTGAAAAGCTGCTAACGCACCAACAAGGTGCAACCAAACCATTTATCATTGGCATAAATGGCAGTCAGGGTTCAGGTAAATCTACTCTGACCAGTTTTATTGAATGCTTTCTTTCATCAGTCCACAATAAACAAGTAGTTTCATTGTCTATTGACGACTTTTACTATGACCAATCTCAGCGTAACGCCTTAGCAATAAAAGTACACCCGCTTCTAGCAACCCGCGGCGTACCAGGCACTCATGACATCGCTTTAGCGTTAGATACCTTTCGCAAATTAAGCAAAGGTACGAGAACTTCACTACCTCGTTTTAATAAAGCGACTGACAACCCCTTCCCGAAAGAACAGTGGCCTGTAATAGAATCTTCACCTGATTTCATCATACTTGAAGGCTGGTGTGTCGGAGCCTCTTCACAGCCATCAAACGAACTAAAGCGCCCCGTCAACCATCTTGAAGAAGTTGAAGATCCTCTCGGTATTTGGCGTTCGTTTGTAAACACTGAACTATCCGGAGATTATCAAACGCTATTCGACAAAATCGATTATCGCATTATGCTTAAAGCGCCAAGTTTCGATTGTGTTTATCGATGGCGTTTAGAACAGGAGCATAAACTAGCTCAAAAAGCCGTCAAAGATAGCACTGGCGTAATGTCGGATGAAGAAGTGGCAAACTTTGTGCAACACTACCAACGCATCACAGAACACGCGCTAGTCCATTTGCCTGAAAAGTGTGACACCGTGTTTTATCTTGATGAAACAAGAACGATAACTAAACAGGATGTAAAACGATGACGAAAACGCTTGTTTTCACCGATATGGACGGCACGCTGTTAGACCACCATACCTACTCTTTCGAGGCGGCGAAACCGGCTTTAACGGCATTAGAAAACAGGAACATTCCCGTAATTCCTACCACCAGTAAAACGTTTGCTGAGTTACAGCCTTTACGTGAAAGCATTGGCCTAGACGGGCCTTTTATTATCGAAAATGGCGCAGCTATCTTCATGCCACACGGCTTTTTCAAGCAAAAACCCAGTGGCACGGTTTGGATAGACGGGTTTTGGTGCAAAGCCTTTATCTCAAACAAAAATTACTGGATAAAACTTCTGGAAAAAATTGGAAGCGAGTTTGAGGGCAAATATAAACAGTTTTCAAAAATGTCGCTTGAAGAGATTCAAGAATGCACAGGCCTTGATGAGCGCTCTGCATCACTAGCAGCTAAACGTCAGTTCGGCGAACCCGTTTTATGGCTTGGCACCGACGAAGAAAAACAGCGTTTTTTAAAGATTGTTAAAGATCGCGGCGCCTTTCCTTTAGAAGGAGGTCGCTTTATCCATATTTCAGGTAATTGCGACAAAGGCCAAGCGCTTAAATGGTTGGCTAGTGAATACCAAAAGCAATATACCACCAAAGTTAATACTATCGCCCTAGGCGATGGTAAGAACGACGTAGCAATGCTTGAAGCGGCGCACGTCCCTATTCGCATTTTATCACCGGTAAACCCTCCGCCTGCTGTAGAAAAAGAAGAGGTCTATACCAGCACCCTAACCGGCCCTGAAGGCTGGAACGAAATGCTTACTCAATTACTATCCCTATAATCAGGAGGACACATGGCTGATTTTTATCAAAATGGTGTGGTTACTACGTTACATAACTTGGCTCGTCGTCCTACCGAAGAGCTAGAAACAGAGCTTTTACAGTTTTCTCAAAAGCGCCCCATGGCACTTATTCTTCCATCACTTTTTTCAGAACTAGAGGGAGACGCGCTTCCGCATATTGTTAACGAGCTAACTGGCGTTCCTTACTTATCTGAAATTGTTATTGGCTTAGACCGAGCAAATGAAGACCAGTATAAGCACGCACTAAAATTTTTCGGTAAGTTACCACAGCATCACAGAGTGCTATGGAATGATGGACCTCGCCTTAAAGCACTAGATGAAGAACTTCAGGCTAAAGGTTTAGCGCCCAAAGAACTAGGTAAGGGCCGTAACGTATGGTATTGCATGGGCTACGTACTGGCATCAAATCGCGCTGAATCTGTAGCACTGCATGACTGCGACATTGTTACGTATAACAAAGACTTGCTTGCCAAGCTTATCTACCCTGTCGCCAACCCGATGTTCAACTATGAATTTTGTAAGGGTTACTATGCGCGTGTAGCCAACGGTAAGATTAATGGCCGCGTTTCACGGCTTCTTGTTACGCCATTACTTCGCGCATTAAAGCGCATAATGGGTGACAACGAATACCTGGAGTTTATGGACAGCTTCCGCTACCCGCTTGCGGGTGAGTTTTCGTTTAGAAGAGATGTACTAAACGACATTCGAATACCTAGCGACTGGGGCTTAGAAATTGGCGTGTTGTCTGAAATGCATCGCAACTATTCACACAATCGTCTTTGCCAAGCGGATATCTGCGACATTTACGATCACAAGCATCAGGACCTTTCGCTTAATAACGATCAAGGCGGTTTGTCTAAAATGTCTATCGACATTACTAAGGCCATTTTCAGAAAGCTTGCTACGCAAGGCTACACGTTTAGTAATGAAATGTTCCGCTCGATTAAAGCCACCTATTTTAGAATTGCGCTAGACTTTATAGAAACTTATCACAATGACGCGGTAATGAATGGCCTGAACTTAGACATTCACAGTGAAGAGAAAGCGGTAGAAATGTTCGCCAGCAACATTATGAAAGCGGGTCAGAACTTTTTAGAAAACCCAATGGAAACACCGTTTATACCAAGTTGGAACCGCGTAACAAGTGCGGTGCCTGATATTTTAGAACGATTATTAGAAGCGGTTGAAGCCGATACTGCAGAATATATGGAGTAAGTAATATGGCATGGGAGCATCTCCATGACAAAGTAAAACACCATTTAGAAAGCATCTATGCCGATGTAGCGCTAGACGTCTCCTACGAGACGCTAGCGACTGACTTATTAAATACAATAGGCATTCAGCAGCAAACGGATATTGCATCACCTAAGTCACACCATAATTATTGGGATGAAGACGACATCATTATGATTACCTATGGTGATAGTGTTATTGACGACGATGAGCGCCCGCTGGTTACGTTAAATAAGTTTTTGCACCGTTACTGTAAGAACACGATCAATAATGTTCATATCTTGCCGTTTTTTCCGTACAGTTCAGACGATGGATTCTCGGTTATTGATTATTCCACCGTAAACGAAGCCCTAGGCTCATGGGAAGATATCGAAGCCATCGCTGCCGACTATGGATTAATGACGGATTTAGTGATTAACCATTGCTCTGCAAGGAGCGTGTGGTTTGATAACTTCGTGAAAGGCGATGGGCCTGGCTCTGACTTCTTCTTCACGGCCGATCCAACCGATGACTTATCTATGGTAACACGCCCTCGTGTGTCACCATTGCTACGTGAAACGGAAACGGCTGACGGGACAAAGCATGTATGGTGTACCTTCAGTCATGATCAAGTTGATTTTGACTTTAGAAACCCCAAAGTATTATTGGCGTTTATCGATATTATTAAATTGTATATTGATAAGGGTGCAAAGATATTTCGTTTAGACGCTGTTGCTTTTTTATGGAAAGTTTTGGGCACGAACTGCATCAATTTGTTCCAAACTCACGAAGTCATTCGATTGATCAGAACGCTAATTGAACATGTAGACCCGTCTCTAATCATCATTACTGAAACCAATATTCCTAACCGGGAAAACCTGACGTATTTTGGTAATGCTAACGAAGCACACGCTATCTATAACTTTTCGTTACCACCGTTACTTGTGAATACCTTAGTATCAGGTGACTGTACATACTTAAAAAGCTGGATGATGAGTATGCCGCCCGCGCAAAACGGCACGGCCTACTTTAACTTCATTGCTTCGCACGACGGTATTGGTTTGCGCCCTGCTGAGGGGCTATTGTCTGAAGAAGAAATATCAGATTTAGTTCACGCTATGCAGCATTTCGGTGGAAAAGTTTCATGGCGCGCTTCTGAGCACGGACAACAAAAACCGTATGAAATTAACATTACGTTGTTTGACGCACTGCAAGGTACGATAAAGGGTCCAGACAAATATCAAGTGGACCGATTTATTTGTGCGCATGCCATTATGTTAGGTATGGAAGGTATTCCAGGAATTTATATTCACAGTCTACTGGGCACATCTAACGATTATGAGAAGGTTGCTAATACAGGACAAAACCGTTCTATAAACAGGAAGCGCTGGAACTTTAACGAGCTTGAGGCATTGCTAGACTCACCCTTCTCTCAGCATCACAAAGTTCTTACTCGTATATCTCAGCTGATCCGCATTCGTAAAGCGCAACCTGCGTTTCACCCTAACGCAACGCAGTTTACGCTACAACTCGGTAGCGAGTTATTTGGCTACTGGCGTCAAAGCTTAGATAGAAAACAAAGTATTTTTTGTATTAGCAATATCACAGACGAAGAGAAAACGGTATTGCTGTCTGACATCAACCTTATAGGCACAGATAACTGGATTGACCTTATCACCCGTGATGAGATAGCGCTGTCCAGTGGCTTCTTGCAAATGAAACCTTATCAGGTGCTTTGGATCAGCAACCAAGACTTCGAATAAAACTTGGTTATTAAAAAGTTTGCTTACTAAAAATTTGCCGCGGTACGGATACTGCGGTGATATGCTTAATACACGATGTAGCGAAACAAATTTGTAATGCAGAAAATAAACACCTTCCTTTTCGATTTAGACGGAACACTCGTAGACTCTGTTCCCGATTTAGCGACAGCCTTAAACCAAATGCTAAATGATTATCAACTACCAAGATACAGCGAACAGGTTATTAGGCATTGGGTTGGAAATGGTGCTCGGGTTCTTGTTGAGCGAGGAATGGGTGGAGATTCGAAGATAAACCACCATCGCGAGACGAGTGAAATTGATGCCGCTTTAGACAAATTTCTGTTCTATTACCGTACTTTAAAAACCAAAAGTACAGTGTTGTACGATGGCGTCCAAGACACGCTTAAAACGTTGAAGAAAAAGGGTTGCACGCTAGTATTGATAACTAACAAGCCTTCAGAGTTTATTGAGCCTATTTTGTCTTCATTTTCGTTGTCGTCGTTATTTTCCCTTACTATCGGCGGTGACAGTTTACCGGAGAAAAAACCGTCAGCCCTGCCCCTTTTATACGCATGCGAAAAGCTTAACGTCTCGCTTTCACAGTGTGTAATGGTAGGGGATTCCAAAAACGATATTCTTGCCGCTAAAGCCGCTAATATTAAAAGTATAGGGCTTACCTATGGATACAATTACGGCGAGAGTATTGCGACCTATCACCCTGACTGGGTGTTCGACAGCTTTAATGAGATACTAACACTGCATTCGTAAAATTCTCGAAATATCACCTAGCTACAATGCGGTATTTGTCTTTGCACACATTGCTACCTACTTTCTCATATTTCATGCTTTAACCTTTGGTATAAGAGCGTTTTTTCTGTAATATCCGCCTGTTAATTAATTAATTGGAGTTGTTGGTATGTCATCAAAATGGCTTTCATTAGAAGAGGCCCTCACTAAAGCGTTAGACGCTGCGCAGGCGATAAGCGACATTGAACACGTGAGTATTTTTGACGCCAACAACCGCATCTTAGCAGAAGATGTTATTGCTCATATCAATGTTCCACCTTGGGACAACTCGGCAATGGACGGCTACGCCGTTAACGTTGGGGACCTTTCTAATAGCGCTGAACTTGAAGTGCAAGGTGTTATTACCGCAGGCATGAGTGCTGACGAGCCGCTCGAAAATGGCAAAGCGTTTAAAATAATGACAGGTGCGCCTATTCCGGATAATGCCAATGCCGTTGTGATGGTAGAAAATACTGAAAGCCGCGACGAGGCTGTAGTTATAAATAAACTACCTTCTGCTAAAGAGAATATTCGTAAAAAAGCCAATGATATTGCCTGTGGCGATACGCTAATTAGCGAGGGCACCCGCCTTCACGCCGAACACCTTATGTTGCTTTCCTCTCAGGGAAACAGCACTGTAGCAGTTTACCGAAAGCTGCGTGTTGGTGTGGTAGCAACCGGTTCTGAACTTGCGTCTCCCGGTGACCCCCTCAAGCCAACACAAATTTTTGAATCGAACCGTGTTGGTGTGAGCAGTATATTACGTAACGAAAACGTAGAGCTTGTAGATTTTGGCATTGTTGAAGATAACGAAGCCTCGCTACGTAAACTATTTACTGATGCCAGCGAGCGTGTAGACGTAATGGTAAGTAGCGGTGGTGTTTCAGTTGGTGACGCAGACTACGTAAAAGATATTATAGCTGAATTAGGCGCTATCGATTTCTGGAAAATTGCAGTTAAACCGGGCAAACCTTTCGCTTTAGGTAAAATAAATAACACTCTGTTTTGTGGTTTGCCGGGTAACCCAGTGTCGTCATTCGTCACGGCTAAGCTATTGGTAGTGCCCGTTATTAAGAAAATGCAAGGCCAAGCACAAAATCATGAGCCGTTCTTTGTTAACGCGACTATTACCACATCGCTCATGCGCCGCGCGGGTCGACGGGATTTCCAGCGTGCAACTATGGTGAAAAACGACCAAGGAGAATGGGAAGTTACGCCATTAAAATCACAAAGCTCTGGTGTTATGACTTCAATCACCTCTGCTAACTGCCTTATGGTAGTGCATGAGGATATAAGCGAGCTTAACGTTGGCGACACGGTTTCTGTTATGCCACTGCATATTTAGCACACGAGTTTTTCAGCACTGCTGCATTAAGACGTATATTTTAATTTAGTTTTCGCTTCTGTATTAATAAAAACAAATACAGGTTAATAAATTAAAGCGTTACCCAAGCAAAGCTGAGCTTTGTTTCCATCAGGTGAACTACTTGCAGAAAAGCACTAGCACGTTAACGCAGCACTACCTAACACAGTTTGCCATTATTATCGTCGCCTTTGGCGACCCATATAGAGACACAT
This sequence comes from Alteromonas sp. ALT199, assembly GCF_018619335.1. Taxonomy (GTDB): domain Bacteria; phylum Pseudomonadota; class Gammaproteobacteria; order Enterobacterales; family Alteromonadaceae; genus Alteromonas. The sequence goes on along the minus strand of NZ_JAHHDX010000030.1, from coordinate 8,097 downwards.
TACCGTGAATAAGAAACGCTTTCTTTTAGAAGGAAGAGACATTTTAAAGCTGGCGTGGCCATTGCTAGTTGCACAAATCACCCAAATGCTAATGGGTGTAAGCGATACGATTATGGCCGGGCGTTACAGTGCTACCGACATGGCAGCAGTGGCGCTTGGGTTTAGCATTACCGTACCACTTCTGTGTTTTATACAAGGTATAGCCCTTGCGCTTCCCCCTATTATTTCGCGACTGCAGGGTAACAAAAGTATTAGCAGCATTGCTGATGCCAGTCAGCAAGCCGGCTACCTGATCTTCTTTGTAGGACTGGTAATAGCAGGTTTAATTCCTTTCACTGAAGATATGGTAGCGCTTTTTCCAATGGCGCCTGAACTGCACAGCATAACGGTAGACTATGTGCTTTATGTGCTATTTGCCATGCCAGGGTTTGCAATTTATCAGTGGCTTAGAAACTATTGTGAAGGATTAGGTAAAACTAAACCTACTATGATCATTACCGTTATCGGTTTGATGGCCAACATTGTTGGAAACTACCTATTTATTTACGGTGTTGGCCCACTTCCCGCTATGGGCGGCGCAGGTTGTGGTATTGCTACGGCTATTGTTATTTACACCATGCTGATAGCAACCTTTATCTATGTACGCTTCGCCCCTGCCCTGCAAAAGTACAATTTGTTTAACCAGTTGTATAAGCCGAACATGGTAACCATAAGCCGAACCTTTAAAATGGGTTTGCCCATCGCCATGACAATTTTGTTTGAAGTAACGCTGTTTTCACTGGTTGCATTGTTATTGGCACCATTTGGGGCAACAACAGTAGCTGCCCACCAAGTTGCCCTGAATTTCTCGGCACTTATGTTTATGTTTCCTATGAGTATTGGTATGGCAGCCGCAATTCGCATTGGTTATCGAATTGGGCAAAATAATCAGCGTCAGGCCAAAATTGCAGCCCGTACCGCTATTCTTATCGGCTTTTTCACCTCAGCATGTACGGCGAGCTTTACCCTGCTGGCAAAGGGTTTCATTATTGGGCTATATACCAGCGACGATGCTGTTTACACGCTAGCTAATGCGCTACTCATTTACGCAGCACTATTTCAGCTATCTGACGCCGTTCAGGTTATCTCTGCCAATGCATTACGCGGATACAAAGATACTACGGCGATGTTTATCATTACCTTTGTATCGTACTGGTTAATAGGCCTTCCTACAGGTGTAGTTTTGGGAAGAACAGACTGGATAACGGCTGAGCCAATGGCTGCAGCGGGGTTCTGGATAGGGTTTATCGTAGGCTTAAGTGCGGCAGCCGTAATGCTTGGAGCGCGCCTTCTTTATATTCAAAGGCCAAATGCAGCTCATCGCTTAGCGAGTGTTTAAACAGCTTCAGTGGCGCAGGCTGCCTAAACCGCACTGAAACGAGGGCTAACGTCGCTTTTTAAATTTTTCCCAGTCTTGCGGGGTGTCTATATCAAATTGTGCATTGGGTATAGACACAGCCGTTACTTTCCCTAACTTTGCATACTTTTTAATGAGCGGCTTAGCACCGGTATCGCCCTGCAGTGCTAATAGTTCGCTATACATCGCCTCTGGGAAGATGGCAGGCACTGTTAACCGACTATTAGGCTCCCCGTACTTCTGCCCATCCATCTGCCACTCACTACATACTATGTTGTGTGGGTGAGCCTTAGAAGCGTCAATAAGGCGGATAAGATCCTGCGTATTAAGGCTTGGCAAGTCAGCAAGGGTAAAAAGCACATGTGAAGGCTTAGTGCTTAAAGACGCTGTTTCTGGTGGCAACGCTGCTTTTGGTAGCGAGGATTTTGGAAGCAAAGTTGGTGAAAGCGACGTTTTAGGCTGTAATGATAGGCTCAACAGATGTGACAGCCCACTGCGAATACTTGATGCTAGCCCCTCTTCCCACTGCCTATTGTGTATCACCTCAATTGTTAATTCAGGTAGACCACAAAAGGCTTCAGCTAACTGCGAATTTACACTGTCGTGCCATTTACCTGTAATAACCGTGACCGGATTTTTGCTTAATGACGCTATTTCATCGCGAGCGCGAATAACTTCGTTAGCACTGTGCTGAAGAAGCGGTAATTTTGTAATAGGATGCTCTGATAAGAGTTTGTTGCCGTCATAGCGGGAACTTTGCCCGCCAGCAAGTAAAACAAAAGCTAAGCCATAAACATCCGAATTCAATGTAACACCTATTAGTCAACGCGTTTTATTAAGACAAACGCAAAATCATTTACGTCGCAATAAGACCAATTCTAGGTTAATAACGCTAGTGCCAACGCGGTATTCGCGTCTACAAGAGCGCCTTTATCCATTAAAGGACTTAACGGCTTCTACTAAGCCCTTTAATGGCTGACGTTAACCCTTCAAGGGTGAGCCCATACATTCTGTCTTCCATTATTTCGCGAATAATTTTAATAGACGAATAATACGGCCAATAGTTTTCAGGCTGCGGGTTAAGCCATACCGCGTTGTTAAAGTGGTTCAACAAACGCTGCATCCATACACTTCCGGGCTCTTCATTCCAATGCTCTACACTGCCCCCTGGGTAGGTAATTTCATACGGCCCCATAGTAGCGTCACCGACAAAGATAACCTTGTAGTCTTTACCGTAGCGGTGAATGATATCCCAAATTGGAATACGCTCTTTATTGCGGCGAAGGTTATCTTTCCACACTTCCTCATACACGCAATTATGAAAGTAAAAGTACTCGAGGTACTTAAACTCGGTTTGCACTGCTGAAAAAAGTTCTTGGGTGCTCTTAACGTGAGGGTCCATAGAGCCGCCCACATCAAAAAACATCAGAACCTTTACCGCATTATGACGTTCTGGCGCCATATGAATATCAAGCAAGCCACCTTTTTTTGCCGTTTCACCTATCGTTGTAGGCACATCTAAATGCTCGCTGGCGCCCGTACGGGCAAACTTGCGCAGCTTTCTAAGGGCCACTTTAATGTTACGCGTACCCAGCTCAACATCAGAACTTAAGTTTTTGAATTCGCGCTTATCCCACACTTTAGCCGCCGAGAACTTTCTATTTCCCTTTTGGCCTATTCGCACGCCTTCTGGGTTGTCGCCGTACGCACCAAAGGGCGAGGTACCGCCTGTGCCAACCCATTTGTTTCCACCTTGGTGACGCTTTTCTTGTTCTTCTAGACGCTTCTTCAAGGTTTCCATCAGTTCGTCGAGGCCGCCCGCTTTACGCAATGCTTCGCGCTCTTCCGGGCTTAAGTTTTTCTCAATTTCCTTGCGAAGCCATTCTTCAGGAATGTCTTTACCAAACAAATCGATAGACTCCACCCCTTCAAAATACTCAGCGAACGCCCTATCGAACTTATCGTACTGGGTTTCATCTTTCACCATAATGGTACGAGACAAGCTGTAAAAAGCTTCGATATCGGCATATACCACGTGATGCTCTAACGCTTTAAGTAAATCAAGCAACTCGCGCAACGTGGTTTTGACGTGATATTTTCGCAGCGTATAAAAAAACTGAATAAGCATTAGCGACGCGCCATAAAGACCAGTTTTTCAAACAAATGAATGTCTTGCTCATTTTTAAGCAATGCGCCGTATAATGGCGGTATTGCTGCTTTACCGTCCTTTGAATGCAGCGCCTCAGGTGGAATATCTTCAGCGACCAAAAGCTTAAGCCAGTCGATAAGTTCAGACGTAGAAGGCTTTTTCTTAAGCCCTGGAACATCGCGAATTTCAAAGAATGCTTTTAGCGCTTCATCAAGCAGCTTCTTCTTTAGGTCAGGGAAATGCACATTGACGATTTCTTGCATTTCATCTGGGTTTGGGAACTGAATGTAGTGGAAGAAGCAGCGGCGCAAGAAAGCATCAGGTAGTTCTTTTTCGTTGTTAGACGTAATAATAACAATAGGGCGTTGCTTCGCGACTACGCGTTCTTGTGTTTCGTATACGAAGAACTCCATCTTATCGAGTTCTAGTAGCAGGTCGTTGGGAAACTCAATGTCGGCTTTGTCAATTTCGTCAATTAACAGCACTGGGCGCTTTTCTGCGCTAAACGCTTCCCACAACTTTCCTTTTACTATGTAGTTGCCTATATCGTGAACACGGTCATCGCCAAGTTGAGAGTCGCGAAGGCGCGATACTGCATCATATTCGTACAACCCCTGCTGCGCTTTGGTGGTTGATTTAATGTGCCACTGAATTAATTCGGTGCCTAAACTCTCTGCCAACTCTTCCGCTAGCATAGTTTTACCGGTACCTGGCTCGCCCTTAATTAGAAGCGGACGCTCTAGCGTAATAGCTGCGTTAACCGCCAGCTGTAAGTCTTTGGTTGCGATATAATTAGACGTGCCACTAAAAGCCATTATTGTTGTACTCCGTATAATTTTTCGTCTTTTCAATTTTAACTATAATATCAAGGCCTTCTCACGATTGCCCATAGATATAACATATAGCTAAAAAGCACTTTGCATTTTACTGATTGGGACCAATGATATAGGGGTATGACGAAATCCCCTAATTCAGGCTGTGAATTATTAACTATCACACGCGTTGAATTATTAACTACTAAAAAGGTCGTACAGATCACGACAGACGGGGTTTCCTGTAAAATAAGGAACGAGGTAAGGATTTATAATGAACGTATTTAACGACAATTCCCTATCTATTGGCCGCACGCCACTAGTTAAACTAAATCGCGTAACATCAGGCAATGTATACGCAAAAATTGAATCGCGTAACCCCAGTTTCAGCGTTAAGTGCCGTATTGGCGCTAACATGATTTGGGATGCTGAAAAGCGCGGTGTCCTTACCGAAGGTAAAGAAATTGTAGAGCCTACCAGTGGTAACACGGGTATTGCTTTAGCGTTTGTTGCTGCCTCTCGCGGTTACAAGCTAACGCTTACCATGCCTAGCAGCATGAGCCTAGAACGTCGTAAGCTACTTAAAGCATTGGGCGCAAACCTTGTTTTGACTGAAGCACCAAAAGGCATGAAAGGTGCCGTTGCCGCTGCACAAGAAATTGTGGCGTCAGATCCAGACAAGTACGTATTACTTCAACAATTCGACAACCCTGCTAACCCTGCCATTCACGAAAAAACCACTGGTCCTGAAATTTGGGAAGATACCGATGGTAAAGTAGACGCGTTTGTAGCGGGTGTGGGTACTGGCGGTACTATTACAGGTGTTAGCCGCTACCTTAAGAACACAAAGGGCAAGGCAATTACCTCTATCGCTGTTGAACCAACGGACTCACCAGTAATTACTCAAGCGCTTGCTGGTGAAGAACTAACTCCTGGTCCACACAAAATTCAAGGTATTGGCGCAGGTTTCATTCCAGGTAACCTAGACTTAGACCTAATTGACGAAGTTGAACAAGTTACTAACGAAGAATGTATGGACATGGCGCGCAAACTAATGACCGACGAAGGCATTCTTGCGGGTATTTCTTCTGGTGCTGCGGTTGTAGCTGCGAAGCGCTTCGCTGAACGCCCTGAAAACAAAGATAAAGTTGTTGTCGTACTACTGGCAAGCGGTACAGAGCGTTACCTAAGTAGCCCAATGTTTGCTGGTGCTTTTGACGAGCAAGAAGAAGTTCAATAACCCTCTCTCGGTTTCAATAAGTCGAAAACGAGGCCTAGCGCCTCGTTTTTTATACTTTAAATAAAACCTCGTTATAACAACAATTTGTAAAACCCTATCGTCACTTTGCTTTTATACAGATTTTTGTGAATAATTCGCTTAGCAAACTTCTTGGCAGTCGTTACATTGACTTAGTTAAGATATGAAACTATCAATAAGAAACGGACCTCTTTATATTAAGGTAACCCAAATGAAAACGCGTATGTGGTACGCCCTTCTCGGGCTTTTTACAGTTTTGATTTTATCGGCTTGTGGTGAGAAAGAAGAAGGTATTGGGCGGTACGGAATGCTTGATGAAAGCACACCCGAATACACTACAGTTATGTTTTTGAAAAGTGTTTACGAAGACGATAATTTAGACATAGCAATACGCCTATCCAGCGAAAAAATGTCGCGTATACTTACGCGATATCACACCAACAGTAACGTACAACGACATCTGCTTAATTTAAAGTATGACACTGTAACAGTTACTCCACAGAGTGCAGGCAGAGTTGGCAGAAGCGAGTTTTCGGAAAAATCGACCATTACCGTATTTTTAAGCGGCAACTACAATGGTGACAAGGTAGAAGACCTACGAAGCCTTGATTTGATTAAAGAAGATGGTGAATGGAGAGTGAACAAGATTCACCCAGACGCTTATCTGTAGCATTCAAAAAAAACACTGTTTTTATAACCAGCACTCCGCATTTTTGCGACACTAAAAAATAAAAAAGAAGTTTTCCGGCTTTTATATTCAATTGTGTTTCTTTTTTATTTAATACGTTGTTTTAAGGTGATAACTTAGAATAACCGAAAAGTGATATACGGATATAATCCACCTTGCATAAAGGATTTTTTCCGTACACTAAATTGTTAGAAGGCGTCAGCCTAAACTACGTTTGGCTTTATAAAAATATCAGTTCAATCGCCCTCACCTGCTGTTTCCAACATCGCCCAAGCATTGGTAGTTTTAATATCACCGCGCTTACTTTAAAGGTCGCGCAATAGGCGATTAATCGCCAAGTTCTTACTTCCTGCCAGCATGCGCCATTGCGTTTGTTAGCTCAAAAGGCGGTTTGTTTCCTTCAAATCACCAACATCACATCGTTGGCATTTCGCTTGTTTGTGTTAACAATCAATCGTATGCTGACTTTATTAGTTTTTAATTAGGCCAAAGGAACAGGCTCTGCTTCTAACAAAGCGCTTAAGTCACTCCCTTCGGTCGTTCGGACGCATTTACGCGGGGCGGCTTCGCCATTGTGCCCCACGCAACTGCGCCGCTTAGCTTAAAGTTATAAGGCGTCAGCCTAAACTTCGTTTGGCTATATAAAAATTCCAGTAAAACTACCCTCACCTGTTTTCATTAGCATCGCTCTGGCTTGTGGTAGGTCTAAATCCGCCGCTTTCAATTCAAAGGTGGTGTAATAGGCGCTTTGTCGCCAAGTTATTAGTTGAACCTCGCAAGCGCCATTACACTTGATAGCTCAGATGGCGGCTTGCTTCTCTCAAATCAAAAACATTTGTGCACAGTCGTTTTGCTTGTTTGTGTTAACAATCAATCGTATGCTGGCTTCATTAGTTTTTAAAAAGACCAAAGGAACTGGCTCTGCTTATAACAAGGCGCTTAAGACCACTCCCTTCGGTCGCTCGGACGCATTTACGCGGGGCGGCTTCGCCATGATGCCCCACGCAACTGCGCCGCTTAGCTTAATGTTAGGTTTACAAAGGAAGTTTCACCTATGTCTGCAACAGTTTTAGATATCATTGATACAGCGGTCAAAATTGGATTGGGCGCGCTTATATCGGGTGTAGCCACATACAGCGTCACAAAATTAAATCATGAAAAGGATGTCGAAAAATCCAAGCAAAACCGACAACGAGAACTGCTTGAAGAAATATCTTCGCAAGCAGAAAACTTCTCTACCTCTGCCTTGAAATATTGGGCATACATGATTGAGCATGTCAGGTACTTAGAACGTAAAAAAGATGCACCTGAAGACCTAAAAGCCAGAATTGATGGCGCTGCTAAAGAGTTATTTGATAAATATACTGACTTGGCTAGTGCAGAGGGTAAGTTAATATTAATTGGCGCGACGAATGCACAAGAGCTGATTAGAGATTACGGCGATTATGTCAAAGAGTTCAGAAGAAAAGCGTGGCAAGGGAACTCCTCTTTAACTGAGGCAGACTTAGAAGATTATCGTACTATCATTCTCTCAAAACGTAAGGCGATGTACGACGAACTTCGCGCAGTTTATGCAATGTAAACCTAACAAAAAAATTAAGTCACTCACTTCGTTCGCTGGGACGCAAACACGCAGGGCGGCTTCGCCATTATGCCCCACGTGCCTGCGCCCCTTATTTAAAAGTTAGGTGCTTCTTTGAATAGAAAAATCAGTGGTGTTTTTAAAGGGTCTTTTATCGCTCTTTTATATTGAATATTCACTGGTGTTGTTATGTGGATTTTCAGCAAATCTTT
>NZ_JAHHDX010000128.1 GCF_018619335.1 Alteromonas sp. ALT199 | reverse complement strand
AATTACCTTTGCAATATAACTTTTAAATAAGGGGCGCAGGCGCGCAGGGCATAATGGCGAAGCCGCCCTGCGTGTATGCGTCCCAGCCCGCGCAGCGGGCGAACTTGATTTTTTTGTTATGCGGTGCGGTTCTTAACTGCATCCGCTTCGCGCCACGTGACCGCTAGATAAAGTATGAGTATAGCGGTACTTATTTCTATAATACTAAAAAACACATAGTGAAGGGTGCCGCCCATATAAAGGGTGTAGCTTTGTATTGAGCCAGTTATTAAAGCTGCAACAATATTGAGATACTTGTTAATACGAAACACCAAAACCCGTGACAAAACTATCATTGCCATGGGGATTTGCATGATAAACGCAAAGGAAAGCAAAAACTCTTCCGTAAGCTTCATACCTCCGATTTCGCCGGCAATAAACCCTTTGAGCGTCTCTGCGTGGTGAAGAGAAAATATGTCGCAGTAGATATAGTTAACTGAGAGAAAAATCCATAACACTGATAGAAGCTGTTTTCTATCGCCATTCCATTCGAACATATAATTTCCTAAAAGTATGACTTCAACACATGCAAATAGAAAACAAAAAAGGAGTTATTTCAAGACAATACAAATACCTTGTTACAATTGAGGATAAACCCAGCCAAATGACTTTGGGTTTATACAAGTGTAAGCCCCGCATAACATCCAAATATGGGGCAAAAACACAGCGCTACAATCGCGAAGCGGCGCTGTATTTTTGTCCCAGTGCGCCCCGCGCGGCATTATTTGCTTGTTATGTCCGCCGCTTTAAACCCCAAATGCTAACACGAAAAAGCCAAAATGCTGTTACGCCTAAAACTAACAGAACCGGGCCAGCAAGAGTAACAGTATTTCTCATAGGCTCCGGAATAGCCTGTGACTGCCCAAGAAAAAATGAAGCAGTGGCAATAAACATGGCTGTGCCTATGCGCCAAACATGTCGAATTAACTGTTGCTTTCGGCTGAGTCGACGTTTTTTTATTGCTCGGATATCAAGAGCTGCTGCCAGAACTGATATTGAGCCAAAAACAATGATAACTTGGATAGGGTTACCATCAATCGAGGTTACGCCGCTAATTAAAGAAGTTATTCCCGTATAAATCGCATAAAAGCCGACAACAAAACCCAAAGTCATAAATGCTGAATTAATAATAGTTAGATTAACTTTATAAGTGTGAACGGTTAGATATGCCGTAACGACAAGATAAAGAGTTACTAAACCAGCGACCATATTCAGCTTTTCGGCGTTTAAAAATGCTAATAACGAACCTGAAATAGCCATTACTACCATCGAAACAACAAACGCCAGTCCGAACTTCTTATGTAAGTTACTGCCTTTTGTTACAGAAAAACTTAGCGCTCCGCTGATGAGTGCGATTGTTCCAGTTAAAATGTGCAAAAACGCTAGCAAATAAAACCTCCGATGTTTATTTATGCTTTAGGACATAACACCCCACTAAGGGGCGATAACACATGGGCTAAAATTAGGAACGAAGTGACGCAGCCCATGTGTTAGCGTCCCAGCGATCGAAGCGAGTGCCTTTAGTGTTTTGTTAGCTGCCAAGCACCTATTAACCCTGCATTACACGTGACAAAAATTCAAACGGGTCGCCAATGTGATAGTCCCAAGTTCCATTTATAAGAAAATAAGACGACGCACCTAAGGTTGCAAGCAAAACGACTTGTCCAATACGAATGACGTATTGTGGTGTAATTGGTTTCTCTACTTTATCACTAAAAAAATGAATGAAGTCCAGCATTAAGCCAAAAGTTAATAAAAGAGAAAAGGCTAAGAAAAAACCAGAAAACCGTGATGTTTGGTCCAAGACTAAGAAATAATCTGTTAGCGCGACCCACCAACATAGACAAATTCCGGAAAATGCTGCGGCGGGCGTGTAGTCGGTTGATTTGCGAAATTCAGAAGAACTTATCTTGTTACTACCCGCTCCATAGGCAATCCAAATGAAGAATAATAAATAAAATACAAAAGAGCGTTCGTCATGCCTTTTGATGTCGAAAACTACAAAGCTTAAAAATAAAACGATGGCTAAAATGAGAACAAAATGAATGAAATTTGTTTTATCTAACGAACTTTTGTTTACGTATTTTTCCAAAGTAGCCTCTATGGCCTCCATGCTGGCAGCTAACTTTTAAATAAGGGGCGCATACATGTGGGGCATAATGGCGAAGCCGCCCCGCATGTATGCGTCCCAGCGAACGAAGTGAGTGACTTGATTTTTTTGTTATGTGTCATTGCGCCCAAACAACCTCTTAAAAATACTAACTTTGTGTTTGGATGTTTGTGTTGGTTGCTGTTCTTTGAGTTTTGCAAATTCAGGAACTAGCCATTTTGAACCACATTTATCGAAGACTACATTAACGGTTATTTCGCCAGTTTCCCATTTAGCTATTTCTTTGATTTCTCCATTGCCAAAGATTGCGTGAGATACCAATTTACCGCTTGATACTGTTCCTATGCCTTCAAGCTCCGTAGATTCAATTGGAAATGAAGCTTTTTTGTTGCTCATTCAACTTTCCTTCCTCAATTTACTGTGACACATAACTTTAAGCTAAGGGGCGCTAGCGCGTGGGCTAAAATCCGAACGAAGTGAGTCAGCCCGCGTGTTAGCGTCCCAGCGACCGAAGGGAGTGAACTTGAGCGCTTTGTTAGAAGCAGAGCCTGTTCCCTTGGCATTTTTAAAAACTAATAAAGTCAGCATACGATTGATTATTAACACAAACAAGTAAAACGACAGCGCGGTGATGTTTTTGATTTGACTGAAGCAAGCCGCCCTTTGAGCTGACAAACGCAATGGCGCTTGCTGACTGAAAATAAGAACTTGGCGGTAAAGCGCCTATTGCGCAACCTTTGAAGTTAATGCGGCGAAGTTAAAACCACCTAAAGCCAGAGCGATGCTAGTAGAAACAGGTGAGGGTAGTTGAACTAGGATTTTTATAAAGCCAAACGAGGTTTAGGCTGACGCCTTCTAACTTTTCAATAACGGGAGCAGGCACGTAGGGCATAATGGCGAAGCCGCCCTGCGTGTATGCGTCCCAGCGAACGAAGTGAGAGAGTTTATTGAGTTGTTATGCATCATTCTCTAAAACATCCAAGTTGCAGTGGACTAAATCTGCTCCTTCTAGATTAGCGCATTCTGCAAATCCATGTTTTTTCAAAGACTCAATGACGGCGTTATTGGTACTGTAAGTTCCGGTATTTAAACCATAGTCATTTTTATAGATATCTCTCAGCCGAATATCGTCACGAAACATGAGCGACACTGCAAGAACATATTGAAACTTAGTCGTTTCCTTGTCCTGTAATGAGGCCTCATATAAAACAGTAAGAAGCTTGATTTCATTCCAACGATCTGAAGACAAATTGACAGTCGTAACTAACGCATCTATGTATTCTGAACTCTTTTTTGAATGTGTAAAATGTTTACCTGCTAAGAACGAAAAAACGGCTACTAATATTAAAGCGACAAAAAAGAGTTTATTTTGCATGTTTATCCTGATGCATAACACCCAACTTTGGGGCACAAATACGTAGGCTAAAATAAGGAGCGGAGCGACGGGAGCCTACGTGTTTGTGTCCCAGCGAACGCAGTGAGCGGCAACAGTTATTTGTTAGCTGCGGCTTTGTTAAACATTTTTGGTGAACGCCAACTAACAAGCCCTGATAATACAAACAATACGGCTAAAGTAACATACCAGTACTCTTGAGTGAGGCCGATAAGCTTTACACTATTGTCGGTAATGAAATACGTAATAAAAGCAGTAAGCAAAATGTGCTGAATTTTTAAGGATTGTTTGTGTGAGCGCTGTCCAATAAAGAAGCCAACACCAGCAGGAATACCACACATGAAAAACACTAAAAAGTAAGCAGCAATACTTCCTTGTTTAGCGAGTGAAGCAAAACTAAATAAAACAGCTATAGCCGCAACAGCTAAACCAAAAATCCATGCATCTCTATCTATTGCCACAAAGACCTCCTTGGTAGCTAACACCCCACTTAGGGGCACAAACGCGGCGGCTATAATCGGAACGAAGTGACACAGCCGCCGTGTTTGTGTCCCAGCGAGCCTGCGAGCGGCTACAGTGGTTTGTTATGTACTTATACCCATAAGCCCATTCGAGGCTAAAATAATGCCGATAAAGAACGCTAAATATGAAAGACCACAAGAACCGATTGCGACAAATTTATGTTTTTCATCATCTTGAGATTTAATTTGTGCGTTTATCTGTTCCATGAAATGGTTTTGAGCAAGATAAGCGAGAAATGTTCCTATTGCGCCAAACAAAACTCCGAATGCAAAAGAACAAAGTGAATAAACAAGAAAGTTCTTATCACCAGATTTAATGTTACCGATAAATGTTAACAGCGCAACAGATGCCCCACCGTTTATTAATATTGCACTCTTAAGTGCTAATTCAGCCATTGATATTACTGACTTAAAGTGCTCAATAGCCCTAAGCTGTTTAAGTTCAGCGATCTTGATTTTTTGGTCGTCATTCATAGTTTTACTGGTACATAACTTTAAGCTAAGCGGCGCAGTTGCGTGGGGCATAATGGCGAAGCCGCCCCGCGTAAATGCGTCCGAACGACCGAAGGGAGTGACTTCAGCGCTTTGTTAGAAGCAGAGCCTATTCCTTTGGCCTTATTAAAAACTAATAAAGCCAGCATACGATTGATTGCTAAAGCAAACAAGCAAAATGCCAGTGCAGTGATGTAGGTGATTTAGCTGAAGCAAGCTGCTCTATGAATTACCAAATGCAATGGCGCTTGCTGGCCTAGAACAATAACTTGGCGGTAAAGCGCCTATTGCGCGACCTTCGAAGTTAATGCGGCGAAGTTAAAACCACCAAAAGCCAGAGCGATGCTGGTGAAAGCAGGTGAGGGTAGTTGCATTGGGATTTGTATTGAGTCAAACGAGGTTTAGGCTGGCGTCTTCTAACTTTTCAATAACG
>NZ_JAHHDX010000177.1:443-3712 GCF_018619335.1 Alteromonas sp. ALT199 | reverse complement strand
GGTCAGAGTACATTTCTCTACCCGTTTAACAGGCTGCTAAAGTATGCATCACCTAAACTACCACCACTTATATTATTTTTATCTAGTCGCCCGTGAAGGCAGCATCGCTAAGGCCGCTAAGTTACTCCACGTTACCCCGCAAACCGTAAGCGGGCAACTGAGCACATTTGAAAGCCAGCTTGGTTATTCACTATTCGACAGAATAAACAAGCGACTTTACCTAAATGCGCGAGGTAAAGTGAGTTATCAGTATGCCAGCGAAATATTTCACAAGGGTAACCAACTGGCTGAAATACTTAACAATAGCGACGAAGTGAATACGAAGGAATTCGTAATAGGTATTACAAATGGTATTCCAAAAGTGCTTTTTTATGATTTTGTGCACGATACCATGCGCAAGTTTTCGCAAGTAAAGTACGTTATAAAAGAAGACAGCTTTGATGGTTTACTAAAAGAGCTGGCCATAAACGCCATCGATTTTATTGTGGCAGACAGAGGCATTGCGCCCGGCACCCAAATTAGCGCCAACAGCTACTTCTTAGGGGAAAGCTCGTTAAGCTTTTTTGCCAAATCGCCCCTTAGTAAAGAACTACAATTTCCAGATTGTTTAAACCAAATGCCGTTGCTTATTCAGGGTAATACGTCAGGCATACGCCAGGCACTGACTAGCTGGCTTGAAACCGAACAGCTTTACCCCAAAATTGTGGCCGAGTTCGATGATACGGCGCTACTGAAGTTATTCGGCAGTGAGGATTTCGGCGTATTCTGTGCCCCTTCAGCAATATCAAAACACGTAGAAGAACAATATGGCGTGCACTGTATAGGTAACGCCAATACACTTAATGAAAGGTATTATGCCATTACGGGTAAAAGCCGCGCCGATTATACAATTAGTGAGGCGATTGTTGAATCGGCTAGAAAGATATTGGTGTGATGTGAGCATCCTAGATGCTTAAGTTGCGGGGTCAGAGTGTTTACTCTGACCCCACTGCTTCAAGCTCTAGTGCACTAGCGCCATTACTTCACTGAACTATCGAGTAATCAACTCCGAAGAAAACGACAGAGCTATGTCAGATAAGCTTGCAGGTGCACTTAAACTACCTACATCTGTGTTTTCCCAAAACTCTGGATATTGTTCTTCTAGATTTAATTTAAAGGTGAAACTTAAACGAGGAAGAATGTTGAACACAAGATTTTCGTTAAAATCATCTGTGTAATCAACTTTGTTAGACTGCATTTCAAGTGTAACAACAACACCTTCTTGCTTTGATCCCAATAATTTCCAAGTATATTCTCTGTTGAAAACAAACGCGCTATTCTCGCGTAACCCAACAATATTGACCTCGTTGTTATCCATAGTCCACTGGAAGTTATAAAGCTCACCATCTCCTACAAAATATGGCTCTTCAAAAGCAGGGTAGACTCTGCCTGCGGTGCCATCAGGTTCAAAGTAATAGCCAAATACGTCGTCGAACAATGGAGTTCCGTCTACGAATAGTGCTTCGTTATAGGAAAACATCCATATGTTGGGCAATGAGCTTTCTATGCTGAAGTCTTCGGCTAGCTCATAGTCTATGGCGTGCATATCGCCAGTAAATTTAATAGCAACACCATCATTATCAAACTCATAAAGCGCCAGCACGAAATCATTCTGAGCTTTGAACGGGGTAACTGAAAATGACATGCCTTCTAGTTCAATTTCGATAACACCCTCATTTAGCTGCCATGTACCTTGTGCATCATAAACGAGAGACATGAAGGTATTATCATCTTTGAATGTAAACTGGTCGTTTAAAATACCAACTTCAGTACGCTCGTCTTCATTTAAGTACTCTTTATCAAACGTGTAACTTCCCTGATAAGCAAACACCCAAGGTGATGCTAGCAAATCCTCTTCGGTTACAGTAAACGTAGATGCAGTAGTGTTGCTGTACTTAACATTACTGGTAGTTTCGTACGTGGTAGTAAACGTAGGTTTATCTTGAATGTCATCCATCGGTGTGAGGGAAAGCTCAGTAGTAGTTGTTAACACAGCAAGTGCGTGCCCGCCAGCCTGTGTTAGCAAGTCCATACGTTCGTTTGTTACTGTGCGCTCCGTTTCCCAATATCGAATGTCATACTCATAGGCATAATCAGATATCTCGTAGACTGTTTGTTCATCAAACCGACTATAAATTTCTTCATCAAGAAACACAAAGTTTGCACTGAGCGACTGGTCAAGCTGGTCAATAACTAGGTTTCCGTCTACAACACTCCACTTAAATTCATCTGAATATATATTAAATGCATTTTCTGCAGATGTTTTCTCGCCGCTGCCATCTGCATTGAATGTGTAAGCTGTCATGCCTTTGCCAGCTTGCTGTTCAGAGTGGTAGTAAGTCGCGAAAACCGCATCCGCAATATCAGCATCTACATAATTTTGCTGCAATGTTTCATCTGCAAGCGTTTCTGCTCGGGCAGCATTAATTGCCTCTACATAAGCTTCGTCATATGTACCGTCTTCATTTAACAGACCTAAGCTATTAACATACTCTCGAATGGTACTTAGTACATCGACCAGGCTTCCAGTAAAGAATGTCAAAGTGCTCATACCTTCAGGAACCGAGAACTCGCTATTATCAGCAAGAACTTTTATAAAGCTGGCCAAGCCTAGAACTTTTTCGAAGTCCACTTCACTTGAAAACGTATCGAAGCTTCCTTCTCCGCCGTTCTCTTTATACTCCGAATAAAGTATATCCATAGCCGTACTTAGATGAGTTATCTTACTTTCAGGCAGCAGGGTATCGGTAAGTTCATTGGTGTTATTCTCAACACTAAGGCTACGAAGCGCTGTAAAAGTACCTACGTGGGAAGTTAGCGTTACGTGCGCTTGTTCTTCCGTACCCACTGCATTAAGCGTTAAATCGCCGGGCGCAGCACTCACCGTAATAGGAAGCGTGAAACGACCATCCGCGCCGGCCTGCGTGGTAGCAATTACATTTCCGCCTACATCAAGCGCCGTCACTTCTGCATTGGCTAAAGGCGCATCGGTTGCAATACTTGAAATTGAAACAGACTGTTGATTAGTGATAGTAACCGTTGAACTTACTGTGTTTTCACCATCAGTTACATCGTAAGAGAAACTGACTTCCCCCATAGCAAGAGTTGTAGGCGTATAAACAATTTCATTATTGATGATAGCTACTTCACCCACATCTGGCGTGCCAACCGCTGTTACAGTTAACGCATCGCCTTCTGGGTCGGTATCATTAGCAAGTACGTTAATTGAA
>NZ_JAHHDX010000177.1:0-173 GCF_018619335.1 Alteromonas sp. ALT199 | reverse complement strand
GTCGTCGGAACCGCCACAGGCGGCAAGAAGAGTTGCACTAACGGCAATAGCAATAATGCTTTTGTTCATTTCGAACGTCCTTGTTTTTGAGTTGGTCTTTTGGATTTAATTATTAGTTTCTTAGAATATATCTCATTTTTAAGCAAACATTAAGAAAATACTCAGGCAATTAG
>NZ_JAHHDX010000110.1 GCF_018619335.1 Alteromonas sp. ALT199 | reverse complement strand
AAATTACGAAAAAGTGCTTTATTTTATGAAAGTTTTGTTCATAATGTACACATCACTTAGGTGATATCTAATTTAGTTACAAAATAGGAATTCAAAAATGAAACTGTCTACTTTCGCTATTGCTTTAACGTTATCTGTTGCTGCTACACAATCTTTTGCAAAAGATGTAGTACTAAAGCCAATTAACGACAACATCGAAACTCAAGCGTGTTTAACTGCGGCTAAAGAAGGTTTTGGTCCTGCGTTACGCCTTATCCGTTCTAAAGGCTTTAACGCTGAACAGTTCAGTGCATCTGTACGTTGTAACGGTGAATCACTTCGCACTTTTGCTTACATGTACAAAAACAACAAGGCAACTGAAAACGCAAAAACAGTAGCACTTGTTGCAAAGAATGAAGATGTAGCTTCACAAGCTTGTCTTGAAGCTCTTACTGTAGGTAAAGATGCAGCACTAGCGAAGTTTGGTCTAGAAGGTGAAAACATTATCTGTAACCACAAAGCAATGTCTGACTTTGTTCGTGAATACAGTGTAGAAAACGTTGTTGTTCGCACAGCTGCTGAATAAGACCTCGTTTTAGGGTAGCAACCTACTGCTAATGTTTTGTACAGTTTCATGGCCTTTCGCTTGAGAGGGCGAAAGGTCTGACACTTTACGAACGTTACCACTTACTCTCTTTTTCTATACTGGCTATTCTCGCCAATCGATACTCCTTACCTTTGAAAGTAACCACACGGCTTCAGGCCTACCTATTGCTTTTCACTAGAGTGAATTAAGTGAAACTCAGTCTGTCTTCCATCTAGATACTTTACTGACGTACCGTCAAAAAACGCATCTTCTTCCAGCATAATTCTTATCTCTTTGTTCCACTGTTCAATGAAGCTAGCAGCATTAAGTTCTATGGAGTAGGCTGTTTGGGCAAACATTGGGTAATCCCCTTTAACTGGCACGCCTTCTTGTGCGTCCCACATTCCTATTGTTGGGCCAGCCGCATGCCCGTGAAAACCTAGGGGATGAGTATAAATAGCAGGCGTAATGCCTTGTTCGATAGCCTGTTGGCGCGACATGCTTAAAATAGCATTGCCTGTTCTACCTACTTTGAAATTGCTGGTAAGAATGTCTTGTAACTGGTTACCAGCTTTAAGTGCTTTTTTAAGCGACGCTGGCGCGTCTTTTTCACCAGGTTTTAATACGTAGGCGTGTTGCTGTTGATCGGTGTTAAGCCGAAGGTAGGTAATACCGAAATCTACGTGGATGAGGTCTCCCGGTCGAATAATATTTTCGCCAGGGCGTTTACTAAACGCATTAACTTGATCAAACACTTCGTTGTTTTTGCGTTGGATTGAGACCGTAGGATGAAACCAATTAGTAAGTCCGATCGCTCGGGTTTGATCGCGAAGCCACCAGACAACATCATCGGTGGTTGTCACGTTAGGTGTGATAACCTCATTTGAAAATGCTGTCGCTATCAGCGAGTGACCAATTTGAGTGAGTACGGGGTAATACTGCATTTCCAGTTCACTACGGGTTTCTAACCAGCCAATGGAAAGGCTCTCACCACTCACGACGCGGCTTTTTAATTCTTTAGAAAGCACGGTCGTAAATTTGTTGTATTCGGTAGAGGTCATGCCGTCAGCCAGCGCAAATGCATCAGACGTGTTAATGGCAATTTTTGAAGGGTTACGAGTTTCGATAATATGTTTCAACGCTTTCCACTGATTGGGCTCTACTTCCTTATCCCATGCTTTTTTAAATAGTGAACCTACTGCGTATCTTGCCACGGCTAAACGCTCTAGCGGTTGGCCATTTCCCGGGCTGTAAATAACTAACATAGTATGACGTCTTGCAGAGACCCAGGTTGAAGGCAGCATGGTTTTTAATACAGGGTCTTCGTTGTACTCTCGCGACATTAACACCCACATATCGATGCCTTCACGCTCCATAATTTTTGGAAGTACATCATTGAAGCGCTGCTCAAGAATATTATCAATTAAGACACTTCTTTCTTTCATTGATAACACTGAATTGGCGTTTGCACTGATGTTATAAAGAGTGAGTAGCAAAAACATAATTCTTTTCATATGCATTCCGTTAATTTTGCTTTAAGTTTTTTATTATCTGGCTATTCTTTA
>NZ_JAHHDX010000087.1 GCF_018619335.1 Alteromonas sp. ALT199 | reverse complement strand
AAAGTTAGAAGGCGTCAGCCTAAACTACGTTTGGCTTTATAAAAATATCAGTTCAACCACCCTCACCTGTTGTTTCATACATCGCCCAAGCATTGGTAGTTTTAATGACACCGCGCTTACTTCAAAGGTTGCGCAATAGGCGCTTTACCGCCAAGTTCTTTTTCTAGGCCAACAGGCGCCATTGCACTTGGTAATTCATAGGGCGGCTTGCTTCAGTCAAATCAACTACATCACTGCACTGTTGTTTTACTTGTTTGTGTTAATAATCAATCGTATGCTGACTTTATTAGTTTTTAATAAGGCCAAAGGAATAGGCTCTGCTTCTAACAAAGCGCTTAAGCCACTCCCTTCGGTCGCTGGGACGCCTATACGCGGGGCGGCTTCGCCAATTATGCCCCACGTATCTACGCCCCTTAGCTTAAAGTTAGAAGGCGTCAGCCTAAACTGCGTTTCGCTTAATACAAATAACAGTTCAACCGCCCTCACCTGCTGTTTCAAAAATCGCTCTGGCTTTTGGTGGTTTTAACTTCGCCGCTTCAACTTCATAGGTTGCGCAATAGGCGCTTTATCGCCAAGTTCTTATTTTCAGTCAGCAAGCGCCATTGCACTTGGTAATTCATAGGGCGGCTTGCTTCAGTCAAATCAACTACATCACTGCACTGTTGTTTTACTTGTTTGTGTTAATAATCAATCGTATGCTGACTTTATTAGTTTTTAATAAGGCCAAAGGTGCAGGCTCTGCTTCTAACAAAGCGCTTAAGCCACTCCCTTCGGTCGCTGGGACGCCTATACGCGGGGCGGCTTCGCCATTATGCCCCACGCATCTGCGCCCCTTAGCTTAAAGTTAGGTTCGTCCATTAATTTAAGTAAGGGTTTTCGAAATGAAAAAATACGGATTTAATATCGCAAGAGGACTAATCGCCCTTGTTTTGGTAGCAGGTGGCGGTGCCAAATTGGCAGGTGTTCCTGAGCTTCACGAAAGTTTTCATATTCTCGGGTTACCTGGGTGGTTTGGCTACTTCATCGGAGTGTGTGAAATTGCTGGCGCCATAGGATTATTCATTAGTTCCCTTAGCGCTATATCAGCTGCTGGTATCGCCACTATCATGAGTGGAGCCGTGTATTTTCACTTCATGTATACACCTCCTGCCGAAGGGATTCCTGCGCTTGTCATATTAGGTCTCAGTGTTTTTGTTGTTATAAAAACGAAATCGAAAATATTCAAATTCAGTAAAACCTAACAAGGCAATCCAGCATCAGCCACTGCGTGGCTTGGACAGCCTAGCCGTCGCTTGTTTTGTGCATGGCTACGCCATTTTCGCACAAAACAATCAACAACTAGTCTGCCGCTGATTGTGGCGTTATGTTCCTTGTTCAATATCGAGGGTAGTTTTGAAAAAGGTATTATTGCTTATTACATGGAGTTTCCTTATGACAACTGCAACGGCTGAAAATGTTTACTTCACAGCAACGGGTGAACAGAGTGGACTTCCAGTAGTTTACAGAAGCATGCACGCTGTCCCTACTGGAGTTTCAGAATCAGACTATCCAAATTTGATTAACATCTACTGGGGATTTGACGTAAACGAAAATAATGGAATGCCAAATGAAACAGCAAATAATCGACAAATTGAATTTGAAGATGCTATTTCGTCGTTAGACAAGAAAGAAATTAGCTTCCTAATGTTAGTCGCCACGGGAAGTGGAAGAAAAGAATGGGTGTGGTACGTTAAAGACGTTGACTCTTGGATGTCGCAGTTAAACTCATTACTGGCAGGGCATGAGGTGTATCCAATAGAAATTGAAATTTCTCAAGATCCTGATTGGTCTACCTATCACAACTTTCTAGCTGGGGTTAATGGAACATAACAAACGCATCAACTCAGTCGCTAGCGCTCCTTGGGACAAAAACACGTAGGCTCCCCTCGCTTCGCTCAGTATTATAGCCTACATATTTTTGCCCGTTATGCGGGCCGTTAGAAGCCAAGGAGAATCATGGCTCGTCGTTCAGAATTCAAAGGAATTGTAAGAAACTTTGCTCACATGCTAAGTAACCGCAATAACGATCATCTTGGTTACTGGACTACAGGACAACTATGCTTGCTCGCACAGCAACAGAACATCTCTTCTATATCAATCAATCTGTTAGAAATAGAGCATAACAGCTTAAAAAAACACTTCGAACCTTTTGCTA
>NZ_JAHHDX010000172.1:1685-2736 GCF_018619335.1 Alteromonas sp. ALT199 | reverse complement strand
CGCTTCAGAAAATAAATTTTCAAAAAGTGTTGACAACGAAAACTTCCAGCGTATAATGCGCACCTCACTCGAACAGGGTGAGTCACTAAGAAGCAACGGCTTCTAGTGAATTGCGACGAAGTCGCAACGTTCTTTAACAATTTAGACAAGACAATCTGTGTGGGCACTCGTTAAGAGTGTCAACATAACGACGATTCATATTTCGATATATTTAATTGAAGAGTTTGATCATGGCTCAGATTGAACGCTGGCGGCAGGCCTAACACATGCAAGTCGAACGGTAACAGGAAGTGCTTGCACTTCGCTGACGAGTGGCGGACGGGTGAGTAATGCTTGGGAACTTGCCTTTGCGAGGGGGATAACAGTTGGAAACGACTGCTAATACCGCATAATGTCTACGGACCAAACGGGGCTTAGGCTTCGGCGCAAAGAGAGGCCCAAGTGAGATTAGCTAGTTGGTAAGGTAAAGGCTTACCAAGGCAACGATCTCTAGCTGTTCTGAGAGGAAGATCAGCCACACTGGAACTGAGACACGGTCCAGACTCCTACGGGAGGCAGCAGTGGGGAATATTGCACAATGGGGGAAACCCTGATGCAGCCATGCCGCGTGTGTGAAGAAGGCCTTCGGGTTGTAAAGCACTTTCAGTTGTGAGGAAAAGTTAGTAGTTAATACCTGCTAGCCGTGACGTTAACAACAGAAGAAGCACCGGCTAACTCCGTGCCAGCAGCCGCGGTAATACGGAGGGTGCGAGCGTTAATCGGAATTACTGGGCGTAAAGCGCACGCAGGCGGTTTGTTAAGCTAGATGTGAAAGCCCCGGGCTCAACCTGGGACGGTCATTTAGAACTGGCAGACTAGAGTCTTGGAGAGGGGAGTGGAATTCCAGGTGTAGCGGTGAAATGCGTAGATATCTGGAGGAACATCAGTGGCGAAGGCGACTCCCTGGCCAAAGACTGACGCTCATGTGCGAAAGTGTGGGTAGCGAACAGGATTAGATACCCTGGTAGTCCACACCGTAAACGCTGTCTACTAGCTGTTTGTGGCTTTAAGC
>NZ_JAHHDX010000055.1:461-1619 GCF_018619335.1 Alteromonas sp. ALT199 | reverse complement strand
CTGTTCACCTAAATGCCATCCATGATCACCAATAGTGTAAACAACTACCCAAGGGCGACCTTGTCTTTCACTGTAGGATTTGAATGCCTCTAGTGCTTCGCCAATCAATTCATCACCATGAGCTGAAAACGCGTAATAATCCTGTATTGTTTGTTGAAGTTCAGCGTCTGTCATCCCTTCAATTTTGGTCGCGTTGTACAATTTTTGCAGCTGAGGGGGAAGCGTCTTAACCTCAGAACGATCGAAATTCGGCACGCTATAACGTTTAGATTCGAAGCGCTCTCTTATCGATTTAGGAGGCAAAATGGGTGTATGAGGTAAATGAAAACCCAAATTTATGAACAGCGGCTTATTCATGTCAGCACCTTTGACACTTTTACCCGCTAATGTTTTATATTCCTGTTGTGCAAATTGCAGATGATTCCTTAATTCTCTTACCACCTTCGCGTCAATTGTCTCAGTTGCACTATTTGGATTTACACCACCTATTATTAGATTTGGGTTGCTTCTAGTGTAACTGCGAAGTATGTCAAACTCTTGGTCAGTTCTGGCTCGTTGAGCAAGGGCGCCTTGGCTAACTTCTCCATCTTTGCTCTTCAGCAAATAGCTTCTTTGAGAGCCATCTGGATAGCTCACATACTCGCTGTAACCAATAGGTGTCGAGTTTCCAGGTTCGTCACCATAACTGGCACGTGTGTAAATATCACCAATACCATGGTTTTGGAGATCGTGTTTGAAATGCACTCTAAAATCGAAGATTGGCAGTTTGTTAAATGTTTGGCCAGGTCCCCATTGCATAAAATAATGGTCTTCTTTTCCAAACATTGCTGTGTAATAACCCTCTCGTTGCAAGTACTCAGATAAAAGAGGCCTAGAAAAGTCGGGGCCAGGGTGGGAAAGTTCAAACGCGAACCGTCCAGTTCGAAATGGATATCTGCCAGAATGAAGCGCCGCTCGCGAAGGACCGCATACAGGAGAATTTGTAAACGCTTGTGTAAATAGTACGCCCTCTTGAGCGAGCTCGTCAGCGTTTGGTGATTCAATATAGCCCAGCGGACTATTAGCCTGTCCGTATACCGCTTGATTATATGCCGATATTGAGTCTGGTCTGTGATCGTCAGTAATAATCCAAAGAATGTTGGGACGAGGTTGTTGTTT
>NZ_JAHHDX010000055.1:0-274 GCF_018619335.1 Alteromonas sp. ALT199 | reverse complement strand
TCATTATCTGAGACCACAACATCGTTTGAAATCAAGCTGGAGCTAACCACTTTTTCAGATGGTTTGACCTGTGAGTCTTGAGCACACGAAATCAAACCTATTAAGGAAGAAAGTACAAATAATGCGGGCAGGTGCAAGGGCTTCATTGAATTAACCTGTTCTAATTTAGCGATGTAATTAGACATACGAGCTTAATTCCTAAATTAGGAATCAGATAAAGTGCATGTCCTTCTCTTTATCAATATGCCCTACCACTTTACATTATATTGTTAAC
>NZ_JAHHDX010000117.1 GCF_018619335.1 Alteromonas sp. ALT199 | reverse complement strand
CGTCAGCATCTAATCGAAAAAACTCTTTAAAAAGCAGGCTTAGCCTGCTTTTTTTATATATTCAAAAAATTTTTATTTCTATTTTGAATAATCAATTTAACTGATTACGGCAAACTTGTTTGAATACCGCTCGTTTAGTTTATTCAAATCCGCTTTATACAAAAAAGGTGTTGCCTATGCGCAACATTTCCCTCTTTACTCTTTCACTTAATATGATTTTTTGTGTTCTAACCATCTGTTATTAATGGTTTATTTTTAATTGGCATAATCATTGATACTCCTCTTATCAGTTACAACAAGGAGCAAAAGGTGTTATTGATGACAAAGTTAAAAAACAAGGCAAGTCCTTTCTATGCGCGAATTATTAAACGCTCATTCTCTACGTCGTTAGTGATGGCCGCTCTTGCAACACTTTCTGCTTGTGATGCGCCCAACGATGATGTTGCAGCACAAAACGCAAACACCCCTAAAACGGCTACTAACACAATTGCAGAGAGCCCACTAGATAAGCAAAGTGAAATGTTTGTTTACTTAGATGAATCCGACTTAATTGACGCGTATTACGAAGTTAAGTAATTCACAACCAGTCTTTTTTATACACTATCGATTCTGCCACGTTTTTTGCTAAGAAAACGTTAATGGTGACTGTCGATAGTTCCGGTTTGCGAGCAAAGGACTGTTCGCCTTTTATTCTTGAAGCCGTGCTTTGTATACTTACAACGCACGGCTTTTTATGTCAGTAGACGTATATCGACGTTTACTAGTCGACAGTGTTGAGCTGTAAGTCTTTAAAAGCTGTTCTTAGTAGTTATATATCGAAGTAACTTAACCAAATGAAACAACTCAAAGGATTTACTATGTCGACAGAAAGTAGCTATACACCACCAGAAGTTTGGTCCCAGGCAGAAGATGACGGTAACAAGTGGGCCAGTATTAATCGTCCTGTTTCGGGCGCGACCCATGAAAAGCCCCGTTCCAATGGTGAACATGGTTTACAACTTTATTCACTAGCTACACCTAATGGTCAGAAAGTAACTATCATGCTAGAAGAGCTGTTGGCAGCAGGTGTAAGTGAAGCAGAGTACGACGCTTGGCTAGTAAATATTGGAGAGGGCGATCAGTTTTCTTCTGGGTTTGTTGATGTGAATCCGAATAGTAAAATTCCTGCTATGGTCGACACTACAACGTCGCCAGAAACCAAGCTTTTTGAATCAGGCTCAATTTTGGTTTACCTGGCAGAAAAGTTCGGTAAGTTCATTCCGCAAGACGCTCACGCCAAGGCTGAGTGCTTTAACTGGTTATTCTGGCAGGTGGGTTCAGCGCCATACTTAGGTGGTGGTTTCGGGCACTTCTATAGCTATGCGCCTTATCCAATGGAATACCCTATCAATCGCTTTACTATGGAAACTAAGCGTCAGTTAGACGTGCTAGATAAGCACTTAGCAAACAATGAATTTATGGCGGGAAGTGAATACAGCATAGCTGATATAGCTATATGGCCATGGTACGGCAATTTAGTGCTTGGCAACCTATACGATGCAGCGACGTTTCTTCAAGTACATGAGTACACCAATTTGGTTCGTTGGGCTAAACAGCTAGAACAAAGAGAAGGCGTTAAACGCGGCCGTATCGTCAACAAGACCTGGGGCGATGACGGCCAATTAGAAAACCGTCACAGTGCAAAAGATATCGACGACGCCCTCGCCAACACCTAAATAATGGGGTCAGAGTGCATTACTCAAATGACGGGGCAGCAGACTTCATTTAAGTTAATCATCTTCTTAGCATCACAATGGCTAAAGAGAGACACCGACAAAAAGTACTCTGACCCCAATTTTCAAATGAGTTCGGCAACGCTCTTTAAATAGGCTTGTTGAAGTGGTGTGAAATCCCATTCATTTAATGCTTCATCGAATTCAAAGTCGCCCACACGGCCACGCCACCTTTTTGTAGGTGCTGTTGCCCAGTTTTTCATATACACCAGCTTTCCATGAAGGCAGTGTAATACTTCAAGTTTTAGTGATTCTGCTGCACTGTAAGTTACACGCTCTGAGACAATAGCGCCTTCTTCACAGTCCTGGTCAAAAAACACAAAGCCGCGATAATTTCCGCTTTCGGTAATGGTAATAAGCGAAGCATATTCTTTGCTGTCAGATACTTTTCTCATCGCTGGCAAGTAATTGTCTACACGCTTAATTTGAAGCCCTTGTGATTTGTTATGCCACTGCCAACCTGAACTGCCCATAAAAGTTAGCTCGTTGTTCTTGTGGTTAATACGCCAAAGTGTTTCAAAGGTCTTACAAGACGCAAAGGTAATGATGCATAACATTATAAAACCGGTAATGAATATGAGTGGCTTTGTCATTACGCAAGCCCTTAGTATTTGACGAACTGTTGTTTCTTTATTTACGGACAAAAGCTAACGCTAGACCTTTATTGCAAAAAAGTAATATGTAGAGGAGTGGATGTGCCGCAGCCTTAGGGCGCCCTAGTGCTGAATTCATAGCTAGAGAGGCTTAATACTAGTGTCTCTTTTTTATTTTAACATCAACTAAAGTTGCATTTTTTAGGTGCAAGGCTGTCAAGAAAATATACAAAAAAGCGGTGTTAAAAATATGTAAATCATTGAAGTGCATGAGTTTATTGGAGTTTCAAAGTTGGTGTGATTTTTGCTTATTAAAGCCAAAAATGGTAGGCTAACAGAACCATTTTCATTTCCGAGTATTTTAGGCAGCGTCCTTAAAGGACTAGCGCTTTTTTTAGTTTCGCTAACACGTTGGGTAGTCGTTTTATGCGTTTTGCACTTTTTTTTGTTTTTTGCGTTGTTCAATTCACCGCTGTAGCGGCTGAAACCGCCAGCACGAGTACAACGACATCGAATGTGCTCGGCACTTATAATCTTATTTTGCTAGAAGATTACAACTTCCAAGGTGGAGATGTTGAAGGGCAGGCATTTATTGGCGGAAATTTAAACGCTCAAGGACGCACTGCTGAGTTTGGTAGTCGGTTAGCCAATACCGACACAGCTATTGATGCGGTGACCATTGTAGGTGATGTCAACGCGAATGGTATTCGGGTGCTTAGAGACAATAATCTCGTCTACGGCGGGGCCTTAAATACATCGACGGTAGAATTGAACGACGGTGATGACGGTCAGGCTATTTATAACCCAGATGTGTCTATTACCGACATTGCTAATTCTTTATACGCAGATACTGCTTACTACTCAAGCCTTACAGAAAATGGAACATACAGCAACGGCACGTTTAATTACACAGGTACTGATGAAATTGCTGTGTTTAATGTTTCAGCCAGCGAAGTGTTTGCCCAGAACAGCTCATTAAACTTAATTGCAGGCAGTGCTGAAACTATTATCATTAATGTGTCTGCCAGCGACTTGCAAGGCAAGAACATTGTTATTGGTGGTGGCGTAAACAGTACAGGTGATTTCACCCAGCAAAGTTACTATTCTAATATTTTGTGGAATTTTTATGATGCTGAAAGCATTGATTTCAATAACCTGAATGTAAAAGGGTCTGTACTTGCGCCTTTTGCAGACATTACAGGCGGGTCATCATTTGACGGCGCCTTCGCGTCTGAGTCTTACACTGGGGCTCGTGAGTTTCATAACTTTGTATTTAACTATGAACGTGAAACGAATGTTGTTGAAGTTCCAGAGCCCCACTCAAGCTTGTTCTTGATACTTATCGCCAGTATATTGATGGTTACACGCAGGCTTAAAGTAACCCGTTAAATAATGAGAAAACGAATTTGTGTAAGTGTTTTTAGTTTCATACTTACACTTTCATTCACGGCATTAGCCAATGCTGATCAAAAAGATACTGCGAGTGTAGATTATGAATCTGCCATTGTTAGTTATGAAGCCAAAGCTTTCAACGACGCGTTTATCCATATAAAGAATGTGCTACAAGCTAACCCCGATTATCTTCCTGCACACCTACTTTTAGCCAATCTTTATTTCGAAACAGGGTTGTGGGAACAAGCCCACAACACCTATTTACATGCCTATGAAAAAGGTGCGGACCCCAATTTGGTGTTGCCTAATTGGTCCAGAGTATTGGTGCGCCTGCAAAAGTCAGAGCAAATACTAGCCATAGACGTATCTACCGACTTATCTAAGGCCCACTTGGCACAATGGCGCGCTACTCGTGCTGAAGCGTGCCTGATTGAATCGAGACGGCTATGTGCCCAAAGGGAATATGATGAATTGCTTACCCAATTACCAGAGCATCCCCTGGGATTAAACGGCTTGGCCTTGTTGGCCATTGAGGATGGTCAATATAAACAGGCAGATACCTTGCTTCAACGCTCGCTTGCTGAGGACGACAGTCAAGCCTTAACATGGTGGGCGCTTGGCCGTCTTGCAAGTGCAAGAGGGGATGTGCTGCTGTCACAGCGTTATTTCAACAACGCCTATCGAATTTCGCCCAATAACGCGAAAATTGCACGAAGTTTAATTGATGCTTATGTGGCCATAGCCGATTTGGACGCTGCGTTATTAGTCACCGAAGATTTGTTATTGGAAACGGAAGATGACTTATACTTAATGTTTGTCAATAGTTGGCTTACTAGCCAGATAGATGCCTTATCTAATATTCGCCCTCAACTAGAGCAAATCGATCAGCGTTTATCTATCGTGCCAGAAGAAATGATGATAGCGGAACCTTCCTTGCTCTATTTGCGGGGTATGGTGGCCCTGATGCAAGGCAATTTTGAACAAGCAAGAGATAGCTTTAATCTATTTACAACTTACAGCGAACAAGACCTGCAAACCGCGATTTTGCTAGCAACTACTAACATGGCGTTGGGCGATAAAAAAGCCGCCATGTTAGGGCTGCAAAATCACGAGGAGGAATTGATAGAACAACATATTGAGCAGGCAATTTTTCTAGGAAGTTTGTATTTAGAAAACGCCCGTAATTTTAAAGCAGTAAGATTGCTATCTTCCTTAACTGAGCTGTATTCCGATAATGTAGACGTTGCTTTGTTTGCGGTACGGGTAGAATTCTCCCGAGGTAAATTTAAAGAAGCTGCAGAACAGTTAAACAATTTATTAGAGCAATACCCAGACAATCGACAAGTGTTAGTGGCCTATTCTCTTTATTTTCTCGATATCGGCGAAACCCAAAAAGCCGCAAAAGCCATCGCCACTTTAAGAGCGCAGTTTACTGATGATATAACGATTCTGAATATGTACGCTGCTCAATTGCTGATTGAAAAAAAATACGCAGAGGCTGAAGTTGTACTATCCGATGTTCTCAACCAGGCGCCTGATCTTTTTGCTGCGCGATACAATCAAGCAACAATGCTAATCAACAAAGGATTGTTAGACGACGCTGAAGCTATTTTACTTTTGCTTGAAGAAGAAAAAGGAAATCATCTTCAAGTGGTGTTTCAATTGGCGAATATTGACATGCGTCGAGGCGATTTTGAATCAGCCGATAGACGGTATAGATACCTTTTACAAAAATTTGGGCCAATAGGAAAAATCACTTTCTCCGCCGTGGCTGCAATGAATCAGCAACGAGACTACAGAAGTGCCATTGCTGCATTGCGTGAATTAGAAGTGAAGGAGCCTGGCAATCCTTTGGCATTAGTGCAACTGGCTACGTTTTACATCAAAGCAAACGATGTAGAAAATGCAAAATCAACTCTTCTAAAACTAGAATTAATATTTGATAGGCCGGTAAACGTACTGGTAAGTGAATCGCAAAATTGGTTGGCTGTGGGTGATGAAGATAAAGCCCTGAGTAGTATGGATAAAGCTCGATTATTGCAACCAAAAAACCTAAATTTACAACTTCAGTGGGTGAAGCTTTTATTAGCATTAAATAAAGTTGAACGTGCAGAATCTAGTCTGTCAGCAATAATAAAAAGTTATCCTAAGCACCCTCAGGTGTTATTCAAATTTGGTGAATTAGCCCAGCAAAAAGGTCGTTTCACTCAAGCGATGACATTTTATCAAAAGGTGCTGAATGAAGATGAAACCTTCGATTTAGCCTTCGCCAAACTGTATGCCCTAAGTGTGAAAACAGGTGATTTTTCGGCGTTGATTAAGCGTTTAACTGCGACGGTAGAACAAGAGCCCGATAGGTATTTCACCCGTAATTTACTGGCGCAATATCACTATTATTATGGCGATGCTAACACCGCAATCAACCACTATCTTTATATGTTAGAGGTAGCACCAGAAGCAAACCGGTTTGCATTATATAATCGATTAGCGGAGCTTCATTTACTGATAAATAACGAAAAGAGCTTACACTTTGCTGAGCAAGCGTACCGATTACAACCCAAAGACGCCGGTGTGCTGCACACTTATGGTTGGGCGCTAACCATTAATGGCAAACCACAGGCCTCGCTGCCCCTGCTTCGACAAGCGTCAGTGCGAAATGCGACATCTTTGTCACTACAATATCATCTTGCCTATACCTTGGTAGAATTAGAAAACTACTCAGAAGCGAAACGCATTTTAAGTCGCTTAGTCAAGTCATCAACGCCTTTTGAACAACGAGAAAAAGCAAACGCACTGCTGTCTCGCATGGAACAAGCACGCTAGTTTTCCACAAGCTCTACCAAAAACTGAAAGGTTTGGGGCCAGATGTACTGATATTTTTGTGAGAAAAAACTTCATATGACCTATTTCTTTCCCCTTAAAATCGCTAGGGTGAAGCATCTTTATTTGTGCGCTGACGTTAGGAAATATTCGCACTACATTCTCTACATTTTTTAAGTTAGCAATGGCATTATCAGCGGCGAGTAACCATTTTGATGGTAGTGTAATGTCATCGTAAAAATGGGTGTGAATGTCTTATTGGAACGCAGTTTCGACATTGCCATTGCCGTTACACCATCGCTGCCATTGTTTGACTATTTGCTTAGGTGGGGCGCGCCCATGCCTACCCACTGTAATTTGGTATGCCCAAGGAGCAAGCTACTGAGCGGTATAAACACCTTCGTAAAAAAGTACGCTCTGAACAACTAGCGCCCACTTTTTCCAGCCACACTAAGCTTGCTTATACATGCCCCTGCAATACGAAGCCCCCGATAGTTAAATAATAAGTGTCAAACCTGCCATCTAGTAACAAGCGCTTCAGCGTGATTTGAAATCACGATTAGTACTATCTATTTTGTTCGTTTTAATTGCTTTAATAAATCAGCGATTATATTTCTAAATGAAAAAGGTAATTAACAAAGCGTTGTTAATTATTAAAGTAAGCCCCGTTTTAGCGAGACTGTTAGTAAAGCTGAAAAGAGGGGCAGAAATGAACTAGAAGGAATTCGCAATGAGTAAGTGTCCATTTTCAGGTACAGCTATAAACCCTACTACGCTAACGTCTAGCAATGGTGCGCCCGTTGCCAATGACAATCAAAGTCGAACTGCAGGCCCACGTGGCCCGGTTACTTTTGACAATCACTATTTGTTCGAGAAGCTTGCACACTTTAATCGCGAGAGAATTCCAGAGCGCGTAGTTCACGCTAGAGGTAGTGCAGCGCATGGTACATTTACGCTAACCAAGAGTTTATCTAACTACACTATTGCAGAATTTCTACAAAAAGAAGGGCAGAAAACCGATGTGTTTTTGCGCTTTTCAACAGTTGGGGGCGGGCAAGACTCAAGTGACTATGCTCGAGACCCTCGTGGTTTTTCTGTGAAGTTTTATACCGAGCAGGGCAACTGGGACATGGTTGGAAACAATACACCTGTATTCTTCTTAAGAGATGGTATTAAGTTTCCTGACTTTATTCACAGCCAAAAGAAAAACCCGCGCACTAACTTGCCAGACCCCCAGGCAGTATATGAGTTTTGGGCGAACAACCCGCAGTCATTACACCAATCAACGATTTTGATGTCTGACCGCGGTATCCCGCTTTCATATCGCCACGTGAATGGCTATAGCTCACATACTTTAAGCTTTTGGAACAACGCCGGTGAGCGCTACTGGGTGAAGTGGCACTTTAAAACTAACCAAGGTATCAAAACGCTTACCAACGAAGAAGCAGCGAAAATGCCTGCCTTCGGTGCCCAACAAGACCTTGTTGAAAGTATCGATACCGGCGACTTCCCATCGTGGACAGTGAACGTGCAGATCATGACCGAAGAGGAAGCTCGCAGTTATCATATCAATCCGTTTGATTTGACCAAAATATGGCCGCACAGCGACTTCCCGTTAATTGAAGTAGGACAGTTGGAGTTAAACCGCAATGTTGATAACTACTTTGCAGAAACTGAGCAAGCGGCGTTCGCGCCGAGCAATTTGGTACCGGGTATTGGTGCGTCGCCAGACAGAATGCTTCAAGCGCGACTAATTGGATATCAAGATGCACACAGATACCGTATTGGTGCGAATTACAATCAAATACCAGTAAACGCACCGCGATGCCCAGTGCACAACTATCAAAGGGATGGTGCCTTTGCCGGAATAAATCCTGCGCTTGCGGGAGGTGGAGCAAACTTCTATCCAAATAACCGAGCGCGAATTGGTGAGCCAGCCGAAATGCCAGAGGTGCAAGAGCCACCGATGCCATTAGAGCAAGACGCATGGTTAGACATTTATGATAACCGTGATGAAGACAACTACTCTCAAGCAGGCGATCTGTATCGCATTATGAGTGAAGATCAAAAGCAGCAGTTAGTAAACAATATTGCTGATGGTCTAAGCCAAGCGACACAAGATGTTCAAGAAGCCATGTTCGTGCAGTACGACCTAGCCGATAGCGACTATGGCGCACGGGTAAGAAAAGCGGTAGCGAGCAAGTAGCACCTACGGGATCAGAGTTAAATAATGGAACATTACTCTGATCCTTTTTATTCGAGAAATATTTACAATTTCGGAGGTAAGAAGGCTAGCATTTTTTGCAATAAGTGTTGTAGTGGCGCAGAAATATACTTCCTTCCGATGAGCTTAATCACTCTGCAAGCCACATGAGCTCTACATTTGCCAACAAAAATCTCCAACTAGGCCCATGGTTTGCAATTAAATTAAGATATTGACTGACTTTAACTGACAAAAATAAGGGATACATTATGTTACGTTGGGCTTTAATATTCTTAGTCGTTGCATTAATCGCAGCAGTTTTAGGGTTTGGTGGAATTGCCGGTTCTGCCGCGGGTATTGCCAAAATTATATTTGGTGTTTTCGTTATTTTACTGATTATTTCAGTTGTTATGAATATAGTTAAAGGCAAAAGTTAAGTCATAGCCACATTGAAACGTTATTCAAAGACAATATAACGATTAGAATAAAACAGCTGTTAGTCGTTTAATAAGCGGCTGTTTTATTACTTCAGCCTCATCAGCGGATAAAACTAAGGGAGGACATCATGAGTAATAAACAACTTATCACGAACGTAGGCATTGGACTTGCCGCAGCATCTGCAGGAATTCTTGCGAGAAAAACGCTTCAAAAGTCGTGGGAAAAGGTAGTAGATGAACCTGCTCCTAAAGACAAAGAAAGTGAAAATACAGACCTTAAAGAAGCCGTAACTTGGGCTGTTGTATCGGGCATTGGAGCAGGTGTTGCAAGAATGGCCGTTCAATATGCATTAGACAAGCGTAAATCAAAGTGACATAACATTCTTGCATTAATAAGCCGCTAACGGTAAAGCATAAAGCGGTGTATCCACAAAAGTTAAATTGCATCGGCGACTTTAATGGGTAGACATCCTGCGGGCTGACGCTTCAAACGCTAACCCTTTTTCATTATTGCGTAGCGACTAGGGCGTAAACGTGCAAGCGAATAGCTTGAAGCGCACGTTCTTTCCAATTATTCCAGGTAATACGGTTGCTTATCTCATGCTGATTTAACGTAATGTAACCGTGATTAAGCGCCCATACCTGCATAGCCACATCTTGTTTTTCTTCCACAGACAGATCTTTTTTAATTAATGCAGAAGTAAGCTTAGTTAGCGTGATAAAGGCTTTTTGACCTGCTTCTATTGCCTCATCAGAAGGGGTATAGTCTTTCAAATTAGAAGCAAAGATCAGCCGATAATGAGCCGCATGGGTTTCTGAAAATGTTAACATACGCTCGCAGCCATTAATCACTTTTTCTGCCGCAGTATTGCCATCTGCCGCCAACATTTCACGCTCTACCAATCCGAAACCTTCAATATAGAGCGCATCTAAAATGCCTTGCTTACCCTTAAAATGGCTATAAATGCCGATAGTGGACATACCTGCGCCTTCAGCGATGGCGCGCACGCTAAGCGCATTCGTTCCGCCTTTTAAAAACAGTGCTGAGGCAGCATCTAAGATCTTCTGTCGCGTATCTTTTTTCATTTACACATCATTTACATGTTGCACAATATAACACCGTTATGTAAAGTGGTTTTATAACGCCGTTATATCTCTTGGTTTAACACTTAACCTGCCTGCCCGCAGGTTATTCATAAGGACACTATATATGAAAACTGAGCAATTAACCTGCGATTATTTAATTGTCGGCGCTGGTGCAGTTGGGATGGCTTTTGCTGATGTACTGCTTCACGAAACAAACGCTAACATTCTGATTGTAGATAAAAATGCGAAGCCCGGCGGGCATTGGAACTATGCCTATCCCTTCGTCACCCTACACCAGCCTTCAGCGTTTTATGGCGTGTGTTCAAGAGAATTGAACCGGGGCGTAATTGACAAGTATGGATGAATGAAGGCCTAATGGGATTAGCTTCCGGGCAAGAAGTTAGTGCGTATTTTGACGCGGTAATGAACGAAACCTTTTTGCCTTCAAAGCGTGTACAGTATTACCCACTATGCGAATACAAAGGAAATAAACAGTTTGTTTCTACCTTAAGTGGCAAGCACTATGAAGTTACTGTGAACAAGAAAATTGTTGATGCCACTTATTTAAATACCAATATTCCGCTTACTCATACTCCAAGCTTTACTCGTGACCATGATGTGGCGTTTACGCCAGTTAATACCCTGGTTCAGAATATCGAAGGCTTTGATAACTATGTGGTTGTCGGTGGTGGTAAAACAGGTATTGATACTTGCCTATGGTTGCTCGAAAACCATGTGGCGCCCAATAATATCCATTGGGTGGTATCGCGAGATGCGTGGTTACTTAACCGTAAAAATACCCAACCCCTGGATGACTTCTTCTTCGACTCTATTGGGGCGCAAGCGAATCAGATGGAAGCTATTGCTGCGTCAACTTCCATTGATGATATGTTCGACAAATTAGAAGAGCGCGGGGTTTTACTGCGCATTGATAAGGAAGTAAGACCGAGTATGTTCCATGGGGCTACGGTGAGCGAATTAGAGCTAAAAGCCCTACAAACGCTTACGTCTGTCATTAGGGAAGGTCGGGTTAAGCATATCAGCCGCGATAAGCTCCAATTTGAAGATACAACGTGGAATATGCCAGATAACGCACTTGTTATTGACTGCTCCGCATCTGCGCTTACTAACCTAGAGATAAAAGCGGTGTTTGACGAAGACACCATCACCCCCCAAACAGTGCGTGCCTATCAACCTGTTTTTAGTGCGGCTCTCATTGCCCACGTTGAGGCTACTTACAGTGATGAACGGCAAAAGCAAATGCTGACACAAGTGGTCCCGCTGCCTAATCGTGATGTTGACTGGTTACCAATGACCGCTGCTATGTTACGAAACATGCAAATTTGGGGGGAAGACGCAGCGCTTAAAGAGTGGATCTACCATTGTAGGTTGGATGGCTTTTCAAAAGTAGTACACGGTGTGGCAAAAGATGATTTGCAAAAAATGCAGGTGTTAGGGCGTTTGAAAGAAGCAGCGGCACCGGCCATGCAAAAGCTGATGACTTACATCCAAGGCTTAAAAGCGAGCGGACAACTTTAAAAGGTTATAAATAACAATGAAACAGTTTCAAATAGACAAAACAAACCCAAACCGCTTTCGAATAATGCAAACAGAAGATAGCCTTGATAGTGCGCAGATAGAGGATATTGGAAAGACAAAAAGCGTAGTAATCAAAATTGAAAGGTTTGCGTTTACTGCCAATAACCTGACCTATTATATGGTGGGTGACAAGCTTGGTTATTGGAAGTTTTTTCCAGCTCTTAACACTAGCAGTGATGAGAGCTGGGGTGTTATTCCAGTATGGGGTGTTGGTCAAGTAATTAGCTCTAATAACGATGAGGTAGAAGTAGGAAGTCGTTTTTTAGGTTATTTCCCTCCCGCTGAGTACTTGATCATGAGCAACACCACGGTTAATAGCAGCAACCTAATTGACTGTAGTCCTCATCGTTTGAAGTTGCCGCAAGGTTATAACGTCTATCGTCCTCTTCCAGTACAAGCGAATAATGCAAACGCTGAAGTTAACACCAAGCAGCACGAGCAAGAAAACTATCAGATGTTGCTGTGGCCGCTTTATGCAACGTCTTACTGTTTATCAGAAGTGGTCGATACTATACCAGCTGCCCAACGAGAACAGTTATTGGTATTAAGTGCTTCAAGCAAAACCAGTTTAGGGCTTGCTTTTGCATTGAAAGAAGCGGGCATAGACGCTATAGGGGTAACCTCTGAAAAGCGTGTTGCATCCCTAGAAGCGTTAGGTGTATACAGCGAAGTTATTAGCTATGAAAAACTGGAAATGTTGCAATTGAAAAGCACCGTTGTGGTCGACATGTCCGGTAATGCTAAGGTCAAAGAGTCAATTAAACATAGACTTGGCGCGCTCCTAACCAGATACATCAACGTTGGGCTTACTCATTGGCAAAACGTTGAGCCCGCAAGCGATGAAGAATTTTTCTTTGCTCCTGCTCATATACAGCAGCGTATGTCTGATATTGGGCCTGCCGAGTACCAGAAGTTGAGTAGCGGCTTTGTATCAAAAGCCATTGCATGGAGCGCCGGTTGGCTTAAGGTTAAGGAGTTCGACGGGTTGGCAGCCTTGCAGGAAGATTTTAGCCAACATCAACAAGGTCAAATTCCATCGAACGAAGGAAGGATATACACACTTGAAGGGTGAGAATTGAAAGCGTACAAGGTGTCGCATATAGATTGCAAAAAACAGTGTACTTCATACAAGTAATCGCCAATTAACACGCTAAACTTAGGCTACGTTTGACCAACGAAGTTGAACTTCAGAACGTTTTTCCAGTAGCCATTTAGCGTGCAACCCGAGCACCTGTGTTGATTTCGAGCGTTTTAAATATAAGCGCTCGTTAGAAGTCGAGATCACACGTATTGATTAAAATACTCAGTAACTTTAGGCCATAAGTGCTGACATTTCCGTGAGAAAAACTTCATGTGGCCTATTTCTTTTACGTTATTAGCATGAGGATCGAGTTCCTCCACCTCAGCTTCCATATTGGGGAAAACGCTAATCATATCGTGGACGTTGTGAATGTTAGCAATGTCGTCGTCCTTGGCGAGTAACCACTTAGAAGGCATTTGAATGGTGTCGTAGTGGTGCTGGTTAACATCACTGCCAAACCCTGTTTTTACGTAACCTTTACCGTTACACCATTTTTGCCATTGGCGCGCCACTTTTTTAGGTAATGGCTCGCCCATACCGACCCACTGGGATTTAGTATGGCCGAATAGTAAATTACTCACGGGTATATAAAAATTCATGAAAAAGTGAGCTTTAAGCAAATAGCTTTTACGCATGTTTCGCAAGCTACCTGATGAACTACCAAAGTTACAAAAAGCAGTGAGGTCATGTACGTTATGCATCAAACCTAGTAGCTGACCTCCTGCGCTATGACCAACAAGAAAATAAGGCACATTAGGGAAGTGAAACTTTAGTGTCTCTAACACCGCCGGCATATCTTGCTCACCCCAGGTTACTAGCGATGCATCACTTTGTGTAGCGCTGCCTTTTGCCGACCCTCCAATGCCTCTGTTATCAAAAGTGATAACGCCATACCCTTGGTCACATAAATAGGTAGCAAACGCACTATAGAATTGACGTTTGATACCCGTAGCAGGGCCAATCATGACTGCTGCCTTCACTGACTGCTTAGGGGTGAAAAGCGTTGCGCTTAAACTTATGCTGTCCTTGCACGTAACAGTAATATTGTTAGGCTTTGGGATGCTCACTAGGTGTACCTTACTCTTTAACTCTTGTCTGGTCATACCAGTAAAGCTTTGTTAAACAGAGTTTGCAACAAAAAGATTTATTACAATTAGTGATAAACGCATATTACGTTTAACCAAATCGTTGGAATTTTAGTTACTCCTGCACTTTTGATTCGCTAATCCAGTGTTCGACGGGAGCCGGTTTACCGAAAAGGTAACCCTGAAAATGTTTAAACCCCATCTGTTTTAGCACTGCCAACTGGGCACGCGTTTCTACACCCTCTGCGATTGTCTGCATTTCTAAACTCTTCGCTAGATCTAAAGTCATCTGAACGATTTTTCGGTGTCGTTCAGAAGTTTCCACACGGTCAACAAACTCCCTATCAACTTTCATGACACTTGCTGACATGTCTATCAGCTGAGAGAGGGAAGCGTGACCTGTTCCAAAGTCATCGATAATAATTGTCGCACCTACGTTAGCTAAAGAGGTTAGACGACGCTTTGTTTCACTGTGGCTTGCCAGTACCGAGGTTTCAGTGAGCTCTAGCTTTAATTTTTGGCATAGTTCTGGGCTTTCTGAAAAGCGGCGTAAAAGCTTTTCGTAGAAAAAGTCATTTAATAGTTCAGGGCCAGATAGGTTAATAGCGATAGGCACTTGCGGTAGGCTAGCAGGCCACGTATCAAGAAGTGACAGAGTTGCGTCGATAACCTTTTGAGTAAACAACACCTCCCAACCGTTCGCTTCTATCAAAAAGAGAAAATGATGGGGCTGTAATATCGACCCAGTCGATAGGTCTTTTAAACGCGCAAGGACTTCAAAACCGATAATAGTTTCATCGATTGACACCTGGGGCTGTAGATAAATCGCAAGGCAGCCATTATCAATAAGCGCTTTTACTTTATCTTTTTGTTGAGTATTTTCCCTAATAGACTTCACCGTATTAATACTAAAAGACATGTAGGGCGACAATTCACTGCTTTGGCTTAATGCAATAGCGCAGCACTCAGCTGCGGCATCAGGGCTTATTTCACGACTAACATGATAATGCCCTACACGCCATTTCAACGTGTGTTCAACACTGACATTATTCGAGGTAACAGTGATAGTATTCGGCAGTTTTCGAGTTAAAAAATGTTCGATAGAACTAGAAAATAATTGCTTGGCGTTCAGAGTAAATAAAAATTTCGCGCCGGGAAAGTGATAGAGCCTCGCGCAGTTAGAGAGTTCGTTTTGTAGCTGCGATGTCACTTTTATCAAAAGTTTATCGCCTTGACTATAGCCATACTGAAGATTCATTTCGCGAAGGTTAGCCAGCTTTAATAGCACTATATGTTGGTTCACAATGCTATCGCTAGTTTCCATCTGTTTCCAAAAGTGATGGTTCTTTAAACCTGTAAGTTCATTAAAGTAGTGCTTTTCGTACTGCTGCTTTTTGTACGCATCGAATTCCAGCAGATTTTTTTTATTTACAGACAAGTCATGGCAATGAATGAGCTGTTTTTTATGGTGCATTAAGCTAGCTGGCTGGATTTCAAATTCTTGTTCAGGGTTATTATAGATTGAAGCAGTTTGATTAACTCCATGTGTTATAGGCAAGCTCAAAGAAAACAGGTCTTGAATGTATTCACAATTAGGGCGAAATTTTTTAACTAGGGTTCTAGCTGCTTTATTTGCTTGCAGTATTCGCCCTTGTTCATCACAAAAAAACGAGGGAGTGCCCCCGTTATTAAATATTTCTTGGTACCCTTTTACTATCTTGTCGAGTTTCCTGCTTTGTAATTGATTGTGTTCAGACTGCTTTTCTAACGAAGACATGACACGTAATACAGCAATTGGGATACAGAAATTAAAGAATAAGAATAGTAATGAAGCCAGATAAGTGTGCGTATCGGGTAATGTAATATCTATACCAAACAAAGGTGAAACTTTAGTTTTGGTAACTAAAAGAAAATAGGGAACAAGGTTTAAAAGCATAGTAATAATTGATGCTTTTATACCGTATAAAATACGAACAATAATAGGAAGTGTGAAAAGAAAGAGTAAGCCGTATTGAGCTGAAATTAAATCGGTAGTAAAAAACAAAATACACAGTGAAGCTGCAACAACGACTAAAACTAAAAACGCTGAAGCTATTTTTATGTGTTTTAAGCCTATAGAGAGTGTTGCAAAAAGGAAGGCGGTAAACCCTGTCGTTAAGTAAAGAACATAATAGAGTTCTTGAACATAAGCGGTATAGGATGAATGGACAACAATGGCTGATGTAAGAATGACACCGATAACTAATATCGACCGTAGCACGCTAAGCCGCCATATATTAGCGTCAGTTGTTTTTAAGTTGTCGTCGTTAAGTAGAAGGTAGTTTTTTATTATTTTTAATGCGCGAGATATCACTATAAAACCGCTGGACTAGTATTAGTTCAATACAAACAGTTGAAACTAATTCACGTAATTAGATGAGTTAATATAACCGCTAAATAGTGCTAGGGATAGGCATTAGGAAGGATTAATGTTAATTTTCACAATATGTTACAAAAACATACGAAACACCATATTATTTGATAAATTAGTGTTTCGTATGACCTGAATTGACAGATTAGACCGTCAGCGTAAATACCTTAGAATTACGCTGAAAGTTGTACAGCTCTTTTTTCACGGCAGGTAAAGCACTAATGTCTGCTGGCTCAAACCCTTGTTCTAAAAACCAGTGTGCCGTTACCGTCGTTAGTACAAAGATACGGTCAATATCTGCTTCTTTAGCACGCGTGCGCACTTCATCTAAAATCCGTTCACCACGGTTTTTGCCGCGATAGTCTTGGTGGGTTGCCACACAGGCTAATTCAGCACAGCCATCTTCTGGGTACAAGTACAAAGCCGCACAGGCGATGATCATACCGTCGCGCACAATCACTATGAACTGGTTAATTTCGTTCTCTAAACGCTCGCGTGAACGCTTCACTAACACGCCGCTTTCTTCTAAGGGCTTTATTAGTTTTAAAATACCGCCTACATCCTCGATGGTTGCCGCCCGCAATTGCTCGTAATGGTGCTCCATTACAAGCGAGCCAGTCCCGTCGCGGGTGAACAATTCCTGAAGCAGAGCCCCGTCTTTTTCAAAACTGATACAGTGCGCACGTGGAACCCCAGCAGCTACACTGGTGGTAAGCGCGCTTAGTACCGTATCTTCGGTGGTTATATCACCTGCTAGAGTTAGCTGTTCTAACTGAGGACGTTCTATGGTTCGAAGTAATCTTCCGTCGCGGTTGTATACGCCATCATAGTTTGAAAACACAATAAGCTTGTCGGCCTTAAGGGCAATAGCTGCCTGGGTAGCTACATCTTCGTGAGACAAGTTAAATACTTCTCCCGTTGATGAATAGCCCATAGGCGATAACAACACAATCGAGCCGTCGTTTAAGTGGTCGTTAATGCCGGTAGTATCGATACGACGCACTAGACCCGTATTTTCAAAGTCTACACCGCCTCGTACGCCCATAGGTTTGGCTACTACCAAGTTACCCGAGCACACGCGTATTTGCGCGCCGTGCATCGGTGAGTTCGGTAAACCCATAGTCAGCAAGGCTTCTACCTGCGAACGAACCGAGCCTGCGGCGTCTTTTACACATTCAAGGGTCTGCTTATCAGTAATGCGTACGCCGTTTTCGAAGCGGCCTTCTATACTGCGTAACGCAACGCGCTGGTCTATTTGTGGTCTGGCACCGTGCACCACTACCACACGTACGCCAAGGCTGTTCAATAGAGCGATGTCTTGAATAATGTTGGGGAAATTAGGATGTTCAATGGCTTCGCCACCGAACATCAATACAAAGGTTTTTCCCTGATGAGCATTAATGTATGGCAGTGAACTGCGAAACAGTTTTATGCCATCTTGCTGCGCTAGTACCATCTAAGTAGTTCCTTACCGCTACCCTTGCTTATCCAAATCTTCCAACTCTTGATACAGTGCTTTAGTAACTGTTTCTTTGCTGGTTCCACCAAGGATGTTGCGCTGGTTTACACCGTATTCCAATTGAAGTACTGGATAAACATCGTCTTCGATTTTATCGCAAATTGCCTGCATGTCGCTTAGCGGCAAATCTTCAATAGCACAGCCTTTATCTATCGCCTGAAGCACTACACGACCCGCGATATCGTGGCCTGTTCTAAACGGTACACCTTTGCCTACCAGATAATCGGCAAGCTCGGTTGCATTAGAAAAGCCTTGGGTTGCTGCAGTACGACAGCGTTCTTCATTAAGTTGCAATGAGTCGAGCACTTCGCTGGCTATGCATAAGCAAATATGCCACTGATTTACCGTATCGATAGCGCCTTCTTTGTCTTCTTGCATATCTTTGTTATACGCAAGAGGCAGGCCCTTCATAGTAACTAAAAGTGCTTGTAATGAGCCGAATACACGACCACATTTACCGCGCATAAGCTCTAGCGCGTCCGGGTTTTTCTTCTGTGGCATAAGCGATGAACCTGAGGTCACGCTATCGCCTAACTGTAAGAACCCAGCTTCACCAGAGTTATAAAAAATCATATCTTCAGCAAGACGTGACAAGTGCATCATGCTGGTGCTGGCTACAAATAAAAGCTCTAGCACAAAGTCTCTGTCCGACACGGCATCTAGGCTATTTAGGCACGGAGAGTCAAAGCCCAGTTCCTCTGCAATAGCGTGGCGGTCTACAGGAAACGTGGTGCCTGCTAGCGCGCCTGATCCTAAAGGGCACTGATTCATACGCACTTTAAGGTCGTCTAAACGACTTAAGTCACGCTTTAGCATTTCAACATACGCTAAGCACCAGTGTGCAAAGTGAATAGGCTGTGCACGTTGTAGGTGAGTGTAACCTGGGATAATGGCTTCTTGATGACGGCTTGCGGCATTTAGAAGTGATTTAATAACACCTAAAACATCTGCGCGAAGTGAGGCAATATGCTCGCGTACCCAAAGGCGAAAGTCTGTGGCCACTTGGTCGTTTCGGCTTCGCCCGGTGTGAAGTTTACGACCAATGTCACCAAGCTTTTCAATAAGCGCAGCTTCTACAAAGCTATGAATATCTTCTTCGCTCGATGCGTTAAAGTCTAATTCACCTGCATCAGCTTTTGCTTTCAACTCGCTAAGTGCTGCTT
The DNA here is from genome assembly GCF_018619335.1 of Alteromonas sp. ALT199. Classification (GTDB taxonomy): domain Bacteria; phylum Pseudomonadota; class Gammaproteobacteria; order Enterobacterales; family Alteromonadaceae; genus Alteromonas. The sequence continues at coordinate 89,781 of NZ_JAHHDX010000117.1, read as the reverse complement.
CAAGCTGGGCTTGTTCGTCAGCGGTTAGTACGCCTGCTTTATGCAGCGCACGGGACCAGCTGATAGAGCCTTGGATATCTTGGCTTGCCATAACTTGGTCAAACGGCAGCGAGTCGTTAACCTGTTTAAACATACTACTTGCACCGGACTCGAACCGGCCACCCCACAACGCCATGTGATGCTCCTTAAATACTGTTTTATGTCTTTGCTACCTGCGCGTAGCGACTAAAAACTACGCGCGGGATACAATTAACCTTGATTTTTTAGTGCTTCAATACGACTTGAAAGGCTGAATAAGCGGATAAAGCCCTCAGCGTGTTTCTGGTCGTAAACATCGTCAGCACCAAAGGTAGCAAAGTCTTCAGAGTAAAGGCTGTTTGGCGATTTACGCTGGGTAACGGTAGCTTGGCCTTTATAAAGCTTAACGACAATATCACCCGTTACTTTCTTAGCAAAAGACGCAGCACCAGCAAGCAGTGCATCGTTAAGGGCAGTAAACCAACGACCATCGTACATAACGTGTGAGAATTCAAGACCAATCTGCTCGCGGTATTTAAGTGCTGCTTTATCTAACACCATGGTTTCTAGCGCTTTATACGCTTTAAGTAATACAGTGCCTCCAGGGGTTTCATAACAGCCACGAGACTTCATGCCTACAAGGCGGTTTTCAACAATGTCGATACGTCCAACACCGTGCGCTGCTGCTACTGTGTTTAGTTTAACAAGTGCTTGATAAGGCGATAATGCTTCACCATCAACGTGGGTCAGCTTACCTTCGTCAAAAGACAGGGTTACGCGCTCAGGGGCATCAGGGGCATCTTCAGGGTCAACCGTCATGGTCCACACTTGCTTGGTAGGCTCTTGCCATGGATCTTCAAGCTCGCCGCCTTCGTGTGAAATGTGCCATGCGTTGGCATCACGGCTGTAAATTTTTGTGGCAGACGCTGTTGTCGCAATATTGCGCTCGGCTAGGTAAGCAAGCAAGTCTTCGCGGCTTACCATATCCCACTCACGCCATGGCGCGATAACGGTAAGATCTGGGGCAAGCGCGGCAAAGGTGCTTTCAAAACGCACCTGGTCGTTACCTTTACCGGTACAACCGTGACATAGCGCGTCCGCGCCCACTTTGCGGGCAATCTCAACTTGCGCCTTTGCGATTACCGGGCGTGCCATTGACGTACCAAGTAAATATTCGCCTTCGTATACCGCACCAGTGGTGATAGTTGGGAAGATATATTCGCTTACGAACTCTTCTTTCAAATCAACAATGTGGCATTCGCTCGCGCCAGACGCGATGGCTTTTTCATGAAGACCTTCTAGCTCTTCATCACCTTGGCCCACATCTGCCGCAAATGCGACAACTTCACAGCCATAGTTTTCTTTAAGCCATGGAATGATGGCTGATGTATCAAGCCCGCCTGAATAGGCTAGTACGATTTTTTTAACATTTTGCATCTAAGTAAACCTTTTAAGCGTCTTTTTAGGTGCCTTTTTAGGCATTAAGTAATTGAGTAAGAATGGCGTTTTGGCCATGCATTCTATTTTCGGCTTGCTGCATTAATAGCGACTTATCACTATCAATTAACGAGCCTGTTATTTCTAAATCGCGATGGGCAGGCTGGCAATGCATGACGTAGCTTGCACCCGTTGCCTCCATTAACGCTTCATTTACCTGATAAGGCATGAACTTCTCTTTGATCACCTCAAGCGGTGTATCGTCACCCATTGAAAGCCATGTATCCGCATAGATAACGTCTGCGCCGTTAGCAGCACTAAGCTCTGTACTTTCAACAATCGATACACCGGTTTTCTCGGCGATCGCTTTGGCTTGTGCCACAATTTCAGGCGTCGCTTCGTGACCTTCTGGTGTCACTACAACCTGGTTGCAACCTAAAAGCGCACCAACGATTAGTAATGAATGGGTCACATTATTGCCATCGCCTACGTAAGCCATGGTAAGACCCTCGGTCTTGCCAAAGCGTTCAAACATAGTGAGGTAATCGGCAAGGCCTTGGCATGGGTGGTATTTATCGCACAGCGCGTTAACTACTGGCACATTTGCTGCCTGAGAAAAGGTTTCTAACGTTTCGTGCGAAAACACGCGAGCTACGATAGCGTCAGCCCAGCAGGCTAGGTTAGCAGCAGTATCCACTGCATCTTCTCGACCTGCTAATTTGCCCGACTGTGCATCTAAGTACACCATGTGGCCGCCAAGCTTGTTGATACCAATATCAAAGCTTACGCGGGTTCGCAATGACGGCTTTTCAAACAGGGCAACAATTGATTTTCCCGCTAGCACATTGCTGTAACTTGCTGGCGCTTGTTTAATTTCTACAGCCAATTGCAGCAAGTTTTTCATTGCGTCTGGTGTCCAGTCTGCAAAGGTGAGTAGGTCCTGTTTCATTGTACTTCTCCGGCATTGCCTTTTGTAAAGTCGGTTTGGGGTAAATCAGCGTTTGTCGACTTTGTATTTGTCAGAGCTGCGGGCAGTATTTGTGTACCCGTTTTCTTATTTAAAATATCGTTGATATCAGCTGCCCAGCTTGCAATGTAAACTGCGCGGTCTAGGCTTTCTGCAGACGCAAGTGCCGCATCTACTTTTACTTTCATTCCGTCAGTGATCACGCCTTCATCTGCATATTTCGCAATGCTTGCGGCGTTAAGTTCACTAATTAGCGATTTATCACAGTCAAGTACACCTTCAACATTGGAAAGTAATAAAAGCTCCGCGTTAAGCAATTCGGCGATAACCGTGGCAGCTTGATCTGCATTTACATTGAGTAATCTACCTTGAGGGCTTGAGCCAATAGAGCTAATTACTGGAAGTGTCGACTGCGCTAGTACGTTTTGTAAAAACGAAGCATCAGCGGTTGAAGGCACACCTACCGCACCATATTGATCAGCCAGTGGTTCGCAGACCACCATATTTCCGTCTAGCAGCGATAAACCTACTGGAGTAATACCCGTTGCAAGTGCCGCAGCACAAAGCTGTTTGTTCGCTGAGCCTGCAAGTGCGCCACAAATATAAGGCATGTGTTCATCGGGAGTAACGCGAAGGCCATCAATTTTTGTACTTTGAAGACCAAGACTTGCCATTAGGGTTTCGACTAACGGGCCGCCACCGTGCACTACCACTACGGGGCGCGCGGCTTGAACTTCTTTTACGCTTAAAAATAAGCGTGTCATTGCTGCTGCATCGTCAAGCAATGCACCACCAACTTTGATTACGATAGGTGAAACACTCATAGTACTAACCCTGTTTCTATTGGTTGTTTCGTCATTATATTAAGGCATTGAATAGCCTGAGAGGCTGCGCCTTTCATTACATTGTCTATAGCAGCGGTAACCACTGCATATCCAGATGCTTCGTCTAGCTTCCAGTGAAGATCAACAAATGGGGTGTGAGCAACGTCGTCAATTTTTGGAAAACTGGTGCGTAAACGCACAATAGGTTTATCAGCATAGGCGTCAGTGTACGCTTGTTCAAGCTGCTCGCTGGTGGTACCAGCTTTAACCTTCACGGTGACCGTTGCCAATATACCTCTTTTGAAGTTTCCAAGGTGCGGCGTGAAGATAACGGGCGTGCCTAAATACGCTTCAATTTCAGGAGTATGACGATGACCTAGTACGCCATATGCTTGAAGACTGACCTCAAAAAAGCTGGTGGTTAAACTGGCTTTTCTGCCTGCACCCGATACGCCGGAAACGGCGTTAATTACAGGGCGTACGTTTGTATCAAGCAAGTTATTTTCAGCAAGTGGTTTAAGTGCACTAAGACTCGCCGTGGGGTAGCAACCCGGAACAGCAATAACATCTGCGCTGGCAATTTGTGCTTCGTGCCATTCGGCAAGGCCATAAACGGCTTGAGCTAGACTTTGCTCCTGCGTATGAGGGAAGCCATAAAACTGTTCGAAAACTTGGGTGTCTTTCAGTCTAAAGGCGCCTGATAAATCAAGTACCTTAGCTTTACCTGAAGATAAGACAGGCATCCAGTCGTGGCTCGCCTCATGAGGCGTTGCTAAAAAAATAAAATCAACATCGTTAGCCATCTCTTTTAGGGCAGCATCTGAGATAGGCGTGAGCGTAGCGTTAACATGGGCCAAGTTGCCATGAAGCTGTGCGATATTTTTACCTGCATCGCTACTTTTCTCAGATACATAAGTACCCGCTAATTCGAGTTTAGGATGTTGAATAACCAACTGAACAAGTTGTGCACCTGTGTAACCACTGGCACCAATAATTGAAACGCTGTACATAATTTTAAAATTCAATAAAAGGAGAAAAAAATCACTTTTTACCTTTGTAAACTGGTTGGGCGAATATCCTTGCCTAACCGCGACCACATTACAAAGGTAAAAAGTGTGCTACTGAGTAAGCATAGGAGTGCACACGCATCGTCGTGCGCTATGCATGGAGTAGCCAGCCAGGGGAGAGGTAAACTCTTTATCGTTGCTAGTGGTTGAACCAACAACGCGAGTTGGTTGTGTCATCATCAATTCCTATCATGTTTCAACCGCAAATTTGCGGGTTGGATGCTTTAACCGTCGACTAGTGTATCTAATTTGAATTTTTATGCAATAAAAATGTATAAATATTTTTATGTGGTTTTCGATGGTTTAAGTAATAAAAAAGATAGCCAATAATATATTTATAGTTATGACAGTAAGTTGACAACAAGACCAATAGAACTGAATATTTATATTTGGCTTCTAATAAATAGTACTTGTACTTATTAATGGCAGCGTTGATGCTTAATAAGCTAAGAATTAAGTCTGTTTTTGCAAAGATCAACAGGCCCTAGTTGTAAAACACAAGCGGCGTATAAAATTAGACAGTTATAAATGATAGGTCGCTACAGGCCTAAGCAGAGAACTGTGAAAATAGGTTGTTGGGATTAAACTCGGAAAATAAAATGAGCAAACTTACTTTAGCGCTGGTGGCGCACGATCATAAGAAGCCCGAATTGCTGGCATGGGTTAAACAGCATATTGACGTGCTTAAGCAGTGTAACTTGGTGGGGACAGGAACAACGGGAGGCTTAATTGCCGGCGAAACCGGATTAGAGGTTACACGCTATAAAAGTGGCCCGCTTGGTGGGGACCAGCAAATAGGCGCGTTGATCGCCGAAAACAAGCTAGACGCACTATTCTTCTTTTGGGACCCATTGAATCCAGCGCCCCACGACCCCGACGTAAAAGCACTACTGCGACTGTGTTCAGTATGGAACGTACCAGTAGCTTGCACGCCAGCCACGGCGGATTTGGTGATCACATCACCGCTCTTCCTATCTCCTGAATACAAGCCAGTTAAACCCAACTTCTAGAAAGTAAGGGGTGCAATGGCGAATCATTTATAAAAAAGGCTGGCCGAAGCCAGCGCTTTTTACGGTGGGTAAGATATCAATAAGATTTATGGCTTAAATAGCTCATGTAGCTTACGTTCGTCTTCACGCCGTGTTTTTAGCTCTGCTTGCTGCTCAGCTGTTAGCACTTGAAACATGGCTTGACGCTGCTTGGCCTTTTCAACGCCCGCACTAACAATATCGTCTTTGTATTGGGCGATAAGCGCGTCCCAGGTGTCTTGAGAAAAAGACTGGCTTCTAACCAGGTCGCGCAGGGCGTCTTTAAAACTACGTAGTGTCTCTCTATTCGTTTTCGATGTATCTTTGAATGACTCGCGAAGTTCTGCAAGGCTCGCTACTTGTTCGTCGCTTAATTTAATGCCTTCAAACATAAAGTCCCTAGGCTTGCGTTTAGGACCTTTACCTTCACGCTCCATTCTTTTAGCAAAGCGTTGGTCTTGTTTTACAAAAGAATCGCGATGTTTTTGTTTATCTAATTCTCTTTTAGCGTCTCTAGCTAAGAGAGTTGCTTGCTGCTCTTTATTCAGAACGTTGTAGATATCGTGACGCAGTTGAGCAAAAGCAAAATGTTTAGATTCACGCTCTTCAATCTGGTTTTGAATAAAAGCGCGGATCTGGGCATCAGTGGCGGTAGCAAAATCCAGGGTAGGCTTTTCAATATCAACAAATTCAGGGCGAGGGTTAGCGTCTTTAAATGCGCTTACGAGTGTTTTTATTTCCTCGCGCTGAGCGTCACTTAAGCTAATGCCGCGAAGATGCTTAACAATTTCTTTAACCGGTTCGTGGTGACGCATACCAGGCCCTGCTGGCTGCGCCAGTGCGAGGCCACCTAAGCCAATGGATGCTACTGTTACACTAGCAATTAATAACTTTTTCATTGTCGTCTCCTTTTTTCGGACAAACTAATCGTAGCGTGCGCGACTAAAAATGCAGTCAATGCAGTGTAAAGCTTATGTAAAGGTAAAACCGAATTGTGATTGTAAAGGTCTGAAAAGATATAGTACGCGTTTTGTCAGTGTTGTTTGTAAGCTTAAGGCGAAGCACACCGAAGACGTAGGTTGAGTTTTATCCAATTTACAGGCATTTTCATGAATCTAGCAGTTAAAGAGTTTAATACCATGAGTACAGATTTTCACTTGCAGTCTATCCTTGTTATTGATGATGACCTAGAACTTACAGAAATGCTTTCTACGTACTTATCGGGCATGGGGTATCAGGTGCAAGTGCGTAATGATGGCCAAGAGGGATTATCAGAAGCGGTGTCTGGACGTCATTACGACCTGATATTGCTTGATGTGATGATGCCTAAAATGGATGGGTTTGACGTATTGAAAAAGCTTCGAGCAAGCCACAGTACGCCAGTGCTTATGCTTACCGCGAGAGGCGATGACTACGACCGCATTCTAGGCCTTGAGATGGGAGCCGATGACTATCTACCTAAGCCCTTTAACCACAGGGAGCTCGTTGCGCGTATAAAGGCTATAGTGCGACGTCATAATTTATCATCAACGGGCGGAGCCGCTGAACAAGACTTGTTCGTCAACGGTATCATTTTAAGCCCAAGCAGTCAGCTAGCGAAAGTAGATGATGTCGAGCTAACGCTCACAACAACCGAATTTTTAATTCTGCGCCTGTTAATGCTCAATGCTGCTCAGCGAGTAACGAAAGAAGAGATAAGCTTAAAGATACTGGGTAAGCCATTACAAGCTTTTGATAGAAGTATTGATATGCACGTGAGTAACTTGCGCAAGAAAATCGGTGCAGTGGCCAGAGATGAAAAAATTAAGACCATCAGAGGTGTAGGGTATATGTTAATTGTTGGAAGCCATTGATGGTAAAACTGTTACGCAGTATAAGCCCAACGCGGGCCATTATGGGCCGATTGTTTCTTTGGTTTTGGGCCACATTCATTGTAACTGCCTTATTGGCTATATGGGGCAGCCGCCTTTTCTTTGAAGACCTGGAAATTGTACCCATAAAGCCACGTGAAGTTGCTGCTCTTAATCAAGTGGTGGAGCGCATACAAGAGGATCGTTTCCAAGATGCACCATTACGCGGAGCGCTAGAACGCCATTCTCGTGAACGGAGAGCTAGAATGGTGGCTATCGATATTAGTGATAACCGTATTATACCAGCCGGTGGTCCTCCGCTTCGTAATGAAGATAGGGATGATTTACTTCGATTAGTAAATCAAACGTCACCCATAGCAGTAAAGCGCGGGGCGTTTAAAATACTAGGGCCAGTTTTCTTCGAACGGAACAATACGCGATTTGCGCTTTTTTCAGTGAGACTCGAAATACCTGATAAGCAAACACCTCCAATTTTACTGTTTCTTACTATCGCGTTGATTACTACAATAGTGTTGAGTTGGCTGTTTGCAAAGTCATTGACTAACCCCATTCTGCGCATCCAAAGCTCAGCGAAACGCATAGCAAGCGGTGACTGGCAAGCGCGAGTAGGCAGAGCCGCTAAACGACAGGACGAGCTAGGGCAGCTTTCTCGTGACTTTAATAAAATGGCTGAGCAATTAGAGTCTATGTGGGCAGCACAAAAGCGCTTATTAGCCGATGTATCTCACGAACTTCGTTCCCCCTTGGCCCGTTTACAAATGGCACTCGGGCTCGCTCATCAACAAAACGTAGACCCTGAAACCCTTTCTCGAGTTGAACGAGAGGCTAACCGCATGGAAGCACTGGTGGGCCAGTTGCTTACACTAAGCCGTGCAGAAGCTGGTGAAGCGACAATGGAAAAACAAATGCTTTCGCTAGTGCTCAACGATGTCTTTACTGATGCGAATTTTGAGGCAGCTAATAAAAACAAGCAGCTGAAAATTGATGAAATTCCCAAAAAGTTTGTCGTTGTTGACAGTATGATGATTTGCCGCGCTGTGGAAAATGTTCTGCGTAACGCCATACGACATAGTGAGTTCTTAACGCATATATCCTTTAGCGAAGATGCTAAACAATGGTGCATTCATATTACCGATGACGGAGATGGCCTGACAGATGAAGAATGCGAACGTATATTTTCACCTTTTTACCGAGCTACGCTTGCCAGAGAGCGAGAGTCAGGAGGTGTTGGGCTAGGTTTATCCATTGCAAAAGCGGCGGTTGAGTTGCATCATGGGCGAATTATAGCTGAACCTGTTGAGCGCGGTGGGCTGCGAGTAACTCTGTCATTCCCAAAGTAATAACCTTTGCTTTGCCTGTAGTATGTAGCTTCACAACGAGCGCAAATTGACCGTTATAGGGTATTTATGAACTGGACGTTCACGTCGGAAGAGAATTTAGCCAGCACCTTTGCCACTCACATTAACCCGTTTTGGCAGGAGAGTGTTATTGAAAGCCACTTCACTGGCAAAGATGACATTAAAGTACGTTATGCCTACTGTATTCCTGAAACGCCTCGAGCAACCATCGTTATTTGTTCTGGTCGTATAGAGTCTTACTTAAAATACAAAGAATTTGTTTACGACCTCTATCAAAATGGCTTTGCCGTTTTTATTCTTGATCACCGAGGGCAAGGCCTGTCAGACAGAATGACACGGGATCCCCAACACGGTTATGTTGCGGATTTCGTTGACTATGTAGACGATTTCGTTGCCTTCGTTGAGTCTATCGTCAAGCCTATGCAACAAGGCCCTTTGTTGTTAGTTTGCCATTCAATGGGCGGCGCTATTGGTGCGCTTACGCTATTGCGTTTACCCAATTTGTTTTCTAAAGCCGTATTGGCATCCCCCATGTTCGGTATTAAACCTTCATTGCCCAATTGGTTGGCAAACGGTTTAATTCGCACTGGTCTTGCGGTGAATAGAATGAAAAAAGCCGATGCAGGCTACTTCTTTGGGCAAACCCCGTATATCGCGTTTCCTTTTTCTTTGAATAAGCTTACCCATAGTAAAACCCGTTATGCGTTGTTTCGCGAGCTTTATGATGAAGAGCAGAATATCCAGCTTGGTGGGGTAACTACTGAGTGGTTGGCCGCAGCCCATCAGGCCATGAATAGGATTGAAAATAGTGCGGGGGCAATCACTACCCCAGCACTAGTATTAAGCGCTGACGACGACGCCATAATAGATAATAAGCGCCAACGGCGGGTGGCACACCTGATGCCAAATGCGGAGCTTGAAATTATACCAAGGGCTTACCATGAATTATTTACCGAGTCAGACGACATTCGCGAGCGCTCTCTTTCTCGAATTCTAGACTTCTTGACTGCTGAATAGTTGATAGATAAAGGCCTATCAAGGATGGCATAATGCGCTCTCGTTGGTGCAAGCTACCTAGCATGAACATCTGTATCAAGACACCCACGTGTCATTGATTTGCCCTCACTCGTGTTAAAAAGCGTTAGTGGAGGTGATGAGTTGCTGTGTTTCGTTATAGAATAAATCGGTTATTAATAGTGAAGGTAGTTTAAAAGAACATGCTTGATGTCGTACTTTATCAGCCAGAGATCCCGCCTAATACGGGAAATATTATCCGCCTATGTGCAAACAGTGGGTTCACACTACACCTAATCGAGCCCTTAGGTTTTGAGTGGGACGACAAGCGAGTACGACGTGCAGGTTTAGATTATCATGAATTTGCTCACGTTAAGCGCCATGCAAACTTAGAAGCCTACCTTGAAGATGCAAAACCGAAGCGAGTATTCGCCTGTACAACAAAAGGCAAAGCGTTTCATAGTGATGTATCTTATAAAAAAGGCGATGCACTCATATTTGGCCCTGAAACCCGCGGCTTACCGGACGATTACATTCAATCGCTACCTCCAGAGCAGCGCGTTCGCATTCCTATGCTGCCTGACAGCCGCAGTATGAATTTGTCTAATGCGGTGTCTGTGTTTGTTTATGAAAGCTGGCGCCAATTGGGCTACGACGGTGCCCGATAGTAGAAGGTACGTAAAAGCAGTCTGAAAACATCCATTTGAAAGAAGCCCTGTAGCATCAGGGCTTTTTTATGTCCTATGTAAAGATGGCGTAAAGCGCACCAGAGTCAGTTTTCGTTCAGTTTCACTCATTAATATAGCCTTCGAACAGTCACAAATAAGTTAGGAGTAGCATTATGAAACGTATAGCATTAAGTATCATTACGGGCGTTTGTTTAATAATGGCAGGTCAGGCTAGCGCACACTCAGGCCATCACTCTTACGGTAAAAGAGGGGTGAACGAAACGGTAACTGTTGTCACGCAGCCTGCTCGCTCTATAGTTGACGTAACAATTAGCGTACCTGAAATTGGACTATTCATTAATGTGTTACCACGTGCCCATAGGGTAGAGGTTATCGACAATCATCGTTTTTACGTTGCGAATAACCGTTATTATCGCAAATATGGAAATCGTTATGTGGTAGTAGATTCACCCTATAAAAACGTAAAAAAAGCTAAACGTTATAAACGAAATCAGCATAGCTACCAAGGTAACAAGAAAGTTGTTGTAGTGAGGGAAGGGCGATAGATATTTAGTCTGAATGACCAGGCCGTTAGCAGGAAGTAAAACGAAGCGTAATGAGATTACGCTTCGTTTTTCAAATCTCGACCAAGCAGGGCTAAGGCAGCTTCTTTCGGTGACTTACCATGATAGAGCACAGCGTATATCTGTTCGCAAATAGGCATTTCTACACCCACCTTCTTAGATAATACATGCACTTCTTCTGTATTGCGGTAACCTTCAACAACCTGACCAATTTCTTCAATGGCAACATCTACACTCTTTCCTTGGCCCAATGCCAAGCCGAAGCGTCGATTACGCGACTGGTTGTCAGTACAGGTTAATACTAAATCGCCAAGGCCAGCCATACCCATAAAGGTTTCTGGGTTAGCACCCAGCTTAACGCCTAAACGAGTTAGTTCTGCCAAGCCCCGGGTAATTAACGCCGTACGTGCGTTAGCACCAAACCCAAGGCCGTCGGCTAAGCCCGCACCAATAGCGATAACGTTTTTAACCGCACCACCTAGTTGAACACCGGTAAAGTCGGAGTTTTTATAAACCCGGAACGACTTTGCGCAATGTAATTTGGCCGCAAACTCGTCACTTAAGGTATCGTCGGTAGAAGACAGTGAAATAGCAGTAGGTAAGCCTGCAACCATTTCTTTAGCAAAAGTAGGCCCAGATAAAACAGCTAAGGGATAATCAGTCCCTAGGATTTCTTCCGCCACATCGCGAAGCAAACGACCAGTCTTAGGTTCAAGCCCCTTGGTAGCCCAAATAATGCGTTGATGTGGTTTAAGCAAAGGCTTTAAGCTTTGAAGCATTGCCGCAAATGCATGGCTAGGCACAACCACCAAAATGTCTTGGCTGGCAGCTACCACTTTTTCTAAGTTGGCATTAACAACCAGTGAATCGGGAAAGGTTGCGCCAGGAAGATAACGGCTGTTCTCTCGGCTCGATTCCATTTCAGCAATGTGCTTTTCATCACGACCCCAAAGTAGCGTAGGGTTGCCATTTCTGGCAAGACAAAAAGCAAGGGCGGTGCCATACGACCCCGCCCCCAATACTGAAACAGATACTGAAACCGACTCAGAAACCGAATTCGACTTCATTTTCACCTGCTTCATGTTCACCTAATTAGGCGTCCATTTTTGGCGCTTCACCTTGCGCTTGCTGTGCACGTTTTTGCACGTAAGCCGCAAAGATAGCGTCAAAGTTAACAGGCGCAAGGTTAAGTGGAGGGAAGGTACCACGGTTAACCAAGTTAGAAATAGTTTCACGCGCATATGGGAAAAGCATATTCGGACAGAATGAGCCTAGCGTGTGGGCTTTGTTTTGGTCTGGCATTTCGCCAATAGCAAAAATACCTGCCTGTTGTACTTCGCAAAGAAATGCTGTTTCTTCACCTAGTGTTGCTGTCACGGTAACTGAAAGTACAACTTCAAATACGTTTTCTTCTAGCTTGTTGGTGCTAGTGTCGATGTCTAATTTAATTTCCGGTTTCCACTCTTTAGTGAAAATAGCTGGTGCGTTTGGAGATTCAAAAGAAATGTCTTTTGTATAGATACGCTGAATATTGAACTGAGCACCTTGTTGCGCTTGTGCGCCTGCTGCTTCACCGGGATTTGTCTGATTTTCGTCAGCCATGGTATTTCCTATTTAATTGTCGTTTTAATTTAATGTAGTGCGTTGCTGTATGCGCTGACGCTTACGCTAAACCCAGCATAGGGTTTAGTTTGCTTTGTGCTTCTAAAGCCATCATATCGTCACAGCCACCAACGTGCTGATCGTCAATGAAAATTTGTGGAACAGTCCAGCCGCCATTAGCGCGCTCAATCATTTCGTCGCGTAGTTCAGGCTTAACATCTATTGGGTATTCAATAAATTCTACACCTTTTTGCGTTAACAGTGCTTTTGCACGGTGGCAGTAGGGGCAATGACCCTTGGTGTAAAGTTCTACTTTGCTCATAAAGGTTACCTATTATTTAGAAACGGGAAGGCTGGCACTTTGCCACGCATTCATTCCGCCTTTTAATACATTCACATTCGCGAAGCCTTCTTTAAGCATCGCATTGGCTGTACCACGAGCCTGATTACCCATAGCGCATACTACGATAATGGGTTTGTCTTTGCTGTTTTCAAGTTTCTTAAAGTTCTTCTCACGCACTTCTTCAGGTTTAATTTGTCTGGCACCTAAAATGTGGCCAGCTTTAAACTCTTTTGCAGGTCGCGTGTCTAACACTATTGCATCATTTTTATTAATTAAAAGCGTTGCTTCGTGTGTACTTAACTCTTTTACTGAAGATGTCCATGCACTGATATAGCTAAATATCAACATGGCAATCAGCGCAACCCAAATACCAGCAAGAATAATATTGTTGCTAGCAAATTCTATTAGTTGATCCATTACCTCTAACCCTGTCTACAGACCATGAAAAGAGTGCAAAGTATATAGAAAAATGGGCGAGAAACCAGCTTACCTTTCAGTTAGCTAAGAGACAGTCACCATGTCTCGATCGTAAATACTTTAGATGATTGATATTACGGATAAATTGCACTGGGCATATGGGAAGCCGTCAGATACACTAGATGTTGTTAGTAATAGTAGTGGTGAAATACAGCTGGTCTGGCAGTTAACCATCATTTAAAAAGCAGAGGTTATAAGCGCACGTTATGTTTTTACGTTCATTTCTTTCAATCATTGGGTTTATGGTTGCCCTGGCTATCGTGCCGATTGGAAGCGATGCTGTAGCGCAGGATAATGGCGCTAATGTGCAAAAAGAAAAGCTTGCTAAACTGCAGGTTGAGTTACGCGCACGACAGCAAGTGCTTGAAAATAATAAAGCGAGCGCACAAGAGCTAAAAGACGTACTGAAGGCTTCAGAGCTTGAGATAGCAAAAGTAGCGAAAGCGTTATCTACCACCGAACAAGCGCTAAAAAGCGTTAAGCAAGAAGAGGCCAAGCTTGAAGAAGAACAAGGCGCACTCAAAGTTGCTATTCGCAAACAACAATCTTTATTGGCTAGTCAGCTCAAAAGTGCATTCATGGCAGGTCACTATGACTACGCTAAAATGTTATTTTATCAAGATGATGCGCGTACTTTTGAACGTGTCATTACCTATTACCAGTACGTAGCAAAAGCCCGCCAAAAAGAAATTGAGAGTTTTAGAAGTAATGTCGCAAGGCTGGAAGAAGTTACCGCCGAACTCAGTGAAAAAGCATTGTCCCTCGCTAAGCTCAAAGATGAGCAAGAAGGCCAACGGGCAGTACTTATCACCAGGCAAGCCGATCGCAAAGCAACGCTCAAGAAAATAAATAAAACCATTGCTTCGGAAAATCAGCGTATTGCTTCATTACAAGCAGATGAGAAAGCGCTTAGAGGTGCTATTGAAGCAGCGCGTATTGCTGCTGAACGTGCCGCTCGTGCTGCTGAGTTCAGCATGAATGGGCTTGCCAAACGAAAGGGTAAGCTTCCCGCGCCAGTGAAAGGCAGAATACGTAATTTATTCGGTAGTCGCCGCCAAGGACAGGTATCTTGGAAAGGTATTGTAATAGATGGTGCTGAGGGCGACCCCGTTAACAGCATTGCGCCTGGTCGAGTTTTGTACGCCGATTGGCTGCGAGGGTTTGGTTTAGTCGCTATTATCGATCATGGCGAGGGCTATATGAGCGTCTACGGTCACAATCAAGCATTGCTTAAACAAGCTGGTGATGATGTAAGGCAAGGTGAGCGTATTGCCCTAGTGGGCCGAAGTGGCGGTCAGGAATATCCTAACCTCTACTTTGAAATTCGCCACAAAGGCAAAGCGCTAAATCCAAAATCCTGGCTGGATTAAATCGTTAACGCCACAATAATTTCTAAGCAGTGACTTCAAACGTCGCTGTATCTGGTAAAGGGCGTTGCGGTTTACCTTCACCTAAGCCAGCCAGTTCCCCAATTTGCGTAGCATCGAAACCTGCACTACTAAGCGCACTTTCTAGTGCCTTGCTTGGCTCTATGCCTTCACTTTTCAATTGCTCTACAATAGATGTCGCGTTGTCACTGGTTAATGAGTCAGCGTCGTATTGCTCTAAAATCGATTCCAAAGTCTGAGTTTGCTCATCAGTAAGTGATGTTTGCTGCCCCTTTGGTGGCGGTGGTGGAGTACTTGGTCTTAGTTGTTGTGCTGCTGAAGAATCATTAATACCTGAAATCATAGTGAAACCTTATTTGCTAGGTGGTCGTTAACCATAAAATATCGACCTCTCACTGATTTTTTTAGTGCGTAGCACTAGATTTACGCAACATTTACCTCCCTTTACGAAAGTTGTTTATGATCTACCTGTAATAAGGCAGTAATAAAAGCCTTAGTTTTGTTGAAAGTGCGTTTGTTGTTGGTATGCTTAACGTTAAAGTGAATACATTCACACAGTGCGCTTAATAATAATGATGAAAAACGGATGTGATCTAGATGCTTTTGCGTCTGCTAATGCCTTGTATAATCTTTGTTTTATGCGGGCTAATTAGCCCTAAAGTAAACGCAAAGTCAGACATAATAATAATATTAGATGACCTGGGATACAGGCCGTCCGATGTCGCTGCTTTCTCTCTCCCTAAAGAAATCACGTTCTCCATACTTCCACAAACTCCATTGGCATCTGAAATTGCGCACCGCGCTGAGCAAGAGGGCAGAGCGGTTATGCTTCATATGCCCATGCAAGCCCAAAACGGTAAAAACATGGGGCCGCTCGGGTTAACCACAGATATGTTTGCAGGCGCTATTACTTACAATTTGCGCAAAGCGATGAAAAGTGTGCCAAACGCGGTAGGCGTAAATAACCACATGGGAAGTGCATTTACCGGTCAGCAAGAAGGAATGGAAGCACTGTTAAAAGAGGTGAAGCGCCAGGGCCTGTTCTTTGTAGACAGCAGAACCACTGTGCTAACTAAAGGTGAAGAAATTGCGCAGCGCTTAGGTGTGCCTAGCGCAAGCAGACAGGTATTTCTGGACCATAAATTAGAGCCAGCGTTCTTACTAAAGCAGTTTAACCAAATGAAGCGGATCGCTAAAAAGAATGGGCACGTTGTAGTGATTGGTCACCCTCACCCAGAAACTGTCAGTTTTTTAAATACGCATTTACCCGCCCTTGAAAAAGAGGGTTTTACTCTTACTTCCGTAGCTGACTATTTTTCACACGCACCTAAAGTGGCTAAACAGTTTGGTAAAGAACGGAATCAAACTGCTCAACTCACTCGTTTAGATGTAAAGAAAATCGGCTCTGAAATAAGTGAACAGAATACTTTTGTTAGTAGTGGCTTTGTGCAGAGTACTTTGTCCAAAGAGAGTACCTTTTCCAAAGAGATGACTGAACGCTCGGCTACAGCGCCAAACGAGTAATATCTTCGTCTTTTTTCTTACTTAATTAGTCTATTTTAATCTCGATAAGATCAAAATTTAATGTGGTGAACGTTTCTCATTTTCGTGAGTCTGTTATAATATAACGTCTCTGGCGAATAATTCGCGTATATATTTTCAAGCACGGTGGTAATTAGAGTAATGACTCCAATTGACGAGAATCCAACAAAACTAGACAAACTTGGCATTTGGGTGTCGAGCTTGTGTGCGCTGCATTGCCTTGCGCTTCCTGTTTTGGTGCCTCTGTTACCGCTTATCGGTTCTAGCTTTTTTGCGCAAGTATGGTTTGAAAGAACTATTCTAACGTTCTCACTGATTGTTGGGGCGGTAGCCTTGATCAGTGGTGCCATTCGCTACCACGGTAAATACTACCCGCTTGCACTACTGTTTACTGGTGGCGCAATCTATTGGTATAAAGATATTTTAGGGCATCATTACGAGCCGTTTACTATCGCGGTAGGTGCGGGGCTGATTGTAGCTGGCCACTGGATTAATATGCGCTTGTGTAGACAGTGCAAGTGCTGCAAAGATACAGTGTTTTCGGACCACTTATCTACTGAATTTAAGTAGTTAGAAAAATAGAGTCTTTAAGAAACGAGCCAATGGCTCGTTTTTTTTTATCTGGTGAAATTATTAGAATATAAGCACTGTAAAACGCGCTACCTAATCAGATAGCGTATTAAGAGCTACATCTGGCAGGTTAGTGAATATGCCGGTTACCCCCCACTCTTTAAGCATTAGCATATCTCTAGGTTCGTCTACCGTATAAACGAATACATCAAAACCTTCCTGCAATGCCGTTTGCACAAACTGCTTATCAACGGCGTCTAGCGCGATATTTACCGAATAAGCGCTAAGGGCCCGCGCGCTGGCCGTGCAGTCTAGTTCGTAGCTTGCGGTTAAAGCGCCAATTTTTACTTCAGGCCAAAGACGTGCAATCGCTTTAAGCCAGTGATGGTTGAATGAAGATATAAGTAGCTTGTCAGCACTAATGTTACTTTGCTTCACCGCCGCTTTAACGTCATTTACCCAGCTATCGACATCGTGTAAGTACTTAATTTCAATGTTGCACCACTTACTACCTGGAACGCATTTAAGCGTTTCGTAAAGAGAAGGGATGCGCTCTCCATCACCAATGTTCATTTCTTTGAGAGACTGCCACGGCGTATCTAATAAATAACCTGTCTCGCGGGCTCTGCGTGTAAGGGTTCTATCGTGAAAAACAATAATGCCACTTTCGTGTTGGTAAGTATCAAACTCAATGCCGTCAGCATCTTGCTCGAAAGCCAGTTTAAACGCTTTCACGGTATTTTCTGGTGCCGCTTTACTGGCGCCTCGGTGGGCAAAAATTAGCATCTACATTCCCTTCTCAATTCTCAGAACGAACGTTACTTATCGTTCGCGCTGTGTAACTTATGCGTGTTGAGCGTTTCATAGACTGACGCCGACGTTATAAGAATGCCGCCTAGCAGTGCGCTTAAACCGGGCTTTTCGTTGAGTAAAATGATGGCAAGAAAAACACCGTACAGCGGCTGCATACAGGCAATAAGTGAAAAAGTCTTTGCCCGCAAGTGGCGCAGACTCGCCGCAATAAGGGCGTGGGGAAGCGCGGTAAATACAGTGCCTAAAAGTAACAGCATTAGCCAAGAGTTCGTTGATGCCGAGGCTATTTCTGCACTGCCTATTGGCAGCATCAATACACTGATAACTAAGGTTTGCCATGCCATAGCTTGCGCACCGCTGTAGTGTTTAAAATGCTTTCGATGAATCAGGTTTCTAAACGAATACAAAATGGCAGAAGCAATACCGATGAGCACCCCAAGGGTAATGTCATTTTCCAATGAGGTTTCAGGCACAATTAAATAAACACCAATGACTACCGTTAACGTAGATACAATGTCCTGCCACACCAGCCTAACACGTTCGAAAAAAGGTTCGATAAGCACTGTAATGACAGGAAAGGTAAATAGCGCAATCATGCCCACAGATACGCCGGCATATTGCATTGCAGCAAAGTAGGTCACCCAGTGTAGCGCCATCAAAATCCCTAGACCAAGAGCAACGCCGTAATCCTTTCTGGAATTTAGCTTTATTTTACTCCCGGTCAGTTTTAAAAATGCTAACAGGGCGATGCAAGCAAATACCGAGCGTACCAGAGTAATATCACTAGCACTAAGTGGTACAAGCCTTGAGAAAAGGGCTGTACCACCTAATAAAATAACAGTGAGGTGAAGCGAAATCAGGCTTTTTTTAACAGCATCCATAAATTAGCTGTCAGCGCCCTCAGATGGTGTTCCCTTTCTAGTCTCGACCACGTCGTTATCGAGCTCATCTTTAGTTTGAGCCACAGTTTCGCTAGCCTGCTCAGTTGAGTCAACTTCTTGTGAAGACATTTTTAAAGCCATAGGCTCACCTAGGCGCGTAACCATACCCGGCGCAATGTCTTCAAAGTTAATCATGTCTTTTTCAAAACATACCACAATGGTCGAACCTAGCTTAAAGCGGCCAAGCTCTGCACCCTTTTCAAGAAAAACCGCAGCTTCTGTGTCTTTTTCATATGACCAGTGCTGAACGTTTTTACCTGCAGGAGGCGTAACTGTTCCCGCCCAAACGGTTTCAATGCTTGCAACAATAGTTGCGCCTACTAGCACCATCGCCATTTTGCCCACAGGCGTATCAAACAGTGCCACAACACGTTCGTTACGTGCGAAAAGCCCCGGAATATTTTGTGCGGTAAGTGGGTTTACTGAAAACAGTTCGCCTGGCACATACAGCATGTCAGTTAGGGTGCCCTCAACGGGCATATGGATTCTGTGATAATCGCGAGGTGCAAGATAAATGGTAGCAAATTTACCATCTTTAAATGGCGCTGCGACGTCGGGCTTTCCGCCTAACAGCGTAGTTAAGCTAAAATCATGACCTTTAGCCTGAAAAATACTGTCGCTATGAATGTCGCCAAACTGACTTACCGTGCCGTCAACGGCGTGGATTAGTACGTCATTGTTTTCGTCAATGGTTCGCGCTTCAGGTTTGAGTGGGCGCGTGAAAAACTTATTGAAGCTTCGGTAATGTTCGGGGTTTTCATGCAAAGCTTCAGTCATATCAACATTATATTGCTTGATAAACAGCTTGATGAAAAAGGTGGTCACGCTACCCATTTCCGCTTCTGCAAGTTTACCCACAAAGCGTGAAAGCAGGTGCTTTGGTGTAACGTATTGTAAATTAACTTTAAGCCAATCTAACACAAAATATCTCCGTTTCTTTTATGCAAACAATAACGCATTGCATAGATAGCGCTATTGTATAGTAAGTCGTAGTATTAAGAGCAACTTTAGGGTTATGAGTGCTTACACAAAAGCATAAGCACATGGTTCACACAACCAAAGATTTACACCGGTTTTGAATAACTAGTAGATGCAAAAAAAGGGGGCTACTTTTTATTCGCTCAATCATCTTAATGCTTTAGTCGGGAGATAGTCCTAACGTAAAGCTTATGCCCCTGGTGGCTGACTATGGCTGGGGCGCTGCTCTTCCATGGTCGTCAAAATTCTATGGTAGCTGTCGAAGCGTTCAGCGCTAATTTTTCCTTCTTCAACAGCTTCTCTTAATATGCAGCCGGGGTCATTTAAGTGCTTGCAGTCTCTGAATTTGCAGCCGCCCAAATAATCTCTGAACTCAATAAAGCCCCATGTAATTCGCTCGGTAGGTATGTGCCACAGCCCAAATTCACGTACCCCTGGAGAATCAATTAAATCGCCCCCAGCCGGTAAGTGAAGCAGCTTAGCCGCGGTGGTTGTATGCTGACCAAGCCCTGAGTTATCTGAAATGTCACCCGTTAACTCATCGGCGTCTGGCAGTACTTGGTTAATAAGGCTCGATTTACCAACGCCCGACTGCCCTACGAAAACGCTGATATTATCGTTAAGGTATTCATTAAGTGTGTTGATCCCTTCGCTAGTTTTGCAGCTGGTGAAAAGTACTTCGTAGCCCAGTTTTTCGTAGGTTTTAAGCTGCTCCGTAACGTTTGCGCGTTCTTCATCGCTAAGCAACTCAACTTTGTTAAGCACAATAAGTGGAGTAATACCGATATCTTCACAAGCCACTAAATAGCGGTCGATAATATTCAGTGAAAGAGAGGGCAATATTGAACTAACCACAATGATACGGTCGATATTTGCCGCAATGGGTTTAATGCCATCGTAATAATCGGGGCGGGTAAGTACAGAATGCCTGTCTTTTACTATTTCAATAACACCCCTTACACCCGACTCAGCGTCATCCCCTTTGCTGAAAAACACCTTGTCGCCACACACTACAGAGTCGACCGTACGGCGAATATGGCAGCGGGAAACTTCGCCATTGCTATCTTCAACATCGGCATGTTTGCCGAAGCGGCCAATTACAGTACCGCTCTCTAACGCGCTTTCGTCCAGACTCGAAGCATCTTTAGCGCCGTGCTTTTCACGCAAGCGTTTGCTTCTGTTCGCTGCAACTTGTCGTTTCTGTCGTTGTGTAAGTTTTGGTTTTTTCGCCACGATTCTTTTCTAGTTTCACGTATACTATGTCAATAATACCGTTTGTAGGGCATGGTTGCCATGTCTGTAGCGCAAAGAGGAAAGTAATGAGTAAACACGACAGTAACCTTGTTTGGATAGACATGGAAATGACAGGGTTAGATCCTGAAACCTGCGTAGTAATGGAAATTGCCACCATAGTTACCGATGCGCAGCTTAATATTTTGGCTGAAGGCCCTGTAATTGCGGTACATCAAAGCGATGATGTGTTAAACAATATGGACGAGTGGTGCACACGAGTTCACGGGGAAAGTGGATTAACTGCGCGCTGCCGAGAAAGTAAAGTAAGCGTAGAAGAGGCGTCTGCACAAACCATCGCCTTTTTAGAGCAGTGGGTAGATGCAGGCAAATCACCATTGTGTGGAAACACCATTGGGCAAGACAGACGGTTTATGGTGAAGTACATGCCAGAGCTTGAAGATTACTTTCACTACAGAAATGTTGATGTAAGCACAATAAAAGAGCTAACGCGCCGCTGGAAGCCTGAAATCTTAGATGGTTTCGAAAAAAAAGGGGTGCACTTAGCGCTAGATGATATTCGCGAGTCTATTGAAGAAATGCGCTATTATCGAGAGAAAGTGTTTACGATTTAAGCATTCAGACGTCGAGGTGCAAAAAAAGTAGAATTAAAGGTTGCGTTACCCCAAAATTTTTGTAAAATGCGCACCACTTCAAACGAAGTACCTCTTTTGTTGCGGGAATAGCTCAGTTGGTAGAGCACGACCTTGCCAAGGTCGGGGTCGCGAGTTCGAATCTCGTTTCCCGCTCCAAATTTAAAAAGCTGATAGTAGTCTTTACTTTCAGTGGGCGTGAAAAACGCGACCCCTAGTGGGCCCGCGACCGAGTGTCGGCCAGTTGGCAAATCTCGTTTCCCGCTCTAAATTCACTTACCATAGGTAAGTATCTATAAGATGCAAAGCATCGACTCTATGCGGGAATAGCTCAGTTGGTAGAGCACGACCTTGCCAAGGTCGGGGTCGCGAGTTCGAATCTCGTTTCCCGCTCCAAATTTTTACACTTCTATTTTTGTAACAGACTTCGATTACCGTATCAATGCGACCCTTTGAAGGGCCCGCGACCGAGTGTCGGCCAGTTGACGAATCTCGTTTCCCGCTCCAAATTTTAAAACCTCACGAAAATATAAACATTTGCAGATGTATTGATGCGACCCCTTGATGGGCCCGCGACCGAGTGTCGGCCAGTTGGCAAATCTCGTTTCCCGCTCCAAATTTTTACACTTCTATTTTTGTAACAGCCTTCGATTACCGTATCAATGCGACCCTTTGAAGGGCCCGCGACATAGTCTCGGCCATTGCTTCACAACGAGATCAAATCTGTTTCCCGCTCCAGACTTTTTTTCAGTATTCATATCCCATAATCGCAGTTAATTTGTAAGTGAAAGCTATCTGAACTTTCTGCTTTGTTAATGCTCAACTACTAGGTGCTTTTATGGATGGGTGCATTAATGGTAGAGCCAAGGATTGATAGATATGAGCTTGAGAGGAGCTGCTTCGCTCAAGTGGGCCTGCCTAAGGCCTCTACGCTTCGTGCGCTTTTACTTTCATTTGGTATCAATGGTGGATTGTTACTAGCATTGGCATTTACCACAGATAACAAACCTGTTCGTCAGCAACGTTTGTTTCCGCTTTTGTTAAAGGCAGTTTTATTGCAGCCACCAACTATTCCCAGAAAGGTCGAGAGTAAGCCAAAATTAGTCAATGAGACTAATACCGGTTTAGAGGTTGGTGTTGGCATAAAAGAGGCAAAAGTGAGGGAAAGCATCCCAATCGCTAGTAGAGAGAAAAATGAACCTGAAGCGCCACAAGCACCTTTGGAAAAAGAAATGTCACCACAACCTAACGTAAAGACAAACGATGTTAGGCTGAGAGTCCAAGATGCGACACAAAACTATATTCATCGTTTGAACGCAAAACGTTTGAAAGACATCGCTAATCAATCATCTTCAAACAAAGCCCGTTTAAATATGAAAAGAAACCCCAAACTTTCTAATTACTACAATAATGAAAACGAAGATTTTCTCGAAAGCATTGAAATTGTTGTGGATTGCAGCACTTTGAAAGGAAAGTTATTTGGCGCCCTCAGTAAAAATAAGGGCGTAACGATTGAGGATCGCGATTTTCCTACTGTAGCGGGTTACGCACTTAAATCAGTTCAGGGGACGGTGAAGTGTCGAGACCACAATAATTTTCAAATGCACATTGATAAGTATTTAAACAAGCAACAATAGCTGCTATTTTCAAAATTATACCAAAGTATAAGTTTTGCGTTATATCATTCTCCAATACTTGTTTTACCTGCACTTACGCACTGTAATGAATCCTTATTCATCCCTGTGTGCACTCATTTAGTGCGTGGTCTCCTTGAATTCAATCCATTTCTCAATAAATCTAAATTTTATTAGCTTATCTGCACAGTAAATGTGCACTCAGTCGGGTTTAAATAAGCCTATTTGAATATTAAATGGATTTTAATGGGTAAATATGCATAATGCGCCATTTTTAAGCGGTTGATTCGCTAGTTGCTAGCATTTTGGTAGGCACATAGTTTGCTATGTTTTGAATTGTATAGTTTGGTCAATTAAAGACTAAGTAAACCGCATACCTCAAATAAATAAAAAATAACCATTGCTTTTAGACTCCCCAATAAGTGCCAAAAAGAGCGCAGCGGAACAAAAAGTACACCTGGAGAAACACACATGGCTTTTGATTCATCAAAGCGAAACAAGATGACTGTACTTGCGTGTGCAGTAGCATCAGCACTAACTTTAAGTACAACTACGGTAAAGGCTCAGGAAGATGCCGCTGTTGATGAAAAGGATGTTGAAAAAGTAGTTGTTACAGGCTCGCGTATAGCGCGAGACCCTAACCTAGCATCACCTTCACCTGTTCAGGCAATATCAAAAGAAGATATCCAGCTTTCAGGTGAGTTTTCTGTTACCGACGTAATCAACGACATTCCTGCATTGTTCTCATCAACAACAGCTGAAAGCTCTATCGACTCAGCGTTTGCAGACGGTGCGAATATTCTTAACCTGCGTGGTTTAGGTTCAAATCGTACCTTAACGCTAGTAAATGGTCGTCGCCACGTGGGCGGTGTTGCAGGTTCTGCCGCTGTTGATGTAGGTTCAATTCCAGTGAAATTGATTAAATCGGTAGAAGTGCTTACAGGTGGTGCGTCTGCTGTTTATGGTGCCGATGCGGTGACGGGTGTAGTGAACTTCATTCTGCAAGATGATTATGAAGGCTTTGAGTTTGACGTCAATACAGGTATTTCATCTGAAGGCGATGGTGAGCAGATCAGTATGTCTGCGTTGTATGGTGAAAATTTTGACAACGACAGAGGTAACTTCGCAATAAATGTGGAGTACCAAAACGATGAGGGTGTCCGTGTTAGTGAAAGAGATAATGGTTTAATCATTGGCTCTGCTCGCGATTGGACTAACCCCGCTTTGCGATTCCAACAAGGCGATAT
Source organism: Alteromonas sp. ALT199 (assembly GCF_018619335.1). Classification (GTDB taxonomy): domain Bacteria; phylum Pseudomonadota; class Gammaproteobacteria; order Enterobacterales; family Alteromonadaceae; genus Alteromonas. The sequence goes on along the minus strand of NZ_JAHHDX010000117.1, from coordinate 65,527 downwards.
TGGTGCAAGACACCTAACTTGGCACAGTATTACAATTACGACAACACTGGCCTGTTCAATTTTGGTTTAAGCATTCCATCGCAAGATGCCTTTATTCAAAATTACGTAGATACTTTTGGTACGCAACCGAATTTAACGTCTGAAGAGCTGGCCCTCTTTAACCGTTCAGCTACAGCAAACCCGCGAGCTGTTCTTCCTTATCGTACTTTCCCATTCACTTCAGGTTATGGTTATATCATACCTGGTAACCCTTATACGTTTGAGGGGTTTGATCCTGCGACCAATATCGACCTCAATGGTAACGGTACGCCAGACTGCCTTGATTCGTTCTCTGGATATAACAGCTCGTTTGGTGCAGCATCATTTGGCGCATTAGGCGGTTGTTGGAACGTATTGGAAGATGGCTCTTACAGACCTATTCAAGACGGTTTGGTATCAGGTAACTTTGAAGGCTTTGGTGGTGACTCTTATAACACCATACAACAACAGCGTGGCTATCTAATTACGCCAAACGACAAAATCGCGATAAACGTGTTAGGTCACTATGACCTTAGTGATTCAAGCACGGTGTTTGGTGAGTTTAAGTACGTTGTTCAGACAACAGAAAATGAAAGTCAGCCTTCTTCATACTGGGATCTATTGTTTGGTGCAGCAGATAACCCTTACCTTCCTTCATTCATTCAGCCGTTAGCGAGCGAAATCGGTGGCGTTGCTATTACGACAGACCCTATCGGAATTGGTCAAGGTAAAATCGAAAATGAGCGTAGAACATTACGCGGAGTTATCGGTCTTGAAGGCTTCTTAGAAAACGACTGGCAGTATAGCCTTGCCCTAAATTACGGAAGATTCGAATTTGAGCAAGAAGGCACGGAAAATATTGTTGCAGTAGACCGCTTTTTCTCTGCTATCGACGCTGTTACAGACCCATCAACTGGCGAGGCAACCTGCCGTGTGAATTTGGATGCTGATACTCCTCAGGTTACAACAGCATTCAATATTCCAGTATATGATCCAGGGTATTTCTCGTTTACACCAGGTGACGGCAGCTGTGTACCGCTAAATATTTGGGCGGGTGCAGACGGTATCTCTCAAGAAGCTGTTGATTGGGTAACACAAGACAGTCGCGATAAAACAACGATCGAACAGTTTGTTGTGAGTGGCTCACTTTCTGGTGATTCTTCTGATTATTTTGAGCTTCCTTACGGCCCAGTATTCTTCGCTCTTGGTGGGGAATATAGAAAAGAGAAATCAGAAGCGACCTTCGATAATTGGCAACTAGGTATTATTCCTGAAGGTTCACAATATCAAGCAGGAACTTTTATATCTGAGTACTCATCTAACAATTCATTGGTATTCCAGCCATCTATTAAAACAGCGAATGAAAAAGGTGAATTTGACGTAAGTGAAGTGTTTGTTGAAGTATCAATTCCATTAATTGAAGGCGAGATGCTGGCCGAAGAGCTTACATTAGATTTGGCTGCACGTTACTCTGATTACTCTACTATTGGTGATACGACTACATGGCGTGCAAACCTAATGTATGCGCCTCACGAAGATCTTATGATTCGCTTGTCACAGTCTCAGGCTGTTCGTGCGCCCAACATCACAGAACTTTTCGGTCCTGAGGTAGGTACAACATTCCGTCCTACTGACCCGTGTAATGCTAGCGTGATTGCAGGTATCCGTGGTAATGATCCAGCTGCGGCAGATCAGATACAGGCTAACTGTGTGGCTGACTTCCAGTCAATCGGCTATAACCCGTTTAATGATGCAGGTGAATATGTTTACAGCGATCCTCTATCGGCCGCATTCCCTGGGGTTACCGGGGGTAACGCAGAACTACAGGAAGAAACAGCCGATACAACAACAGTGGGTTTCGTATACCAAGCAAGCTGGTTGGAAGGTTTGTCACTTACGGCTGACTATTGGAGCATTGAGATTGAATCTGCGATCAGCTCTGTAAGCTCTGACGATATCGTTAACGGATGTTATATCGGTGAAACCTTAAACGAAAATTTCTGTTCTTTGTTTACCCGTAACACCGATGAAAACTCACCGCAGTTTGCTGGGCTTAACTTCTTGCGTTCAACCGATGTTAACTTTGCTCGTCTGGAAACGTCAGGGGTAGATTTCAGCGTTGGTTATGACTTTGAAATTGATGATCATACTTTCTTAACAAAGCTTTCAGGTACTAAGGTTAATGAAATTGACCAATACACCAACCCTAACGATTTGAGCGAAGTTAACCCAGAATTAGGTGAAGTCAATCGTCCTGAATGGGCGGGCAACTTTACTGTTACTTGGAAATGGCAGGATCTACAAATTGGTTGGCAAACACAGTACATGGATGAGCAGCTAGTTTCCTTCGTAGAAGTCGAAGCGTATGAGCGTGGTGATTATGACGATTCAGTCGTAATGGATGAGTTTTTCCAACACGACATCAACTTCTCATATGTATTAACTGAAACAGTTAAGATGTATGGAGGTATTAAAAATGTGACTAACGAAGAACCTTTCTTGACGAACTTTGCTTATCCAGCGAGTGCTCGTGGAAGATTTTACTTCGTAGGGTTTGACATGCAGCTTAACTAAGCGCTTATTCGCATAGCAAAAAGCAGCTCAATTGAGCTGCTTTTTTGTTTTTGTAATAAACCTTGTTGCAACCTCAGCTAGTAACGATTATGTTACTATGCATAAACTGGTCTAACCAGCGAGGCGTGCGCTAAACAATAGGTTGATCATAGAGCAACGCGTTAGTGTACTGATTCTTCACCTAAGAGGTTTAACCTCGTACATATTTAGCGCGAGTAACTATGTCAAAGAACTACGTACTTAATACCTATAACAAATTTCTAAAATTGCCCTTTGGTAAAAAGCTGTTTAGCTGGTACTCAGCACGCAGGGCCCCTTACTTCTCAACCGTCACTCCACTTATTACAGACATTAAACCCAACTACTGTGAAGTGCTCATTAAAAAGCGTAAAGGGGTAGAAAATCACATTGGTACGGTTCACGTTATCGCTATTTGTAACGGTTTAGAAATGGCCATGGGCTTTATGTGCGAAGCATCAATTCCTAAAAACCTTAGATGGATCCCTAAGGGCATGGAAGTGAAATATCCGGCGAAAGCAGACTCTGACATTCGCTGTGTCGCAGAAGTGCCAGCAGATGCATGGAAGCCTGGTGATCTACCCATTTCAGTTAAGGCGTACAACGGTGAAGGGACAGTAGTTGTAGATGGCACTATTACGGTTTGGGTTAGTGAAAAACGCTAAACTATGTCTTGTTATTTTGAGGTCGCTTTTGCGACCTTTTTTATGTCTGCTCTACAAAGCAATATTAAGTTTTTACGACACGTCTATTTCTAATTGACAGCATTCAAAAACCCATCTAAGAATAACCTTGTAAGCGGTTAAGACGCTAAATCGTCAGTCTATTTCATTCAACAATAATTGTTGCAAATCTGTCTAGATGTTCAGTTTAGATACTCGCGATGAAAGAGGTTAAGATGTCTGTAATCACGAAAGAACAAGTTACCAGAAAGCCCTTCGCAGATAAGAAGAACTATCCCTACGGCTTCGCGCGTTCCGGGGATTTTTCAATTAACGAGAGTAAGTTGTTGCAAGCATACGGAAACTTGTTTGCCGCTTTGGTTGACGGGAAAATCACACCAGAAAATGATGAAGAGCAAGCCTATTTGGAGTCGGCGCTTGGGCATCGTGAACCCGCTACGCCTCAGGAAAAAGCGTGGTTGAAATACCAAGCAAGAATTAATAGACCAAAAACCGCTAGTATTTATGGCTCTAAGCGGCCAACTGCAGAAGAGATTGACGATGATGAGGATATAGGCGATAACAGTGATATAGATATCAGTCTCGATGATTAAGGTTATGCCTTTGGCACGAACAGTAGACAAAGGCTCATTCATCTTGCTCTCCATTTTTATTCTTTGTTCTGTTAATTTTGTGTAAATAAATATCCTATTTTTTGTCAAATCCGCACTTGCGCCGAAATACTTATCCTAATTATTGCGAATATTGGGATATATATCTCACTTTTGCGCAATTTGGTGTTTTATCTTCCTATTACCTTAGATATAGTCGGGGCATCGTCAACGTACGCTGACAAACCCCCCAACCCATTACAGGAGAAAGCACTGTGAAAATGATGTCGGGCGCAGCCATGGTGGTTGAAGCGCTAAAAGATGTAGGAGTGACACACGTGTTCGGTTACCCAGGCGGTGCCGTACTAGACATTTATGATGCGTTATTTGCGCAAGATGATGTCAAACACGTCCTCGTACGTCATGAACAGGCAGCCGCCCATATGGCGGATGGTTATGCACGTTCAACTGGCAAAACCGGCACAGTGCTCGTCACATCAGGCCCTGGCGCAACTAATACTATTACAGGTATTGCTACTGCGTACATGGACTCTATCCCGATGGTAATCTTATCGGGACAGGTGCCTTCGAAGCACATTGGTGAAGACGCATTCCAAGAAACTGACATGGTAGGGTGCTCGCGTCCTATCGTTAAGCACAGCTTTTTGGTTAAGCGCGCGGTAGACATTCCAGAAGCGATTGCTAAAGCCTATTACATTGCAAACACAGGTCGTCCTGGCCCTGTGGTTGTAGATTTACCAAAAGATATTGTGAACGTAGCGGAAGAACACCCTTATGTGTATCCAACTGACGTTACCATGCGTTCTTATAACCCGACAGAAAAGGGCCATCCCAAGCAGGTTAAGAAAGCGGTTGAGTCGCTACTTAAAGCTGAACGCCCTGTATTATATGTTGGTGGCGGAGCAGTAGCTTGCGACGCGTCGGCAAAAGTTATTGAATTAGCAGAGAAGTTAAATGCGCCGGTAACCTGTACCCTTATGGGCTTAGGTGCTATGCCGGGCACACATAAGCAGTTTGTCGGTATGCTAGGTATGCACGGTACGCTTGAAGCGAACAAAACAATGCATAACGCCGATTGTATTATTGCGTTAGGCGCACGTTTTGATGACCGTGTTACCAATAATGTAGATAAATTCTGCCCTCATGCAGATATTATCCACGTAGATATCGACCCTGCTTCAATTTCTAAAACCGTAAATGCGCATATTCCTGTGGTAGGTTCGGTAGACAAAGTACTCGATCAAATATTGAGTCAGGTGAATAAGAAAGATTTATCTGCTCAAAGCGATAAGCTTGCCGATTGGTGGCAGCAAATTGAAACCTGGCGTTCTCGTGAGTGCTTGAACTACGCGCAAAGTGAAGAAGTCATTAAACCTCAGCGTGTTATCGAGGCGCTTTATAAACACACAGACGGTAAAGCGTATGTAAGTTCTGACGTAGGTCAGCATCAAATGTTCGCTGCACTTTACTACCCTTATGATAAACCACGTCAGTGGATAAACTCTGGTGGTCTAGGCACCATGGGCTTTGGCTTACCAGCTGCAATGGGCGTTCAATTTGCGCACCCAAGCTCAACCTCTGTGGTAGTAACCGGCGATGGCAGTATTCAAATGAATATTCAAGAGCTATCTACCTGTTTGCAATATAATTTGCCGATTAAGATTATCTCGTTGAATAACCGTGCTTTAGGTATGGTTCGTCAATGGCAGGATATGATTTATAAAGGGCGTCACTCACACTCGTATATGGATTCCATGCCTGATTTTGTGAAGTTGGCAGAAGCGTACGGACACGTGGGCATTAAAGTAGACAAGCTTGACGAACTAGACGCAGCAATGGAGAAATGTTTCAGCTACACAGATCGCTTAGTGTTTATGGACATAGCAGTAGACCAAAATGAACACGTATATCCAATGCAAATTAAGTTTGGCGCAATGGATGACATGCGCTTAAGCAAGACGGAGCGAACCTGATGAAACGTATTATCTCAGTATTAATGGAAAATGCACCAGGCGCACTTTCTCGTATCGTAGGTGTATTTTCACAGCGCGGTTATAATGTAGATTCACTATGTGTGGCACCCACCGATGACGCGAGCCTTTCCCGCCTAACTATTATTACTCACGGCGACGACAAGGTTATCGAACAAATCACTAAGCAAGTGAATAAGCTTATTGATGTGCTAAAAGTAGTGGACCTAACGGAAGGTACACACATCGAGCGTGAGCTTATGCTTATTAAAGTGGCAACACGCACCGAGTCGGTAAGGGCTGAAGTTAAACGTAATTCAGATATCTTTCGAGCGCGTATTGTTGATGTAAACGTAAACAACTACACCATAGAAATTACCGGTACATCAGATAAGCTAGATGCTTTTGCCGATACAATGGGGCAGTGTGCAGAGATTATCGAGTCTTCTCGTACCGGTGTTTGTGGTCTTGCTAGAGGTGATAGAGCGCTTCGTCCTTAAACCTTTTCACAAGCCTAAAAAGTAAAACCAATAAGGCTGTCATTTTGACAGCCTTATTTTTTGACCATGACCTAGATATAGAACTCGCTTTATATTTTGATAACGAAACGCAAAGGCTTAGATTTTTGTGTTTTGTGTTTTGTGTTTTGTGTTTTGTGTTTTGTGTTTTGTGTTTTGTGTTTTGTGGAGTAGGGCTTAGTTATCTCTTCCATAATAAGCTTCAACACGCAGTGCCATACCGTATGACGTTTTAAAGTCTTCGTTACGTAGCCATAAAATAAAAGGCTCGACTTCGAAGAATAACCAATCGCGAAGTGTATTGTTGCGCCATCTAAAACCTGTGTATATCTCTTCTACGCGATAGTTAGGCTGGCTAAGTCCTTCCACCATAAAGTGGGGGATAAATGCGTTGTGTTGGTCTATCGAAAACAGATGGTGTACCTCGTGACGCCATAGCCAATCGTTTGAGTCGTCACGGAAGTAGAAGCGGTTATTTTGTCGGACTAGGTGCTTTCTATTTATTTCGTATTGGAACGCCACACCAACTTCTGCGCCTAATCTGTCGCGGGTATAATAGTATAGCTCTGCGTCGTAAAGCATTGCCATTTGACCTGAAAAAGCGTGGGCGTCTCTATATCGAGTTTTGGCATAAAATTGGTCGCGCCGGCCAGCGCCAATTCTATATGAAAAATGTGAATCTTGTTCTGGCGTGAAGCGAAGTGCTATCGTGGTTCTATCTCTATTGTTAGTATTAACATTGCGTGCGGCGCGGATAGTGTTGTCTTGGTTCTCATCCTCGTTATCGCTTAACAATAAATCTACACGTTCTTGTAGGGCTGGTAGTTTAACCCTTATGCGAAAGCGAAGGTCTGTATCTGATAGCATTCCACTTCTGGGTTCCCAAGCAAGTTGAACACGTCCCTCGGCTCTGGCTCGCTTATTCCCATTAGCGTAAGAGCTATCTTCATCTTCAAATAAGCCGTCTAATTGTTTTACCGTGAAGTCCATAGTGTCGGTAAAGCTTCGCTGCCAAATGTCGAACCAAGCTTCAGAAGAGAGAGACGAATACATCGGCGAAGTTGTGTCGCCGGTATTTTTAAGGTTAGTAGAGGTTTGGGGTAAAGCGTGATTACTATTGTTATAGGTACGTCGAACGCTGGTCGCGTTAAATGGAGTATTCGCCGTTGGATTAGTTGGCATTATTACAACTTGAGACGTGAGCAACAAATGGCAATAAACCACAGTAAGGCACAGCATTACTCGCTAACTCCTTGTAAAAATAAGATTAGTTGAATGTTTTAACTATTCCTCTAAGGCATTTACAGAGCATGGATTGTTGCAACTAATACGTCAATCTTTATTCATACAGGTAAATATTCAGGTGAAAGCAATGGCAGGCAATGGCATACTGTAGCTATCGATATTATGGAGATTAATTTTATGGGCGGTATTAGTATTTGGCAGTTGCTGATCGTACTGGTTATTGTAGTGCTTTTATTCGGAACTAAACGGCTTAAAGGCATTGGCACTGACTTAGGTGGTGCAATTAAAGGCTTCAAAAAAGCGGTCAGCGAAGAAGAAAAAGACGCAGACTTCGAACAAAAGAAGCAAGTTGAAGAAAAATCAGCTGCAGAGCCTGTTTCAACGCAGACGCAGAGCGACGTTAAAGAAAAATCCTAATGTTCGATATTGGCTTTTGGGAGCTATTGGTTATTGGCGTATTGGCCCTTCTTGTTTTGGGGCCAGAAAGATTGCCAGGTGCCATGCGCTCAACTATAAATACAATTCGTAGTGTACGAAATGTGGCAACGGGCTTTAAGCAAGAAGTTGAGCATCAGTTGCGCGTGCATGAATTGCATGACAACTTAAAGAAAGCTGAGCAACAAGGGCTTAAAGATCTTTCACCTGAACTTGAACAAAGTGTCGATGAGCTTAAAAAAGCTGCAGAGTCGGTTCAAGAACCTTACAAAAAGCAATAGATGTCTGACGCTAACAACTTAATTTCTCATTTGATTGAACTTCGCAGTCGTATTCTCAAAGCGCTTTTGAGTGTACTGATTGTATTTCTTTGTCTAGCTGCATTCGCTCAAGACCTCTACCAACTTTTGGCTATGCCACTGCTTGAAGCTTTACCTGAAAATTCAAGTATGATTGCAACCGACGTTGCATCGCCGTTTTTTGCACCGTTCAAGCTTACGCTGGTTCTGTCTTTTTTTATCGCCATTCCCTATGTTCTTTATCAAATCTGGGGCTTTGTTGCGCCAGGGCTCTACCGTAATGAAAAGCGTTTGGTTGCGCCACTTTTGCTTTCCAGCACCCTACTGTTCTACGCAGGCATGGCCTTCGCCTATTTTGTGGTTTTCCCAATTGCGTTTGCCTTCTTTACAAGCGTTGCTCCAGAAGGGGTTACGGTAAGTACTGATATTTCCAGCTACTTAAATTTTGTTTTGAAACTGTTTTTTGCTTTTGGGGTCTCATTTGAGATACCAATAGCCATCATTTTAATGTGTTGGACAGGTGTAACTGATGCGAAATCGCTACGAGCAAAGCGACCATACGTGGTTGTTGGCGCTTTCGTAGTAGGTATGCTGCTAACGCCACCAGATATCATTTCTCAAACTTTGTTAGCTATCCCAATGTGGATACTGTTTGAAGTTGGCGTTATCGTAGGCGGCTTCTATGCGGGCAAAAAGCCACAGGAAGAGACGTCAGCAGAAACGTCTGACAACACATAAAAGTTATAAAAAGAAAGGAATAACAATGAAAATACGACTGCTTTCTCTTGCCACTTTATTGTGTGCGTTTGGCGCAATGAACGCACAGGCTGAATCTATCGGCGATGCAATGGAGAAATGCCGAAATACAGATAACAGTTTAAAACGTCTAATGTGCTTCGACAAAGTAGCAAAGTCGCTTAGCCAGTACGATGGGGTAAACGCTGAAATCGGCCAGTTACAAACTTATAGAGGGGCGGCTAATAATAGCAAAGCGACACCTCCCGCGGCAAAGCCATCGCGTCTTACCTCTCAACCAGAAAATGAATTTGGTTTGGAGCACAAGCGAGACCTTACAAAAGAAGCGTCTGAAATTTTGGTTAGCATTAAGTCACTTAAGAAAAGTCTTCGTGATAAGTACGTTATTTCGTTTAGTGACGGTTCTGTATGGCAACAAACAGATGACACCTACATGAAGCTTAAGGAAGGCCAGCCTGTCGCTGTGGAACGAGGGCTGTTAGGGGCTTTCTTCTTAAGTGTAGAAGGTCTTAACAAGCGCATGAAAGTGAAGCGCGTTAAGTAAGTGCCATGGTTTGATGCGGGCGTCAATTTGCTTGATAAGCGTTTTGACGCCGACGATGTTATAAGCCGTGCGCAAGAAGCCGGCGTTGAAAAGCTATGCATTATCACTACTCATCCTAACGAGTGGGACGAAGCAATTGCACTTTATAAAAAGTACCCCAGCCAATGTTGTTTCACTATTGGTGTACATCCGCACAATGCTAAAGATGTTACTGAGAGCGACTACCTTCGACTAAATGAACTTGCACAACACCAGGGGTGTGTAGCCATTGGTGAATGTGGTTTGGACTTCAATCGCAACTTTTCACCCCAAGACGTTCAATTAGCGGTGTTCGAAGCGCAGTTGAAAATAGCCGCTTCGTTGCATTTGCCCGTGTACTTACATGAAAGAGATGCGTTTAACCAACAGATTGAGTTATTAAGCCAATACATGCCTCGTTTAAAAGGTGGAATTGCTCACTGCTTTACAGGTACCAGTGAACAGGTGAAGCAGTATTTATCGCTAGGGCTTTATATCGGCATCACAGGGTGGGTATGTGACGATAAGCGCGGTGAAGATTTACGCGAAGCTGTGAAACATATTCCGTTAGAGCGACTTATTCTTGAAACTGATGCGCCGTATTTATTTCCAAAAACATTACGTCCTCGAAAGCGCAACAACGAGCCTGCTTTTCTACCGCATATAGCTCAGCAATTAGGCGAATATCTGCAAGTAGAGACTGATAAATTGTGTATTAGCAGTTATGCTAATAGCTGTGAGTTGTTTTCTCTTAGCTAAACATAGGTTTGTATGCAGACGAATTTGAAAGCGATACGCAATTATGATGCGGGTCTAATCCTTATCACAGTGCTTGCTGTTGTTGCATTTATCTTTGTTTTACTTAACCTTTCTTCAACGACAAATCTTTCGACTCGTTTTTCGCAGTTAACCTATTTAAAAGAAACTGAAGGGGCATCACTCGACTTCAATAGTGTTATTGAAATCCCGGCAAGTGAGTGGGCTCATATATCTTCCCCAGTAAATTTAGGAATGGAAACTGACGTTTATTGGTTTTCAATGATGATTGAACCGACACAAAGCAACCAAAGTCGGTTTCTCTTACACATAGATTACCCACTTTTAGACAATCTTGATGTAGCTGTTTATAACCACGTTGGCAGCAAACCTGTTGTTACCTATTTTAGCGGTGATCGCCGTAACTTTGGCGATTGGCCCGTCGCGCATGTTGAGCCTTTATTTCCTTTACCCGTAAGTGCACAGTCACAGCGTGTCATTATAAGGTTGCAAACGTCTGGGAGTATCCGCCTTCCAATTCGAATTTGGGAGGAAACAGAGTTTATTGAATACACAGCCAGTAGAAACTTAGCGCTAGGTATCTTTTTCGGAATTTTGGTTGCGATGGGCGTAAGTAATGCGTTTTTGACAGTAACAACTAAAAGTGTGTCCTTTCTGTTTTATTCTGGTTATGTCATTAACCTAGCCCTTATCTTAATGACCTTGCACGGTTATGGCTTTTCCCACATTTGGCCTGGAAGCACGTGGTTTCAAAGTAAGGCTATTATCGTTTTTGCGAACGCTACCATTATGTTTGCGGCATTATTTACTCGCAGCCTTTTGCCTATAAAGCGTTACAGTAAAAAGCTAGATAAAGTGACGAAGTCTATTAGCTGGATTTGTGGCCTAAGCATCATCGTTGGTCTCTTTGTACCTTATTGGCTAATGATAAAAGCCCTTCTTTTGCTGTTGAGCCTAGTTGTTATTTTTATTTTATCCCTTGGCGTTTGGTTATCACTTAAAGGTGAGGTGGTGGCGCGCTATTTCACTATTGCTTGGGGTTTTTTACTCGTCAGTGGCTTATGTGCAAGCCTTGATAACGTGAACATTATCCAATTAAACATATCATCTAATAATTTATTAGTGATTGGTGGAGCGGTAGAGACATTAATATTAGCACTTATTCTCGCCATTAATTACAGTCACAGTCGAGACGATTTAATTGATGCGCAACACTTCGCACTTGAGCAAGAGAAGCAAGCTAGCACAGCTAAAGAACGTTTGTTGGAAGTGCAAAAGCGCTACCAAGATGATTTAGAATACAAAGTTCAGGAGCGAACGCTCGAATTAGAGATAACCCTGCGTGAACTCTCTGAAGTGAATCAAGAGCTAGAGAGGCTTAACGCTATAGACCCGCTCACAGGGGCGCATAACCGTCGCCACTTCGATAAGCGGTTGCGCTCAGAAGGAAGACGAAGCCGCCGTGAGCAAACGCCGTTATCACTCATAATTGTTGACGTGGATCATTTCAAGAAAGTTAACGATGAATACGGGCATGATGGCGGAGATGCGTGCCTAATCCACGTGACAAATGTGTTTCAAAAGCTCATCCACCGCCCAACAGATGATTTGTGTCGCATAGGTGGTGAAGAGTTTGCCATTATATTGCCTAATACTGCCTTAGACGGCGCTTATCACGTTGCAGATAGTATGCGCCATCACTTAGAGGTTAATCCCCTTGAATATGAAGGGCAAAACATTAAGCTAACCGTAAGTGCAGGTGTGTCTTCAGCTATTGTTACTGATGAAAACCACGCACAGAGCTTATTTAAACAAGCTGATGAGTGCCTTTATGAAGCCAAGGCTTTGGGGCGTAACACAGTAATACACAAACATTTACAGGAAAAACTATGACGTCTTCACCTTTCCCTCATCGTCGTATGCGTCGACTGCGTTATAAAGATGCGTTAAGAGGGCTTGTGGCAGAGCACCATTTAACAACAGACGACCTAATCTATCCAGTATTCGTACTGCCAGGTGAAAACATGCGTGAAGCTGTTCCTTCCATGCCTGGTGTTGAAAGGCTTTCTGTCGATTTACTTGTGCATGAAACGGCGAAATGGGTAGAGTTAGGCATTAAAACCATCGCGCTTTTCCCTGTTACACCGATGTCGCTTAAAACTGAATGCGCTAGTGAAGCATTTAACAGCGAAGGGCTTGCCCAGCAGGCTATGAGAGCGCTAAAAAAGGCATTTCCTGAAGTGATGCTGATGTCTGATATAGCATTAGATCCTTTCACATCTCATGGGCAGGATGGCCTTTTAGACGACACTGGCTATGTGATGAACGACGAGACTGTAGAGGTACTTATTAAGCAAGCGCTTTCTCATGCTGAAGCTGGGGCAGATATCGTAGCGCCTTCAGACATGATGGATGGTCGTATTGGCAGCATTCGTAAGGCGCTAGAGGAAGCGGGGCACATCAACACGTGCATTATGGCCTATTCAGCGAAGTACGCATCGGCATACTATGGTCCATTTCGTGACGCAGTTGGCTCTGCTGCAAACATCAAAGGAGGCAACAAGAAAACGTACCAGATGGATCCTGCAAATACCAACGAGGCGCTTCATGAAATTGCCCTTGATATTGAAGAGGGTGCGGACATGGTAATGGTGAAGCCAGGAATGCCGTATTTAGATGTTGTTCGCCGCTGTAAGGATGAGTTTAAAGTACCAACATTTGCTTATCAGGTAAGTGGTGAGTATGCGATGCACCAAGCTGCCTTCGCTAACGGATGGCTTAACGAAGAAGCGGTGATCTTAGAGTCTTTACTTGCGTTTAAACGTGCTGGCGCAGATGGGATTTTAACCTACTTTGCGCCTAAAGCCGCTGAGTTGCTAATAAAGCAAAATGGTAAATCGTCGTCTTAACTATGGGAAAGTGAGTTGTCATCCACAGTAAAAAAGCCGTGCTAAGCACGGCTTTTTTAGTCTTCGCTAAAAAATTGGTGTGAGTACTTACACACATACAAGTTCGCATCCGGCCTTATGTTGTAACCAGCACTCATTAGCTAGCTCTGCATTAATCAATGGATGTGACTTTAGCCATCCATCAGGAAATGTAAGTGTCCACTTGCTATCTTCACAGCTCAATGATACTTCAGGTATATGCTTGTTTTGGCGTCTCAGACATAAAACCACGGCAATCCTCAACACTCGAAGTAAGCCTTTTAGCATTGGCCTGTAGTCTTCGTGATACTTTTCCAGAATTTGCGTATCAATAGTTAAACGATGTTGCGCTACTAGATCGCGAATTGCAGAACGTTGTAAACGAGTGAAGCCGGGTAAATCTATATGACTTAAAATATATTCACCGTGCTCGTGGTGGCGCTTGTATTCGATATGCAGGCCAATTTCATGTAACTGTGCAGCTGCTCCTAAAATGGTTTCCGTATCTAGGTGGCAAATGTTTTGTTGTGCACAAAGTTGGTGGCATAAAGCTAGTGCGACATGGCGAACCGAGTTCGCGTGATTTTTGTCAATATGATAACGCTGTTTTGCTTGATTAAGCGTTTGCTGACGACGGTCGTTTTCTGTGACGTTATCTAACATACCGTAGATAAGTCCCTCACGCAGGGCTCCACCAGAAATATTCATGTGCTTAATACTTAGCGCTTCAAACAAGCTGATCAGAATAGCCAAGCCAGAAGGGAAAATAGCTTTTCTATTATCTTCTAAGCCATCGATATCAAGGGTTTTGATGCTCCCGCATTCGATACACTGCTTTTTTAAGTGATAGAGGTAATCTAAGCGAATAGCATCGCTTATACCTTGTGCGACTAGAATTTCGGTAATTGCTTGTGGTGTACCTGAAGCACCTAAACAATTTTCCCAGTCAAAGCACAAAAAGGCGTTCGATACGTCGGCAATCAGCGTATGTGCCGCTTGTTTGGCGTTTTCGAAATTTTCTTCGGTAATTTTGCCACCGGTGAAGTAGCGCTCCATAAAGGTAACGCAACCCATATCCAAACTTTTAAGGTGGATAGGCTGCATGTCATTGCCAATAATGATTTCGGTACTAGCACCGCCAATATCTATAACCAAGCTATTACCTTGGTTAGCTGACGTATAAGCTACGCCAAGATAGATTTGTCGTGCTTCTTCTTCACCGCTTATTACATCAAGCTTGTGATTGAGAATTTCTTCCGCTTTGCGAATGAAAATATGAGCATTGGTTGCTAGGCGTAGTGTAGCGGTGGCAACAATTTTAATATTTGACGGAGGAATATCCTGCAGGCGCTCTGAGAAAACTTGCAGGCACTGCCAGCCGCGTTCCATACTTACGTCATCAAGTGCGAAATCATCATTTAAACCTGCTGCTAAGCGCACTTTCTGTTTAATTTTCCCTATTATTTGCACACTGCCGTTAACAACGTGAACAATCACCATGTGAAAGCTGTTAGAGCCTAAGTCTACGGCGGCGTAATATTCGCCGTAGGTTTGTGCGTCGTGCTGGAGTTCTGCCTGCATAAAATCTCGATTCTTATTAAATATCTTTACGCCTTATTATTTCGCTGCTGCGGCTTGCCGCGGCCTCTAGTATTTCCACGTCGTGAACTATTACGGTTGTTCGGTGTGCGTCTTCTGCGAGGCTTTGGAGGCGTCACATCGTCAATTAACGCACTACTGTCATAGTCTGTAACCGGAATTGCTTGTTGAATGTACTGTTCGATAGCAGGTAGGTTTAGCGCGTATTTCTCGCAGGCAAAGCTAATGGCAACGCCGCTTTGTCCAGCACGCCCAGTACGACCAATACGATGTACATAGTCTTCCGCATCATCTGGCAAATCGTAGTTAAATACGTGTGTTACTGCATCAATGTGGAGACCCCGAGCAGCTACATCAGTAGCAACTAAAATATCCAGTTTACCCTTAGTAAAGTCTTCTAATATACCCAAGCGTTTCTTCTGGGGTACATCGCCACTTAGCAAGCCCACACGATGACCATCGGCGGTTAGCCAATCAGTGACTCTTTCACAGCTGTTCTTTGTATTTGCAAAAACAATCGCTTTTTCAGGCCATTCTTCTTCAAGTAAGGTGAGAAGCAGCAGCATTTTGTCATCGTCGGAAGGGTAGAACAGCTCCTGGCTAACACGCGTAGCCGTTGTTTGTTCTGGTGCTACTTGAACATGGGTTGGATTATTCATGTGTTCGTAGGCAAGTTCCTGCACGCGGTAGCTAAGCGTTGCAGAGAACAACATGCTCAAGCGTTCGCTCGCAGGGGGCAAACGGCGAAATAAGAAGCGGATATCTTTTATGAAACCTAAATCGAACATGCGATCGGCTTCATCAAGTACGGCAACCTGAATATTCTTCAGTGTGAACACATTTTGCTTATAGTAATCAAGAATGCGTCCTGTCGTACCAATTATAATATCTACCCCTTCTTCCAAAGTTTCACGTTGACTTTGGTAACCTTCGCCCCCATAAATCAAACCAAGCGACAATCCAGTATGCTCACTAAGCAGTTTGGCGTCGTTAAAGATTTGAACGGCAAGCTCTCTGGTTGGCGCCATAATAATTGCGCGAGGGCCATTTGATTTGCTGTTATCTGCATTTTCTGCTTTGCTTAGCAAATAGTGAAATGTAGCCACCAAAAAAGCAATGGTTTTACCGGTACCGGTTTGAGCCTGACCTGCAATGTCGTGACCTTCCAATAATGGAGGCAGTGCAAGTGCTTGAATTGGTGTACAATGTGAAAAATTAGCTGCCGTTAAGGCGTCAACAACCTTACCGTTAATCGGTAGGTCGGAAAAGTGAGTATCAGTTAAGTGAGTAGGCATAGCTTATAGCTTATCAGTGCTTGCATTAAAAAACAGTTTCTATATAACACTTATGGTCGGGCTGAGACAAATCAGCGACAGACCAATAATGGAGAAAAGAATGAGCGACAAAATTATCCAGTTATCTGACGATAAATTCGAAGCAGATGTTATCAATGCTGAAGGTCCTGTACTGGTTGACTTCTGGGCCGAATGGTGTGGCCCGTGTAAAATGATCGCACCAATCTTAGAAGAAGTTGCGACCGAGTTTGATGGCAAGTTAACAGTTGGCAAGTTGAATGTCGATGAAAATAACGAAACTCCGCCTAAATATGGCATTCGTGGTATTCCTACATTGCTACTTTTCAAAAACGGTAGCGTTGCAGCAACTAAAGTTGGCGCGTTATCAAAAGCTCAATTGACAGAGTTTCTTAACGAAAATCTTTAATTGAAAAAAGAGTAAAAGCCGGTGCGAATTAAGCGCCGGTTTTTATTTGCATCTCAGGTACTTGCATTTAGTTTTAGAGAAGGGCGCAACATTTTATTTAACATTTCGGTGGTAAAACGCTGGACGTTGGTTAAATATAGTGCTAACTTTTCCTCAGCGCTCATCCGAGCAGCATTCTGCCTACACCCATATCCGGGTGATATCAAATCTAAACTAGAACAGAGTGACAATAAGTCCTGTAAGCGAAGTTCAAGCACAAAGACCCACCAGTATGAATTTAACTGAATTAAAGAACAAACCAATAAGCGAGTTGGTTAACCTGGCCGAGGAAATGGGCCTGGAAAACATGGCGCGCGCCAGAAAACAAGACATCATTTTCTCAATCCTTAAGACTCACGCCAAAAGCGGTGAAGACATCTTTGGGGATGGGGTACTAGAAATTTTACAGGACGGTTTCGGCTTTTTACGCTCAGCTGATTCATCGTATCTAGCTGGTCCTGACGACATATATGTGTCGCCAAGCCAAATCCGACGCTTTAATCTGCGTACCGGTGATACGATTGCCGGAAAAATTCGTCCACCGAAAGACAGTGAACGATATTTCGCCCTATTAAAAATTCGCGAAGTAAACTTCGACAAGCCTGAAAACTCACGTAATAAGATTCTTTTCGAAAACCTGACACCGCTACACGCCGCAGACCGTTTGCGCATGGAACGTGGTAATGGGTCTACTGAAGACATTACGGCCCGTGTACTAGACCTTGCCTCTCCAATAGGTAAAGGTCAGCGTGGTCTAATTGTTGCGCCACCTAAAGCAGGTAAAACACTACTTCTTCAAAATATCGCCCAGTCTATTGCCGCTAACCACCCTGATTGTGAGTTAATGGTGTTACTTATCGACGAACGTCCAGAAGAAGTAACCGAGATGCATCGCCTAGTTCAGGGTGAAGTGGTTGCATCAACATTTGATGAGCCAGCAAGTCGTCACGTACAAGTGGCTGAAATGGTTATCGAGAAAGCTAAGCGTCTTGTAGAACACAAAAAAGACGTGGTTATTTTGCTAGATTCGATTACCCGTCTTGCTCGTGCATACAACACGGTAATTCCTTCATCTGGTAAAGTACTTACCGGTGGTGTTGATGCTAATGCGCTGCATAAGCCTAAACGCTTCTTTGGTGCTGCTCGTAATGTTGAGGAAGGCGGAAGCTTAACAATTATTGCAACAGCGCTAATTGATACTGGCTCTAAGATGGATGAGGTTATCTACGAAGAGTTTAAAGGTACAGGTAACATGGAATTACACCTTAATCGCAAGATTGCGGAAAAGCGTGTATTCCCAGCTATCGACTTTAACCGCTCTGGTACACGTCGTGAAGAGTTGCTTACTGCGCAAGACGAACTACAGAAAATGTGGATCCTTCGCAAAATTGTCCACGAAATGTCAGAAATTGACGCGATGGAATTCCTTATTAGTAAGCTATCGATGACCAAGACTAACAACGAATTCTTTGACGCAATGCGCAGACAAAAGAGCTAGTTAAAAGTACTATCGTATATCTGTAAGGCGCCAAATGGCGCCTTTTTTATTGTATCTCTCGCATATGTTATTTTTCTTATACTTCCGTCTAGTATTCATGCGCTGATTAATCAGGTATTTTCAAAACTTATCGCCTATTTAGTTTTGATTGCAATTGTTCATTCAGTGGTGTGTTCTTCCCCGAGATGATTTATTCTGTTTAAAAAACATCAAAGGAAATAATTATTATGTACCGGAAGTTGCTGTCGTTTACTTTTGCAGGGTTAGTATCTGTTTCTACCGCCTACGCTGCTCAAACTAATGTGAATGAGCTTGCCAATTGGGTTGAGCCAGATGTTATTAAATGGCGCCACCACTTCCATAAATTTCCTGAGCTATCTAACCGCGAATTCAAAACCGCTGAATATGTTGCTAACTATCTTGAAAGTTTGGGGTTAGATGTGCAAACCGGTGTAGCAAAAACCGGTGTGGTAGCTATTTTAGATTCGGGTAAGCCCGGTCCAGTGGTTGCGTTACGCGCTGATATGGATGGCCTTCCTGTAAAAGAACAAAATGACTTAGTTTATCGTTCAACCCAAAAAGGCGAGTATAATGGTAAAGAAGTACCGATTATGCACGCATGCGGTCACGATACTCACATGGCCATGCTCATGGGCGCAGCAAAAATTCTCACCCAGATAAAAGGCGAATTGAAAGGTAAAGTGAAATTTATTTTTCAGCCAGCAGAAGAAGGGGCGCCGGCCGGAGAAAAAGGCGGTGCTGAAGTTATGGTTGCTGAAGGCGTATTGAAGAACCCTGAAGTAGACGCCATTTTCGGCTTACATATCAACGCCAACACCGACGTAGGTAAAGTACGTTATAACGCTGGTGGCACCATGGCCGCAGTAGACCCGTTTAAAATTGTGATCCATGGAAAGCAGGCACACGGCGCCTATCCGTGGAAGAGCGTAGATCCAGTAGTTACTGCTGCACAAATGATCATGTCTATTCAAACCATTGTAAGTCGTGAATTGAAATTGATTGACGATGCAGCTGTGGTCTCTATCGGCTCGATTCATGGTGGCAACCGTTCTAATATCATTCCAAACGAAGTAGAAATGGTAGGCACGATCCGTACACTTAATGAAGCCGCCCGTGATCATATCTATGAGTCGTTACCGCGTAAAGTGAAAGCCATAGCACAGAGCATGGGCGCAGAAGCGGAGCTTACTTTGCCCCTAGACTATTACTACCCCATTACTTACAACGACCCAGAGCTTACTAGAGCAATGCTGCCTACTATGCAGCGTACCGCTGGCGAAGAGAACACATTACTCTCAAAGCCGGTTACTGGAGCAGAAGATTTTTCATTTTTCCAAGAGCAAATACCTGGTTTGTATGTTTGGGTCGGCGGCAAGCCCCTCGATGTATCAGAAGAAGATAGTCCCGCTCATCACACGCCAGAGTTTTACGTTGACGACGAGGGAATGAAACTGGGCGTGAAGCTTCTTACTAATTTTACTTTAGACTACATGGCGCAACATTAATGTTGGCAGCTGGAGACATGCGTTGAAAATTGGCAGTTTTTCATTTTCCTTTTCGTGGTCTCTGGCCTTTCAAGCGTTAGTTGTATGTGTATTAGGTGCTGGGCTAAATGCACTCAATCCACCTTTTGATAGTACGGGCATTGCTACCTTTGGCATAGGCGCAGCGGTTTACGCTTCCCTACGCTTTTCGCCTTTTATATCCATTCCCATTGCCCTGTTGATAAGCCTTCCATTGTGGCTTAGTGACGGAAGTATTGTAGGTAAAGAAAGTCTCACTCTACTGCCAATAGTGCTAAGCTTATTTGGCTATGACAAATCACTAAGGCAAGTAATAAAAGTCGGCGCAGGTTTTTGGTCTATCGTCTTTTTGCCCATTTTGATGTTAGAGCATTCTCTTTACGATGACGATAACGTAAATATGCTTTTCTCAGGGGTTTTGGTTACCTGGGTAAGCGGAGTGTTTGGTCTGATCACTGGTCATTTCGCGTATTTAGCCTTACATGGGCTAAAGCGGCAGACTTCCAGTAAGGCCGAAAAGGTCACATTGCATTTTCTTTTCGGTTACTTTTTTGCCGGTTGTTTCTTCGTTGCTTCAACGGCGGTAATTTATTTATCAGTAAATTTATTTCAGCAGCAGCAAGAACAACAAATTCACAGCTATATGGCGCAACGTGTAAATGTGCTGGAGTTTCAGCTTTCAAATTTTATGCGCTATCATCAAAGTGCGATCATCAGTACAGCGCAAGTCATTTCTAACAGTATATCGAGTAGCAACTTAGAAAAAGCGGCTGCCGCAAATCTACAGATAGTGGCCTCTCATAATCCAGAATTTCTAACGTTCCTTGTCGCTAATGAAAGTGGCGACATTACCCATGCCTATCCGCCAAGTATGCTGGAAAAGGCAAAGCAAAATGGCTTACCTAATGTAGCTTACCGTCCTTACTTTTACGAAGTGATGCAGTCAGGCACGCCATTTTTGTCTAATGTGTTTCAAGGTCGTGGTTTTGGCAACGACCCGATTGTCGCTTTATCTGCGCCAATTTTAGATAGTGAGGGAGTACCAAAAGGTATTGTTGAAGGCTCGTTATCTCTGAAGAGTTTTAATGCTATCGATAGCCTGAGTATTGGCGGTTTTTCAATGCTTATTGAAGATCAAAAAGGCGAAGTGATTTATGCATCCGATGCGTTAACTATGAAGCCGTTAACTAAAGCGCCATTTTATTCCTGTGAACCTAATTGTGCCATTGAGGTGAAAAACGGGCCTCATGGTAAAACGTGGTTGAGGTTCACCGAAAATATGTCCTTTGCCAATTGGAAGGTTAGCTATTACTTCGACAAGCGTCTTTTACTGGCATTGATGAGCAATTATTTGCTAAAAGATTTACTCTTATTGTTAGCGTTATCTGCTTTTGGAAGTTTTACAGGATATGTGGTGGCCAAAATGGTTGGAGCACCTATTCGAAGACTCGTTCGCTATATTGCTGAATTCGACCCCACCCAAAAAGACGTTAATAAGACGCCGCAAAGAGCACTTCATATTCAAGAGCTATCTGCTTTAAGCGATGAGTTTATGAGTCTTGAGACACGTTTACTAAACGCGTTTGATGAACTCAAAGAAGCAAGGGAAGTAGAGCAAGTACTAAACGTAGAACTTAATGAGTTAAATAGCTCTCTAGAGAAACGGATAGAGGAAAAAACAGAACACTTAGCTTTTGCTTTAAAAGAGGCAGAAGCCGCGAATGTCGCTAAAACTCAATTTCTTGCCAATATGAGCCACGAGATAAGAACACCAATGAACGGCATTGTTGGTTCCTGTGACTTAATGCTCGAGAACAACCTACCCGAAAATGTTGCTGTGAGGGCTAAGACTATTTCCCGTTCAGCTACTAATCTACTTATTATTTTAGACAGCATCTTGGATTGGTCGAAAATCGAATCTGGAAAAATGCTATGTGATATTCAGCACTGTGACATTCGCGAGTTACTTGTTGCGTCCTGTGAGCTTTATAGACACACATCGCAAATAAAAGGCTACGACATTGAACTTAACGTTAGCAGCGATGTGCCAACGACTCTTGATGTTGATGCTGGAAAAATTGCTCAGGTTACCAATAATCTTCTTAGCAACGCGATTAAGTTTACCAACGAAGGTAAGGTATCGGTAAACGTAAGTTACACACAGGCAAAGCTTAAAGTTTCGATTATTGATACAGGTATTGGCATTTCCGCTGATAAAGTACACCTAATTTTTGAAAAATTTGAGCAAGCTGATGCATCTACAACGCGACACTTTGGGGGAACAGGGCTGGGCTTGGCAATATCGAAAGGGTTAGTTGAGTTACTTGACGGCGAACTCTACGTAGAAAGTGAGTTGGGAAAAGGTACTAACTTTACTTTTCTTATCCCTGCTGCAATAAGTGAAGGCGTCATTAAAGACAAAAGTGAGATCGCTCCTACGCTTCCTAGTGATTTACGCATACTGCTTGCAGAAGACAATGATATTAACGCTGACATTGTTATGGATATGCTTAAATCGGCCAACATAAAATGTATTCGAACAAAAAATGGGCGTGATGCCGTATCTGCAGAACAAAAACATGACTTCGATGTTGTGCTAATGGATTGTCAGATGCCAATCATGGATGGCCATACTGCTTCTAGGCTTATTCGTAAAGAAGGCAGAAACAAAGATAAGGTTAAAATAATAGCCTTAACTGCCAACGCTTTTAATGAAGACATTCAAGCCTGCTTAGCCGCAGGTATGAATGCCCATTTAAGTAAGCCTATTCGCAAGCAGATACTATTTAACTGTATTGCCAGTGAACTTACTAGCGTTTGAAGCGACGTCGGTGTCGTCACTCGGTGCTTCGCTAACGAGTCTCAACACTATGTAGCCCAAGCACGCAGATACGATTGAGCCTGCTAATATACCCACTCGCTCATCAAATATCTGATTAATGCCCGTTTGTGCGAAGGCAAGCCCGCCAATAAATAAGCTCATTGTGAAGCCAACGCCACAAAGCAGCGCGCAGCCATAGATATGCTTGAAATTAAGGTCGTCAGGTAATTTCGCCAGTTTTAGCTTTACCATTAGATAGCAAAACCCAAATACACCAATTTGCTTACCGAGAACTAAGCCAAGAAAAATACCAAAAGTCACAGGGTGAAAAATACCTTCTGGAGAGATATTTCCGAAACTAATCCCCGCATTTGCAAAGGCAAATAAAGGCAAAATTGCAAAACTCACAGAACCATTCAATCCGTGCTCAAGTCGTGTTACCGGAGAGTATGACTTGTCTTTTTCATCGCGCATAGGAATAAACGCAGCAAGCACTACACCCGCTAAAGTCGCGTGGACACCCGATTTGAGCATAGCAACCCATAATATAGCACCCACGAAAACATAAGCGGGAATATCTACCACGTTACGCTTATTCATTTGCCAAAGTAGCAATAAACAGCCCGCTGCAACATAAAGCGCACCAGCGGTGATATTTTCGGTGTAAAACAACGCAATAATTACTATGGCGCCGATATCGTCAATAATAGCGAGGGTTACAAGAAAGACCTTAAGGCTGGTTGGAACACGGCTACCTAACAAGGCAAGAATACCTAGTGCGAAGGCAATATCTGTAGCAGCTGGTATAGCCCAACCCGCTATAGCGACAGGGTTGTCCCAATTAATGCCTACATAGATTAAAGCGGGCAGGACCATGCCGCCAACTGCACCTGCTGCGGGTAATATTATATCCTTAGGGTTGGCGAGTTCGCCTTCGCATACCTCCCGCTTGAGTTCTAAACCAACATGAAAAAAGAACACAGCCATCAAGCCGTCGTTAATCCAAAGCAGCAAGGGTTTGTCTATTTCCCAACTGCCAGCAGATACTTGCACAGGCATACTTATAAGTTGATCATAAAAACGATCTAAAGGGGAGTTAGCCACAACCAGAGCGAGTATGGTGGCAGCCATTAGAAGAATACCGGGAGCGGCTTCGCGATTTAAGAAGTCAGAGACCACGTCTTGTACTTCTTCTATCACCTCGTCAAGTACGTCGGGTTCATGCTTATCTGTCATCAATAACCTCTTACGCCATTTAACCATTAACGTTACTAAGTTCTAAGAATAGCGGTCGTTAATCCGTGTTATGAGGCAGTATTTTTACTCAAATTAATTATAGTTAATACGGACTAGAATGATTAGATAGATCACCTGCTAAGGAAAGCGTCATGTACAGGAACTTAGCTGTCGGCGCTATTTTCAACAGCATTTACGGTGGGATTTTAAACGGTTTTACGCTACAATCGCGGCCTTTCCAAGGTTGTCCATTTTACCTACCCCGAGGATCTCTAGATGGCAAAAGTCGCGATTGTAATGGGTTCAACTTCAGACTGGCCTACTATGCAGCAGGCCGCAAAAATGCTGAAGTCGTTTGGTGTTGAATTTGAAGCGAAGGTTGTGTCGGCGCACCGCACACCTATCTTGCTAGTAGAGTTCGCAGAAGCCGCTGCCGATAAAGGTTTTAGCGCAATAATTGCTGGCGCAGGTGGCGCGGCACACTTACCCGGTATGATTGCCGCGCACACACATTTACCTGTGTTCGGTTGCCCGGTTAAATCAAAAGCACTTAACGGCTTAGATTCACTGCTCTCTATTGTTCAGATGCCAAAAGGCGTAGCGGTTGGCACACTGGCAATTGGCGAGGCTGGTGCAGCAAATGCCGGTCTTTTAGCTGCACAAGTGGTTGCACTGCAAGACGAAAGTGTACGCGATGCCGTTATCGCTTTTAGAAAGTCTCAAACCGACACAGTACTTGCTTCAAGCAACACGTTGGAGCTAGATGAATGAGAGTAGTTGTTTACGGCGCAGGCCAACTTGCTCAAATGATGTACCTAGCAGGAAGCCCGCTAGGTATTGACGTACAAGCTGTGGACGTAAACAACGATACCGTTGTGCATCCAGTTAGCAAAACCCCACTTGAAATTTCGCTTGCTGAAGCGGTTGAAGGCGCTGATGCGCTAACAGTAGAATTCGAGCATGTGCCCGAGGGGCTTCTAGAAGAGGCGGCGAAAACTAACAAATTGATGCCGAATATTGAAAGCATTCTTGTTGGTGCCGACCGCGTACGCGAAAAAAAACTACTTGAAAGCATGCAGGTTGCAAACTGCGACCACCAAATAGTTACTGACCTTTCCCAGTTAGATGATTGCGTTAAGCTACTTGGCAATAAGCTAATTCTAAAAGCCAGTCGCGATGGCTATGACGGCTACGGTCAATGGCGCTTAAGCGATGAAGCTGATTTGCCAGCATTAAAAAGCTCACTTCAAGGTTTAGACCTAAAAAACGTACCTTTGGTAGTTGAGAAAATGGTCGCCTTCGACAGGGAGTTGTCATTAATTGGCGTGCGTAACGCTAATGGCGATATAAGAACCTATCCGCTTGCTGAGAACCTTCACCATCAAGGCCAACTTCACGTGTCGGTAGCGCCAGCGACTAACATTGATGACGCACTTCAGGCTCAAGCTCACGATATTTTTGTGAAACTGGCTGAGGGTATGAACTATGTAGGTGTGTTAGCGGTTGAGTTGTTCCAAGTGGGCGACAAGCTGCTTGTAAACGAACTTGCTCCGCGCGTACATAATTCTGGTCACTGGAGCCAGTCGGGTGCTGTAACCAGCCAGTTCGAAAATCATTTACGTGCAGTGTGCGGCTTACCCCTTGGTGATACATCAGCCATTGGCCCAAGCGCTATGGTAAACATCATTGGGTGCAGCAGTTTTTCACGAGATTTGCTGAGTATTGATGGTAGTCACCTTCACTGGTACGGAAAATCTGTTCGCGAAAAGCGTAAGATGGGGCATATTAATGTCACCACTAACAGTTATGAAAGCCTAGGTGAAAAGCTCATGGCATTGAGCAAATATTTACCACTTGAGTACTTTCCGAAATTAGTTGCTGAAGCAACGCGATTAAAAGGTTGACACCCCCGCGTTTATCGCTAGAATACGCATCCGCTGTCTAGGCAGCGGTTTTTAAAGTGTGCCGACTTAGCTCAGTTGGTAGAGCAACTGACTTGTAATCAGTAGGTCGCCAGTTCGATTCCGGCAGTCGGCACCATTTTTCTTTTTTCCTATGCCAATCTTACGTACACTGTTTCTGAATATTCATTCGGAGCAGACTGTATGTCATTTTTTTCCAAATCGCTAAAACCATTGTTTATCGCCACAAGCTTATTTTCTTTAAGCCTATCGGCACTTGTTACTGCCCACGCTAGTGAACATGAAAATAAGCACCAGAGTAAAGAACATCCCAAGGGTGCAAACACGCAAACTGGCGTCATGGTTATGGGCGGTTACGCTAGAGCGACCTTTGCCTTGGCGAAAACCGGCGCAGTGTACTTTACTTTACACAATAACAGTGACCGCGATACAAAACTGACGTCTGTTTCAGTATCGAGCAATTTAGCAAGTGAAGCGCAAATTCACACGACGGTAATGGAAGCAGACATGATGAAAATGCGTGAGTTAACGGAAGGTGTCGAAATAAAGGCGGGCGAGATGGTTTCGTTTGAACCCGGTGGCCGTCACATTATGCTGATGGGGCTGTCTAACGGATTGGAAGCAGGCAGTGAAATAACGCTAACTTTAGTATTTAGTGATTCCAGCGAGCTAAAGACGACGTTACCTGTTAAAAAAGAGGCAGGCGAAGTACACCACCACCATTAATTCACCGATTTGGATAAAATGTATTGAGCTATCGATTAATGCGATGAAAGCAATCAACTAAACCGTTAATCTAAATCAAAAAATCTAGTGTATTATTAAGTTATATTTGCAAACCAAGGTTTTATTGGAAGCTAATGAGTTGGCCGAATAAAAATCTAAAAAGGTTTTAACGTTAAGGAGTGTGACATGAGCAAGATTGATATTGGTATTTCTGAGAGCGATCGTAACGCAGTAGCAGAAGGCCTTAAAAAGCTATTGGCCGACTCTTACACATTGTACCTTCAAACGCATAACTTTCATTGGAACGTAGAAGGTCCTCAGTTCCGTGAATTGCACCTGATGTTTGAAGAGCACTACACTGAGCTTGCAGAAGCGGTTGATGAAATTGCAGAGCGTATTCGTACATTAGGCGTTTCAGCACCTGGAACATATAAGTCATTCGCTCAGCTTAGTTCAATTGAAGAAGTTGAGGGCGTGCCTGAAGCTACCGAAATGGTACGTTTGCTTACTCATGGTCATGAGCAAGTAGTTAAAACGTGCCGTGAGTCATTAAAAATAGCGCAAGACGCTGACGACGAGTCATCTGCAGCGTTGATTGGTGATCGTATGCGCGTTCACGAGAAAACAGCGTGGATGCTTCGCGCAACATTGCCAAGATAAATACGCTACCCTAATAACAACGGTTAGCGTAAAACTATGACTGCGCAACAATGAGCGCTAGAGGCTAGCTTTGTTTGTGTGAAAAGCCGACTTTACCGCATGGGCAAGAAAATCTAACAAAAGGGTACAGCAGCGCTGTGCCCTTTTTTGTATACTGCTTTGAGACAAAAACAAAACAGTAAAAGAAGATTGTGGATTAAAGCACATCCTTTCTTCTAATGAGGCTCTTAGCGATGAAACTATTAACCGCACCATTTAAACCCATTAATATGCTAGCGCACTCGTTAGCTTGCGTATTAGCGCTTACGGTAAGTCCATTGGCAATGGCGCACGGAGGCCACGAGCATGGTGAATCCCATGAAATCACCGAAAGCGATATTACCGTAACCACGCTTGCTGAAGGTTTAGTGCATCCATGGGGCATGGTGTTTTTACCTGATGGCGACTTGCTGGTAACCGAACGAGCGGGTGGTATCCAACGTTTGTCAAAAGACGGTAAATTGTCAGGGCGCCTAAATAACGTACCTGAAGTGGTCGCGCAGAACCAGGGTGGCATGTTAGACATCACCATCGACCCAGATTTCGCCAGCAACAATACGATTTACTTTTGCTTCAGCAAAGCGAGTGACACAGAAGGCAAACCTGGCAGCAGTAGTAGTGTTGCAAAAGCCACACTTACTGATTTAGGCCTTGAAAATGTTGATGTTATCTTCAGTGCCGACTCTATTGTGGATAACGGCTTTCACTTTGGCTGCCGCTTAGCGTTTGATGCTAAAAAGCACTTGTACGTCACCATGGGCGATCGCTATAAGTACATGAAAGAAGCGCAAAACACCAATAACCACTTTGGTAAAATTGTGCGTATCAACCGTGACGGCAGTGCAGTAAAAGATAACCCCTTCACCGATGGCAATGCCCCTGAAATATTCAGCTATGGTCACCGCAATGTCCAGGGCGTAACCATTCACCCTGAAACCGGCGCAGTATGGGCAATGGAGCACGGACCTAAAGGCGGTGATGAAATTAATATCCTAGAGCGCGGTGCGAACTACGGTTGGCCAGAGATTACTTATGGCGTTGACTACAGCGGCGACATTATCAGCGATAAAACCCATATGGATGGTATGAAGCAGCCTTGGTTGTACTGGGACCCGTCTATTGCACCAAGCGGCCTAACCTTCTACCAAGGCGACATGTTTAAAGAGTGGAACGGCGATATATTAGTGGGTTCTTTGAAATTTACCCACCTTCGCCGTATCAAGGTAGAAGATGGAAAGCCGGGAGAGCAGTTCGAATATGTACGCGACAATCACGACCGTATCCGCGACGTAGAAGTGGGTCCAGATGGTGCTATTTACTTATTGACCGACGCCCCTAATGGAAAAGTACTAAAGCTCACCAAATAGGGTAAATGTTGAAGAAAAGAAAGGCGTCACTTCATTTACTGAAGGGCGCCTTTTTTCTTAAATAGAGCTAAGAATTTAATCCGCCTTACTCGCTGTCTTTGTCTTTCTTGTAGCGTTCAAACCACGCCACAATATTTCCCACTTTTTGAATCAAACGAGAAGGGCGGCTTGCGATGCCATGTGAAGCCCCAGGAATGCGTACCATCGCCGCATCCACACCTTGCAGTCTCAAGGCTTGATAGTATTGCTCGGTTTCACTAATAGGGGTGCGGTGATCGGCTTCGCCGGTTAGCAGCATGGTTGGCGTTACTACGTTACCCACTAAACTTAGCGGGCTGCGCTTCCATAGCTTATCGGCAATGTTCCACGGCATATCAGCCATCCAATATTGGCTAAAGTAAGGATACGCATCGGCCGTCAACGAAAAGCTCATCCAGTTGATAACGGGTTTTGCCACTACAGCTGCACTAAAGCGCTCAGTTTTACCAATAGACCAAGCGGTAAGTGTACCGCCGCCTGAGCCACCGGTAATAAATAAGTTCTCAGAATCAACATAACCTTGCTTAACAACCGCATCTACTACGTCCATCAGGTCGTTATAGTCTTCAGACGGGTAGTTATGGTGAATCAAGTTACCGAAGTCTTCACCGTAGGAACTACTACCCCTTGGGTTAGACCACACAACCACATAACCTTGGGCTGCCATCAGCTGAATTTCCATGGCAAAATGAGGGCCGTAGGCTGCGTGTGGACCGCCGTGAATTTCTAATATCAGCGGGTATTTTTTGCTGCTATCGAATCCTGGCGGCAATGCAATCCAAGCGTCGATAGGTAGCTCATCAACACTTGAAACTACCGAAAGGTCTTGCACTTCTGCCAACGTCTTATGGCCAAGTGCGTCGTTATTTAAATCGGTAAGCTGTATATCATCTTTACCTTTTCTGTAAAGCGCTAAGTCGCCCGGCATGGTGCGACTGGCAGTAGTATAAACGATGTCCCCTTTTTCACTAACTGCAAAGTCACCTGACGTGTAAGGGCGTCCAAAGGCCTGACCGCCAATGCTCACGTTGATAGTTTTTACATCACCTTTAAGGTTCACTGCAGCAAGCTTAGTCTCTCCATGATCAAGGTAAGAGAAAATTAATCCGCGACTGTCTTTACGCCACGTGAACTTACCTAAGCTTCTATCTAACGATGTAGTTAAGCGAGTAATATCACCACTTTTAAGTTCTAGTACAACGATGTCACCGTTTTGATATGAAAGCTTTCTGTCGTTAAGTTGGGTAAACGCAAGGTATTTACCGTCGGGGCTTAAAGTTGGTCTGCCTTCAGGCCCTTCAATATTGGTAACTTGTTCAACTGACGCTGTGCTTACGTTCACTTTGTAAATATCGCTGAACAAAGGATGTAGCGCGTAGTCTTCTCGTTGTGGCGTGGCAAAATAAATCCAATCATTGTCTTTAGAAAATGAAAGGGTGCCGCCGCTGGGGAATTTCCCTGTGGTTAGCTGACGAGGCGTACCGCCTTCAACAGGCAAAACAAAAATCTGATCGAAGCCCTCACGCAAGTAGCCTCTGCCGTCGCCTCTGTACTGCACCGCATCAATATATGTGCCTTGATCCGCCCATTTGGCCCCTTTAGGTTTACTTGGCATGTCGGTAAATAAAGGCTTTTGCTTTTGTTCGGTAAACTGCGTAAACGCTAAGGTCTTGCTGTCATTAGACCAGGTTAACTGACGAGGTGTTTCGGTGGTGTTGGTCAAACGGACAGACTGCATGGTATCTAGGTAATAAAGATGAATTTGTGCGCGCCCGTTTACCGATTTTGTATATGCCACCATTTTACCGTTGGGCGATAAGGTAGCCTGCGACAAGTTTTCGTCTACACCAATAAACGGGCGATGTTCACCGGATTTAATGTTTACTTGCCATAGTCGACTTTGTCTACCGTCAGTCATGACATCCATGCTCTGACGAGAATAAACTACCGTATCCTTGTCAAGAAACTGTGGGTTTGTCACAAACTCTAAGTTGAAGGTGTCATTGTACGTTAGCGCATTTAAGCTAGCTGAATCAGAGCCAGATTCTTGCAAGGCATTGGCCTGGCTAATACCTAGTACTAATAGTGATAATGCTGTCGAGGCAACAGATAAGCCTTTTCGCGAAGGGCGAAAGGCGAAACGAGACGCAAACATGTTTGTTCCTTTTGTTATTGTTTTTGCGCTAAGCGCGATAGGTAAAATGTTCGCTGTCATGCGTGTAGCGTAAATCCTAACGCAAATGTAGTAAGCTGCGAACGTTGTTTCCAACCATATCGCTTTCGTTTCTTATATGTAAAGCGTGTGCGGTGAAGAGGCAGGATTGTCCGTTAAAAACACATATCGCAGCACACATCAACTTAAGGTGGTAGCAACAAGGGTTATCGGCACTAATTTGGAGCTTACCATCGTTTAACCCTTATTAGCTTTATTCACCCTTGAGGCTAATTTTGCCCACAAGAATATCTTTAAACATAACCCAATCGCCCATCAAGCTGTAAAGCGGGTGTTTAAATGTAGCAGGGCGGTTATTTTCAAAAAAGAAATGTCCTACCCAAGCAAAGCCATAACCTACTAACGGAATAAGCCACAGTAGTGACCAGCTAGCCAAAAATATCGCTAGCGCGATAACCCCAAGTACAAGCCAAGAGCCAATAAAATGAAGTGTGCGGCATGTACACATCTTTGTGTTCATTTAAATAAAACGGGTAAAACTCTTTGAATGAAGAAAAATGTGTGTCAGTGCTAGTTTGTGTAGTCATAAAACCCTCTCGGCCGGAATCTAGTAGTAGAGTGGCTTTGCAGTGTAAGTTTACACTACATTAACATTTTGTGTGGGCTTAGATTGTCGTGTAAACGACAAATTCTGATTGATCAGTCGAGGCGGGCAAGATGCTTTTACAACGAGCTCAAACCTGCGAAATTGCTTTGCTTAGCAAAACATCAACTAGGACCTGTGCTTAAAGCCTTCTTCTCAAGGGTAAAGATAACTGCTCTTAGCCTTGTAATTTTAGGTCGTCTGCCCCATATTCCTCTCAATACAAGAAATTAAAGGCCTGCGTTATGGAAAATCTCGTTGCAAATAGCCAAGCAACCATCGTAGACATTACGGTAGAAAACTTTCAGCAAATCATTGTAGAAGCATCACAAGAAAAATTGGTGCTTATCGATTTTTGGGCTGATTGGTGCGAACCCTGTAAAGACCTAATGCCTATTTTAGAGAAACTGGCGGGTGAATACAGTCAGCATCTGATTTTGGCCAAAGTAGATTGCGAAGCCCAGCAGGAAGTGGCTGCGCAGTTTGGCATTAGAAGTTTGCCAACAGTTATGGTTGTACAAAACGGTCAGCCTGTTGATGGTTTTGCAGGTGTACAGCCAGAGAAGCAAATTAGAGAAATGCTTGCTAAATATTTACCTAACCCAGAAGACGATTTACTTGCCACAGCAGGTAAAGCGATTCAGCAGGGTGAATATGCAGAGGCACTGCCAGCGGCGAAAGAAGCCCTAGCGCTTAACCCTGACAATGTTAACGCTAAGTACATGCTAATTGATTGCTACGTTGAGACCGGCTCAATCGATGCAGCGAAAGCGTTACTGGAAGAAATAAAGCTGGTTGATCAGGACTCTCGTTATAAGAGTTTAGCGGGGAAAATTGAACTAGCAGAACAAGCGGCCGATACGCCTGAAATTCGCCAGCTTCAAGCGGCAGTTGAGGCGAACCCTGATGACTTGCAGCTTAAAGTGGACTTAGCGGTACAGTTGCAGCAAGCAAACAAAGCACAAGATGCACTAGAGCTTCTTTATAGTGTGTTAAAGAAAGAGCTTGGCTTTGGCGATGCCAGAAAGTTAATGATGGATATGATGAACGCTTTAGCAGATGGCGACCCGCTCAAATCTGAGTTTCGTCGAAAAATGTACAGCTTGTTATATTAGTTGCCGCTAAAAACAAACGTAAGATAAGCATTTACGTTAACTTCTTTTAGGCTTTGAAAAAATGTTATTCCCCTGTAATAGGGGAAAAACCTTCTTTATGCAGCCAGTTTAGCGCTTCAAAGTAATGCATAAAATATTCACGTTTATAGTGTTTACTATCAAAGCCCTTTTCGTTAGACGGGTGGGTTCGCTCTAACTGAGCACGCTTAACCATCCCGCTATCTAAAACATAGCTGAACACGTTAGTCCTCGAGAAATGTTCACCTTGATTGCTTCAGCTAGACGGGTTTGGCATTCAGGCGTAGATAACACCCAGCGCCGGCCGTCCATTAACGCTGCCCAGGGCTTACCTTCAAACCTAGCAATAAGCTCGTTCATTTCTTCGATAAGAAATTCCGTCGTTTTTAGGTTCCACGCTCCAGTAGCAAATACCTCAAGTACGTTACCTGAGACATCCAATGAATAATTTCCGTATTTAGGGAAACGCATAAAATACCTTTAATGTGTGTCTGCATGGAACAGATGGAGCTTGCAATTCGACTAACAAAAGCAACGCCTCTTTATAGGTTATAGCAGAGTTCTTCAATTTTGCAGTGGGCGTTTGTATATAAGAAGTATCATTAAGCGCGACGATTTGGGCAAAACTATTTACACCTAATTTGTAAATAAATGTTTTGCCGTAGGCGCAGATTCATGCGAAATACGCTGAAGTTTGATAGGGTTTAAGCGGTTTTTATATTAGGCAATAAAGCATGGCATATCAGCAGTTTTATACGGGCTTTCTCAACGCGAATAAAGGTAAACAGCATTATGCGTGTCACAGTCATTATTTTTGGCCAGACTGCACACGCGAAGCAATGCTCAACTACTGGGATGATAGCGCTAAATACGTAGACGAAAAGTGGGGATATTTTTTTCAAACTTTAGTGCCAGAACTGCAGCAGCGAATTAGCAAAATACTGAATACTGGCGCGCCACAGCAAATCGTTTTTGCGCCAAATACTCATGAGTTGCTTTATCGTATTATGAGCTGTATCGACAGCGCTGCACCTTATAAAGTGGTATCGACAGATAGCGAGTTTCACAGTTTTCAGCGCCAAGCGAGCAGACTAGAAGAACTGGGGGCGATAGAACTTATAACCGTACCTACCAAGCCCCATAATACATTTGCTTCGCGTTTTAAGGCCGCTATTGCCAAGCATGATCCTAAGCTAGTTTTCTTTAGTCAGGTATTCTTTAATTCCGGATACGTGGTGAACAATGTTGCCGATATCGTAAATAGCGTAACTAACGACAATACCCTTATTGTGGTTGATGGCTACCATGGATTTATGGCAAAGCCTACCGACATAGCGGAGATTGCCCATCGTGCCTTTTATCTTGCCGGTAGTTATAAGTATGCACAAGCGGGAGAGGGCGCGTGCTTTGCGCACGTTCCGGTAGGCTGCGAGCTAAGACCATCGTACACGGGCTGGTTTGCCGAGTTTGGCGAGCTAGATAAGCCACGCAAAGGGGTAGGTAAAGATAGCGTGCAATATAGTTTAGATGGAATGCGCTTTGCCGGGGCGACTATGGACTTTACGGCGCTCTACAGGTTAAGAGCCGTGCTTCGCATGTTTGAAGAAAATAGTATTGATGTAGCGGCAGTCAATGACTATGTAATGAGCATGCAGCGCACATTTTTAAAAAAGCTTGCTGCCTGTAATCATCACTTGCTAAACGAAAAACATTTAGCCGTAAGTAATGAGGCGAATCGAGGGCACTTCCTTACCTTTGAATTAGATAATGCCGATGTGACAAAGGCACTAGCTTCAGAACTTAAAAAACACCATATTCTTACTGATTTTAGAGGTAGCTGCTTACGGTTTGGCTTTGGTCTGTACCACACCCCCGACTACGTTGATTTGTCTGCGCTGACCCAGAAAGTGTAATTGCTGCGTGAAGACAGCGTAAGTATTAACGTCATATTTATTAAAGGATAGTTTTATGGAGTGGCTATTACCCGCTTTAGCTCTGGTACTTATTATTGAGGGAATAGGGCCGTTGCTATTTCCTAATAAATGGCGCAATTACCTAATGCAGATTAGCCAGCAGCCCAGCAATCAATTGCGCCAAGTCGGCGGAACCCTTGTAATAATAGGTGCGCTGCTGCTGTTTTACTTTAGTTAATTTGTACGAAATTGTAGTTATAGGAATGAACGACAAACCGTTACGTGCGTTATTACCACCATCATTACAATTCCAATCACATAATAGAGATTAAGACTTTACCGTTGAGCAAAAAGCGTGCTGGTTAATGTGCAAATAAAGAGTGACACTGCGTTCTAATTTCATTAAATATCTAATTAGGCAAGATGTGTTTACACATTGACAATTAGATACATGAAAATACATGAATACGCTTGGTGCAAAACACAAGTGGACTATCTGTTCAGGTTTTGCGCTAATCAATGTTTAGAATGCTATAAAAATTAGCGTCTTAGAAAGTATGTTTCGAAAACTAAGTTTATATGCCTTATTCCCAGAAGGCTTGAAAGGCAATGGAGCTTCTTTAATATTTCTGAAATAAAAACAAAATAGTCGTATTTTTGTTCGAAAAAGGGGTGATCCTTGCCCTAGAATTTTGTAGAATCCCCGCCTAATTTTCTTACACATATGATTCATGGCAAAGAACGTTGTGGTACTCGGCACTCAATGGGGTGACGAGGGTAAAGGCAAGGTCGTAGACCTACTCACTGATCGCGCAAAATATGTTGTTCGCTACCAAGGCGGACACAATGCAGGTCACACTCTAGTAATCGACGGTGAAAAAACCGTACTTCACTTAATCCCATCAGGCATCCTACGCGATAATGTTACCTGTATTATTGGTAACGGTGTTGTGCTTAGCCCTGACGCACTAATGAAAGAAATGACTATGCTTGAAGAGCGTGGCGTTCCAGTGCGCGAGCGATTAAAGATTAGTGAAGCTTGTCCGCTAATTCTTCCTTATCACATTGCACTAGACGTGGCGCGCGAAAAAGCCCGTGGCGCAAAAGCAATTGGTACAACTGGTCGTGGTATCGGTCCTGCTTATGAAGATAAGGTAGCCCGTCGCGGTTTACGCGTAGGCGACTTATTTAATGCCGAAGACTTCTCAGCAAAGCTGAAAGAAGTGCTAGATGTGCATAACTTCACGCTTACGCAATACTATGGCGAAGAAGCAGTAGACTTTGATGAAACCTTAAAAGGTGCAATGGAAGTTGCTGACATTCTTAAAGCAATGGTTGTTGATGTAACTGACGAACTAGACAAAGCGCACAATGCTGGCTTGCCTATTATGTTTGAAGGTGCCCAAGGCACACTTCTAGACATCGACCACGGTACATACCCTTATGTAACGTCGTCTAACACTACCGTTGGTGGTGTAGCAACCG
Organism: Alteromonas sp. ALT199; assembly: GCF_018619335.1. GTDB lineage: Bacteria > Pseudomonadota > Gammaproteobacteria > Enterobacterales > Alteromonadaceae > Alteromonas. The sequence continues at coordinate 29,575 of NZ_JAHHDX010000117.1, read as the reverse complement.
GTGCTGGTTTTGGCCCGCTTAAGCTAGATTACGTGTTGGGTATCGTAAAAGCATACACCACGCGTGTAGGCTCTGGTCCTTTCCCTACTGAACTAGATTGTGAAGTAGGCCAACACTTAGGTGTTAAAGGCCATGAGTTTGGCGCAACTACAGGTCGTAAGCGCCGTACGGGTTGGTTCGATGCTGTTGCAATGAAACGCGCAGTACAAATTAACTCTATTACCGGGTTCTGCTTAACCAAGCTAGACGTGTTAGACGGTCTTGAAAGCCTTCAAATTTGTGTGGGCTACAAAGATGCAGACGGCAATGTGAAAGACGTTCCACCTATGGCCGCTGACGGTTACGAAAAAGTAACGCCAGTATATGAAGAAATGCCAGGTTGGACAGACAACACTTTTGGTGTAACTGAGTTTGAAGCCCTTCCACAAGCGGCGAAAAATTACATTAAGCGCCTTGAAGAGCTAACAGGTGTACCGGTTGATATTGTTTCAACAGGCCCTGACAGAAACGAAACTATCGTTCTGCGCAGCCCTTACGACGCGTAATAGCGCCGCATTAAATACGTTTAAAAGCCCAGTGTTTACTGGGCTTTTTTGTTGCTGACAAACTTTATCTATTTTTAATTTTCCTCTATCACACCTCATTTTTTAGTACCTGCATTTCACGCATATAAAATCTACTTTTAGCCTCCAATATGTAGTCGCATTAAACATTAATTAACAATTTAGTTGCGTTGTCTTCGAACATCTCTATTAATATAAGATAGTATCAGTTAATTATCGCGCTGCTTTAGCCGTCAACAATCTTAAGGTGAGCCATAAAATTGTTGTAGCGGGAGTTATGCTTTCGGAGCCTTCTTATGCCAAATAGACCTTCTCTTCACGCAGTGGAAACCGGTGTGTGTTTCGTTGACGTTGTTCACAAACTTAATGACAGTTTCGATACTGGGAAAACCCAGTCCCTGGAATGGCGCAAAAACCAGTTAAAGGCGTTAGAAACGTTGCTTAAAGATAATCAGCACGACATTTTACAGGCCCTTAAAAATGACTTGGGCAAATGTAAGACCGAAGCCATGGTGGCCGAACAAGGGTTCTTGCTTTCTGATATCAAGCATACGCTAAAGCATTTGGATAAATGGGTAAAACCGCGCAAAGTGTCGACGCCTATGGTGGCATGGCCAGGGAAAAGCTTTCGCAAGCCTGAGCCACTTGGCACTGTGCTTGTTATAGGAGCGTGGAATTATCCGCTCCAGTTATTGCTTGCCCCTTATATCGCCGCTATAGCTGCGGGCAACTGTGCGGTATTGAAACCCTCTGAACTGGCTGAAGAAACCTCTTCGCTGGTGGCTAAGCTTATCCCCCAATATATGGATAATTCATGCGTGGCCGTAGTAGAAGGCGGTAAAGACGAAGCCACAGCGTTACTTGCCTGCAAGTGGGACCACATTTTCTACACTGGCGGGGAAGTGGTAGGTAAAGTTGTTATGAGTGCAGCGGCAAAGCACTTAACACCAGTAACTTTGGAGCTTGGCGGCAAGAGCCCCTGCTTTGTTGATAAGAATACAAACCTAACAGTAACCGCGCGCCGTCTAGTATGGGGCAAATGGATGAATGCTGGGCAAACCTGTATTGCGCCTGACTATGTCATTGTAGAAAAGGGCTTTGAGCAAAAACTTATTGAAGCTGTTAAAAAAGAGCTTAAAAAACAATACGGCAAAGCCCCTTTATCTTCACGAGACTACGGCAATATAGTCAATCATCGCCACTTAAAGCGTCTTGAAAGTTACCTCGAAAATGTCAATGTGGTGTATGGCGGCGAACTGGATGAGTCCCGACCAGCAATGGTACCTACCCTTGTACTAGAGCCTTCGTTAGATAGCCCGCTGATGAAAGAAGAAATCTTTGGTCCAATACTGCCTATTATCACTGTCGACAACATGGACGCTGGCATCAAGCTTGTTAATAGCAGACCAAAACCTCTCGCCCTTTACGCATTTAGCGATAAAGATGACGTGCTTGATAACATTATCAGTAAAACCAGTTCAGGTAGCGCTTGTACTAACGACACTATGCTGTTTATGACCAATCCTGAATTGCCGTTTGGTGGCGTGGGAAATAGCGGTATGGGTAGCTACCATGGGCAAGCAGGTTTTGATACATTTAGTCATATTAGAACGGTGATGAAGCGTTCTTTTGCATTAGACGTGTTCTTTCGCTACGCGCCGTTTTCAAAATTGAAGCTATCGTTACTTAACAAGTTCTTATAACAGGAGTGTTCATGGTTCAGCCTTTTCACCTTGCCATACCGGTCACTAATTTAACTGATGCAGAAGCCTTCTACGGCGAACTATTGGGGTGTGAAAAAGGGCGCAGTGATACTCAGTGGATTGACTGGGATTTCTTCGGTCATCAATTGGTCACACACTGTGTAGAGGCCATGCCGTCGCCGCCTGCCTATAACGGGGTAGATGATCATGCCGTGCCTGTACCGCACTTTGGCGTTGTGTTAACTATGAGCGATTGGCAAGCGCTGGCAAGTAAGCTAGAGGCTTCAAGAATCGAGTTTGTTATCGAACCTTACATTCGCTTTAAGGGAAAGCCCGGTGAACAAGCCACTATGTTTTTCAAAGACCCTTTTGGTAACGCGTTAGAATTTAAAGCGTTTGCAGAAATCAACCAGTTGTTTGCCAAGCAATAGTTAGGGTCTGTACATCAAAGAACTACAGGCCTTGGGCTAGCGAGTTTTCCATTTCGGTTTAAAGTGCTGATATAACAGCGCAATGCCTGTGAGGGTAAATAGAAAGGCACTGCCAGAGAAAGCAATAAGCCAAGGCGTATTAAAGTTACTTCTGTTTTTATAATCCATGATGTGCAGCATCCACATAAAATCAAATAGCCGCCAGGTGTCGGTACGCACGCGCGAGACGCTGCCAGTATTCGGGTCGATGTAAAACCGGGTATTGAGCTCGTCGTTAAAGCTGACCTGCCACAAAGGGGCTAACAAGTTTTGTACTTCTTGCGGTAGCTCATCTAACCGCTGTGCCGCAACAATTTCACCATTACCTGCATATTGCTCTGTTGCTGCTTTTCGCACAGTACTTTCCTGCAGGGCGTCTAATCGTTCACCTGTTATGGCGCTATAGCGATAATTATTATCGCCATCCACGACATAATAAACAGGGATGGCATCAAGCGAAGATTGTGAGGTATTAACGCGATAGGTGAGAGAAAGCGACGCTGAGCTACTGTGCTCACTTAATATATCTGAAGGGGAGAACGCTGCTTTGTGCCAGGAAGTGGTGATACTGTTCTTTAAGTGGTTACCTCTTACTTCATCTATGGGTAACAAGGCCATGAATAAGCCACTTAAAAACCATAGACCTATTTGCACAAACAAAATTAAGCCCAGGTAATTGTGCGCTTTGCGCATAAATTTCATCATCAGGTTTTTTGGTTTTACTAGCAAAAGGCTATAACATCAGAAAACATTAACTGAGTAAATCGATAAAGAGAGTGGTTTTGAAAAAAGCTTTAGTGCTTGTAGACGTACAAAACGTATATTACACCTGTCGTCAGGCGTACAAACGTAACTTTAATTACAACCAGTTTTGGCGTGAACTTAGCTACAACTTAGATATAACCCATGCTTTTGCATACGCCATCGACCGGGGCGACAGCAAACAGCGTGAATTTCAAAACATTCTTCGCGCCATTGGTTTTGAGGTGAAATTAAAGCCTTTCATTCAGCGCGCCGACGGGTCGGCTAAAGGCGACTGGGATGTAGGTATTACGGTGGATGCGCTAGAACACGCCAATCAGGTTGATGAAATTATCCTGGTGTCAGGTGATGGTGATTTCGATATTTTGGTAAACGCGCTTAAAGAAAAAGGGAAAACTGTAACTGTGTACGGCGTTCCCGCGTTAACGGCTGAAAGTATTCAAAAAGTGGCGTCGAAGTATGTGCCTATCGACACCGCTCTGTTGCTGTAGTTACTAGTTTTTACCTTGCTGAATGCCGAAACCTTAAGGCAGAGCCAATACGGCTCGCCTATAGATTTAAGTTCATGACTACAAGCTAATAATGCTGTGCTAGTACGGCTGTGCTAATAAGGTTGTACTAGGCTTTTACCCCGTCCGCTTTTTTCAGACGCCGCTTCCACCCCGTTCTTAGTGCGTTTAATTAAGTGCACATCACCAAAACGACGGTTATCGATGGTATAGCCCATGGCTTTCAGTTCATTAACGGTAGCCTCAGTAAACCCGTCATGCATACGAATGGTGTCTTTTGGCAGCAACTGGTGATGAAAACGCGGTGAGTTCACGGCTTCTTCTGCACTCATATCGTAAAGCAGGGCGTTCAGTAGCGACTGTGCAACTGACGAGATAATGGTGGTTCCGCCCGGAGAGCCTGTTACCAGAACCACTTGGTCGTTTTTAGTAACAAGCGTTGGTGTCATAGAAGACAACATACGCTTGTAGGGCTCAATCGCATTCGCTTCGCCACCTACAGCGCCAAAAAAGTTAGGCACACCAGGCTTGGCGCTAAAGTCGTCCATTTCATCGTTCAACAAGAAGCCGGCGCCAGTTACAACAACGCCACTACCAAAAGTAAGGTTTATGGTAGTGGTATTGGCAACGGCGTTACCCCATCTGTCCATTATTGAGAAGTGAGTTGTATCTTCGCTCTCTTTCAAGCCAGGCTTCACGGTTGGCGTATCAGAAATGCTGGCGGGCTGAATCTCTGCTGCGCGTTCAGTAATGTAGTTAGCGGCTGTGAGCGCTTTTACCGGAACACTGACAAAGTCAGGGTCGCCCATGTATTGGGCGCGATCGGCAAACACACGTTTGCCTATTTCAGACATAACGTGAATATATTCAGTGCTGTTTTGTGCGGGTAGGTCATGGGTTACATCATAAGCTTCTAGCATGCCAATCCACTGTGCCACAGCAACGCCACCCGAACTTGGAGGAGGGGCGGTAACTAGCTCGTAGCCCTGCCAGTTTAAGTGAAGAGGCGCACGCCACACGGCTTTGTAAGCCAGCAAATCTTCATAGGTAATAAGACCGCCATTTTGCTGCATAAAATCAATAATGTGCTTTGCTATTTCGCCTTTATAAAAGCCGTCTTCTCCCTGTTGCTGAATAGCTTTAAGAGTCTTCGCTAGCTCAGGCTGCTTAAAAGTAGTGCCCGCTTTCGCTTCTTCAAAATACTCACTGAAATTGTTTTTAATGTCTTTTTCTTGAGTACGTGCAATATAGCGTGCAATGTTATTTGCTAGCTTCTCATGCACCACGAAACCCTGCTCGGCTAACTCTACAGCAGGGGCGAGAAGGCGCTCCCACTTTAAGGTCCCGTATTTTTTGTGCGCGGCCCACATACCTGCAACGGTACCAGGAATACCTGACGCCTTAGCGCCAAACAAAGATTCATAGGGCTTTACATTACCTTTGTCATCAAGGTACATGTCGCGATGGGCACTCTCCGGTGCCATTTCGCGGTAATCAAGAAAGTCGGTGCTATCTTCAAACTTTATTGTCATAAAGCCGCCACCGCCTACGTTGCCCGCCTCTGGCAGCGTTACGGCCAAAACAAACTGAGCCGTAATTGCAGCGTCAATGGCGTTGCCGCCTTCCTGAAGTACCTGCATTGCGGCATCGGCACTGTAGCTATCTGGCATAGCGACAGCTTGTTGGCTAAGCCCTACTGAATTACTGTTAGCACTATCAACAGTGTTATTTGGCGCTTGGGAACACGCTGCTACTACCGATATACATGCCACTATCACCGCGATAAACCCGACGTTAGCTATCCGTTTTTTCATTACAAAACTCCTTGCTACAGAAATTACTAGACCTTTGCGATTAGCAACTGACTACCGACAAACTTCAGCCTGTAGAATTAACCAAGCATGACCAAACTTGCTACAAAATAGGCAATAAGCGTAAGTGCGCCCGCAAATAATGCGTAGGGGAACTGGGTTTTAACATGGGTTAATACGTCAGTACCCGCAGCTAGCGAAGATACGGCTGTAGTGTCGGAAATAGGTGAACAGTGATCGCCAAATATGCCGCCACCTAATATAGCGCCAATTACCAGTGAAGGGGGTAACCCCAAACTTTGAATTAGCGGAACACCAATGGGGACAAGAATAGCGAACGTGCCCCATGACGTGCCAGTAGTAAACGACATGATAGCCCCGGCAATAAACAGCATGGGAACAATCAGCACCAATGGAAGATATTCACCCACTATTCCTGCCACAAAAACGCCTGTACCAAGCACCTTAAGGCTATTGCCCAAGGTTAATGAAAGTAACACTATAGTAACTAGGGGAAGTAGTTCACCCATCCCTTTAAAACCGATTTCTACCGCTTCTTTATGGGTAAAGCGTTTGTGGATTAAAAGCAGACCGTAGGCTATGGCGGTGGCAAGGGCAGTGGCATAAAGTACAGACTTACTGCCGCTACCTTCAGATAATACGCCATTACCTGTCCAGAACATGAATCCAACCATACTGAATACCATTACCAATAGTGGTACAAGCATGAATCGGGCTTTAGTGGCAGGTTCAGTAGTCTGATTTACCTCGACATGAGTTAGCGCCTTCTCTTCTTCAGCCATGGGGCCGTGCACTTTATCAGCGGAAATAGTGTAGGCCACTATAAGTAAGGTGAAGATAGCGTAAAAATTAAAAAATACGCTGCCCCATAAAATTGAGGCCGACGAAGCGGGTAGTTCGTACGCATCTAGTAGGCTGAGTATAAAGGCCCCCCAGCCATTTAATAAAATCAAAATACAAACAGGCGCGCTGGTGGAATCAATTATGTAAGCTAAACGTGCGCGGCTCATGCCAAAACGGTCAAATAACCCTCGGGCAAATATGCCGGCAGTAAGTACACTTAGGTTCGACTCTATAAACACGGCAATGCCAGTGAACATGGTCAAACTACCCACTTGTTTGCGGGTTTTGGCCACGCCCTTGTTCACTAGATAGTCAACCGTTGCCGTTACTCCACCTGAATCACGAATGAAAGCGAGTAATGCGCCTACAAGTACCGAGAAAATAAGTACCCTCGTATTGCCTGGGCTAGAAGCGGTATCAACTACACGCTCTATGGCATTAATAGGGGCCATGTAACTGCTAGTGAAATCAGCATTGACCAAAATTAACGCTTCCGCGCACAAAACAGCCAGTGCCAATGCTAATATAACTTCTTTTTTCCAAAAGACGACGACAATAGCCACAAGAGGGGGGATGACTGACATCCAATCCATACTTCTTTCCAAACTTAAATTCATGTGTGCTTAGGACGTGTGATCTTCGCTGTACAACAAAGGTAAGCATGCCCTAAAGGTATATTTCTGCGTAAGAAAACGCGTAAGAAAAAGTAAAAGAGAATGTGTGTATACAGTTCAAAGTTGGCGAACAAGATTCTCTCATTTATGCTAGCGTACCGTATTGTGCGTCGTGTTACCAAGGATTAGATAAACATTGTTATTCCAGCAAGTTATTTGTAAAAAGCGCGTTCCTGTATTGGGCCTAAACTTTATTTTTTTGGGCATGTTAGTTTTATTTAGTGTCAGTTTTTATGCTGTTGGCGCAAGTACTCAATCTTTAAACGCAGATTCTTCAACATCGAGTACTACGAAAACAGGGTTGTCCAAGGTCAGCGTTAAGAGGGCTAGCGCAGAAACAATTAGCGCAACAAAAGACATGCTAGGGCAAAAAATCATCTTAGATTTTCGCTATTTTTGTGAAGACAACACGCCGTCATCACACTGCCGCACACCGATGACCGTAATCCCAGCGTCACTTTTAAATGTGCTTAGTACGCACAACATAGGCGGTGTGATTTTGTTTTCAGAGAACATCCAAAACACCGAGCAATTAATTACGCTTAATTACACCATGCAACAGCATATGGTAAAAGCAGGTCGTCAGCCCTTGTTCATTGCTGTCGATCAAGAAGGGGGCAGGGTCGCAAGGTTGCCTTCAGAAATGCTCTCGCCGTTTGCGGGTAACATGGCCATTGGCGCCACCTTTCATCAGCGAGGCAGTGCATTTGCGCAAAGTGTAGCATCGCATATTGGCCAAGCGCTTTTACCGCTGGGTATTAACACCAATTTTGCGCCGTCGGTTGATGTGAATAGCGAGCCTAAAAACCCCGTTATAAACGTACGCAGCTTTTCTGAAAAACCAGAACAGGTAGCCGCACTCGGACTGGCATTTGTTAGTGCTATGCAAAGCACAGGTGTTATGAGCGCTATCAAACATTTTCCAGGCCACGGTGATACCCATGTAGATAGCCACAGCGGCTTGCCGCAAGTAACGCACACCGAAGCGCAAGCTATGGAAGGAGATATCCTTCCTTTTGCTAACATTATCAATAGTGCAACGCCTCCAGCAATGGTAATGAGTGCACACATTCAGTACCCGTCTTTGGACGATACTACAATTATTGATAAGCATGGTATGTCGCAAATTGTTCCTGCTACCTTGTCAAAGAAGATACTAAGCAATTTGCTTCGCAACCAATTGGGGTATCAAGGTCTAATCGTTACTGACGCGTTAGACATGGCTGGAATTACTCAGTTTTTCTCACATGAAGAAGCTTTAGTTAGCGCATTCAGTGCTGGCGCTGATATAGCGCTAATGCCTTTCACCATAAGAAATCAAGACGACATAAAAAAGTTCGCGTTACTTTTAGATAACGCGGCAAGACGAGTCTCAGAAAGCGCTTTCTTAAGGGCGTCTCATAATCGTATTCTCAAGGCAAAACAACGCTTTGCTCTGCAAAATTTCCTTTCCCAGCCTATGTCATGGTGGCTTAATGAAGCAAAAGAAAATGCTTCAATGGATAATCATAACAGTTTGAAAAATAGAGGGATTGAAGTTGAGAAAGCGCTTTCTAAATCATCGGTAACTGTACTCTATGGAAAGGATAAGCTACCAATAACTACAAGCCGCTGGTTGGCACTTATGCCAGATGCGGCAAGATGTTTAGCGTTTGAAGCAGCGCTTACACGCCCTCGTTTTACGGACACCAATAAACCACTAGAGTTTGCTTGTTTACCTTTAACGGCATTACCGGAAACCCAATTAGCAATAAACCTATTGAAACAAGCCGATGTGCTGGTAGTTGGAAATATTAGTCCTCTTCACGCTAACTACGAGTTAGGTGGGTTCGATTTACCTGAGCATATAACAAGACGCGCAAGCGAAAACGATGTGATGGCATTTAGCAAAAAGATAATGAGAACTGCGAAAACACAAAGTAAAACCGTTATTTTTACACCGCTGCGCATGCCTTACAAAGCACAAGACGTGAAAGAGTTGGCTGATGTTGCTATTGCTACATTCAGTTATGCAGTTAATATTACCAAACAAAGTGATAAAGCAAATCAGCAGGTTACTAGTTATAGCCTTAACGCATTGGCCGATGTGCTAATGGGCAATGCGCTTGTTGAAGGCCGCTCACCGGTTTCATTAAATTAATTGTCATCGTAAAAGTTAAAATAGTTTAAGAGCCAATTTAAAAGGAATAAATGTGGATACCGAAAACACGCCAGGCACTGCACAAACATCATTTGTCGATACTGTGTTAAATGCGCTGCTTCCTTTTGCTCCACTACTTATTGCTATTGTATTGGTACTAAGTGCGCTTATCGCACTACATTACCTTTTGCTAGCAAAGCAGAGCCACCTTACCAGTGAGCAAAAATTGCCACGTCAAGTCGGTATGTTGGTACTTACTATCGTTGGTGCGGTAGTGATAGCAATTTCCCTCCCAGTAAGTGAAAGCACAAGAAACCAGGTTATTGCGCTCATTGGTGTACTGATTTCAGGTGTGATTGCGTTTTCTTCCACCACTATGGTTGGAAATTTGATGGCGGGGATCGTACTTCGTGTAAACCGACCGTTTAAAGTGGGTGATTTTATAAAAGTAGAAGGTTATAGCGGTCGTGTTACCGAAATGGGCTTGCTTGATGTTGAAATTCAGACCGAGAGCAGAGAACTTATTGCGTTTGCTAATACCCTAATGGTGAACTCGCCCGTTTCAGTAACCCGAGCCTCTGGCGCAATCGTTAGTGTGGATATTAGTTTAGGTTACGATATCCATCACAGTATTATCGAAAAGCACTTAATTGTTGCTGCTGAAAATGCTCAATTGTCAGAGCCATTTGTACAAGTGGTCGGGTTAGGCGACTTCTCAGTAAGCTATCGTATTTCAGGTCTCCTCACCGAAGTGAAGAGTTTGCTCAGCGCGCGTTCACGACTTCACAAAGCCGTACTCGACGCGTTGCATAATGCCGATATTGAAATTGTTTCACCTAGCTTTATGAACCAACGTCCACAGCCTGACGGTTTGAAGATGATAGCTAAATCTCCAGGTCAAACTAAGCAAGAAGAAGCGTCCCCTGAAGACGTTATTTTTGACAAGGCAGAAGAGGCTGAGCAAAAAGAAAAGAGTAAAGAAACACTGATGCAGACGATTGCCGATATTGATGCAAAGCTCGCAGAAAGTGACGGCGAAAGTAGGGATGAGTTTAAACATCAAAAAGCCACCGCCGAAGCTCAGCTTGCAACCTTGGTAAAATCAAAAGATGAAGAAGGTTAGCTTTTACTAACTTTTTTTGGTTTATTCTTTTATGGCACCCTTTGAGTGTGAGTGTTTACTTACATATTGAGGGTGTGAATTTAGCTCACTAATACTACCCAATTTCGCCTTCAAATGCTTAAAGCTAAATATGCTAATTTGAACCTTAATCCATATCTTCGTAAAGAAGATACACCTTTCTTTTTTCTCTAAATTTGCTTAAGTTTTTCTGCCAACTTTTGCGAATTTCTGTAGGTGTTTTGCCGGTTTGAATTTGAGTTCGTAGCGCATCAGTACCCGCTAATTTGTCGAAGAAATCTGGGCGAGTGAAGAAGGTTTCTTCAGAGCTACCATTGGCGCCGACCATGTTGTTATATTCAGAAAAACGTGAATAGGCATCTATCAGGGTGTCGATATCTAAGCCATTAATAGGTAAGTATTCTTGAAGTGCTTGCCTAGGGCCTGGGCTTTCCAAGTTCGTAGGATCAGCGAAAGTAAATACGTGTGCCTTTAGTATGGAATTTTCATGTTTAGGGTGGGGCGCTGCACTATTTGCCTTTACCGGTACCTTGGTGTTACCAAACTCAACAAAAGGGTGACCAATAAGCTGGAATGGAAAATCAGTGCCGCGACCAATACTCACATCGGTACCCTCAAAAAAACATAGCGTGGGGTAAAGGCGTATCGATAAATCGTTTGGCAGGTTAGGGCTAGGCGCAACTGGTAATGAATAATGCTCAGTACGTTGATAGTTTTGTACCGGAATAACGGTAAGCTTAGCGTTGTTATAACTACTTTCGTCAATATCTACCCAGCGCTCTCCCACGATCATTTGAGCAAGTTCACCTAATGTCATGCCGTGCAAAACGGGAATAGGATGCATGCCAATGAAAGACGAAAATTCAGATTTTAGTACCGGGCCGTCAATATAGCGGCCGTTAGGGTTTGGTCTATCTAGCACCACAACCTGAATACCTTGAGCAAAGGCGGCTTCCATTACATAGTGCAAGGTACTTAAATAGGTGTAAAAACGTACGCCCACATCCTGAATATCGAAAACAATCACATCGATGTTTTCAAGCATGTCCGTTGTCGGCTTTTTAGTTGCCCCGTAAAGCGAATGAATAGGTAAGCCCGTTTTAGCATCAATATCGCTATTTACCTTTTCGCCAGCGCCTTTATCCCCTCTAAATCCGTGTTCGGGTGACATAATGCTTACTAGGTCAACGTTACGTTGTGATAAGGCATCCACCAAATGCTGATAGGGTTGGTTTGCTTTTGTCGGTTTTGAATGAGCAGTTAAGTAGTTATTTTTAACCAAATCATTTCTAACCAACGAACTTTGGTTCACTACCAAACTAACTCGCTTACCTTCTAACAAAGGGAGGTATGTTGAAAAGCGCTCAGCACCTACAGCAAGTTGATTGGCGTTTAAATCTTCATTAGTCAGCCCACTTTGTTTTGCTTTTAAACTGTCATTATTAGTTGTATATACATGTGTAGATAAGCTGTTTTGTGCACATGAGGTCAAGAAGGAAAAACTGACCAGCAAGGTAAACGCGATGATTAATGCGCTCTTTGTATAACGTGTAATATTTATGCTCATATTGGCTAAACCGGACCCCCTTATTGCAGTCCCTTATTGCAGAGAAGCGCCTTAGCTATTCTCTTTCTTCTACGGCTTTACGTAAGTAACCATCTTTGGTACTTAGTTGTGCTACGGCCTGCTCTGCGGTTTGCCCTGTTAGCACCATCAAAATAGCCACTTTAGCTTTGTTATTGCACGCATTTAGCGCAGCCAGGGCCGCGTCTTCACTACAATCTGTAGCCTGCATAACAATGCGAAGGGCGCGTGCCTTCAGTTTTTCGTTAGTGGCATTCACATCAACCATTAAATTTTGATAGGTTTTTCCCAGCTTAATCATAGTGCTGGTGCTAATCATATTAAGAACAAGCTTCTGGGCCGTACCAGACTTCATGCGAGTACTGCCAGTCAGGGCTTCAGGGCCAACAACTGGACATATAGCGACGTCAGCATTCTCAAAAATAGCGGCGTTAGGGCTGCAAGCAATTGCACCAGTAAAGCACCCTAGAGAACGAGCATAGTCCAGTGCACCACTTACATAGGGCGTGCGACCGCTAGCTGAAATACCAATAACCGTATCGGTTTGGGTTAAAGATAAATTTTCAAGATCAGTGCGACCTGCATCAAAATTGTCCTCCGCGCCTTCCACTGCGTGCTGAACGGCCTTCTCTCCGCCCGCTATTACACCCACAACCATTTCATCGGGTACGCTAAAGGTAGGGCGACACTCAACTGCGTCCAGAATGCCTAACCTACCGCTGGTACCTGCACCGATATAAATAAGCCTTCCGCCGTTTTTAATGCTAACAGTTGCGGCATCAACCGCTTTCGTTATTTGGGGTATTTGAAGTGCTACCGCGCTTGCGACTTTAGCATCCTCGTTGTTAAGGCGGGTTAGAATGCCTTGGGTACTTAACGTATCTATATCCAACGTATCGGGATTTCTGCCTTCAGAGACAACTTTATTCAGTGATTTAGCTAATTCGTTCACGGTGGGAGCATCATCTGCCGCGTTGTTTTTAATACGAGTGGTTGCGGGCGAATCTGAAGTAGAGGGGGTGTGCGAAGACATGTTAAACCTTGAAGCAACGAAATGATTAAAATAAGCGAGCGCAAAGCATAACGGTATTTCAAACTATAAGAAACCTTGCGTTAGACAGTAGGTTTTTCAATACTAATCCTGCGCCTTAAGCGAGCTTCTCGTGGTACACTTCGGCTTTATATTTTTTTTCCTGTTAAACATTTAAGGAACGTGTTTTTCTGTGAGCCGACAAACGCAAGCTATTATTCATGCTGACGCCATTTTACATAACTTCAAAGCCCTTGCTGCTTTAGCGCCGATAAGCCAATCTATGGCGGTGGTAAAAGCAGATGCCTATGGTCATGGGGCCGTAAACGTTGCACGTATTCTTCAGCATGTTTCTTCGCGTTTTGCCGTTGCTATCATCGAAGAGGCTATTGCCCTTCGCGATGCTGGAATTACAGCACCAATAGTTGTTTTAGAAGGGGCTCATCAGGCGAAGGAATGCCAAATGGCGTTTCAGCATAACTGCATTTTAGTTATGCATTGTGAAGAACAGCTTGGCTGGCTAGAAAGCTGCCCTAAACAACAGCGCCCCCATATTTGGTTGAAAGTAGATAGCGGTATGCATCGCTTAGGCTTTGCCCTTTCAGACATCGAAGATATTACTGTTAAATACCGTCATTTGCTTAGCGAAAAAACGGTAATTGCCACGCATTTTGCGTGTGCAGACGACATAGATAATAGCTTTACCAATGCTCAAACGGATGCGTTTAACCAGATAGTTGGAAAACTGGGCTTTCCAACTAGCGTGGCTAATTCGCCGGCTACGGTAAATTGGCCTGCAAGTCGAAATGCTTGGAATCGTTTGGGTGTGGGCATTTACGGAGGTGCCGTTTCAACTTCGCAAAACATAGATATTGAAATCTATCCCGCCATGACACTTCGCTCAAGTGTACTAGCCGTGCGAACTATATCGGCAGGCGAGGGAGTTGGGTACGGGCAAACTTGGGTAGCAAGTAAGCTAAGCAAAATTGCAACCGTAGGAATTGGTTACGCCGACGGCTATCCAAGGCACTGTAAAAACGGTACGCCTGTAATGATTCGGGGTAAGCGCGCCTATTTAGCTGGCCGGGTATCTATGGACATGATCACCATTGATGTAACTCATATCGATAACGTAGCGGTGGGCGATGAAGTCGAACTGTGGGGGCAAAATGTGTCTATTCAGGAAGTTGCAGCTAATGCCGACACCATCGACTACGAATTAATGACCCGCGTTTCTCAGCGTGTACCGCGCATTGTGAAATACCTTTAGTTATCAACGCAGTGCCAGTTTGAGCAATCTTTATATAAGTTTTAATAAAGCACTATTCATTAAAAGAATGAGACTTTTACCCCTAATTTGAGCTTTACTGTTGTAGCTTAGTTATGGGATTGCGGCGAATATATCGCCTCCAACTGTTCTGAGCACCAACTCATAAGTGAGGTTTGTATGCGTACTTCGTTTTCTCGTCCGAGAGTGAATCGTGGAGTAGTTAGTCGACCGTCAAGACCAGTTCAAAAGAAGCAATAGGTTTGTTGTAGGCGTCAAGGAATACAAATAAAAGATACAATAAAGCCCGGTTAGGTAGCGCCTAACCGGGCTTTTTATTTATTGGTGATGAGAGCCGTTGTCTACTTCTACTTGCCGTCATCTGCTTTCACGCTTAATCGCAGAACAATAGAGGACTGACTGCGTCCATTTAGCCATTTTGTGCGCGAAGTTCGCTTTCTAAGCTGCTACTTAAGTTGCATTCTTCACTGTTATTCACGCGCTTCGCTTGCGCTTTTTTTGATTTTGGTTCGCCCTTGCTTGAGCCTGCTTCACTCTTTTTAGATCCAGCTTCGCCTTGCGCGGGGAAGTAACGTTCAGGTCTGTGGTTAAGCGAAATAACCATGTTCAAACAAAATGCCGCTAAAATTGAAATCAGCACTAATGGCCACGAGATAAAAAACAGCGCGCTAAGCAATATGCAGCTATCTACGGTTAGTTGGAAAGTACCAGCTCTGATATTAAAACGCTGCTGTAAGTAGAACGCCATAATGCCAACGCCACCAAGACTTGAGCTATGACGAAACATCATTAGCATGCCCACACCAATTAAAATACCGCCAAATACCGCAGCGAAAAACGGGTTAACGTGGCTAATATCTACAAACGCCGGAATTTGCTCGGTCAATACAGAAACCGTGGTAACAGAGATAAAAGTGTTAATGGTGAAACGCTTACTAATTTGCGTCCACGCAAGGGTATAGAAGGGTAGGTTAATCAAAAAGAATAACAAGCCGAAGTCCATATCAACCGCATAAGTACCCAACAGTGCAAGACCTGCTGCGCCACCTACCATTAAATCTTGAGACTGAAACAAATATACGCCAAAAGCAACAAACAAGCCGGCGCTTATCAGGGCGAAAACATCCTCGATGACACTGTGTTTTGTTTTTTGCATAAGAGAAATTTTGCGTTAAGAAGACACAGCGTAATTATACGTTTACAGCACAATAGGTTACAGCGGGATAGAAAGTTAACTTGGTGCGACAAATGGCAGAGGGTAAGTTTGCCTTTACGACTTTTAGCGTACCGGTGAATAGGGTGTTGCGGCAATGTAAATGTTGCACCAAGGTGGTTCAGTTTTATGGCTAAAAGTGCTCAGTGTTCTCACGAATATCTGAAGAGTGTCTGATTACTCAACAGTAGAAAACACCACAATATCTTGCTTATTAAATTGTACACTGCACTTCATAATACCTAAGTGCAGTGGACTATACGCTTCAATCTTGCTGCCATTTGCAACAAACTCAGTATCCCAGATCAACAAGTCTGCAGTATTTAACTGGCGTTCAACGCTTTTTTTCGACACGCCAGGCGTAAAGTTGTCGCATAAAATAATGACCTCACGTCTAGCTTCAATCCAGTAAAATGTAGTGGTGATCAACAGTGCTATCGCCGCTATTGCAACAACATCAGCAATAATAGAACGTTTCATAGCCTGCACGTTTTACTTCTCCTCTACGTCTTTACTGAGTGCGATTAAACTTTGCGACACTAAACACGCCGTTGGCAAGGCGTATTTATATAAAGCGCTATTCAGCGGTTTGGATCAAGTCCCACTTATTGCCAAACTTATCTTTAAAGATGGCTACGGTACCATAAACTTCTTCACGTGGAGTTTCTAAAAACACCACCCCTTTACTTTGCATGTCGTCAAAGTCACGCCAAAAGTCATCGGTATTTAAAATTAAAAACACTTTGTCTGCGGCTTGGTTACCAATAAGTGTTAATTCAATATCGTTTTTAGCTTGCGCAAGTAGCAAGCTGGTGGCGCTGTTCGGTGGCGTTACTAACACAAAGCGCGAGTCTTCTCCGGTCACTTTGTCTTCAGTTAAGGTGAAATTTAAAACCGAGGTAAAATATTCAATTGCGCTGTCGTAATTGTCTACAAAAAACGTAATAGCCGAGAGGTGTTGTGTCATAAATATGGTGCGGTTCAAAAATATTAGAGTTAACTCGGCATACTACCTAAAAGCTGACCGAGCTGAAATGAGGATTATCGGTTATTGCATGTAGTTGGGCGATTTCATTAAGCGCAATGTTTTCTTTAATGCCGTTAATGCGCATTTGTATACATTCTGTAGGTTCGTCGCCGCGCTTATCAATCACTGTGTTCAGTGCTTTACCACTTTTCATTTCGCCGTCTTTTAAAAAAGCGCTTACTTCAAGTTTATACATACAGGCAATTTCTATGTAGTCATAAAGCTGACAGGCTATATTCACACAACCTCCTATTCTTTGTTTATGTGCATTGAAAACGTTGTTTAACTTTTAGATAGGACCTGAAGTTTACGGTGAAAATTCCCACAATCACTTTGCATTTATAACACTTCTTTTTTTACATTTTATTTTCCATATCATACGGCCAGTACTTAATTGCGACCGCCCAACGGGGCGTTATTTTTTAAGGGGAGACACAGAAGTCAGACCTTAAAAAATGATCTTTTTTTAAGGTTTGCTCAGTATTGTTAGTACTGAAGGATTTATTTTGGTGCGCGAGGCTCCTAAGCGTTTATACACCCCTTTATTCTATTAGAGGCAATTTTTAGCAAAGGGTTCCCGCCAAAAATTCAATACAGGAACAGTAATGAACAAGCTACTATCCGCATTTTCTTTAGTTTCAATTGCTACATGCACGTCGAGCGTCGTAAAAGCCGACGAACTCCCCTTAAAGTTAAGCGGTCACGTAAGGGTTAATTACGGGCATCAAGACTGGCAACTCCCCGAGTTTAGAGATGGTTTTGAGTTCGAATCATTCAAACTTGGCGTATCTGGTGAGTCGGACCAGTTTAGCTATAAAGCAGAGTACCGTTGGTACGAAAACACTGATTTTGATACCGTTCGCTTCGCTGACCTTACGTATCATTTTGATGATCAAACCGAAATAACCGCAGGCATAACGCAAACGCCGTTTGGCCTGCAGCCCTTTGCCAGTAACAACTTTTGGTTTTCGGTTAACTACTACCTTGGCTTTGAGGACGATTACGACGCTGGGGTTAAAATAAATCACGATTGGGGTAACTGGGACTTTCAAGCCGCTTACTTTATGAATGATGAGTACAATGACGCCGCGGAGTTTGGCCGCTACTCATTTGATGTGGCAGATGACGGAGAATACCGAAATAAAGAAGATGGGCAATACAACCTGCGCGCTAACTACTCAGGTAACTTCATTCGCGGTGCAACTACCGATATTGGCGTGTCGTATCAATACGGTAACATTCTAAACTTAGATACGTTAGATGATGGTGATATGAATGCTTATGCCGTTCACATGCGTCATACCCAAGGCGACGTGAAAGTAGAGCTCCAATACATCGATTACGAATACGACTTGGCAGCACCTGAAGGACAGGCTGACGACCGTATAGCGCTATCGTCTTTTACCTTTCCTTTCTTGGCGGCTGCTGACGGTAAAACTTATTCAGCGAACCTCGTGTATTCGGTGCCCTATAAGTTTACGCACATAGAATCACTTACCTGCTATTCCGAATACAGCGTTGCTAAAGGCGAAGGAAATGAAGGGAAAAACTCTTCACAGTGGATTAACGGCTGTAGTTTTGGCTGGGATAAATTGTTTGTTTATGTAGATAGTATCCAAGGTAAAAACATGTGGTTTTCAGGTGGCCCTGGCGTTGGGCTAGATTTAGGCGGTAGACAAGAAACTACACACCGTTTGAACATAAACCTTGGCATTTACTTCTAATCAATAACAGGACTTTGACATGCGATCATTACTTATAGCGACATTTATACTAGCGCTAATTCCAATGCAAAGTTTTGCCCATTCATGGATGAAACTGCGCATAGCGACCACAGAATACGCGCCTTACACGTCAACCGACATGCAGCACGAAGGTTATATAAACCATGTTATTGCCAGTGCGTTTTTAGAGACTGGCGTTGTGGTGGAGTTTGTATCATTACCTTGGGAAGAAGCCTTGGAAGCGACGTTAAAAGGTGAATACGATGCGATTTCTTACGGTAACTTTGTACGATCGCGTGAAAGTGAGTTTTTTCACAGCAATCCGATAAGCGCAGAAAGCCTGGTGTTCTACGTAAACGCCGAAAAAGGCCCCGATAGCTGGAGTAATCTTAGCGATATGGAAGGCTTAAAAGTGGGGATCACAGAAGGGTATTTATATAATGATGAGCTTGCTGCCTTTATAAAAGATAACGAAAGTGTGGTTGAGCGCGAGACTGATAAAGCTAACCTAGAAGCTTTAATAAACGGTGATATTGATGTTTTTCCCATTGACGAACTTACCGGTTGGTATTTACTGCAGCGCGACTTTAACCGCGGCGACCGTCGAGATGTTATACCTATCAAACCGTTTATTTCTACCGTAACCACGCATTTGTTAGTTCCCAAAGGACAAGGCGATAGCCAGCTTATTTTGTCTTTATTTAATAAAGGGCTAGAAGAGTTAACGCTGGAAGGTAAACTAACCCGCTTCAAGCGACTGCTAAAAGAAGGCTATTATCAGCATCCGCAGAAGAAGGTAAATTTCGACCGACGCTAATTCTCGACTTTTCAAATCGAAAAACAGGTTGCGAACCCAAAGCGGCTCGCAACCTTTATTAGTGCTACCTTCCCATCGCTTAGTGTCTTTTCTGCTGATTATTAAACTGATATGGTTAACGGCTATTTTCTAATGCCCATTTAGAGGTTGCCTTGTCGTACTCAGCTGAAACACCCTTCCTTGCCCGCGTTATCGCCTTACTAAAATTACTCGGTCCTGGTGTACTTATGGCAACGGCGGCGGTAGGTGGAAGCCATTTAGTGGCCTCAACACAGGCTGGAGCAAAGTTCGGATGGCAGTTAGCGCTTCTCATATTGGTGGTAAACCTACTTAAATACCCGTTTTTCAGGGCTGGCGTAAGCTATACCATCAGCACGAAACAAACCCTGCAGCAAGGCTACTTAGGCATGGGTAAACGCTACCTAGCCATCGCCTTGTGCCTAAATACTATCGCGTCGGTAGTTAATGCAGCGGCACTGTTACTGTTTGCTGCAAGTTTATTGTCGTACTTCATTCCGTTTGATATGGCTATAGCGGTGTCTGCTTCAGTGGTTTTAGCGCTCATATTACTGATTTTACTGGCAGGGCATTTTGAAGGGTTAGACAATATAGCCAAAGGCATAATGGGCGTCCTTGTGGTGGCAACCGTCGCCGTATTTATAGTCGCCCTTAGTAATTATACCGCGCCAGAGGTGCCAGTTGAGTCTCAACCATCGCCGTGGACGCTCGCCACGTTAGGTTTTTTAGTGGTAACCATGGGTTGGATGCCTGCACCTATCGAAATATCGTCTATTACTTCTCTTTGGTTAAAGCGACAGTGCAAAGGTCAAGCGGTAACGCCGAAGTCGGCCCTTTTCGATTTTAACTTGGGCTATGCGGTAACCGTATTACTTGCCTTGTTGTTTTTGGGGCTAGGTGCGTTAATTCTGTATGGCAGCGGCACAAAACTCAGCACTAGTGGTATTGGCTTTTCCCATCAACTTATCAGCATGTACTCGTCAACCATCGGGCAGTGGGCGCATCTGCTTATCGCTATAGTGGCGTTTTTATGTATATTCGGCTCGGCGTTAACCGTATACGATGGCTATGCGCGAGTGGTTGCAGAAGCAATTGCGCTATTGTTTAACAAGGATAAAGCCGCCCGTAATACCCTTGTAACGCCAGTATTGCTGTTTATGGCAGTATTCAGTTTTACTATTGTACTATTCTTCAAGTCTGCACTTTTAGCCATGCTAGGCTTCGCGATGACGTTAGCTTTTGTAACCACGCCCATGTTTGCTT
The DNA here is from genome assembly GCF_018619335.1 of Alteromonas sp. ALT199. Lineage (GTDB taxonomy): Bacteria > Pseudomonadota > Gammaproteobacteria > Enterobacterales > Alteromonadaceae > Alteromonas. Next base: position 8,973 of record NZ_JAHHDX010000117.1, on the reverse strand, counting down.
GGCTTAACCATAAGCTGGTGGCGCAAACTAAGCTGCACCCAGATGCAGCACCCAATAAGGTGGTAAAGTTACTTAGCTTGCTAGGCTTGGTTTACCTGTTCGGGTTTCTTTTGGTATTTGTTTGGTGGAAGTGGTTTAGCTAACGGTTTCCCCCAGAACATAGCGTCAAATGCCCCAACCTTTGCCAGCCGGTTACTGCTATTGCTAACCGGCCCACTTCAGCAATTTAATACGAATCTTTTAAAAAGCGCCTAAAGACATGAGAGCCCTCAGTTGGTGCTTTATTTCTTCGAGCAGTAGTAAGCACTTAACTAAGTATTCATTTAAGACTCACCTATACTAAAAGCGTCGCTGGTAAAGGAGAGCCGAATTCGGTGCGCAAAGTAAAATTATTTCCATCACTACATTTAGGTAAATACATTAGCGTTGTATTGCTTTGCTTCGTGTGTATGGCGATGTGGGGATGCACAAAAGATGCACCAAAATCCATACAATGGAACAATGCTTACGATATAGAAAGGGAGCTCCATATTCTAGGGCAGCAGGATGACCCGCGAGAAATTTATCAGCGCTTGCAAGGAATGAAACAGCAAGCATCGCTTCAACTATTACAGCTTCGCAAAACAGGGCGGCACGACCCGCTATTCACGAAATGGCTAGAGTCGATAAGAATCAGTTTGTCGTTAGCGCCCCTGTATGGCAACACAATCGAAACCTGCGACGTGTGGAAAAACGCAATGGAAGAAGCGTGGGGCGTTCAAATTTTTAAGTTTAACGAACGAGCTAAACTCGTGTGGCGGGTGATGGTAGCTACCTGCAACGCACGAGTTCGCTCTTTGTAAGCCAGTAGGTTTACTTAGTGTAAACCGGGCGGGCAGCAGTTAGCGTAGCCACTTTATCTTTAACTTGCTGAACAAGATTACTGTCTTCAGGTTCTGATAGCACATCGCAAATCCAGTTGGCTAACTGGGCACAATCGTCTTCACTAAAATTACGAGAAGTCACCGCTGGCGTACCTATTCGAATGCCACTTGTTACAAATGGCGACTGTGGGTCGTTGGGCACAGTATTCTTATTAACAGTAATGTTCACGCTATTTAAAATAGCATCGGCCTCTTTCCCCGTCATTCCTTTACTAACCAGACTTAGTAGGAACATATGGTTGTCAGTACCGTTAGATACCACATCAAATCCGCGCTTCGTAAATACGTCTGCCATAGTGCGAGCATTGGTAACTACTTGCTTTTGATACGCTTTAAACTCGGCTGTCATGGCTTCTTTAAACGCCACAGCTTTAGCGGCGATAACGTGCATAAGCGGCCCACCCTGAATACCCGGGAATATAAGTGAGTTAAATTTCTTCTCAAGTTCAGGGTTAGACTTACACATAATGAGCCCGCCACGAGGGCCACGTAGTGTTTTGTGAGTAGTGGTGGTGACCACGTGCGCGGCGCTAATTGGTGAGGGATAAACTCCCGCTGCGACAAGACCTGCTACGTGCGCCATATCTACCAGCAAATACGCGCCTACACTATCAGCAATCTCTCTAAACTTTTGCCAATCGACAACGCGAGAATAAGCCGAAAACCCTGCCACGATCATCTTTGGGTTGTGCTCTTTAGCTAAAGCTTCTACTTGGTCGTAGTCAATCTCGCCGGTTTCGGTGTTTAGCCCATATTGAATGGCGTTGTAAAGCTTGCCTGAAAAATTAGGTTTTGCACCATGGGTTAGGTGACCGCCGTGATCTAGGCTTAACCCGAGTATGGTATCGCCAGGGCTTAGCAGTGCCATGTAAACCGCAGTATTTGCTTGTGAGCCAGAATGGGGCTGTACATTTACATAATCAACTTCAAACAGGGCTTTAGCTCTGTCGATGGCCAGCTGCTCAACTTTATCCACGGCTTCACAGCCGCCGTAATAACGCTTACCTGGATAGCCTTCTGCATATTTGTTCGTTAACTGACTCCCCTGCGCCTGCATAACAGCTTTACTGGTGTAGTTCTCTGATGCAATCAGCTCGATGTGATGTTCTTGGCGCTCGTCTTCTTGCGCAATAAATTGGGCAATATCTGGGTCTTGTTGGAGAAGGTGTTGATTTAGCGTATTCATGCAGGCTCCTAATTGTCATTGTTGTTTATTTGATACTAGGAGGGTAAAAAGAATAAATAAAATTAATAAAAAATATGGCATTATAATTTTATTAAATGCTGGCTTTGTATTTTTGGCACGATATGAACCGGTAGGGCATGGAATGGCGCGTTTGTGTTTTGTCTGTAGTAGAGCGGCTAACTAAATGAGTCTCTAAACTATACCGGTGAAAGGTATGTGCTTGGTTGAAGATAGAAATAAGGTGTGAAGCAAAATAATGAAAAACTTGTCGATAGATTTTTTGCGTTCGTTCGTGCTTATTGCACAGACGGGAAGCTACACACAATGCGCCGAGCAGCTGCAACGTACTCAGCCTGCTATTAGCCTACAAATAAAAAAGCTAGAAGAAATGATTGGGGAAAAGTTGTTTTCTCGTGATAAAAATCGGCTAGCGCTTACTGGCGCTGGTAGCCGTTTATTGTCATATGGTGAGAAGATCGTAGCGCTCAATGACCAAGCTATGGCTGAGTTCGGGAAGCCTCAGGTGACGGGAAATATTAGGCTAGGCATTCCCAGTGAATTTAGCACCACACTCATGCCCAAAATCATTCGTCGATTCACACAAACTTACCCAGAGATATCGTTGGAAGTGCATTGTGCGCTAAGCAAGGATTTGTTGAGTGAACCGTTAAAAAGTCAGTTCGATTTAATTCTGTCACTACAGGAAACACCGAACCCACAGCAGGACGGTTTCATCATTTCAGATCAGCTGGTATGGGTAGGAAGTCAGCGCTTTGTAAACAGCGTGCCCGCTAAGCTTCCTATTATTGCTGCCCCTTCGCCCTGTATTTATCGCAAGCGCGCCACCAATCTGTTATCGGCAATCAAAAAACCGTGGCAGGTGGTATACACCATTGCAGACTTAAACGGCATTAAAACTGCCATTAATGAAGGACTAGGTATTACTGTACTGGCAAAAAGTTCTGTACCGACAGGGCTACACGTTTTGTCTAATTCGGAAAGCTTGCCCGAACTTGGACATGTAGGCGTATGCTTAGTTAACCCTCAAAAAGTGTCATCTAAAGCGATTAGCTTACTCACTGAAACCATTACTAACGAGGTTGCTAACTTCTAAAGTACTATTTAGCTAGTGTAGCTAGCGCGCCCCGTATGCGCTTAGAAAGAAAAGCGCGCTAAAAGATAAGCGCGCTAGGAGGTGAGGGACTTTAAAAACGTGCTGACTATGCTTTTTTTACAAACTGTGCGGTAAGCATCATTTCACCGGCGCCATCTACTTTGCAGTCTAGCTGGTGGTCTTTGGCATCTTTCACGTGGCGGATAACCGCTTTGGTGCCAATTTTAAGTACTAGTGAGCTGCCTTTTACTTTTAAATCTTTTGCCAGCGTGATTTTGTCACCGGCAACTAGCGGCGTACCGTTGTAGTCTTTGGCAGAAATTTCATCTTCAACCTCGTTCGGGTTCCACTCATAACCACATTCGGGGCAAATGAGTAAAGACTGGTCTTCATATACATACTCAGATTGACAGCTTGGGCAAGGAGGTAGTGACATGTGCAATTCTCTTAAAATACTAAACTAAAGCGCTCGGGTCATAAAGTGACTGTTGGGGTCTAGTGAATAGCTACCAAAAGGGCCGCAGTCGATAAAACCGAACTTTTTATAAAGCGTTCTTGCCGCCAAAAAGTAATCTTGCGTACCCGTTTCTAGACTTATTGAACTAAACCCTTTTATTTTCGCATGTTCTAAGGCAAAAAGTAATAACTGGGAAGCTACACCACATCCTCTGAAGGGCTTTGCCGTTCGCATAGATTTTAGCTCGGCGCTATGTGTATCAAGGGCTTTAATAGCAACACACCCCGCAAGCTGTTGCTGCTTCCAACCACTAAAAAAAGTAATGTTAGGCGCTTTTAGTGCATCAACATCTAATGCGTGTACGCACTCTGGCGGCGACGTGGCATACATATCCGACAAATGCTCTTCTAAAAGCGCTAGCACCGCTCCCCCAGTGAGATCATCCATAATAATATTCATACATTTTGGCCTTTAGTTATATTTAGAATGAACGGCTATTAAAAACCAGTTGGTTTAACACCTAGGGGTTTAGTCATGTTAAAAAAGCGGTCGTCTTCACTATCAATAACAAAGCCCACTTTCTTATAGAGCAAAACTGCAGGGCTAATTTTGAAAACCCGTAAGGTAAGCGAACTAGCCTTGGCCTTTAGAGCGAGTTTTTCTGCTTCTGCAATAGCGACAGTGCCTATGCCTTTGTTTTGTGCCATTGGTATAACTTGAAGATCGCGTAAGAGGCAGTTGCTCTTTTCAAATTGTAGACGCATAACTCCCACTGTCTGGTTTTCTAATTGAATGTCGTAGTTAATTAGATTTGCCGTAGCCTCAAGCACTTTTGCAGCGTTCCACTCAGGAGCGAACTTAGCGTAATATGCGTGCATGTTCTCAAAAGTAAATTCAGCTGCCCGCTGTAGGTTTGAACTGGGTGCAAAGGTGATCTTCATTGTGTTTTCTTTGTCATTTTTAAAAAAATGTTTTTGATTAGGTCTGTCTTGGAGCGAACATAATAATAGCCATTCCAAGCAAAGCGACACCTGTACCCACCAAATCCCATAATGTTGGCTTAATGCCATCAATCAGCCAAAGCCATATAATAGCCATAAATATGTAAACGCCTCCATAAGCTGCATACACTCGGCCAGCCGCAGTAGGGTGCAATGATAGCAGCCATGCAAAGAGTGCCAGTGATATTGCTGCGGGTATTAACAGCCAAATCGACTTGTCTTCCTTTAACCACAAATAGGGTAGATAGCACCCCACAATTTCAGCAAGTGCAGTAATGAAGAATAAACCAATGGTTTTTAATTCCAACACAAAGACCTCTTTTTAAAATACCGTTTGTTCATCAAGTTATTGCCGAAGTAGCATGTAAGGTCAATCTGAATCTCCACCATCACCACCTGTGCTATCGAGCTTTCGCCAGCCAAGTTGATAGCATCTAGCGCAGCATAAAACTAACCGTAATAAATACGTGTGCTACCCATTACGCTGAGCATAGAGACGATAAGCTGCCGCCATAATCAAACATATGCCCGCTGGAATAAAAAGTGCTTTAAACAATAATTGGGCGTAAAGCAATGCTCCAACCGTACCGCCAAGAACAAAGCCAGTAATTATAAATAGAAATAGCTTTGCTTTTCGTCTGTCAAGCGTCTGTCCTCTGAATACAGAACCCAACATTATGCCTAAATCGGTAAAAATGCCCGTAACATGCGTTGTTCTGATAATTGCACCGCTATATGTTGTGGCAAGCGCGTTTTGAAGGCCACACGCAGCCGAAGCGAGGAAGTGGCCATAAAATGACCCTGATATTAAAAGCCATGAAGACAAGCACAATAATGCGAATTCAATGAATAAAGCAGTATCGTAATGCCTGCCCAATTTTAATGTTGAGCCATGTAGTAAGAAGCCAGCAACGCAAGCTCCACTTAAAAATGACAACAAAATACCTAGAAGATGAAATATCTTTTGGAATGTCAGGCCTAGCAGTTCAGTGCCGAGTAAAGTAGCTGTGCCAGATAAGTGAGACACAGATTGGTGTTCAAACCCGAGAAGACCAATTGCATTCACACAACCAGCAATTAAAGCCAAAAAGAAGGCTCCAAACTCTACCCACTTTGGTAGTTGTGAGATCAATCTTTTAATCCTTGTGTGCAGTTAATTTCAGAATAAACTTATTGCGTACAGGTAACTAGGCCCATTTCCTTAGGCGTTATATACGTTTATAAATTTCAACTTTACGTCAAAAGCGCCAGATTAACGGATACTGAGCTAAACCGTTTTTCTTATTTTTTCTTTTACTTCGTTCTTATTGCCTTTTAAATTGCTTTTGACGCACGTTTTCTGCCTTTATTCGCTCATAATCTAGTTGGTGATTCTGAATAACCTTTTTGTGGCAAGACTTATAGGCCGATTTGGATTTTGACCAGCATTTTAGGTCATCGTCGTTAAGACACAACTCAAGGACAGAAACAGCCATCTTCTTACAAGAAATAAATTCATTAGACGTAGGCGAGGCATTACCCGAACTGCTGACAACAGAACTGATAACAAAAAGACATATTACTCTTACATTCAAACTAGAACCTCTGAATAGATCATACTTTACCATCTAATCGATTTTTAAATTTACCCTAAGTAACGGTTAAACAAGTGGGCTAAGGTTTGGTGCGAAGCGATTGAGCACGCATGTTAATGCCTCAAGGAGTTTACGACCGGCTAAATGTGATTGTTAGCTGCCGGTTTCATTTTTTTATGTTTGGCATTTCTCTGTGCAATTTTGGTGTACATAAAGATGCCTGTCTTGTTTAGTCGAGAGTATAAACCGCCGCATTTAGAATAAATTGACCATTTTACTAACATGACGATTAAACGGTTTTGATAGGAAAACGTCAGTTTCGCTAACCCCGTACCCAATATTTACAAAATACTGCCGATACCACTGACCACTATAATAAGTAAAGCGACCATTTATATGGAAGCTAGCCGTTTCACCTTCAGATAGGTTTATAATATTACGGCGAACCCCCCCCCTATTTGGCGTACCATGTTCGTGGTAACTATAGCTAAAGAATACACTTAACCTATTATCAGACTCTGTAAACTCAAACGACCAGTATTTCTTTGGGTTTGGAATAGCCACAGTTTCACTTTCCAGGTTAAAACCATTATCTTCGGTTGCTTTGACCTCATGAACAAAAATGGCTGCATCATTTTCAATATGAGGTAACTCTAGCATCCTTGGGACAGAGTTTCTTAGTTTTGCGTTTGGCATCCCTCTTGAGGCTTTAGTCCAATGTGTTTGTATTTTTTGTATTATAATCATGACTTAACGTGTCCCAGTCGCGCTTTTTAGCGGCGACTTGATGCGTTTGTATGGATAATTCTCTAAAACATCCAAGTTGCAATGGACTAAATCTGCGCCTTCTAGGTTAGCGCACTCTGTAAAACCATGTTTTTTCAAAGACTCAATGACGGCGTTATTGGTACTGTAGGTTCCGGTACTTAAACCAAAGTCATTTTTATAGATATCTCTTAGCCGAATATCGTCACGAAACATGAGCGACACTGCAAGAATATACTGAAATTTCGCTGCTTCTTTGTCCTGCAATGAGGCCTCATATAAAATAGTAAGAAGCTGGATTTCATTCCAACGATCGGAAGACAAATTGACAGTCGTAACTAACGCATCTATGTAATCTAGGTCAAATAAGTATTCGAATTGCTCTGCATTGGAAACCATTGACCATAGTGATGCGTCATGCCACCCCATCACTTTAAAGTTAGCTTCAGACCAAACTTCCTTTTCTAAATCGTATGCACTCACTCGACTGATGCCTTATAACGCCCCCATCAAACGGCGCAAACTTGCTAGCTAAAATTGCGAAGCCGCCCCACTTGTATGCGTCCCAGCGAACGCAGTGAGTGTGTTTATTGATTTGTTATCTTCTTTCCTTGATTGCCCAAAAGTAGACCATTAACACTTAAGTCCTCGTCCAATTGAGGCCAGTGAATACCTTCGCCATCACCCAGAATCTCCCAATCTTTTAGTTGATCTGCAGTCGCAGATGAAAGCGATGGGAACCAAACTAAAGGAACGGAAAGAGTGCGGCCATCAATTAGACTGACAATAAGTGAGTCTGAGTCAAAACTAACTGAGTGAGCAAGAGGGTGATGTTCAACTGCTAAAATAGCCATTCCAAGCCTCCAAAAATGTTTCTTTATTTTCGACCACCAATTGCTCGAGTTTTCTTAACTCTTTCGGTGGAAAACGAGTAGAGCTAGCTAAAGCAACGGGCTTTAACCAGAATTTAGCAAGCATCTTCTCTCGCTGAATATGAATGTGTGCGGGTTCACCGTTTTCATTACTATAAAAGAAGAAACGATACGGCCCTAACTTTAATACTGTCGGCATACATTAAGATTATCGCAGAAGAGCACATATGCCAATTGGAAGATAACGCTAAGCTTTGGGGCGCTAGCACGTGGGCTAAAATCCGAACGAAGTGAGTCAGCCCACGTGTTAGCGTCCCAGCGACCGAAGGGAGTGCCAACAGCGTTTTGTTAGGCGTACAAATGAACGTACGCAGCTTTGCTGCCACCACTAGCCAATTAGGCCACGTGTTTAAATTGTTGAATTTAAGATAAAACAACCCTGTGCGAAATGCCAGATGTTAAGGACATTGCTGGATAAAAGAGCGAGTTTAGACAACTTGTAGTGTTGACTGTTGGCGTTGCTGTGTTGATAAAAACCGCGTTGCTAAAGTCATTTAGACAACTGAGAAAGCTAGCCACGAAGACAACCTAGTGAAACAACCTTGATGCTGAAATGTCACTGCTGAACTTACTTTTTAATGCTGTTAGTAAATGACGCCTAACGCTAAGCTTTGGGGCGCTAGCACGTGGGCTAAAATCCGAACGAAGTGAGTCAGCCCACGTGTTAGCGTCCCAGCGACCGGAGGGAGTGCCAACAGCGTTTTGTTAGGCGTACAACTGAAAGTACGCAGCTTTGCTGCCACCACTAGCCAATTAGACCGCGTGTTTAAATTGTTGAATTTAAGATAAAACAACCCTGTGCGAAAAGCTAGATGTTAACGGCAATGCTGGATAAAAGAGCGAGTTTAGAAAACTGGTGATGTTGAATGTTGGCGTTGCGATGTTGATGAAAAACGCGTTGCAAAAGCCGTTGAAACTACCGAAAAGCAAGCCGCAAAGACAACCAAGCGAAACAACCTTGAAGCCGGAATGTCACGGCTGAACCCACTTTTTAAAGCCGTATTTAAATGACGCCTAACTT
>NZ_JAHHDX010000086.1 GCF_018619335.1 Alteromonas sp. ALT199 | reverse complement strand
ACACTTTATACATGGGAGGCGGCTGCGGCTTTTGTCGCTGCGCGTCTTTTTGTTTTTCCTTTTCGATACTAATAGCGTTGTCTTTACTCATAACTTAATAATAGTGGTTTACCGGCACAAATGTGTACAAACTTTTGTATAAATTTATTCACATTTATCCTTGACATAATATGGTTAAAAAATCTACATTTTGTATAGTGGTTTTGAGTATTGCATGTATACCACTTTAAAGTGACCACTTTTTAGCAGCTACATTCAATACTGTTTCCACCCTGTCTCCAGATCTATAATGGGGGCATATACTCGTGAGTTCAAGGATTAAGAGGAAGTCGAAGTATGGCGGTTGGCAAAGTTAAATGGTTTAACAACGCAAAGGGTTTTGGATTTATCGTACCTGAGGATGGTGGTGAAGATATTTTCGCGCATTACTCTACGATTCAAATGGAAGGCTATCGTTCGCTAAAAGCAGGTCAGGAAGTAACGTTCGAAGTTCAGCAAGGCCCCAAGGGTCTACACGCTGAGAACATTGGCTTCAAAGAAGAACCAGAGCGTTAACAAGAGAATTTAAAAAGCCTGCCCCTACCTAGTGTCAGGCTTTCGCTTTCTTTACGGAAAAATGTGGTAAAAGGCGCTCTCTAGCGTCATAGGTCTATTCGTCCTCAATTTCTACTTCAACAGGTTCTCACCTTTAAAAATAAATGTAATGCTTGAAGGGCTATTAACTCCTACAATTTCGCTTTGTTAACATTTTTTAATGCTCAAAAAAATGTGCTTAAAGCTATCTCTTTAATTGCTCTGCCCCGATATAGCTTTCGCTATGGGCCATTTCTTACGCTTTTTCTTTCTACCAAAGTAAACAAGAGGACATCGGTAAAAGACCCCACAAACGTGCAAAAAAAAGCCCACTCGTTCGAGCAGGCTTTAATACTTTTTTTCGGTAGTCAGAACCGCTGTCAAACTACCTAGCGCAAGGGGTTTAACCCATACGCTTTACACACTTATGCGCCAAGAATAGCTTTTAATGTCTTACTTGGAGACATAGCAGCGAAAAGCTTGTCGTCGTCAGGATAATAGTAACCACCAATCTCCTGAGCACTACCTTGCGTTGCATCAATCTCAGCTAGGATGTCATCAATTTTCGCTGATAACTCTTCATAAACTGATTTAAATTGCGCAGCTAGTTCAGTATCTTCCGTTTGGCTTGCTACTTCTTCAGCCCAATACAAGCCTAGATAAACATGACTACCACGGTTATCCAATTGACCTGCTTTACGAAGTGGAGACTTACCGTTGTTAAGTAGTTTTTCCGTCGCTTTATCAAGTGCTGTAGCAATAACTTTTGCTTTTGTGTTGCTGTGCTTAATAGCAACATCTTCTAGCGATACCGCCAGTGCTAGGAATTCACCTAGTGAGTCCCAACGCAAGTGACCTTCTTCAACAAACTGTTGAACATGCTTAGGTGCACTACCACCTGCACCAGTCTCATAAAGACCGCCGCCAGCCATTAATGGAACAATTGACAGCATCTTAGCACTTGTACCAAGTTCTAAAATTGGGAACAAGTCAGTAAGGTAGTCACGAAGTACGTTACCTGTTACTGAGATAGTGTCTAGACCGCGAATAGCACGCTCCATGCTGTAACGAATAGCACGCACAGGAGACATAATCGAAATATCTAAGCCATTTGTGTCGTGATCTTTAAGGTACTTTTCAACTTTCTCGATAAGTTGTGCATCGTGAGCACGCTCATCGTCTAACCAGAATACCGCTGGCATACCAGATTGACGTGCACGTGTTACCGCTAGCTTAACCCAATCTTGAATAGGAGCATCTTTCACCTGACACATACGCCAGATATCGCCTTCTTCAACATCGTGAGAAATAAGAACGTTTCCGTCTTGATCAACAATCGACACTGTGCCGTCTGCTTCTAGTTCAAACGTTTTATCGTGTGAGCCGTACTCTTCTGCTTTTTGCGCCATTAGGCCAACGTTAGGTACAGTACCCATAGTTGTTGGGTCAAATGCGCCGTGCGTTTTACAGAAGTTGATTACTTCTTGATAAATGGTTGCATAAGTACTTTCAGGAATTACCGCTTTAGTATCGTGCGCCTTTCCATCTGGTCCCCACATTTGACCAGAGTTACGGATCATTGCTGGCATAGAAGCATCAACAATTACGTCACTTGGTACATGAAGATTCGAAATACCTTTGTCAGAGTTAACCATCGCCATTGGCGGACGGTCAGCATAACATGCGTTGATGTCTTTTTGGATTTCAGAACGCTGGCTTTCAGGTAAGCTTGCAATTTTGTCGTAAACGCTACCAAGGCCATTATTAGGGTTAACACCTAGCTCTTCAAACAGGTCGCCCCATTTGTTAAATAAATCTTTATAGAATACTTTCACACAGTGACCGAATACGATTGGGTGAGACACCTTCATCATGGTCGCTTTAACGTGAAGAGAGAAAAGAACACCTGTATTTTTCGCATCCTCGATTTGCTCTTCGAAGAACTCACAAAGCGCCTTTTTGCTCATGAACATGCCGTCGATAACTTCGCCAGCTAGCAAGTTTACACGAGGCTTAAGGGTTTTCTTGCTACCATCTTTGCCAGTAAATTCAATGCTAACGTGACCGTCTTTTTCTACTGTCACTGACTTCTCACCAGAGTAGAAATCACCACCGCGCATGTGCGCTACGTGTGAACGAGATGCTTGAGACCACTCACCCATTGAGTGCGGGTGTTTACGCGCGTAGTTTTTAACAGCAGTTGGTGCACGACGGTCTGAGTTACCTTCACGCAATACTGGGTTAACCGCACTACCTAACACTTTACCGTAACGTTCGCGAATTTCTTCATCTTCAGCAGTTTTAGGTGAATCAGGAAACGCTGGTACGTTAAAGCCTTTAGCGTTTAATTCTTTGATAGTTGCACGAAGCTGCGGAATTGAGGCACTGATGTTTGGAAGTTTGATGATGTTAACATTTGGGTCTTGAGTCATCTCACCCAGTTCAGCTAACGCGTCTGGCACTTTTTGTTCGTCAGAAAGATACTCTGGGAAATTTGCCAAAACACGGGCAGCCAGTGAAATATCGCTGAGTTCTACGTCGATATCTGCAGCTGCAGCAAACTTCTGGATAATTGGAAGAAGTGAATATGTCGCCAGCATTGGCGCTTCATCAGTCTTCGTATAGATGATCTTAGACTTGGTCATTATATACCTCAATATTCTCGACAGGGTACTGTCGTTTTTAGTCCATTAGGTCGCAACAACCCGCAACATTTTGGTGTCGCGCCCACAGTCATTGCGAAACGTATTTGATGTTTTCCACCTTTCACTTATAAAAGCACAAGGTCACTTGCTCTATTCTTCCCCACATATTATTCAATTCCTTATGTTAGCAACATGCACCTCAATGACTTCGCGTGTAACTATTTAGTCACTTGCGATATTGAAATATGTTGTATAAGCAAACCCGCTTATCACTGCTAAAACTGTCTAATAATTATGCAGATGCACTCTCTTATAAAAATGGGAGCGACCATTAGTATAGGGTCGAAAGTTTGAGTTACAAGTCATACCATTGTCTTAGCACATAAGATCACCGAATTTATCGACAAACTACCGTACACAAACCACTATTTATGCAGTAATTTCTCAAGCGCGTAAGTTCGATTTGAAGTAAGATCCTGTCGAAATTTCGAAAATCAATAAGCGGAAGTAATATGTCTTCAAACGCCAAAGTGGTGCTGTTTAATAAGCCCTTTCAAGTTCTATCTCAATTCACTGACGCTGATGGTAGAGAGACGCTAAAGGATTATATCGATATTCCTGATGTCTACGCTGCAGGGCGCTTAGACAGAGATTCTGAGGGCCTCTTAGTGCTCACGAATAATGGTAAGCTTCAACATAAACTCGCTGATCCCGAAGCAAAAACCAGTAAGACCTATTGGGTACAGGTAGAAGGCATAATGGATGAAAAAGCGATGCAAGCGCTGCGCGACGGGGTTGAATTAAAAGACGGAATGACTCGCCCTGCCAAAGTAAAAGCGATGCAGGAGCCTGACGTGTGGCCAAGAAATCCACCTGTGCGTTTCAGACAATCTATTCCAACTAGCTGGGTAGCAATTACCATCACAGAAGGCAGAAACCGACAAGTACGACGTATGACGGCACACGTAGACTACCCCACTCTTCGTCTCATCAGATATCGGGTTGGCAACTGGACCATAGACGGTATTGAAAATGGCAAGTACGTTTGCTTTTGACAGTAAATCCACATTCAATACTTGAATTCACCTTTGTTGTCCTCACTAAAGAGACTCCGAGAAATTGCGGATTTTAGCGCTATTGAATCTTGCTTTGCCTTTTTGCTTTAAAAGATATTTTTAGATTACGGGCCGATGGCCGCTAGGCACATATTTAATTACTTAATCAGATAAGGATTAAATGTGAATTAGCTATCGGAATCTGATAAAATCCGCGACCTCGAAAACAGGCCTATTTGTTAGTGGCATATTGGTAGCTTAATAGTGGTATAGCTCCACCAATTGAGTAACTGCTTCAACAAATTTATCAACATGTAAATTGATAACTAAATCTGCAAATAAGGCTTCTTTTTTATTAATCAAATGAGTGTGCAATCCGTAGTGAGTGATATTGAATCTAACGCCAGCAAAAAAGTGATCGTCGGTATGTCCGGCGGTGTCGATTCGTCTGTTTCAGCCTACCTGCTTCAACAGCAGGGATACCAGGTTGAAGGTCTTTTCATGAAAAACTGGGAAGAAGATGATAACGATGAGTACTGCGCCGCTGCGGAAGATTTAAAAGATGCGCAAGCTGTGGCTGACAAGCTGGGCATTGAGCTGCACACCATCAACTTTGCTGCTGAGTACTGGGATAACGTATTTGAGTATTTTTTAGAAGAATACAAAGCGGGGCGAACGCCCAACCCAGATATTATGTGCAACAAAGAAATTAAGTTTAAAGCGTTTCTTGAGTTCGCAGCAGAAGACCTTGGCGCAGACTACATTGCTACTGGTCATTACGTCCGTCGCCGTGAAGTAGACGGCAAATGGCAGATGTTGCGTGGTCTTGATAACAACAAAGACCAAAGTTACTTCTTATATACACTGGGTGAAGAACACGTTGCTAAAACCCTTTTCCCTGTGGGTGATATTGAAAAACCACTGGTGCGCAAAATCGCTGAAGAACAAGGGCTCATTACGCACGATAAAAAAGATTCAACTGGGATCTGCTTTATCGGCGAACGCAAGTTTAAAGACTTCCTAGCCCGTTACCTTCCCGCGCAGCCTGGCGTTATCGAAACCGCAGAAGGCGAAGAAATCGGGCAACACGAAGGCTTGATGTATCACACACTCGGTCAGCGTAAAGGCTTACACATCGGTGGTCTGGCAAAATACGGTGATGACCCTTGGTATGTTGTAGATAAAGACGTTGCTCGCAATGTACTCATTGTTGGTCAAGGTGCCGACCACCATCGCCTATACTCAAAAGGTTTAGTAGCCAAGCAGCTACATTGGGTAGACAGGAAAGCCGTGACCGAGCCTGTGCGCGCTGTAGTTAAAACCCGTTATCGCCAGACCGATATTCCTTGTACTATAACGCCAACTGAAAACGACACAATTGAAGTCATGTTTGACGAACCGCAAAAGGCGGTAACACCGGGCCAGTCTGCGGTGTTTTACAATGAAGAAGTCTGTCTTGGCGGCGGTATTATTGAGAGTTACATTCGCTAATGTTAGATACCGATATAGAGAATAATTTAGCCCTCGCCGGGGTATGTCAGGCTGCTGCGTTAGTTCAGCAGCTTGCTAGACGAGGTTCTGCCGATAACGAAGCTATAGAAGCAAGCTTATCGAGTATACTGGTTACTGACCCAGAAACCCCTCAACAGGTATTTGGCCAACTAGCCAATTTGAAAACCGGTTACACCACTCTCGCCGCGCAACTGTCTGACAAACAAGCAACAAAAGATACAGAGCTGACCCGCTATATTGCAAGTATTCTAGGCCTTGAAAGAAAACTCGCGAGAAAACCTAAGGCAATGCAGGAATTGGGCGAGCGTATATCCCATGTTCAGCGCCAGCTTGCTCACATCGATTTCCAAAACCCACAAATTGTTGCCTCAATAGCAAGTATTTACAGCGATATTATAAGCCCGCTAGCACCACGTATTCAGGTGGCAGGTAACCCAGACTATTTGAGCCAACCTGCTACTCAGCATAAAGTGCGCGCGCTTTTGCTTGCAGGCGTCAGAGCCGCAGTAATGTGGCGTCAGATGGGCGGAAAACGAAGAAACATTTTATTTAAACGCAAACACATTCTTAACAGTGCTGTTAAAGCACTACGATTAATAAACTAGTGAGGAGCT
Source organism: Alteromonas sp. ALT199 (assembly GCF_018619335.1). Lineage (GTDB taxonomy): Bacteria > Pseudomonadota > Gammaproteobacteria > Enterobacterales > Alteromonadaceae > Alteromonas. The sequence goes on along the minus strand of NZ_JAHHDX010000086.1, from coordinate 20,136 downwards.
CAAGGTGGAACTGAGTCAGTTAACTGCAATTTCCCCTGTCGATGGTCGATATGCTGGCAAAAGCGTAGAATTACGCAGTATTTTCAGTGAGTACGGCTTATTAAAATACCGTGTAGAAGTAGAAGTACGTTGGTTACAAATGCTGTCTACTAACCCACAAATTGAAGAAGTTCCTGCTTTTACAGACACGTCAAATGCACTACTAGACAAAATAGTAGCTGAGTTTAGTGTTGAAGATGCCATGCGCATTAAAGAAATAGAGCGCACGACAAACCACGACGTGAAAGCAGTTGAATACTTTCTTAAAGAGAAGGTTGCCGACAATAGTGAGCTTTCAGCAGTAAATGAGTTTATTCATTTTGCGTGTACGTCTGAAGACATTAACAATCTTTCGCATGGCTTAATGCTTCGCGAAGCCCGCGAGACCGTCATTCTTCCTTACTGTGACAAATTAATCGAAGCGCTAGTAGAGCTTGCTAAGCGTTACCAAAACATACCTATGATGGCCCGTACTCACGGTCAGCCAGCTTCACCTACTACCATGGGTAAAGAGATGGCAAACGTAGCAATTCGCTTAAAGCGTCAGCGTAGCCAAATAGCAGGTGTTGAACTGCTTGGTAAAATTAACGGTGCTGTGGGCAACTACAATGCCCACTTGTCAGCCTATAAAGATGTAGATTGGCACGGCGTTTCAGAGAAGTTTGTTACCTCACTAGGTCTTACGTGGAACCCGTTTACCACGCAAATAGAACCCCACGATTACATCGCTGAAATGTTTGATGCCATTGCGCGCTTTAACACCATACTGATCGATTTCGATCGCGACGTTTGGGGTTATATTGCGCTAGGTCACTTTAAGCAGAAGACTGTTGCTGGCGAAATTGGCTCTTCTACAATGCCACACAAAGTTAACCCTATCGATTTTGAAAACTCGGAAGGTAACTTAGGCTTGGCTAACGCTATCTTTGACCATCTTGCAGCCAAACTGCCTATTTCTCGCTGGCAGCGTGACCTTACCGACTCAACAGTACTTCGCAACCTAGGCGTGGGCGTGGGTTATGCGGTTATCGCTTATCAAGCAACGCTAAAAGGTATTAGTAAGTTAGAAGTAAACGAAAAAAGCTTACTTAACGAACTAGACAACAACTGGGAACTGCTTGCAGAACCTATCCAAACGGTAATGCGCCGTTACGGTATTGAAAAGCCATACGAGAAACTTAAAGAGTTAACCCGTGGTAAGAAAGTAAATGCTGAGGTTATCGCCGAGTTTATCGATAATTTAGACATGCCAGAAAGTGCTAAATCAGAGCTAAAAGCATTATCCCCTGCTACTTACATTGGTGACGCAATCAGGCTTGTAGATCAGTTATAAGCCTTTACGCTTTCCACTACACTAAAAAACGCGGTCATAAACACCGCGTTTTTTTATACCTATTTTTTATCGGTTAAGTAACTATAAACATGGAGCATGTAAATGGACTTTCACCATTCTAAAAGCAAAGGATGTATTGCACCTAATAAGCAGCGCTCCCCTATTTTTAATAACCATCGCGCATTTGCCTTTCAAAACGCTAGGAAAAAAACAATCGAATACAGTGTTCTCGGTCTAAAACACAACATGCCACATGCCGTAGTAATCTTTTGCGACCTATCAAATTTTCAATTTTTGACAGAACAATATGGCGACATGATGTGTACCAATATCGTAGAAAGCCTATTTGATCAATTCGATGAAATGACCACACACTTAAAGCTTACCCCTTTAAAAACCAATGGCGATCAGTACATCGCTGTCGGTTTTTGTAGTAAAGATTATTCTAATGACGAAGCGCTTCCCCCCCAAGCGATTAGCGCTATTGAGTTTGGAGTCAAAGCGCGTAATCTTGTTAGCAGTAATGCTCTACTGATGTCGTCATCGTGTCACCTTCGCGTTGGCATCGCGACAGGACCTTTAATAACAGGGCATTCAACTCGCTCAGCGATGGGGTTTGATATCTGGGGGACTACTGTTAATAAAGCAGCAATGCTTGAACAATTTACCGCGCCAAACACTATTGCAGTATGTGAAAAAACACACAGCGTCTTTAAGATGCACTCAGGTCAACCTTTCTCTCCAATAACCGATAGTATGACCACCTTAAATAGGTGTGACGAAACCATTATGGAAAGCGGTAACAAAATAACCAACGAATCACTGCTTTTAAACGAACACGTTGCTTCAATGGCGTTTTGTAGCACTCAAATTCAAGCCAAAGCGGCGTTATTAAATGCGTATATTTGCTAACAACTAAAGTTGGCGGCTAACTGTGTACTTAAAGGTAATACTAACGTTTAAGGCAATATCTTCTTAGTTCAGGACTGAGCACTCTAAATACCGAGTACATTTCGTCACTTCAATAATGAATTAACTAAGCTTTTACTGGGCTAAGGTAGCAATCGTGTTTTCAATAATCGATAATGCCGCCTTTACACTATCACCTAGCACTGACCCTGTTCACTTATGTTGAAGATGTAATGCACGTTTGCATCCTATTTCGCATTGTAGACTGTTCTTTGTTTACCCCAGGTCTGCGGGTGGAAACCAATAATTGGCTTACAAACAAGAGATACTATGGGCACCAACAACATGTACTTTATTGATGCACAAACCGGTACCGGCTTTAATGCAGAAACCTTCTTAAAGCACTACTGGCAGCAAAAGCCGGTAGTAATAAAGCAGTTTTTTCCTAACTTTGCAGACCCTATTGATGAAAACGATTTAGCAGGGCTTGCGCAAGAGTCTGAGGTTGACGCCCGTATCATTAGTAATGTTCAGGGCAACTGGCACGTTGAGCAAGGGCCAATTAGCGATTTCGATAATGCTTGTCAGGGTAAATGGACGCTACTTGTTCAGGGCGTAGACAAATATGTACCAGACGTTAAGCCTATCTTAGACCCCTTTTCTTTTGTTCCAAACTGGCGTTTAGACGACTTAATGGTGAGCTTTGCTACCAACGGTGCAGGCGTAGGTGCCCATATTGATCAATATGACGTATTTCTGGTTCAAGGTAAGGGAAAAAGACGCTGGCGAGTTGGTGAGCCTGCAAATTATAAAGAGGTTTTCCCGCATCCAAAATTGAGACAAATTGAAGGGTTTGAACCTGTTATAAACGTGGTGGTTGAACCTGGTGATGTAGTGTACGTTCCGCCGGGTTGGCCTCATGACGGTGAAACCGTTGAAGACAGCTTGACCTACTCAGTAGGCTATCGCGCACCTGACAATCTTCAATTAGCTGAAAGCTTAGCTATGATGCTGGATAAAGGCGCGGGAAATTATAGATTTACCGATGCAGGTCGTGATGTTCAGGCTAGCCAAGCCCTCGTTAATCCAGGTGATGTTGCGTCACTTAAACAGCAATTAATCGACGCCATCAATAGCGAAGATTTTACCCTCGCTCTTTTAGAAGCCATGAGTGAACAAGGGATCCCTGAATATCCGCTAGAAGACGAGGTATCACTAGAGCAAGTCTCAAATGATTTTGCTGCGGGTATTAGCTTTATTGCTGCACCTGGGGTTCGAGCATTGATCTGTGATGGTAAACGCGGCCTTCCCCGCTCGCTATATGTTAATGGTAGTCAATTCACATTTGCGAAAAGTGACCAAGAATGGTTTGAAGTGTTGGCATCGGGTGGCGTTTTGAGCGCAACGTGTTGCCAAGATGCCCCCTCTTTTACTTTTTTAGAAACCTTAACTACACTTATTAACAATGGTTACTGGGAATGGTTCGAGGGTTAACAGGTACGTATGGCGTTTACTATACAGAACGTCGATTGGGAAAAGGACAAACATCGACTTAAAGCACTAAGGGAACATGTATTTGTTATAGAGTGGCGTGTGCCGGAGGCAAGCGAGTTCGATGAACACGACAGCTCGGCGTGCCATGTGCTTATTGTAAACGATGAAAACGAACCTATCGCCACTGGGCGCTTAACTAAAAGAGGTGAACTAGGCCGAATTGCCGTTAAGCGCTGTTATAGAACACTTCCCGTGTACCGCGCCTTGTTTGAAGCACTTATTAACGCGGCCAAGCAACACAACTTACCTATTATAAAGGTCGTTTGTAATCTAGAAAGCGTGTCGTATCACCGTTCGATTGGGTTTATACCCGATGGACAAGTGTTTATGGATGCGGGAGTACCGAGACAAAGACTTAAGTGCCCGGCAGAGCGATTCCCTCTGCCAGACGTCACCCAGCTTCATTAACTTATTCGACTAAGCGCGGCACGTAAACGCTTGCTACGCTATTTAGTGTTAACTCCAAAGATCTGGCGTATTTTGCATGGCGAATAAGCTTTCAGCTCGATTCACTAAAAGCGCACCAAATGCTTTTTGACTATCATCTGCACCTTCTGCGTTTATCAGGTTTTCTGCTTTTAGTTGCCAATGCATAGAGAAGTGACGCAAGACTTCTTTTGCATCTTTCGCGTTGTCCACTGAAGTATAATCAGTAGGTAAATCGCCACTAATTACCCAGTAAAGCTTGCCGTCCATCGCTCTAATTTTCCACACGGCCAGATACGGCATCAAATATCGGCTTTCTTCTGTAATAACGGTGTCAAACAACACACCATTTTCTGCTAGAAATTTATTTGCTTTTTGAAACTGCTCTTTCACCCAACTAGCACGTTCTTCTTCGCTGATAGGTTGTCTTTCTTCTTGTTCAGCCATGAGCTCTCTCTTTCTTATCTTTGTTTTAGTTGCGCAAATTTTGGTTCACGTTAACTTTGTGTTGCTACACGCGAAACCTTTTACCGTATAGGGCACTAAAATTTGCGCCTTTTATCTTTGTGTCTATATTACTTTGTACTGCATTTCTAGCGCGCTTTCCACCGCAATAAAGCCATTGATTGTTCATTAGCATTTAAACGATTACTTATTCAACAATATTGTGAAAATTGCTATATGCCTCTCAGTCTTTCATAACAGCAGCACAAATATTTACATTTTAGTGATTGGCAAATAACCTAGCTTGAGCGAAACTATTTAAACACCTAGCCTAATAAGACGAGTTCAGAAACATGCGTATACTAAGACTTACCTTGGGAGCAATTTTGTTTGTTGGCGGAATCGTTTTAACGTTACTTCCAGGCTCTATTCTTTTTGTTGTTGCAGGTCTAGTACTATTAAGTTACGACTGGCCTCGAGCACGCGTATGGCTTAAATTCAGTCAGCGAACCATGACATTGGGCGCGCGTAAAATAGATCGCTTTCTTCTTCTGAGAAAGCTTCGCTAGTCTACTTTTCAATATCCGCTTACCAGCGTCAAACAAAAAAGCGCTGGATCACACGTACGTTTCGCGTAGTTCCATTGCGAGTTACACTTATTTTGTCGCAGACTCCTAACATTTAAACTTATGTAAATGCGTTAAGGCGCAATGCGTGTTAACGTAATTTAAAGTATTAATTGCGAAGCCTTTAACAATAATAATAGTGGCATATATCTTTGCATGCTCAGCATCTTAGATTATTCGTATCATCAGGCAATGTAACCGTATAAATATGAGTTTTGTGGAGCGTTTGAAACGACGTAGTTCTGCTTGGGTAGCCCACACCTAAAGAAACACGGGCTGATTTATATTTATCGCTTACCTATGGAGACAAGACCATGATCACGTTTACCGTTAATGGTAACAAACACGAATTTTCTGGTGACCCATCAACCCCCGTGTTGTGGTACCTTCGTGACGAATTAAATCTTACAGGACCTAAGTTTGGCTGCGGTATGGCGCAATGTGGCGCTTGTACTGTTCACATAGACGGCATGGCACAGCGCTCTTGCATATTGCCTGTATCAGCAGTTCAAGGCAAAAAAGTTACCACTATTGAAGGGCTAAGTGAGAACGGCGATCACCCAGTTCAAAAAGCATGGGTAGAACACAAAGTACCACAGTGCGGATTTTGCCAATGTGGACAAATTATGCAAGCTGCCAGCTTATTGTCCACCAACCCAACGCCAAGCGATGAAGAGATTGTTCAGAATATGTCTGGCAACATTTGCCGCTGCGGCACCTACCCTCGCATTCATAAAGCCATAAAGTCAGCGTCAAAATCGATTAGTGGCAATGCCGGCGTTAGCTACTTTGACCCTACCCAAGCGGGAGAAGAAGCATGAGCAAGAATACCTATTTTGATATGAATCGTCGTGGCTTTTTAAAATCAACCGCTGCAGCAGGAGCTTTGGTTCTAGGCACATATTTTATGGGCAGCGCTCCTCGCGCTATGGCTGGCGTTCTGGCTAAACCCGCCGATAATGCAAAGCGAGCAAACTTGTTTATTGCACTTCGTCCAGACGGAATGGTTGAAGTTACCTGCCACCGTAGTGAAATGGGACAGCAGATCCGTACCGCAATTGCTCAAATTGTGGCAGACGAAATGGAAGCGGCTTGGGATAAGGTTATTGTTATTCAAGGTAAAGGCGACCCTAAATACGGTGACCAAAACACCGATGGCTCGCGTAGTATCCGCTTCAATATGCAGCGTCTTCGAGAAATGGGCGCCAGCGTACGCTATATGATGCAACATGCTGCAGCCAAGCGTTGGGGTGTTGAGCCTACTAGCTGTGTTGCCGAGCAACATGTGGTAACTCACACTTCGGGTAAGAGTCTTGCCTATAAAGACTTAATTGATGATGCACTGACTATTACGCCGCCAAAATCAGATAAGCTTAAGCTGAAAGACAGAAAAGAATGGCGTTACATCAATACTGGTATGGCGCACATTGACCTTCAAGATATCGTTACCGGCAAAGCCACTTTTGCCGCCGACGTACGCGAACCCAAAGCACTTGTAGCGATAATCGAACGCCCCCCTGTAGTCGGTGGAAGAGTAAAAAGCTTTAACGCAGATAAGGCGAAAGCGGTAAAAGGTGTGGTTGACGTTATTGAAATACCTGCGCCTAAAGGCGCACCGCAATTTCAACCGAAAGGTGGTGTAGCAATTATTGCGAACAACACATGGGCAGCGTGGCAAGGTCGCAAAGCGCTTAGTGTAAGTTGGGATGATGGCGCTAACGGCGACTACAACTCTGAAAGTTTCAAAGAAGAGTTACTTAGCACGGTAAATACACCACAAGCTCTTGTTAGAGAAAAAGGCGACGCGTTGAGCGTTTTGGAAAAGGCCAGCGACAAACTTGTTGCGGACTATTACGTGCCGCATTTAGCGCAAGCCCCCATGGAGCCCCCATGCGCTACCGCCATGTACTATAAAGATCGTGTTGACGTATGGGCAGCAACACAGAACCCGCAGGCCGACATGGAAACTGTAGGCGCTATGGTTGGCATGGACAAAGAAAAAATCAATGTTCACGTTACCATGCTAGGCGGCGCATTCGGTCGTAAATCTAAGCCTGACTTTTCTGTAGAAGCGGCATACCTTTCTATGAAGACGGGCAAACCTATTCGCGTTCAGTGGACCCGTGAAGATGATATTCAGCACGGCTTCTATCACGCAGTATCAGCTCAGCACGTTGAAGCAGCCCTTGATAAGAACGGTAAGATTGACGCCTATCTTCACAGAACGGCATTTTCACCCATTGCCTCAACCTTCCAAGAAGGTGCTAACGCGCCGTTTAGCTTTGAGTTAGATTTGGGCTTTACTGACAACCCTATTCTAACGCCAAACATGAAGTTAGAGCGCGGTGAAGCGCCAGCAAAAGCCCGAATTGGGTGGATGCGTTCAGTATCAAATATCTTCCACGCATTTGCCGTTCAATCGTTTATAAACGAAGCTGCGCACAAAGCAGGTAAAGATTCGAAAGATTACTTATTAGAAGTTATTGGCCCTGACAGAGTTTTAGACGTTACTGAACAAAAAGCTGAGTACAACAACTACTGGGGTGATAAGTCGGTTTATCCGCTAGATACAGGTCGCTTGCGTAATGTCATCGAGAAGGTCTCTGAAATGGCGGGCTGGGGGCGTGAAATGCCCAAAGGCCGTGGTCTTGGTATTGCAGCACACCGAAGCTTCTTAACCTATGTGGCCACGGTAGTTGAAGTTGAAGTGTCTGATGCTGGCGATTTGAACGTGATCAAGTCGTGGGTTGCCATTGATGCAGGAACCGTAGTGAATACTGATACCGTTAAAAACCAAACCCAAGGTGGTTCGGTTTACGGTATTACCACCGCTATTAGTGACGGTATTACTTTTGATAAAGGTCGCGTTCAGCAAAGTAATTTCCACAACTATCGTGTGCCTCGTATGAGCGATTCACCGTTAGAAGTAGACGTTGAGGTAATAGAAAGCGACGCACCTCCAGCAGGTGTAGGTGAGCCAGCAACGCCGGTATATGCGCCTGCGCTATGTAACGCTATTTTTGCTGCTTGCGGTAAGCGTGTTCGTCAGCTACCTATTGGTGATCAACTAAAAGCCTAAGGGCTCAAACGTATAAACGCTTAATGATTTAGCCACGTCACTGATTTAACATTAGGGCAGTGCTTATTAATTTAAGACGAAAACAGGGCAAACACGGAATGTGATTGCCCTTTTTTATGGGCGTCTTAAACCTCTTAGTACTTTAGCTTTGGGGCAAGATAGCCAAATGAAATGCTTTTATAGGACACTGTGCTAAGTGCTAAGTGCTAAGTGCTAAGTGCTAAATGCTAAATGCTAAGGATGCGAGAAAAAGCTATAAAGGTTGTAAATACTTAGGCAAAAACACGCCACCGATATAATGACGCAGGCAACGAAGAGGTGTATGAAAATGCCATAACTTGCGTAAGCAAATACCGCACAAATTAAGCCGATAGTAAATTCAACAAGTGCTGCTTCACAAAGCGTTCTTATATTGCTAATAACGGGTTGTGCAAAAAACTTAAACTGATAAGCCATATTCGCCCTATTCCCTACTCTTTCGTTTAGCCTACAATAGCACTTAAATGCATGTGAATACAATTTAACCAACTAGGCCTAATACTGACGATTGGAAAAAATAGAAAAACTTCGCTATAACAGGAGCGGCTTTAAATAGTAAACCTTAACGCTGGGCCGCACAGCCCAAACCCGGTATTAAACATGAACCGGGTGTTAAACCGGAAGTAGCAAGGCGTAAGCGGAAACACCTCTGCCAATATGAAAAGTCTTACACTAAAAAAGAGGCCAGTATGACCCCCTTAATAAATCAGTTACCTCGCGTGCCTTCATAACCTGCACAACAAAGCACAACATGTAACCCATTATGTAAACTTACAGAAAAACACTTAAATACTGTAATAAAAAAACTGTATTTAGTGGTGTCTTTCGATGCGATTAATTATTCGTAGTTGCGTTCCATCCACATAAGCTTCATTTTTAGTTCGTTAATTTCTTTTTGCGCTTGCGCCAATTGCTCTACTACAGAGCGTGATTGCATAGCATTTTCTTCGGAAGTATTTACTGAAACTGTGCTGTCATTATGTGCCATAGGAGTTCAACCAAGTTAATTATTAATCTAAAATTCAACGTGAAAGTCACTTTGTAATATTACATTTTAAATTACCAAAAGTCATGTTGTAGGCGCTGAAAATTACATACTTTTACTAAATAACCATAGTTTTTTTGAGGAATGTACAGCTGGCACAAATCCTAATCAAATCACTATGTTGCTTTGAATCTGCCAGAAACAAAAAAGAGACCTAAAGGTCTCTCTTTTAAACATAATCCTGAATTGGCTAGTCGCCCAGGTAGTTCAGAACTTCTAGTCTACGTTTCTAGCCGTGCTTGTCAGCAAGATATAGCCAAGTTTCAACAACCGTATCTGGGTTGAGAGATACTGAATCGATACCTTCTTCTACAAGCCACGCCGCGAAATCTTCATGATCTGATGGACCTTGACCACAAATTCCCACGTATTTACCGCGCTTCTTCGCGGCCTGAATTGCCATTGAAAGCAAAGCTTTCACTGCTTCGTCACGCTCATCGAACAAGTGAGCAATAAGGCCACTGTCTCGATCTAGTCCCAGTGTTAACTGCGTTAAGTCGTTAGATCCAATTGAGAAGCCGTCAAAGATATCCAGGAACTTATCTGCAAGTAGTGCGTTGGAAGGAAGTTCACACATCATAATAACGCGAAGGTCGTTTTCACCTTTCTTAAGGCCCTGCTCTTCTAGAAGTTCGATAACTTGTCGACCTTCATCTAACGTACGTACAAATGGAATCATGATCTCAACATTGGTCAACCCCATCTTGTTACGAACGCGCTTAATGGCTTCGCATTCAAGGGCAAAACAATCGCGAAAATCTTCAGATATATAACGGCTTGCACCACGGAAGCCCAACATTGGGTTTTCTTCATCCGGCTCGTACTGATAGCCACCAACCAAGTTGAAGTATTCGTTCGACTTGAAATCTGACATACGAACGATGACTTTCTCTGGCGAGAATGCCGCAGCAATGGTTGAGATACCTTCTACCAATTTTTCGATGTAGTATTCCGTAGGCGATTCGTAGCCTGCAATCATGTCGCTAATTTCTTCTTTCAACTCTTCTGGTTGGCTATCGAAATTAAGCAGTGCTTTAGGGTGCACGCCAATCATGCGGTTAATAATGAATTCAAGACGGGCAAGTCCAACACCTGCATTCGGTAGGCGAGCAAAGTCGAATGCGCGATCAGGATTACCCACGTTCATCATCACTTTAAGCGGTAAATCGGGCATAGCGTCAATGCGTGATGTCACAACGTCGAACTCTAGTTCATCGCCATAGATGAAGCCTGTGTCACCTTCAGCGCAAGACACCGTGATCTTATCGCCATTTTTGATGTTGTCGGTCGCATTACCGCAACCAACAACCGCTGGGATACCTAGTTCACGTGCAATAATTGCCGCGTGACACGTACGGCCGCCACGGTTAGTAACAATGGCTGACGCCTTCTTCATGATAGGTTCCCAGTCAGGATCTGTCATGTCAGTTACCAGAACATCACCGGCTTGGATTTTGTCCATCTCTTCGATTGACTCGAGTACTTTGGCTACGCCAGCGCCAATCTTGTGACCAATTGCTCGACCTTCAACAACGATGTTGCTTTGACCTTTTAATTGGAAGCGTTCGATGCTTTGCGAGTCTTCACGGCTACGTACAGTTTCAGGGCGAGCCTGAACGATATAAAGTTTACCGTCTGCGCCATCTTTCGCCCACTCAATATCCATAGGGCGCTTGTAGTGGTCTTCGATAATTTGCGCCTGTTTAGCAAGCTCCATCACCTCATCATCAGTTAATGAGAAGGTTTTGCTATCAACTGCGTCGATATCAACAATAGAGACTTGCTTACCATGTGCTTCATCATCTGAGTAAATCATTTTAGTAAGCTTGCTGCCGAGATTACGACGAACGATGGCAGGCAGGCCTTTGTCTAGCGTTGGTTTGTGCACGTAAAATTCATCAGGGTTAACTGCACCCTGTACAACCATTTCACCCAAACCAAATGAACTGGTAATAAATACAACGTCTTCGAAACCAGATTCTGTGTCGATAGTAAACATAACGCCCGATGAAGCGATGTCACTACGTACCATGCGCTGAATACCGGCAGATAACGCCACGCCTTTGTGGTCATAACCTTGGTGTACGCGATAAGAAATGGCGCGATCGTTAAACAGTGATGCAAACACGTGCTTAATTGCCACAAGAACAGCGTCGTAGCCTTTAACGTTAAGGAAGGTTTCTTGTTGCCCTGCGAATGATGCATCAGGCATATCTTCAGCCGTGGCTGATGAACGAACTGCGAATGACGCTTCTTCGCCTGCATCACCTTGTAATGTAACAAATGCAGTTTTGATTTCTTCTTCTAATTTGCCTTGAAAAGGTGTGTCGATGATCCACTGGCGAATATTCTTACCCGCTTCAGCCAGTGCATTTACATCGTCTACGTCTAGCGAGTCTAAAACCTCGTGAATGCGCGCTTCTAGTCCGCTTTGCTCTAGAAACTCATTAAATGCTTCGGCGGTGGTAGCAAAACCACCTGGCACCTGCACACCGGCGTTCGCCAGGTTTGAAATCATCTCGCCTAATGATGCATTTTTGCCGCCTACGCGACCCACATCATGCATGCCCAGTTCTTGATACCAAAGTACGTATTCTTGCACAGCCCAAGCCTCCAGCTTTTTTTTGTGTAGGGTATGAGGTTAATTTCAGGTTTGTGTGTTTTTATCACCTGAAACTCATCAAATTGTTGCCGATATGTGGTGAAGACCACAGTTACCGCTGTCCATTACGTTTGACAGCAAACCTTTGATATTTGCCATCATTCACAAGAACCGTGTAGCTTTTCGACGAAATCATCTTAGAATGGGGAAATTCAGAAAGTAAACCCTTTATTACTTTTGTAATAAAATTACACCAATGTTAAGGATATGTTGTGCGCACAGCTTTTTATATTTCAGATGGTACGGCCATCACTGCAGAGGTCTTTGGCCACGCCCTGCTTTCCCTGTTCCCCGTTTCTTTCAATCACAACACCATTCCTTTCGTTGAAACTGAGGAACAAGCTCACAAAGTTTTACAGCAAATTTCTGAAAGTTTTCAAGACACCGGAGAAAGGCCGCTCGTTTTTTATACAATTGTGAATGTAGATATTCGCAAGATAATCTCGAAATCGGTGGGTATTAATTATAATTTCCTTGATCAATTCGTGGCACCACTCGAAAAAGTGTTAGGTGTTCCCTCAAAACCTGAAAAACATCGTACACACAGTATTCACGAAACCACCTACGACATTAGAATAGAAGCCGTGAACTATGCGTTGGCTAACGATGATGGCTCTAATCTAAAAGACTACGATGAAGCCGATATTATACTTACCGGCGTTTCTCGCTCAGGCAAAACCCCCACAAGCCTGTATTTAGCGCTTCAATACGGAATAAAAGCAGCCAACTACCCTTTTACAGAGGAAGACATGGGCGACATGTTAAAGCTTCCCCCTGCTTTGCGACGATTTAAGCATAAGCTCTTTGGGCTCACTATTGCAGCCGACAGACTGCATCAAATACGTTCAGAGCGCCGCGCAAACAGCAAGTACGCGTCACTAGCACAATGTAGAATGGAGCTTCGTGAAGTAGAAAACCTATATAGGAAAGAAAAGATACCGTTTTTAAATAGTACTAAATATTCGATTGAAGAGATTTCTGCAAAAATATTGGCAGAAACAGGGCTTAAACGCCGTAAGTACTAAGCAAGCCAAGAGGTTTTAAGTAACAAATCTGGCAAATGTGAAGTTCACTTATTGCCTTACTACACGGCGTATTTTACATAGGCTTCTTGCACATAACGGTGCCTTGCTGAGCTTTTACAAAGTTATTAAGGCACCGTTTATACTGGCGCCTAGTTTTACTAATATATGATTGAATAGAAACTGGCGCAGTATTTACGGCCTATCTTTTCCATTTCATTACTTGCTGTTAGAACGCGGTTTTTTGTTGCTTTCTACCCATTCTTCAAGTGCTACCCCTGGGTCTTCTTCGCCTAGCACCGATGACGCATATGGGCTCGCTGCTTCTGCATCTTGGTGTGAAACGTCCGCCTTGTTATTTCGGTGGTTTTCTTTATCTAAAGAAAAAGTGGCTTTGTCTCGTGAACTGGTTTCTTTTGCTTTCATACCTCTTATTAACTCCTCTACATAAGGTAAAAACTCTAAAACGGTAGCAACGGCTATTACTGATAATAAATACCACGTTGGAAGGGGCTCTTGTTTAAACCGTAGATTAAAATCAGCAGGGCTTTCGCCTACTCCAAATAACGCAATAAAATGAGGCCAATGCCGAGCTATGACCAATATTAAGGCAAGAAGTGGGATCATCTCTAAAAAGCTATGCACATGTTGCTCAATGGGCCCTACTCTTCTTTTCGATACCGCGTAGCTGACGTCCCACAGGGCGGTGAGCTCATGTAAGAAAAAAAACACAATGCCTACAACAATAATTAAACTATTGACTTCAAAAAGGAGAACCAGAAAAAGCGGTATACCCACTTCTAAAAACATCAAAAGATGAATTAGTGACTCTTTCGGACCTGCGGTAGCAGCAATGTTACTATTGCGGTGGCAAAACCAGTCTACTATTCCCGCAGTGAACCAGAGCGGTATAATAAAATACATTAGTATTAGCTGTGTAACGTCATTCATGTTTAAACCTTCAGCAATAAGTCGTCTCTCTGTTTTGCATATGAGATTACATATTTGATACTAGATGATGTTGTAACGGCGAAAACAGACGATCAGATTAAGAATGATTAACTTTTTTTAATGTCTAATGTGTAACATAGAGCTAAAACGTAGCGGATTTAGCCTTATATTCTAACGCACACAAGTTCCCTGATAGTAAATAGCTATCACGGATAAACAGTTACATTTCATCAATTTATCGATATTGTTAACCCAACAAAAGTTACAATATAACATCGCTTAATATTCCAGGAGAAAGGTTATGTTCACAGAAGAAATGGTGCATACAGCACTACAAACGTGGTGCGACAACGTAGTAGCAGTAGGTAAAGTGCACGCTGAAGGTGGCGACGTAAAAGCATTTTCCTCGCAGGTACTATCAGATAACTACGATTACGATAACGGTAAAGTACTATTTAAACCTACGCTTACTTTTGGCTCTCAAACATTTCGTCCGACTAAAGAAGGCGCTTTGTCTTATTTCGTAGGTGGTAATAGCGATTTTCCCAATGATAACGGCTTCAAACTAAAACCATGGGTTAAGGTTTGGTACAGCAAAGAAGATTTCATCTTGAACGGTGAGCTCGCCATAGTTCAATGTAACGTACATTTTATCGGTGATGACGACAGCCACATTTTTGTGAACAAGAGTTTCGTGTTTAAACAATGTGAAGACGGTAAAATTCGCATTATCCTTCACCAATCTTCATTGCCATATCAGCCTTAAAAGATTGTTGAAGTTTTTTGAACTAACTTAATAGAAAGTCATGGCTAGCGATAGCCATGACTTTTTTATGTTTAGTCAGCTTGTTAGTTGTCAAAGCGGCACTACTTAACGCTTGTTAACGCTTGCTTAAGCTCGCCTAAATAGTTTTCGAAAGGTTTCCACTGCCCCATTCCTGTTCTATATATCGGCTGGCGCACCTGCTCAGAACTCGGTGTTTTTATCACCCTCTTGGTTTGATGAAACGCTAAGCACGCCTCTTCAAAGTCTAACCCACAGAAATCTAAGATGCGTTTAACCTGACCTTCTAAATCATCCAGAACATCTTCGTGTTGTACAGTAAGAATTTCGCCAGGCAGCACACTATGCCAATGGTCCATAAGCTGCTCATAAGCATTATAGTAACGGCCAATATCGCTAAGTGAATAGCTAAATTCTTGTCCTTCACCGAACAACTGTTTAAAGCCACTGAAACAGCAGTCCATTGGGTTTCTACGTGCATCGATAATTTTGGCGTTTGGCAGTATCTTTTTGATCAAGCCTATGTGAATGAAATTATTAGGCATTTTATCAATAAAAAATGCCGCGCCCTGTCTATACGCTTTAGTCTGTTCAATATAACGGGCACCAAGTTTCTCGAGGGTTGTACCATCTAATTCGCTAACATTAAAAGGATAAGGCGTCTTTTGATGGCTTAACGATGAAGCGATGCCCAATATATCGTGCAGCTCCATGGTGCCGTCTACCTGGGAATGAGACGCGAGAATTTGCTCTAGTAATGTTGAGCCAGCGCGAGGCAAGCCTACGATAAAAATAGGATCGGGGGCTTGATGGCCCTGTTGAGTGTTAAAGGAATCCGCAGTAAAAGCTCGCTGCTGTGCCTCTAACGACTTTTCTGTTCTTCCAATGTCAAACTGCAGCGTACTGCGTTTGAGTTTATTGCCTTGCTCATAATAGGCGAATGCTTTATCCGCCTGGCCTTTATCTTCAAACCCCTTACCTAACGCAAAACAGACATGAATCTTGTCGTCTAACTTTATCGTGCTAGCTTCAACTTGTTTGCACATCTGCGACAGCATTTCATCGCTAAACTGGTAGGTTTTGGTATTTGCTAAGCTCCAATAAGCGTCGCCGTAATCACTGGCGTATTCCACGGCTTTTTCATAAGCGTTAACGGCATCAGTCGTATCGCCCTGTGCTTTTAACGCATGGCCTAATGAAACCCACACTTTAGGTCTATCAGCGTTTTGTGTTAGCACGCTTTGGTATAGACTTATCGCTTCATCTAGCTGTCCTACGCCAACAAGGGCATGAGCCAAACTTGTTTTAATGGCAAAGCTTTCCGGGTTAAGCGTTAACCGCGCTCTTGCTACCTTTACCGCTTCAGGAAACTTACCTAGTTTAGACAATACATTTTGATAGGCTAATGCGGCGCGTTCGTTGTCTGGATAAAGCTCAACGCAGCTTTCTAGAAGAAATTCAGCGTCGCTGTATACCTTTAGCTGCATGCCTATTTCAGCAAGCAGCATCATTGCCTCGGGGTGATGCTTATGCTTACTTAAAAACTGTCGGCATACTTGCTCTGCTGCAGAAAACTGCTTTTCATACATTAGGTCATAAGCACCGAGTACGGGTGCAGGAAGTGACTGCAAATGTTCGATTTGCTGCGTTGCCATACTTACTGCAGGTACGTCGTCATGGCTTTTATAGATGGTAAGCAACTTTTTCCAACTGCTAACGAGCGCAGGGTTAAAATGCGTAGCTTTAAAAAATGCGCTAGCCGCTGCTTGAAGATTACCCGCCGCTTCATGGCAATAAGCTAACTCCTGGTAACCTCTTCCATAATCCGGTCTAAGGCTAAGTAGTGCATCTATATGTTTAAAAGCTTCATTATATTTTTTAGACAGCCTTTGAATAACCGCTGCTAAATAGTGATTTTCAGCGCTTTGCTGTTCGTTCAACGATGCAGAAAAAAGCGTTTGAATGGTTTCCATTGCCAATGAAAACTGCCCACGCTGCAGCGCCTGCTTTATAGTGCGTACTTGTTGTTGAAATTCTTCTGATGTCATAGCCTGCTTTATTATTCTTGTCGCGAAACTTTGCTCGTTAATACGAGCGTTTCAGCATAAAACCATATCTGGTTTACGCATCCATTACTAAACACTGATACTACCGAAATTTAATAGCTTTAGTAATGAAAACGGCAGACTAATGTCTGCCGCTTAAAAACGCTATTGAGTGGTTAAACTTACTTAACCACCTACAACTATTAATAATAGTCGTAAGAAAAGCGTAAGCCGATAGTACGTGGACGGTTTGTCACAACTTTAGGCGTGTACTGTTGCGTATCGATGTTCAAAATCGCTGACTTGTCGAAAACATTGTCAATAAATGCTTCAACTTTCCAGCTCTCGTACGACATACCTACAGACACGTTACCAATGACGTAGCTTTCTTGAATGTAGCGTCCGCCGCGAATAACTTCGCCGTCAGCACCTGGATAAGTTGCACCATTGAATACTTCACCCTCGTCTTTAATCTTAAGACCTGAACCTGTACCGTAAATTAGGCGTGTCGCATCTTCCATCGCGTAGGCATTCATAACCATGCCAGCAAGACGATCGCCGGTATAGGTAAGTGATGCATTAACAAAACCTTCTTTACCGCCGTCTAATTCAAAGAAATAACGCGCGCTAATGTTACCCGAGAAATCAGCCGAGTATGGCAGTTCACTACCAACGCCAGCAGCAATGCCCTCAAGCTCAGGATTAATGCGTACAAGCTCAGTATCCAGCACACTAAACGCTGCATTAATCACTAGGTTATCGGTAGCAAGCCACGAGATATCAGCATCAATACCTTTAACTTCTGCATCACCCACATTGTCGGTAAATACTAGGAAGCTAATATTTGCTGGGTCGAAACGAGAGGTTTGCAAGTCAGTAATTTCTGAATAGTAACCGGTTGCGTTTACACGCAATATGCCGTCTAAGAAGTCACCTTTAATACCAATCTCGTAGTTGTCTAAGGTATCTGTAGTTGAATAAACCGGCACACGGAAATCTGCAAAAGCGCCTGTGCTATTAGCTGCCGCATCGCCGCCTAAACGGTTAGTTACCGGTGGACGGAAACCTTCAGAATAGTTCGCGAACAATAAAACATTGTCGTTAACTTTCCAATCAAGGCCAAATTTGAGAATAGTGTCATCTACCGTTAATACGCCGTCGTCACCCAACAGGCTAATATCAATTGAACCATTTTGAATTGCATCAACTACGCCTTGGCCGTCTAAACCTAAATCATCGTAAACCGCTGGGTCTACTATACCTTGGCCATATGCTTCAAGACGACTTGTTACGTCACGGGTTGACGTAGCACCGCGATAAATATCATCAATTTGATACCAGCGTGCGCCAATAGTAGCAGTAACAGTGTCGGTAATTTCATAACCCAACTGCCCAAATACCGCAATTTGTTCGATAGTATGGGTTACATCATTTATAAAGCTAATTTCAGGAGAGAACGGACCGCCGTCGCTGTTAATACCTTTATTGCCTTGAAGCGTTCTTGCAAGGTCGGTAAATATCTCGGTGCTCGCAATTTTGAACTGTCCTACCGACCCCACTTCCTGCTCATCATAAAACACACCAGCAGTTAGCTGCCACGGCGTGTCCATAGTTGTACTAAAGCGCAGCTCGTGAGTTAGGCGAGTACTGGTTGTATCTTCTTTGTAGTACTTAGTTGGGTCAAGACAACGAGCATCATCAGGGTTATCCGGCGTTTCATAGTGTGTACACACGTAATACGCCGAGAACAAACCGCCATTCGTGTAACCCGTGTAGTCGGTTAGCGTGTCTATTTCACGGTCTAGGTAACCACCGGTATAAACTACGTCTAGTTTTTCAAGACGGCCGTTTAAGGTCCATGTGGTTAAGCCAAACTCATCAGAGTTTTCATCGCTTTGGAAGCGAATCGCCGAGCTTTCACCTTCAACCGTTGGGTCGTAAGCAAATACCCCTTCGGTGTCTAGGGTTTGTTCGGTGTGCTGTACCACTACATCCCAGTTGTCGTTAATAATGTATGACAAGCCAAAACGCGCGCCAGAGTAAACCGCATCGTTGAAATTATCTTCAACGTGTTCGCTGTTTCTTGGTGATACTACCGCCGCTTCGCTAGGGTCAAAACCATTTATGCTGCGACGCGCATCCATCTCAGTAGGGTCGATACCTTTGGCCTGAAGTGCACCGCCAGATATGCGGTCAATAACCACGGCACTCCCAATGTAGCCACCATTGTTAGGATCGTTTTCAATGTTGTCGATCCAACCACCTTGGCTATCGTTGTATGCCGCTACGCGTAAGGCTAAATTGTCGGTTGGCGTAACATTAAAGTAAGCTTCGACTGTATTACTCATATCACCACCTTTGGTGGTAGAGATACTGGTATCGAATCCTGCTGCAAACCCCGAGTGGTCAGGTTTTTTTGTGATTAGTCTAACGGTACCAGCCTGTGAACTGGCGCCGAATAATGTTCCTTGTGGCCCAGGTAGAACTTCTACACGCTCTACGTCAGTGGCGAAGATATCTAAGTTTCTTCCCGCCATCGAAACCGGCATTTCATCTAGATAAAAGGCAACAGAAGGCTGGAGAGCCTGCACCGATGAAAGGGTAATGCTTGATTGCGTGGTAGCGGCACCGCGGATGTAAATTTCATTTTGTCCAGGACCTGTACCCTGAAAGACCACGTTAGGTAGGAATTCTACGTAGTCTTGAAAGTTATCAATACCAAGATTTTCCAAAGCCTTTCCATCTAATGCGGAAACGGCGACAGGGACATCTTGAATTGACTCACTTCTTTTAGTGGCGGTAACTTCAATGGTTTCAAGTTTAGCAGGCGCGCCTGATTCTTGCGCGGCCAGAGAGGTAGATGCCAATGCAGCGATGATGGCACAGCTAAGCTGAGTTTTTCGCATTTGTGTGTGTTTCCTTCAATTGTTTTTTTATTCTTTGGACTGTGTTTACTTTCTACACATATCAAAAAGATCGTATATTACAATACAACAACCAATAATAATTTCTACACTAACGATTAATATTTAACCGAAACATGATAAATAATAGTAGAAAGTCTAATAAAACACAGGATTTTGAAGACCAAATGCAAAGAAGGATATTCAGAACCTTGAAAATACATATAAACCGAATTATTTCATCTGATATTTATTAAAAGTGCTCCATGCTGTAT
>NZ_JAHHDX010000081.1:757-10800 GCF_018619335.1 Alteromonas sp. ALT199 | reverse complement strand
CAGACATTATGGTGATTAAATGTTAAACATTTTAACATTTACCAACAAATTTTTAATTATTTTTATTAGGTGTGAAAATGAAAAAATTACTTTTAGCTAGCGTTTCTGTAATGGCTTTTGCAAGCGCTGCTGCAAATGCTAACGTACAACCAGAAAAGATCAATCTTCAATCATTAATTAACACGGCAATGACCAGTGTAAAAATGGCTGAAGTGTTACCTGAAAACGATGCGCACATCGTTGTAAAGAAACAATCAAAAGCAATATTAGCTGAAGAGATCCAAATTCAGCTTCACAAAAACTTACTAGCAATGGCAAAGGGTGAAGAGCGCGTAAACGTTTCTGAAGCGGAATAAGCTACTCACACACCTGATACGCATGCCGGTGCTTGCACCGGCATACGCCATCAACAACTGCTTAGGTATTACTTGTATCTAACGCGTCAAAACCTTTCACTAGTTCATCTAACGCTTTCATTTGCTGCAAGTATGGCTCTAACTTTGCCAACGGCAGTGCACAAGGTCCGTCACACAAAGCCTCATCAGGGTTAGGATGTGCTTCAATGAACAATCCCGCTAAGCCCAACGCCATACCGCTTCTTGCTAACTGTGCCGCTTGCGCGCGTCGCCCGTCTGCAGACGTTGCTCGACCACCTGGCATTTGTAGTGCGTGAGTCGCATCAAAGATTACAGGCGCATATTCTTTCATTGCGTCCATACCCAGCATATCTACAACGAGATTGTTGTAGCCAAAGCAGCTACCGCGCTCGCAAAGAATAACCTTATCGTTGCCCGCTTCGCCAAGCTTACCAATTATATGGCGCATTTCATGGGGTGCTAAAAACTGAGGTTTCTTAACGTTTATTACGCTACCTGTTTTTGCCATTGCAACCACAAGATCGGTTTGGCGAGCTAGAAACGCTGGCAATTGAATAACATCAACTACTTCGGCTACCGGCGCCGCTTGTTCCGGTTCGTGCACGTCAGTAATAAGTGGAACGTTAAACGTCGACTTAATTTCCTCAAAAATACGCAACCCTTCCTCCATTCCAGGGCCGCGATACGAGGTAACCGATGAACGGTTAGCCTTATCAAATGAGGCTTTAAAAACGTAAGGAATATTGAGCTTTTGTGTTACTTCAACATATTGCTCAGCAATACGCATCGCTAGGTCGCGAGACTCAAGTACGTTCATCCCTCCGAACAGTACGAAGGGTAAATGATTGGCAACCTCGACGTTACCTACATTAATAATCTGTTGAGATTCAGACATTATCTATTTCCAGTTAAATCTTAAAAAAGAGGCTGTTTGGTAACCGCAACCATCGCCGTTGCCATTAGCACCGCCAGTGCTGCCACGAAAAAGCCCCACTTGCTTAACTTTGTCTTAGCCTTTTTAAGCGCAAACAATCCAAACACAATGTACAGCACTACGCCTATTACCTTGAACGTAAGCCATGCGTTTACAAACGGGTATTGAGACAGAATAAAACACAGCCAAATTGCGCTGGCTAATAGCACGGTATCAATGATATGAGGAAGAATTTTTACCCATTTTTTACTCAAGGCAGAAGCGTCGAATTGGCTCCATATAAAACGAAAGACAAAAAATAAAATGCTTAAGCCAACGGCGGTTAAATGAAGGTGTTTTGCCATCATGTACATAGTATGTTCCTGTTCTTATTTGTTAGGCAGCTTTTACTCGTAACATTAACACGATTGTTAATGAGCAAAACTAGTACTTTAAGGGCTGTTATTCACGGTACACTGTGAAGTGCAGAGAAACGCAGCAAACTTTTTTGTATAATGAAGCCTATCAGCCTCTAGTATACGAGCAGTCAATTCAAAAAAAGGGGCTTTTAGCGCGAGTCTTCCTTTGTATTTAAGATGCCTATTTTGAAGTCTCTATTGTAACGTATAACATTACGTAAATAACGGAAAATCAAGTCAACTTATTACAAACATCCGCCAATTCTAAGTGATTGTCTTGTAGCAACAATTACACTCAAACTTTTCCGTACTTTCGTAAAGAAGAGCGTTTACACGTCGGGAAACCGCGCTTGTATGGCAATAAATGCTGGAAGGTTATCTAGCATGCATTGTACCAAATGAGGGTCGAAGTGTTTACCACTTTCCAGTTTTAGCACCGCTTCAACTTTGTCAATTGTCCACGCCGGCTTATAAGGCCTTACATTCAAAAGTGCATCGAACACATCAACTAATGTGGAAATACGGCTTTTGATGTCTATTTCCTCGCCTGTGAGTCCGTCTGGATACCCTTTTCCATCCCAACGTTCATGATGCTGCTTTGCCAGCATCGCAGCAAGTTGAATAGTTGGCCGGCTTGAGTCCCGCAAAATCTGGTACCCAAACTCCGCATGCTGTTGAATTTTAAAAACTTCGTCATCACTTAACGGTGTCGTCTTTTGTAAAATAGACTTTGGCACAGCAGATGTACCAATGTCATGAAGAGGCACAGCAAGGCGTAGGGCCTGAACGTCTTGTTCGCTCAACCCGGCTTTTTCAGCTAGGATCTGTGCCATCTCTACCATTCTAGTGAGATGATTAGAGGAATTAGATTCATGCTCTAGCGCGCGGCCTAAACGTTCAATGATTTCTTTTTGCGTTGCTTCAATATCAATAGCTTTAAGTACGTTATCAAAAGCAAGCTGGACGCTCTCTGAAAAGCGTTTCACTAGATGTCGGTCATTATCCCCGACTCGTCTTGGCAAGCCAGATAAATATAGCAATGCTCCGTTGTGACTTTTACTGTTGCAATAGGCCACGACATGATCTTCTGCATATACAATTTGCTTTTCGCGCATCGCTCTTGTGCACAGCGCGTATTCTTTGGCGCTAATCGCGTCTTTTAGTGGTACACCTTCTTTGCTGGCATACTCGCCATTTCCAGCAAACACATACAATTCGTCGTCTTTGCAGTTGGCATTATTCACATTGATAGTACGAGATGTAGTGGCAACTGCAGTAGTGATATAAGCAGCGTCTTTAGAGCACCCTAAAATAGAAGCAAGCTGTTGAATAATGCCCTGCATGAACTTTTCAAGGGAACGACTAGAGAATAAATCGACAGAAGCATCTATGATTTTTTCTAGGCCACGTCTATTTTCATCAATAACAATAATATCGCGATAAGAACGAAGCGCCGCAATGATAACCGTAAAAAGTTTCTGCGCCGTTAACTCAGTTTTAGGTTTGTAATCATTAATATCGTAATTGATGATGACATCTTTTTCCGGTGCTTGGCCCGGTTGACCAGTACGCAAGATGATACGAGTGAAGTGATTGTCGAGTTCGTTGCGAACATAGTCTGCCAATTTAAGGCCAGCGTCGTCGGTTTCCATTACAACGTCAAGTAGCACAACAGCTATGTCATCATGAGTTTCGAAAATTACCCTAGCTTCTTCGCCACTGAATGCACTAACAAATTCAAGACCTTTACCATTTAAAGTAAAGTCATTTAGCGCCAGCTTGGTGACGGCATGAACTTCAGGCTCATCATCAACAATGAGCACTTTCCACCTGCCCAGATCTTCCACTTCGTTTTCATCGTCGTCTTCTGCGAAAAGAAAGTCATCATTCATCTGGTACGTCCTGTATTGCAAGAGATTGTTTAGCTTAATGCTTTTGCGTTTTAATAGAAGCTAGTCAAATACTAATGTAAAACCCAATATTAGCAAGTTCGCAATTTATTTCTTAAATGTTTTGCAAATATAGCGCGTGGTAAAAGAGATTAAAGCCACTGACCTAAGGTCACTCGATCGTTATCGCCGTAGTCCTTGATGGTTTTGACGTCAACAAACCCCGCATCTGCGAGCAAAGTGTTAACCACAGTCCCTTGGTCAAATCCGTGTTCAAAGGCAAGTAACGCACCTTTGTTGAGGAATTGAGGCGCGTTATTTATGATGTGTTTAATGTCGTCTAGACCATCACATCCTGAGGTTAACGCTGTTTTAGGCTCAAAACGTACGTCACCTTCATTAAGATATGGGCTAGTTTCTTCAATGTACGGGGGGTTCGACACAATCATGTCGAAGGTTTGGCCTGTAAGCGCACTGAACCAATCACTTTGCATAAATTGTGCATTGGTTATGCCATTAGCTTCTGCATTTCGGGTTGCTAAATTCACCGCCCCTTGCTGAAAATCCACTCCGGTAACCGATGCTTCAGGGATTTCGCTGGCTAAAGCCAAGGCGATAGCGCCCGTCCCCGTTCCCAAGTCGCAAATTGATAAAGCGTTAGATGGGTTTTCATTAGCCCAATTAAGTACATGTTCAACGAGTACTTCAGTATCGGGGCGCGGTATTAACGTATCTGGCGAGGTAAAGAGTGACAGGGTCCAGAAATCGCGCTTACCAATAATGTAGGCAACAGGCTCTCCGCGTTTTCGCTTAGCAACAGCGTTTTCAAACTCAGCTTTTTCTGTTGCGTTTAACATTTTATCAGGCCACGTAAACAGATACGTTTGTGACTTGTCTAAAATATTCGCCAACATGACTTTTGCATCAACAGAGGGTGACTCACCACCCTCTAGTTGCTTTACAGCCCACGTTAGGGCGTTATCAATGCGCATTATTTGTTTTAACGCTATTTTTGCTGCAAGACGAAGTTACTCATCAGAAAGCGAGGCTAACAAGTCTGCCTGATGTTCTTGCAAAATCGGATCGACTAGCTGTTTTAGGTCCCCTTCTATTACTTCATCTAAACGATAGATAGTCAGGTTGATACGGTGATCGGTAACGCGACCTTGCGGGAAGTTATAAGTACGAAT
Source organism: Alteromonas sp. ALT199 (assembly GCF_018619335.1). Taxonomy (GTDB): domain Bacteria; phylum Pseudomonadota; class Gammaproteobacteria; order Enterobacterales; family Alteromonadaceae; genus Alteromonas. The sequence continues at coordinate 6,012 of NZ_JAHHDX010000081.1, read as the reverse complement.
ACGCTCTGAGCGGTCACCACTACCTACTAAGCTCTTACGGGTAGAAGCTTCTTCCGCCGCGCGCTTTTCTTCTTCAATTTGATTTAAACGCGCTTGAAGTACTGACATAGCCTTAGCACGGTTTTTATGCTGTGAACGTTCGTCCTGACACTCTACAACCAAGCCTGTTGGCAAGTGAGTAATACGAATAGCAGAGTCAGTTTTGTTAACGTGCTGACCACCTGCACCCGATGCGCGGAAGGTATCAATACGAAGCTCAGCCGGGTTGATTTCGATAGCTTCAGACTCAGGAATCTCAGGCAATACTGCAACAGTACACGCTGACGTGTGAATACGACCCTGTGATTCGGTCTCAGGTACACGCTGTACGCGGTGACCGCCCGACTCAAACTTCAGCACACCGTAAACGCCCTCACCACTAACGTTCGCAACCACCTCTTTATAGCCGCCATGTTCACTTTCGTTGGCATTCACCAACTCAACACGCCAACCGCGGCTTTCTGCGTAACGGCTATACATACGGAATAAATCGCCTGCGAATATTGCCGCTTCGTCACCACCAGCCCCTGCGCGAATTTCTAAGAAGCAGTTATTGTCATCGTTTGGATCTTTAGGCAGAAGTAAAACCTGAAGCTCAGTTTCTAGGCGTTCAATTTCTGCCTTAGCTTCTTTCATCTCTTCTTGTGCCATTTCACGCATTTCAGCATCGTCTTCATTCAGCATTTCTTGCGCTGAACTTAAGTTTTCTTGTGCTTGTTGATATGCATTAAAACCAGCAACAACATCTTCTAGCTGACTGAACTCTTTTGACAAGTTGCGAAACTTATCCTGATTGCCGATAACTTCAGGGTCACCGAGTAACGCCTGAACTTCTTCGAAACGCTCGACTAAGTGTTCGAGTTTCCTAACTACCGACTCTTTCATATGCTTCTTATTACCTTATTTAATTTTCGTCTGACGATAAGTCAGATAAATCTAATGCCTGTCCCATCCAACGGCTTAACGCCGGGTCATCGTGCATGGCAGCTTCGCGTAACGCTAGGGTTGTTGAATGCAACAGCGTATTGGTTAGTTTATACGCCATTTCTTCTAATACCGTTTCGGCATTCTTACCTTCCGCTAATTGCGCTTTGGCTTTTTCCACAATATCGTCACGCTGCGCCATGCCTTTTTGGCGATACTGTCTTACTAAATCTATAGATTGCTGCGACTGTTTCCATGTCATGTAGTCGCCGGCTTGCTTGTCGATAAGCTTTTCAGCTTCTTTCGCAGCTTGCTCGCGGTTTTCTAAATTCTTTTGAACAATGTGCTGCAAGTCGTCGACTGTATAAAGATAGGCATCGCCTAGCTCATTAACCTCTGACTCTATATCTCGCGGTACTGCAAGGTCGACCAAAAACATAGGCATGTTTTTACGTTGTTTAAGCGCTTTTTCCACCATACCCTTGCCAATTAAAGGCAGTTGGCTCGCGGTAGAGCTTATCACGATATCAAAATCTTTTAAGTGCTCGGGCACTTGCGACAAGGTAAACACGCTCGCATCTAGTGTTTCGGCTAAGGCCTCTGCTCGCGCCACAGTTCTATTCGCCACCGCTAAGCAGCTTACGCCCTGCTCCTTTAAGTGCTGAGCAACCAATTCTATGGTTTCACCTGCTCCCACCAATAATACTGAACGCTTGGGTAGCTCGGCAAAAATATGCTTCGCAAGCTGGACAGCCGCGTAAGCTACGCTTACCGCATTTGCACCTATATCAGTTTCACTGCGAACGCGTTTCGCCACCGAAAAAGTATGTTGGAACAACTTATCAAACTCGCTGCTCACCATACCCGAATGCTTAGCATCACCAAACGCCTGCTTTACTTGCCCTAATATCTGAGGCTCACCTAAAATAAGTGAATCAAGGCCGCTGGCTACTCGCATAATGTGCTTTACTGCTTCGTCTTGTTCAAGCACATAGCTATTATTGGCAATCTCTTCTATGTCTAAGTGGTGAAAGTCACTTAACCATTGTAGTAGCTTTTGTCCTGTATCGTCCTGGGTATTGACGTAAAGTTCAGTGCGGTTACAGGTGGATACAATGACAGACTCATCTATGCCATCCAGCTTTTTTAAACCCGCAAGCGCTTCCACCAGAGAGTCTGGTGTAAAGGCCACTTTTTCGCGAAGTGCTACTGGTGCTGTTTTGTGGTTAATACCGAGGGCGAGTAAAGTCATTAAAATCTGTGCTGGCAACGTCGGAGCGGCATTGTACGAAAAACGCAAAATGATTGAAAGTGTTGGTGAAACTGTGTTCCCATAATGTCACAATTAAATGTGTTGTATTTTTAAACAGGTAGCATGCCTTAATGATTCGCTTATTTTCCCTATTGTTGACATTTTGCTTAGTATTAAGTGCATGTACAACCGCTCCCAAAGGCCCAGAACACGCGGTAAACCTCACGGCGCAACTAGAGAAAGTGGCTGAAGTACAGAAATGGCAAATGCGCGGCAAAATTGCCTTTCGCCAAGGAAAAGAAGCCGCCAGTCTTAATTTGGTATGGAAAAACGATTTTGGTGATTTTGATTTTCGATTAACCAATTTCTTAGGGGTTAGCTTAGTTAACTTAAACGTTTCTGAACATAAATCGGTACTAGTAGCTAACGGCGAAACGTATGTAGACGCCCTGCCGGAACCATTAATCTATCAAGTAACAGGTATGTTGATACCAGTAGAATCGCTATTGTCTTGGGTAAAGGGCTTACCGCTGGAAGGTGATAAATTCACGCTAACTGAGAAAGGTTTGGTAAATACGCTTGAAAGCTATTGTCAAGGTTGCCGCAATTGGCAAGTAGCTTACAGCAACTATGGCAGCGTTGACGTGGAGAATGGAGAGTCAGTATGGCTTCCTCACAGCATAACGTTAACCCAAAACGAAACGCCGAATATGCCTCTAACCCAGCTAAAAATTAAAATTTATCAGTGGAATCTGTAGTGAACTCATTTGTTACAACACAAAAAGACTGGTGGCCTTCGCCCGCTAAACTTAATCTCTTTTTACATATACTTGGCCGGTACGACAACGGTTACCACCAGCTACAAAGCTTGTTTCAAATGCTGGATTACGGTGATGCACTAGCCTTCGACGTAAGCAAAGAAAAAACAGAAAGCACAGAAAGTACAGAAAGCACAAACATTAGAATGGAAACGCCATTAGACGGCGTACCCGACGATGATAATTTGATAATAAAAGCAGCGCGATTACTGGCAACTAAAACCCAATGTAATAAAGGCGCCGTTATTTCTATAGATAAACGTCTTCCTATGGGCGGAGGCATTGGTGGGGGATCATCGAATGCTGCAACAACGCTAGTGGCACTGAATCATTTATGGAGTACAGGGCTAAACGAAGACGAACTTGCCGAGCTAGGGCTAGCGTTAGGTGCAGATGTACCTATTTTCGTGCGAGGACTGACAGCATTTGCTGGGGGTGTTGGTGAAGATATAACGCCAGCACCACAACAAGAACAGTATTTCCTTGTGGCGAACCCTAATGTTCATGTAAGTACGGCGGAGGTGTTTACTTCACCCGATTTGCCCAGAAATACACCGGCGATACGTTGGGAAGACTATAAATTCGAAAAAACTTGGAATGATTGTCAGCAATTAGTCGTTAATCGCTATCCTGAAGTTGCAAAATTATTACAGTGGTTGGTACACTACGCACCGTCGCGAATGACGGGCACAGGTGCATGCGTGTTTGCCACTTTTTATGACTACACTTTAGCCGAGCAAGTTAGGGCTCAAATGCCCAAAGCTTGGCAGAGTTTTATCGCAAAAGGTGTGAATCGCTCACCGCTATTAGACAAATTAGAACAACAAAAATAGTGTGTACGCCACATCGGACAAGAACTTAAAAATTGGGGTATAGCCAAGTTGGTAAGGCAGCGGGTTTTGATCCCGCCATTCGTAGGTTCGAGTCCTGCTACCCCAGCCAAACCTCTTTTATCAACGCACTGAGGAACCACTTGTGCCAGATATGAAGCTCTTTGCAGGTAATGCCGTACCAGAACTTGCCCAGAAAGTTGCCGATCGCCTCTACACCAAACTTGGAAATGCCAAAGTTGGCCGTTTCAGTGACGGTGAAATCAGCGTAGAAATTCATGAAAACGTCCGTGGCTCGGACGTTTTTATTATCCAGTCTACGTGCGCACCTACTAACGATAACCTAATGGAACTTATTGTGATGATCGACGCACTACGTCGCGCATCAGCTGGTCGTATTACAGCAGTAATTCCATATTTTGGTTATGCACGCCAAGACCGTCGTGTTCGTTCAGCTAGGGTGCCAATTACTGCGAAAGTAGTAGCTGACTTCCTGTCTAACGTAGGTGTTGACCGCGTTTTAACAATTGACCTACATGCCGAACAAATTCAAGGTTTCTTTGATGTGCCGGTAGATAACGCTTTCGGTACTCCTATCCTTCTTGCTGATATGGTAAGACGTGAGTTTGCCGATCCTGTGGTAGTGTCTCCGGATATTGGTGGTGTTGTGCGTGCACGTGCTACTGCCAAACTACTAAACGACACTGATCTTGCCATTATCGATAAACGTCGCCCTAAGGCGAACGTAGCACAGGTAATGAACATTATTGGCGACGTGAAAGACAGAGATTGCATCATCGTTGATGACATGATTGATACAGGCGGTACGCTTGCTAAAGCGGCAGAAGCACTTAAAGCGCATGGTGCTCGCCGTGTTTACGCTTACGCTACTCACGCTATTTTTTCGGGTAACGCTGCAAACAACCTTAAAGAGTCTGTTATTGACGAGATTATCGTTACCGACTCAATTCCATTAAGTGCGGATATGAAGCAAATCGGAAAAGTAAAACAGCTTACTCTTTCTGAAATGCTTGCTGAAACCATTCGTCGCATTAGCAACGAAGAATCTATTTCAGCGATGTTTGAATACTAATTCAGACTAAAAAACGAGTGAAACAGTGTTGAAAAATTGCACTGTTTCACTCGCTTCTTTTACGGGAAATTTTGTTTAGTTACCCGTTTCGTCTTCTTCGTCGTCTTCAGGCATATCGACGTCAACGACAGGCACTTCAACTTCTTTAGTCTCTGTTTTTACGTCCACGTCCATAGTATCAACGTCATACTCAGGCATTTCACCACCTTCAACGTCAACATCCGGCATTTGTCCCTCATCGGTTTTCTTTACTTCATACTCCGGAAGTTCACCAGATTCAACGTCAACATCCGGCATTT
>NZ_JAHHDX010000081.1:0-651 GCF_018619335.1 Alteromonas sp. ALT199 | reverse complement strand
AACGTCAACATCCGGCATTTCGCCATCTTCAGTTTTGTTCACGTCACATGCAGTTGCCGCTAGTGCCAAACTCGATACTGCAAAAATTTTAGTTAAGTGCTTCATTTTCTCTCCTTAAAAACGTTGCTTTAGATAACCCCAAACTAAGTCTAAAGGTTATGCCAGCTGAGTAATACATCGATTTTGGGCTAAATAAATAGAGCCATTTCGCTGTTATTACATTAGTCAATGGTAATGAAGCAGGCTCTGTGCCAATCACTTTATAATAGTGGGGCTGCACGGGACGTGAAACTTTACCCCAGCCTTTTTTGCCTGTTCTGGTGAAGAACAGTGCTATGCTTTTGCTACATCGCTCAACATAAAAAAGTTATTGCCCCCACCCCATGAACAAAGGTTTAAGCTGATTTATAAGACCTTTTCACATTCAGTTTCTGTGGATTGAAAATATTGTTCATCGTTTTTAAAAAGAACTTCGCCTTTGTAAAAATCAAAACACTTTTTCTTCAAAAAAATAAGCCTAACTTTTTTTGTAACGTGAAAAATATGTATAGGTTTCTGTGTTTTTTGTAGAAATTACTTAAACGCCATGGAAAACTGTAAAACAAAGAAACGTTTTAATCAGCGGAAGCTAAAAGTTATACACAGCTGCGC
>NZ_JAHHDX010000112.1 GCF_018619335.1 Alteromonas sp. ALT199 | reverse complement strand
AACTCCAGCCTATTTCACAGTTTTAATCGACTGTGACGCGATAAAATGGCGTCCCCTAGGGGATTCGAACCCCTGTTACCGCCGTGAAAGGGCGGTGTCCTAGGCCTCTAGACGAAGGGGACAGAAATTTTGTTCAGTGAAGCGAAGCTTCACTAAATTTCTGTAAGGAGAGGTGAGCTCTGCGAACCGAGCGACCTTATTCTTACTGAAATTTCTATCCGAAGTTCAATAAACTTCAGCCTATATCAAATCACAGCTCAGTGTGACTTGGTGGAGCCAGGCGGGATCGAACCGCCGACCTCCTGCATGCCATGCAGGCGCTCTCCCAGCTGAGCTATGGCCCCATCATGGTACCAGTCATTTTGTGTGACTGTTCCGTGACAGCGGGGCGCATTCTAGGCATCCCCCTCTGTCATGTCAACGCTTTTTTTATGAATTTTCTCTGTTTGCTATAAAAGTAAGCGCTTTGTCGATTCTCTCGCCAATTTTCTCTTTTGAGATAAGATTCAACGTGATATCTAGAGACGGTGAGTTACCACCACCTGTCACCGCTACACGTAGCGGCATACCTACTTTACCCATGCCTACTTCCAGTTCTTCAGCCGTACTATTAATAGCAGCTTGGATATTTTCTGGGTTCCACTCTTCAATTGCCATTAATTTAGCTTTAGCAAGCTCTAATGGACCTCGAGCGACTGGGCGAAGGTGCTTTTTCGCTGCGTTCGCATCAAAATCTTCATAGTCTTGATAAAAGTACGTAGATATCTCTGCTAACTCTTTAAGAGTTTTAACTCTATCCGCTTGAATAGCAATTATAGATTCAAGAGCTGGCCCTGTTGTTAAATCAACATTTAACTGTTCGAAATGCCACTTAGCATGTGAGGCAACCTCACTTGCCGGCAACGTCTTTATGTAATGCTGATTTAACCAGATTAGCTTTTCTGTATTAAATGCAGACGCAGACTGCCCTATTGCATCCAAACTAAATTTCTCAATCATCTCGTCGACAGAGAAAACTTCTTGGTCGCCGTGAGACCAGCCCAACCTAACAAGATAGTTAAGTACCGCTTGTGGCAGGAAGCCGTCATCGCGATACTGCATCACACTTACTGCACCATGTCGTTTTGACAGTTTCTTGCCGTCATCACCCAAGATCATAGAAACGTGAGCATATTCTGGAACAGGCGCATTAAGGGCTTCAAGTATATTGATTTGACGTGGCGTGTTATTTATATGGTCTTCACCACGCACTACATGAGTAATCCCCATATCCCAATCGTCGACAACTACGCAGAAGTTATATGTTGGCGTACCGTCAGTGCGCTGGATGATAAGATCGTCAAGCTCAGTATTGCTAATCTCGATTTTTCCGCGCACGTGATCATTGATGACCACTTTTCCTTCTAAAGGATTTTTGAAGCGAATAACAAAAGGCTGACCTACAGGGTGATCAGTTCTGTCTCTCCATGTACCTGGGTAACGAGGTTTCTCACCACGCTCTTTTTGCGCTTCACGAATTGCATCTAGCTCTTCAGAGCTCATAAAGCACTTGTACGCTTTACCTTCATCCAAAAGCTGCTGGATAAGTTCTTTATATCTATCAAAACGCTCAGTTTGATAAATAGGGCCTGTGTCCCAGGTTAAACCTAACCATTGCATACCATCTAGGATAGCCTGCTTAGCTTCTTCAGTTGAACGCTCGATATCTGTGTCTTCAATACGAAGAACAAACTCACCGCCTTTGCTTTTCGCAAGAAGCCAAGAATAAAGCGCAGTTCGTGCGCCACCAACGTGAAGATAGCCTGTTGGGCTGGGTGCAAATCGTGTAACAACCGACATGGTCACTCTCTATTGTTAATAGTATTTCTAAAGATGCGCGCATTCTACCAGTCTCCGCGCGACTTCAAAAGTAAGTTGAGAATAGAAGGATAAGAAAGTGGACAGACACTTAATGTTGATACCTACTTACTCACTTTTTTAATTTACTGGAGTGGACACACATTTATAAATCAGCCTAATAACAATCTACCTATTAAGTAGATATGAAAGAAACAGATATTCATGAATAAAAAGTGGGTGTCCAAAATGACAATTCAACTTCCAATGAGTGACTGTCCAATTCAACTCGCAATTCAACTCGCTCGCGTGCTTGTGCTTTCTGATCAGGCAAAATAAGCGGTAGCCCTCTTAAAATTTTTTGTCTATGTGTGTATGTCCGCCCCACTTGGAACAGCATTTTACCCGCCACACTTAAACAGATAGTACGATACCGAAACGCTCTTTCTGATTGAGCCACAAATAAGTGTCTGTCCTTTTATACTCTTTCTATTCTTAGTATCCCTCATGTACATTTTCGTTTCATTTACCGAACGAGTGGGTGTCCAAATCAATTTCTAATCAATTTCTAATCAATTTAGAAATAATCTAGATAATGTTTGCTGGTTTGAACTAGGTAGGGATACCTGAACCACGCTATATACAAATGAGTGGGTGTCCCTTTTCTGTGTCCCTTTTCTGTGTCCCTTTCCTGTGAAAAAAAGTGTCTGTCCCTTTCCTCCAAATGTGTGGGTGTCTCTTTCCTCCTTTCCTATGCAAATAAGTGTCTGTCCTATTTAACTTCCAATTCAACTTCACGCTGTTTGAAATAAACTCGTTTGGCACTTACATCTATTAAAATCTTTCTTTTGAAAACGCTGTTCTTTTCATCAATTTAGTCAAGATGCAGTCAGAGTGGCTAAATTTCGGGCACACAGTCATTTTTCTTTAATTTTATTGTTGACACTAACGTAACCGACTCTATAATACCGCCCCACTTGCTTAGGCAAGCTATTAAGAAATACGGACGCTTAGCTCAGTTGGGAGAGCATCGCCCTTACAAGGCGAGGGTCACTGGTTCAAGCCCAGTAGCGTCCACCACTTCCTCACAGTGGTTAAACAGTGA
>NZ_JAHHDX010000026.1 GCF_018619335.1 Alteromonas sp. ALT199 | reverse complement strand
GACAGAAGACTTATAGAGTTGGGCATGTCTTTTTCACAAAAATTAGGTGACAGAGAAAACTTCATGTATTTCAAATCACTTGCTACCGATTAGCCTTGCTTCCCAGTAAGGCTACTAACTCTTTTCTATTTTTCTGAGGCAAAGCTCACATTTATGCATGTAAGGCCTCAAGCTTTTCTCTTTAACGTTAAAATTGTATTACAAATTTAAACATATTATGTTTAAATTGATTGCACATAGAAACAATAGATAGCCAGAAAGCCACGGAGGCCTCTCGTGCTAGAAAAGTATCGCAATCCCGCCCTACTATTAATAGTAAGTCTGTGTAATGGCTGTTCATTTGATCAAACGCCTGAAGTCTCCCCTATTTTGAATGAAAATAGGAACAGTGCCTACCGATTAGTCTGGCACGATGAATTCAGTGGAAACGAAATTGATGAAAGTAAGTGGCAATATCGATTGGACTGTAAACATTGGAGCAAGCAAGAAAAAGCAAATAACCTGGTATCTAACGGGGTTTACCGTATTTTGCTCAAGAAGGAGCGCGTAGAGTGCCCCGGCAATAAATGGCTTCAGCCTGGACAAAAGGAAGGTGAAGTACCTGCTGAAGTCGTGCAATACACTGGCGGAGGAATTATTTCAAAACGCTTGTTCCGCTACGGCTTTTATGAAGCGCGTTTGAAAACCCCGAGTGGCGCTGGGTGGCATAGTTCTTTTTGGATGATGCAATACCTTCACAAGCCCGAAAACAACGACAGCCTTGCGTTCAATCCATTAGATGACCCTACCCTTAACAGTCATATCGAGCTCGATCCTTTCGAAAATGACTCTATCGACCCTACGCATTACCAAACCGATGCACATCAGTGGAAACCAGAGCCAGGTACCGAAGATAAAGGACGTACCCAGAATAAAGTAGGTACAAAACAAATTCGCTTTAGCGATGGCGCATTACTTACCGACTTTCATATTTATGGCATGGAGTTTACTAAAACCCACGTTCGTTACTACTTTGACGGAAAATTAGTAAGTGAAACCGAATTTCCCGCAGCTCGCTATAAGCACAACGATGTCAATATCTGGCTTACCGGCTTAGGTACTTTCCTGGGTAATACCCCCGCCATAGACGACAGCGCTTTACCCGAGCAAATGCAAGTTGATTACGTTCGTTTTTTCGAACCAAAACACTAAATAAAGCGCTAATAGTAGGAAACCCACTGATGAAAACTAGAATTTTTAAAACCACTTTTTTAAGCACATGTTTGTTAAGCGCGGGCGTATCTTATAGCTCAAGTGCTGCCCCAGTCCTTCCTCTGTCCGACCCTATGAATAACGGAGGTTGGGTACTAAACAAAGAAGTAAGCGACGAATTTGATGCAGATAAAGTAGATGAAGATAGATGGTTCATTGTTGGCAAATTTAAAGATGGAAAACCACAATATGTCCATCCTGACGACCCAGATAAATGGGTGTGGAAAGGTCGGGCTCCGTCTCAGTTTTCAGGCCGTAACTATCGCTTAGAAGATGGAAAGCTAATGCTTGAAGCACGTTGGGAACCAGACTTTCCATTCACTGACGAGATTAGAAAGCCAACGTTTGGTGAGCCCATGAAGCATGAAAATATTACTACGCCGTGTTTTATAGGTCGCCGCTCGTTCACTTATGGTTACATTGAAATAAAAAGCAAATCTGCCGATGCGGAAGTAACCAGTGCGTTTTGGTCTATGGGGCCAAAAATGGAGTTCGACTTTTTCGAGTCATTTGGCGATAGTCGAGAAGATCCTAAAAAAGTCCATTTAGATAGCGAGCTATGGTGGTCTATTCGCGATTGGGAAAAACCCGTTGGGGGTAAGCCTAGTTACACAGAAAGAAAGCAACTTGGCTTTAGAATGGCTGATGACTTTCATGTTTACGGTATTGAATGGAGCGAGGACGGCATAAACTATTACATTGATGGAGAGCTATTTTCATCGGTTACACCAGAACAAGCTACACAATGGGCTAAACAAAACCGTGAAGGCCTTCCTGATGACTACAATGGATACGTAGCCACCCGCCCTATTAATCTATGGTTGGATATGGAAACCTTTCCATGGCACGGCTACCCAAACAGCTTAGAAGATTTAGAAAAGAACAGCCCTGAAGGCGAAAAACACGACGGTATTGTAGATTTCGAAGTGGAATACATTCGCGTGTGGCAAAAGCCTGAAGATATACAAAAAAAGTAATTCATAATCCCGAGAACTAGAGCAAGTTTACATTGTTGAAATCCATTACAGTTATATGATTTAAGCAATTACGTTATCATTCCTCCTCGCCACTCTCGGTGGCGAGACAAATTCTAATGAAATATGAATGACTAAATACGTTGAAACGAAATTCATACCCTTTTACATAGTGAACGGACTAATCAGCTAGTTCATTGAAACCGTTACTTGAGTCATTGAAACCCAAGCCACAACAACACCTGTTTTATCAACATAGAGAATTTAATGAAAGCGCAAGCCAAGTTAATCGCGCTAATTATGATGCTTGTCATGTTTAGCCCATTTGCCATAGATTTTTATATTTCGACCTTACCAACTATTTCTGAACAATTTGGTCACAATGGAGGTTTGACGTTAAGTGCCTATATGCTAGCGCTTGGGGTGGGACAATTTTTTGTAGGCAATATTTACGACAAACATGGCCCATTTAAGCTGGTATCCGTTTCTATTGCGGTTTTTACGTTAACAAGTATTGCGATTTATTATAGCGGCACATTTTACCAACTTCTCGCGTTGCGCTGTGTTCAAGGGTTTGCAACAAGCGGCATCGCATTATCTGCACTTGCCATGGTTAAAGATAATTTTAATGAAAAGGAAGGCGCCAAGTTATACGGATACATCAATTCGATGATGAATGTTGCACCAGCTGTCACCCCTCTTCTTGGCGCATGGATATTTGAGATTACCGGCCAATGGCAAGTGTTATTTATCGGGCTGGCAATTTACGGAGTTTTTGTATTTCCCTACTTACTCGCGTCGAAGGATGCTCCGAAATGGAACAATAAAAAAGAGTTAGATGCCGACTACTCTTTCTTCAAAAATAAAAAGTACCAGCAATATGGCATGGTCTCGGTCTTTTCCCTTGGTACCTTGATGCTATACGTAACCATAGTGTCCCCCCTTACTCAAAATGAACTTGGCTTTTCAGAATATAACTTTTCATTCTATTTTGGATTTGTTGGTTTTTCGATGCTCTTATCAGGCATTATATTTGGCAAATTGGTCGAGAAAAAATCACTTGAGTATTTGTTTTCTGTGGGGCAGATGATAGTGGTAATATCTGCCTTACTTACCATCGTATCACTGCATCAGGCGCATTTTATACTAGGCGCATTTCTATTTTTCTGTACGGGCTTTATCTTCTTGATAGCCTCTTCTACCTCATTGATGCTAAGCGAATTCACTGAGGATACTGGCAAAGCAGTATCTATAGTAAGTGCATGTCAAATGATTTTAGGAGCAATTCTGGGTGCTTCAGTGAGTTTTTCACCGCTTACGTTGAGCGAAAGTTTTTTACTAGTGATACTGCTTTATCTTTCTACTACAGTGTACGTAAGAGTTGTTACAAATTAGAGGTCGTACAAGGGTGTTCCGGAACCGCTGAACACCCTTTTAGGCTAGAACAATGATTAAAATCAAGGTAACTAGAAGTAGTTCTTCTGAGAATATCTATTCGCTTAGTTCTCCTAGCGGAAAAACGTCGGCTGTTTCTGCTTTCTGCTTTCTGACTTCTTTCTGCTTACCATAGGCTAGTTACATTCCTAAAAAGTAATGAGTGGTATGTAACATATAGTGAGTATTGAATGTTAATGTTCGTAAACCAATTCACCATTTATATAGTGTTTTAAAACTTTAATATTTCTTATCTGGCTGGCAGGAACTGCGCGAGGATCATGAGATAAAATCACGAAATCAGCGGATTTGCCTTTTTCTAAAGTTCCCCTTTTTTGCTCCGCATTCAGTGCGTAGCTATTAGTCACTGTGTAAGCGGTCAATGCTTGCTCTACAGATATTTTCTGCTCTGCAATCCAGCCCTTAGGGTTGGCATTATCAAGAGTGCTTCTTGTAACAGCGGCATAAATGCCTTCAAACGGAGATAAAGGTGCAACGGGCCAATCCGACCCAAAAGTTAACAACCCGCCTTGCTCTAAAATAGATTTGAACGCGTAAGCGGTGGGTAGTCGTTCACGGCCTATTCTTTCTTCAGCCCACTGACCATCATCTATTGCATGGTACGGCTGCATGGACGCGATAACGCCAAGCTCTGCTAGCTTTTTGATTGCCTTTTTGGTGGGATGTTGGAAATGCTCGATTCTGAAGCGTTTTTTACGAATCTCTCCTTTACCTAACTCTTCCATTTTATTTATGACAAAGTCTATACCTTTATCGCCAAGCGCGTGGATTGATAGCTCCAAGCCTGCTTCATTTGCCTTTGTCATCCATGTAGCAAATTGCTCTGGGTCATTAAGAGGTAAACCATAGTAGTCGGGTTCATCAGAATAGGCGTCGTGAAACCACGCAGTTCGAGCCCCCAAGGAACCATCGATAAAGCCTTTAACGCCTCCATAAGAGAGTAAATCGTTGCCTCTACCATGCTTTTCAACGTTTGTAGCCGCCATTTCCCACGATTCAATGGGTGTTGAAACGAACGCCCTAATTTTCATAATTCCGCGGCTTTCTGCAAGCTTAAAAATATCTAACATGGTTGTTTCAGATGGGTAAGCAGTTACAGCGTGTACCTTTGATATCCCTAAGCTCAATGCAAGTTCTTGGGCCAAAGTGAACTGTTCCATCAATTCGTTTTCACTAGGTGATGGAATGATATCTAAAATAAGATTAAGAGCATTCCCCTTTAAAAGCCCTGTTGGTTCGCCATGCTCGTCCCGTACAATAACGCCACCTTTTGGGTTTGGTGTGTTGCGGTCGATTCCTGCAAGCTCTAAGGCCAGTGAATTCACAAGTGCTTGGTGTCCGTCAATTCGTATAACATAAACGGGATTATTCGATGTAACTGGATCAATCCACGATTTATTGGGCAACATACCTCCCCATTTTTGATGATCCCAGTTACCGTTTAATATCCATTGGTGATCAGGCAAAGTTTCTGCGTAAGACGCCATCAATTGAGTAAATTCTTTTGGCGAGTTAACGGGTCTTAAATCGATACTAGCTAGCGCAGCACCTCCTTCCATAAAGTGCACATGGTTATCTGTGAAGCCATGCATTACAAAGTTCCCATCGAGATCTATGGTTTTCTCGTCTTTTAAATGCTTTGGTATATGGTTTCCAACATAGATAATCTTTTCCTTGTCTATGGCTACTATAGACTGATCTTGCTTGCCCTCTACCCCAGTCCATACTGTTGCGTTTTTAAAAACAGTGGCAGCCGAAGCGCACATTGAGATGAAAGAAATGAATAAACCAAAACTTATAAAAAGAAATGAGTTCAATGTTAATGGCCTTAAATTGATTATCGGTTTGCTTATAGAATATAAGATTACACTCTAAAGGTTCCATAGCGGAAATGTCGCAAACGTAGTCCATTACTTCCCGATACTCAATGCATTGTTTATGAAAGAAGAATTTATAGTTTAACCATAGTTCCAGCCACTTTATTCTCTACAAACTTTTCTTCCCCATTGGCCCATATAACATGCACTTTCTCAACACTATCGCACGCACCAATACCAAAATGCATTTTGCTGTGTAGCATGTGATGGAAGCCATCGCCAGTGGCACCTACATGTTGAATTTGCTGCTTGCCGCAAGCCGTAATAGTTACTTTTGCGCCTGTGGGCTGGGCTTGTTGATTGGCAGACGCTCCCACTTCTACCTTGATAAAGTTGCCCAAAACATTTTTTGGTATCTGATTTTGAGCTAAATACCAGCGCCCTCTTTCATTGCCGTAAACTAAGTCCATACGGCCGTCTTGATCGTAATCGAACGCGGTTACCCCGACACCCGTAGCACCTATTTCATCAGAGGTTAGTCCAACGTGAGGAAGCTTTATAAATCCCTTCCCCCCTTCGTTCATCAATACATAATGCTCCACGGGCAACGCCATGTTTCCATAAGGGGTTATCGCTAAATCCATAAAGCCGTCATTATTGAAATCTGCCGCGGCTACACTGGTGGTTTGTTCTTGTATGTCAATACCTAGGCTATTTGTAACATCAACAAATTTACCGCTACGATTCTCGAGTAAAAGTGCTGGCATAGGCTTTCGCTTCATCTCACCAGGATGATCAACAACATTTTTTATTACCGCCGATAAACGAGATTTAACTGCGCCGCCAACACGCCATTTTCCGTTACCCATATAGCCAATATGCATGCCCTTAAGTATTTCACCTTCTGGCCACCCCATCGCATCAGACGGTGTAATCTCAAGGCGACCATCCATATAGTGCGCAGTGCGCTTAGCTTCAACAACCTTTCGCTCGCTGCCTAACTGGATATCATAGGTTGCATAGGTTTCTTGGATGTTTTCCAAGATGAGATTTTCGCCTTCAATGGTAATATCGTCATACATAAAGTTTTTTCTGAACACAAAGAAAGCAAAGTTTTTTTCTTTAGGGTCGTAGTAAGATTCCTGTTGAAATTGATAGGGACTGCGGGCAAGAAATAAGTCAAAGTCCCCGTCATTGTCATAGTCTATTTCTGCAATATTGATCACATTATGGGTATTAGCCAAACCACCTAACACTTCTTTTGTTTTATCGACATAGCTTCCGTCCCCTTGCCCTACCGATAGCGTCATGTCTTTACCTCCGAAGGTAATTACATCGGAAATGTTGTCGTTATTTACATCAGTAACGATCGCTTTTACCGAAAGCGCATCATGAGGGATAGATAAGGTTAATGGGTGTGAAAAGCTTGCCCCTGAATTCAGATACAGTTGATTGGTGGTTAACGACTTTACCCGTTTAGGCGCGAACCCCGTTGTGAATAAGTCTAACTTATTATCGCTGTTGGCTTCTAAAAACTTAATGGCTCGCCCTCTACTGGCACTAAAGTGCGAGAACGTGCCACCTTTAGTGATATTTCGTTGCGTATCCACGCTAAAATATACAGGTCGTCTAGGATTTCCCCCATCGCCACCACCGGGTGATACAACGATATCCATATTGCCGTCGCCATCGTAATCAGACACACCTAAGCCATGAGTGTCGCCTGTTACTAATACAACTGGCTTGGAAAATTTACCTTCGTTATTCCAATAAATAAGTGCATTCGTACCATGTTGCGTTGTTATTACATCATCCCATCCGTCTTGGTCGACATCTGCGGTAACCGCGGCTCCCCATTTTCTTTGAAGAGACGTAGTGAAAGGAATTACGTCATTGGTTCGAGCAAAAAGCGTATTCTTATTCTCTAATGCGGTGTCCTGTGGCGTTATTTTTAGTTGGGTGCAACCCCAAATAGGGATTGCACACAGCATCAAACCGGCAAAACGCTTCAGTGTTATTTCCTTGTACCAATGTGCTTTGCTCATATTTCCCTCTAGTGCGCGGATGCGGGGCGAATTAGCAGCTTACCTTCGGACTCATTTTCGTCAGATGGCTTGTGCCAGTAATGGTCCATACGGTCGATATCGTAATTTTCGAACTTGCGCTCTAATAGCCAGCGAGGTCTCTCTAACGTCGATTCCCACTCAAAGATTTTCTTAAACAGCTTCTTTACGAGTTCAGGGTTATCTGCCGCGACATCTCTGTACTCTTTTTCATCTCCGTCTATGTAGTAAAGCTCAGCGGGGCGGTCAGGAAAGCGCATTAATTTCCAGTTTCCAGCGCGTACTGTCGCCCGGGTATCTTTTTTCCAATAAAGAAACTCGTGCGGCGCATCTTGAATTGAACCTTGAACAAAGGGTATTAAGTTAACGCCGTCTATATTTTCTAATGTAGAAGTATCACCGCCACCTGCTGCAAAGAACGTAGGAAGCAAATCTAAGGTACTAACAGGGTTCTGATACGTGGTACCTCGTTTGAATACGCCTGGCCATTTCATAACGTATGGGACTCTCACTCCGCCTTCTAAATGATTAGACTTCGTTCCACTAAACGGGAAATTATCCGAGGCATTCATATCTGTGGGGCCACCATTGTCATTGGTAAAAACCACTAAGGTGTTATCTTCAATACCTAAGCGTTCTAGTGTGCCTAGTACCTTTCCAGAGGCTCGGTCCATGGCATACATCATGGCTGCAACCGTTTTACGTTTCCCCGTTAGGTTAGGAAATTTAGCTAAGTCTTCTTTTGTTGCTTCCATCGGTGTGTGAGGCGCGTTAAATGAAAGGAAAACAAAAAATGGTTTATCCGCTTTTGTACTACGCTCGATAAAATCTATCGCTTCATCGGCTAGTTCATCCGTTAAATACCCTTTTGGCTCTTGGTATTGAGCAAAATTGCGCTCCATCAACTCTAGCTTTGATGGTGCTTTGCCCTCTTCATAAGCAAAGTAACTGCGCGCGCCACCACGGAAACCGTAGAACTCGTCAAAACCCTTATTTAGAGGATGAAATTTATCTGCACCACCTAAATGCCACTTCCCATAATAGGCAGATGTATAACCCTGTTCTTTTAGATAAGCAGCCATCATCTTTTCTTCGACAGGCACGCCCATTTGGTCGCCATCTAGAGCAGAGTTTTTACTCATATAGCCAGGAACATTGTTCTCTTCGAAACCAAAGCGCTGCTGATAGCGACCAGTTAATAAACCTGCTCTAGAAGGTCCGCACGTGGGGTCTGAAACATAACCTTGCTCAAATCGTACCCCTTCAGCAGCCAGCTTATCCAAGTTAGGTGTTTTCATAACTTTACTGCCGTGGAAGCCAAAATCACCATAGCCTGCATCGTCAGAAAAGATAAAAACGATATTCGGTTTTTTGTGTTCTGCCGAGGGTTCTCCCTTTTTTTGCTCACTACCATGAGCAAACGATGCTACGGCTATCATAGATAAACACAGTGCCCAAATTCCAAGCACGTTTTGATTTCGCTTTGTCATCTCATTGTCCTTCTATACCACTACGTAAAATTTCAAGAATTCTTCTAATATTTACCTTCTGCGTAAACGCTTTAGCCCTCAAGTCAAAATGACCATTGCTGGTAAGTGTTTATCGATTCAAAAGTTCGTGAAGATTGCTCATTGTTACTCCAAGAAATCGTTGCTGCCACAGGTCCAGTACAGTTACCCAAACCAAAATGTAACGCCGTATTTGAACTCAAAGAATATGCTGCTGAGGTTTGTCCTACTCTCTTTTTCTGCTTATTTCCGCATGCCTCAATTTCTACTATCGCGCCTTCTGAGTTAGCGTTTGCCTTTGGCGAAGATGAAACGTGTATACCAATGTAGTTATGGTGTGTTTTGGTGTTGCGCAAAAGGTGCCACTTGCCGCGATCATTACCTATTATTAGGTCAACAGCGCCATCTAAGTCGTAGTCTAATGCTTCAACTCCAAGACCTAGTGCACCTAGTTCTTCACTGGTAATACCGTGAGCAGTAATAGCCTTGAAACCCTTTCCGTTTTCATTCAGAAAAGTGAGTGCATTATTAGAGTGAATAAGATCGCCTTTCTTAGCTATAACAAGGTCGCTGTAGCCGTCATTATTGATATCTGCTACCGCTGATGAAACCGTATTTTCTTGATAGGTAATTCCCGCCTGCGTTGAGTTATCAACAAATGTACCGCCGGTATTTAACAGCAGCATATCACCCAACGCTTCTGGCTTTGGCATTTCAGGGTATGCGGTAACCCCTTTTATTACCCCGGTTGAAATTGAAAACGTTGCAGCGGCGAATTGCCATTGCCCATTTCCAATGTAACCAATATAAGCGCCCTTTTTGTCTAATTTGTCAGGGAACCCTAGTGCATCACTATTTACGATTCGAACATCTCGTCCAATATGAGTTTCACCCTCAAACGCAAAGGGATAAGCTGACTCACCAATAAATAGATCCTTTGTAGGCCACTGACTTTGAAAGTTAACAAACTCGATAACCGGACCTGCATGAAAAGGAGGAAATTTATGTACTCCTCGCAACCAGTAGTAGCCTAATAATTGACGTTTTTTATCATAAAACGTTTGACCAGGTTGATAGTCCACCGAACGAGTGACAAATAGGTCAAAGTCGCCATCGTTATCAAAGTCAATTTCATTGATACTTGTAACATTGCTTAACGAGGCAGGAAAAACGCTACTCGTCACCTCTTCATATTCGAACGCATCACTCGCTTGATAAGCTCTGGCTTCATCGTTACCGTAAACTACTAAGTCAGGTAACCCGTCGTTATTAAAATCGGTGATAAGTGTTTTCTGACCATCGCCTCTTACCGCAGGTAGTTTTGTTTCCTCAACAAACTGGCCATTCTGGCTATTATTGAATACGTAGCTTTCGCTTTTTCCCTGCATCTCACGCGAAGGAAAAGCAAAGTTAAGTAAATCCAGCCACCCATCTTGATTTAAGTCGACGAGCTTTACGGTTCGCCCACGCATAAAAGGCATGGGCTGTTCTAAATTTGGTACCGTTGAAATTTCACGGCTCTTCGCTACCCGAAAAAGCTTGGTGTTTCTGGCGTTACTCCCAGAGCCACCGCCTCTGGAAACCGCGATTTCTATACTTCCGTCTTTATCAAAATCACCTGCTGTAATACCGTGCATATCACCCATAATAAGGTCGTATGGCTTAGCAAAATGTCCGTTGTTGTTCCACAACACTTTTAAGCTGAAACCATGATCATTGAGCAAAAGATCGGGAAACCCATCTTGGTCAAGATCAGCCACTGTAGCTACATCCCATTTGCGCAAATTGCTGTTTTTGAGGGGAAGGTGTTTTACCTCTTGCTTAAATAAAATACGCTCGTTGCTAACATTTTCACTATTAAAGCCTACCTTGTTTTGCTCCACACCATTTGCACATGCGAAAGCATTAGTAGTCAGCACAGCCAAGAGCACTTTAGATATTTTGTTTTTATAGTACTCGCCGCCTTTAGCAGTGCTGATGAATTGACTTTTAACAAACATTTATTTCGTTCTCTATAATGCTTAATCTTTTATCTGGCCTACTTAATAAATACCACCTTAATATACATCATATGTTTATGGGATGTTAAGCAATTTTACACTTAAATTTATTCAACCTATAAGAAAGCTCAAGCCATACCCTCCTGCAACTAACATAAAAAACAAACATGCAGCGAGTAAGACTGGCTTAAATCCAACATTGAAAATTGGAGTGAGGTGGGTTCGAAGACCAAGAGCAGCCATTGCCATGCATAACAAATAGTTATCTATAGTTAATAGGCCTTGATGGAAACCTGGCGGAATGATTTCAAGAGAGTTAATGCCGCTCACTACTACAAATAAAACAGCAAACCACGGAATAATCAGTTTTGGCTTGTCGTTTGAGGCATGCTCATCTATTGCATTTGCCTTTCTGGCAAGTACCCATGATAAAAACAGAAGCGTTGGTGCAAGTAGCATCACGCGCACCATTTTTTCAATTACTGCCGCGTTCGCGACTTCATTATTAACCGCAGTACCTGCAGCAACAACTTGTGCAACTTCATGCACTGTTGCCCCTATGTAAATACCAAAAGCATGCTCTGTTAAACCTAAGTACGGATACAGCGCTGGGTATAAAAACATACTCGTGGTACCAAAAAGTACTACCGTGGCTACCGCTATTGAGACTTTGTGCGCTTGTGCTTTTACCACAGGTTCAGTTGCTAAAACCGCAGCAGCGCCACAAATTGCACTTCCTGCGCCTATGAGTATTGACGTTTGATAATCTAACTTAAAAAGCTTGGTACCTAGAAGATAGGCAGCAAGTAGCACACTTGCTACTACTACTACATCGACCAAAACACCATACCAACCCAGCTGTGCTATTTGTTCAAAAGTGATCCGCAGTCCAAACAAAATAACCCCGAGCTTCAGCAAAACGCTTTTAGAAAAGTCGACGCCAGTTGCAATTCTATGCATAACACGGTTTATGGGGCTATTGCCTATTACCACGCCAACAAGAATCGCAATCGTCAATGGACTTAGCCCTATTTCCCCGAATAAAGGCAGCGTCGAAAAGTAAGTCGAGATAATTGAAATGAGCATCACGCTTACAATGCCCAAGAACATTGAAGAACTAAGTATTCGAGGGGCGTTAAAAATTTTATCAGCAATATTTTGGGCTTTCATACACTACTCCTGTCGATGCGTTGACAGTAAGCTAACGTCCGTTAGAATATAACTCCAATACATATAAACGATGTGTGAATAACTTTTAGTTATGCGATTAAATTTAAATGCTCTTCGCGTCTATTATTGGGTTGCTCGGTTAGGTTCTTTTACAGGTGCTGCTGAACAGCTTTTTATTAGTCAGCCAGCCGTATCTAAAGCAGTAAAAGAACTAGAACATAGCCTTTCGCTCTCACTCATTGCGCGTTCATCAAGCACTCGAACATTAATACTGACAGAAGCAGGAAAAACACTGTTTGAACATGCTAGAGGAATCTTTGCCATCGAGAAGTCTGCCGTTGAAGATATGGCGCTTATGGCGAATGCCGGTAAAGGGTCTCTCACGGTTGGGGCAAGCACGACAGTGGCTAGCTACTGGCTCCCTTCGTATTTAGCAGAATTTCGAGTCAAATACCCTGATATTCACCTAGAGCTCGTGGTTGCCAATTCCCGTGACGTTGAGCAAAAGCTTCTTGATGCCCAGCTCGATGTTGCCCTTGTTGAAGGACCTTCCCATTTACAAAGTATTCAAGTGATACCATGGGTTAACGAATCCATGGGCTTGTGGGTCTCTTATTCTGAAAAGTTTAATGCCCTAGACTGCACATGGCTATTGCGTGAAGAAGGTTCAGGCACAAGAGAAGTTGCACTATCAATCATAAAAAATAATGGTTGGCCGGTAGACAAAGAAATACGGCTGGGCAGTAATGAAGCCATCGCCAGAGCTGTGTCACAAGGCTTAGGCGTTTCTTTTTTACCTAATATAGTGTGTGATGAATTAAGTCAGTTAAAAAAGATCCATCGGGTGGACGGAATAAATGCCAATGCTCGAACACTCTTTTTCCTACATTTAAACCAACGCCCTTTTACACCTAGCGCCAAGCGCTTTTTTGACTTACTTTTTAAAGATAAATAAAAAGGAGCTAGCAGCTCCTTTTTACCAATCAACAGCTAAAGATTAACGTTTAATACCACCTTACATCACTACAATTTGGTAATGCAGTTTGGTAGTTAGAACGACAAGAAGATAAAGGCATTGAGATGCTGTCTAGCTTTTCGTAATGCGCATTAGGAAAGCCATTAGACGAGGGTTGTTCAATATTAATATTGAAATTGTAATCCACACCTTCTTTTTGCTCATTTACGATAGCAGCGACAGAGTCTCCGAGGAAAACTTGTCCTCTTCTCGACCATTGCCCAGGCGAAGCAATACAAATGTTATCGCAGCTAGCTACAAAATTTAAGTTATCTAGCTTCAAGTGTGCATTGGTATCAAAGTTGGCCATAACGTTATAAACGTAAGACTCTTCAAACCATCCGGGTTTAAGTTTAGTTCGATTATGCACTGCATCTAAACACGTTTTCGTCGGCGTAATGCGGGTAGCCCATTGGTTTGCACCACGAGCATAAGTCACGTCGGCGCAGCCATCGCCATAAGTAGCGTTAACTTCATCGCGCCATCGATTCCTCGTGTAACTTTCTCCTTGAGGGCTAAATAGTTCAACGAACCCTTCGTCTACCCTTACGGCAAAACTGCAACCATTGGAGACGACACCATTGACCTGTACCGACCCATTCTCTTGAAAATGAGGGCCAAACATAACGGGAGCTAAACAATCTGTTCCTTGAATATTCTCAGCAAAAATATCTCGAATACCGCCTTTACCGAAGTCCTTCATACTTAGGTTATCTGTTTCCATTCTTAGCGTAATTCCGCCTTCGCTATGAAGATTCCTGAAAAGAATGTTATCGGCCGCATAGGTTTGAACGAGTCCGTAACCGAACAATGAGTTATGCTGGTCAATATCTTCTATGATGCCGTTTACGGGCCAGTGTAGGTCGTTATCCCGCTGTGTTACGCCAACTAAAAAGGAAGCGAAGATAGTCTTGTTATCTTCAATAGTGAAATTAGCAAACCGGAAATTCTCTATGTCACCCATTCTAAACACAGCGATGCGCTCATTGGGTTCTGGCGTTCTGTCGATAGACAAGTCGATAGTAAAACCATCGCCAAGCCCAACCATGCTCACATTTTCTGCTTTACCTTGGTTAGCAAAGCCCATTTCGAACATCCAAGTGTTGTAACCACCACCAGGCGCCATATAAAAACGTGCGTTTTCATCAACCTCAATTTGTACATTTGACCGAAGGTGCACGCTTCTAAAGTAATAGTCGCCGGCAGGAATTAAGAGCGTTCCACCGCCTAAATTATTGCTTATATCATCAAGAGCTTCCTGCAAAACCTGCGTATCGTCGTTTGAATCCTGGTTATTAACTGCATAATCAACCAGTAAATCGCGCTGAATGCCTGTTGCCGATGGCGGCGTATAAAACCTAGAGTCTTCAACGCTTATGGGTTCAGGTCTGGGTGTTACCGTGTAAGTGCCGCTGCCATCATGATAGCCGTATTCAGGCAACGGGACGTCGTTTTCAATTTCACCGCTTCTGGCTAGCGCGTTGTCACCCACTAGCAGATAGTCATCGATAATTACCTTATCCCCTTCTTCTAACCCGCCGAAATAGAAAGAGGGTAGAACATCTGTAATATCTTTACCCGTAGTGAGGATCCAGCTTTCCGGAACAGAGAAGCCAAGTTCATTGGTGTTTGCATCTACAAAGCTTATGGTTACCCAGTCACCGAAATCTTCAGGTTCAACCGTCGCGGTGTAGTCAGCAGTTATGGCCTTTGCTGCGGCAACTTTGCCCGATTTACCGCCGCTTAAGGTCACATTCCACGGTAACAAGTGATGCTTAACCGTTACTGGGGTTATATTTGAATTGCCTGCCCCTTTAATTACTTTTACATTTAAACTTACAGACTGAATTTCAGTGTCTACAGCACCACCACCAAAAGCTTGGCTCCAAGGGTTAGCGTTGCCCCATTTGTGCCAAAGTAAAGATTGATTATTAATATCTGTATTTACACTGGTGTCGGTATAACCGATAGCATTACTACTATTCACACCGCCACTATCTTCTAGGCTAACACTACCAAAATCTGCAAGTACAAAACCCCATCCGTTAGTTTGGCTAACGGTTGCCTCTTCAAAATCGTATGCAATAGTGAAATCTGTTGGGATGGGTAGCGGCTCGCCAACTTCTGATACAACAAAATAGTCATCTAGATAAAGTTTATCCCCTACTTCGGTGCCAGCAAACTTAAATTCAGGGTAAATGTTGAATTCCCCTCCTTCGTAGCCCGACCACGTCGACGGAATTATAAAATCACCTTCTGAATCGGAAGTGAGCGTTAGCGTTAACTGAACCCAGCCTTTGCTGTTCGCTGGAATAGTACCTGTATAACGTGGCGCCGCCTCAACTGCAGCAGGGTAATTATTTCGCTTATTACCTGAAACCAGACCATAAGGAAGGAGGTAGTGAATGAGTTCAATGTCTTTTTCAGACACTAAGTCAGTTTTTACCCACAAAGATACTTCTTTTAATATGTGACCGTGGTTATCAAACCTTGCAGTAAACGGGCTATTATTCCACTGCTGGAGGTAAAACCCGTTTTGCTCTGGGTTAATATTCTCACTTGTATCTTCATAGATAAGCGCCGCTCCATTTCTCCCTTCCCCATCGGCAAAACTAAGTGCTCCCCTGTCGATAACAGAATATACCCAGCCTTGGCTGCCTTGGTTTGGCGCCAAGTTGTTTTCATCAAAGGTATAGTTAAAGTTAAGAACATCACCGAGTTGATAATCTGGTTCGTTAATGTCTGGAGTGCTATCGCTTCCTCCTGAAGAGCTCCCGCCACTGTTTCCAGTGTCACTAACATCTACTGGCGCACAGCACGCCTCGTCCAAAGATCCTTCGTTTATTGCGTAGTTATCTATGGTGACTTTGTCACCCACCTCTAGTCCATCAAATAAAAACTGAGGGTAAACCTGAATAGATGACTCGCCATCAAAATGGCGCCACGTATCAGGAACAGTAAAATTGCGTAAGCCGGTTTTAGAATCAATAAATTCAACTTGCACCCAGTTGCCATTTTCGGAACCCGGAATGATCATTTCGTATTGTGGGCCGATATCTATACCCGCGTTAATAGTTGGTCCTTTCCTGTCATCAATCACAGGGAAAGGAACAAGATTGTGCCTTACCGTTACATTGCCTGGCTGCGCTTTTTCAACCTTCACCCATAGCGAGACTGAATTGATATCTTTGCCTATGGCACCTTCGAGCATCGCCGTCCACGGATTGATATTAGGCTGATTGGTACGGTTGTTAAATCTAATGCCATTTTGCGTGATATTTACATTAGCACTGGTATCGGTATAGCTAATTGCTCCTGTTTCATCTCTCCCACCATCTGCCTCAAATACCATTTCACCTCGGTTACGCGTGGGGTACACCCAACCTTCCCAGTTGTTATTTTCAAGCTGTACTTGGTCAATATTAAAATCGTAGGCAAATGCCAGAGCATTACTCGGTTGAACTTGTTGTTGAAGCTCAACGTCATAGGCAAACGCTTTTCGGGCTGGGCTAAAGTATATAGTGTGGCTGTTTTGAGTAGCCGTTATATTAAAGTAGGGTTGATTGAAATTGTTGTATCCGTCTGGCTCTATAACCTCATGGCTACTTTGCGTGACGACTAAGCGCAATGTATCACTTTGGTTAACCGACTCTGATAAAGTAAAGGTGTTTTCAGTAAAATACCCTACACCCCGCTTAACATATTGGTCACTTTGCTCCACAACGGTGTCACTTATGACTTCCCATTGCATGATCTCCGCCACTTGGGCTTGCGCCATATTGAGCGTTAATAACGCGGGTATAGCACTTAGTACAGACAATGTAGGACGTGAGGAGGCGCGGTAAAGAGACCTACTCAGTAAATTTTGTACAAGTTTCTTATTAAAAGTACTTAGCTTCCTAGCCACACAGTGGCTAAGAGTTTGCTTTTGATTAAACATGGTATGTTCCCTGAAACGAATTAGCGAAGTGTATAAGTCGAAGTCACAGAATTACGGCGAACCCACAGTCCAGTTAAGGCCATTAGCCATAGGGGGAAACTCAATGGCTCTGGAACCGCTACCGATGTATGAACTAGTTGAATATTAGAAACAGTTAGCGTATCGCCTAGCGAAAAGTTCGTGTCACCGACAGCAAACTCAAGCGAGACCACTTGCCCACGCAGTGCCGATAAATTAGCAATTGCTCCGTCAGTATTGAAGTCATGTAAAAGGTTGGCGCTACTGTCGAATAGTGCAACCTGAAAGAAGTCAGCGGCTGCACTAAATGCCAGTGAGAGTGAGTGCGCTGAAGCGCCTACCGTAAATGATTGAAAAAGGTACACCCCAAAAATTTCATCGGCGCCTTGAAAATCCGTCGATAGAAAAAGCGTGTCTGCATTTGTAGAAAAATTATTAGAAAAATCGGAAAAATCGTTTACATCAACAAAAAACAATTCATTTACCCCATCGAAAATATCGACTTGGCCCTGCCATCCAGTAAGGGCATTGTCGAAAGTACTATTTATCAACGTGGCTGAAGCTTTACTTGAAAGAGATAAAGCAAGCATTAAAAGGGTTATACAGCACCAGTACATCACGGCGCTTTGTTTTTTGTTCAGCATGTTCCTTCCTTTTTGATTATTAAATACAAACATAATACGTTTGATATAATCATTTGTTTAACATTTTTACAACAATTAACCGACATAAATTTAGAGTGATTGGGTTGAAGAATTTCATCGTCGCGGTGCTTTTGCCCCCTACACTTAAAATTTTTATTTAACAAACTCACCATCAAACCACCTCCCCGAAAATTTTAATCTCTTTACTTATCAGCACTATAAGAATACAAACT
>NZ_JAHHDX010000075.1:2455-4174 GCF_018619335.1 Alteromonas sp. ALT199 | reverse complement strand
TATTTTTATGGGTGTATTTGTCTTGGGTAATTGTGTTGTTTGGCGCAGAGTTCACGTGCAGCCTTGGCGAAGCTTTTGAAAACCGTAAAGCGGAAAACGAGCCCCGTAAAGTCCCACAGGAATAATCGACCTAAAGTATAGTCGGGCATAATAATGATTTACTTTACGGGGCGGCTTTGAGTAACGTAAATACTCGCTACAAATGCATAAAACGAAAGAAGGGAGCTACAAGCTCCCTTCTTTATAATTACTGCCTAACTAACGACTAGTTTTTCATTGCTGATATAAAAGCGTCAGACTCAGCAATAGCTGAATTCATTTGCCTAATAAGCTGGGCTACGTTGTTTTCAATAGTAGATAGTTCACCCTGCAGTGCGCCAATCGCGCTGGCATTTAAGTTGTGCTTTAAGTACAGCACATTGTCCTGAAGCGCGCTTAACACTGGTGGCATTTTACTTTCCGCTTTGCGCATAGCTTTCATTAGTGAAGAATAGCGACGCTTAGTTTCTCGAAGCTTCGCAGCGCTATCTCGTTTAAGCGATGCATTCTCATACTTTTCTAGCTCTTCCGCCCACTCATCAAATAAAGCTTCTGCAACACTTTCTACTTTATCGATGCGTGAACTCACTTCTTCTGAAGCGGCAACGCTATCTTCGTACTGACCATTCAAGCGGTTGTAAACGTCTTCTAGCTCTCCACCGTCAAACGCAACTGCAGCGCTGAATGCCTCTAGCGCAGAGTTAAACTGCTCTTGCGCATCTTCTTGCGACTCTTTTGCGTTTTCAACGCGGTCAACTAGGATATCGCGCTTTTCAACGCCCACTTTTTCCCATGCTGCATAATATGCAGACTGACAGCCACTAATGGCTAGCATAGCAACAAATGCTGATGCGATTAACTTCATGCGGTTACTCCACCTCTAAAACGTGCTGCGCTAATAATACAGATTAAATGCAAAAGGGCGCCCAAAGGCCAAAAGACAATGGCAAGTACCACGGTTGCAGCTAAGGCATAACATACGCCTACGGTTATAAAAAAGAACAGTGCGCCTAGAATTCTTCCTTGAACCAAGTGTCCCAACCCAGGAATAAAGAAGTTACAAATTGCGGCGATTACGTTACCGCCTGATCCTTGACCTGCCATATAAACATCCTCGCATTTATGACTATAATATGATTAGCTAGCACGTAATGACACTTGTTCTATAGTATAGACTTAGCGTTTATGGTTAATGTTTAAACATAAAACAGCGTTGAAGCAGTCAGCACGCAAACGTTTGTATAACAATAAACTAAACTAAAACAGGCACTCACACAACGCGCAGAAACAAAATGAAACGACTTTACCCCGATGTTACCTACTATGAGAATGGATTTATCGAAGTGGGAAGTGTGCATTCGCTTTACTTCGAGCAAAGTGGTAATCCAAATGGCATTCCCGTACTTTTTATTCACGGCGGACCTGGGGCCGGCCTCCCTCCCAATTATAAGTGCTTTTTTGATAGTAATAAGTATCGCATTATCGGTTATGAACAGCGCGGGTGTGGACGTTCAACACCTGTCGCAGACACGCTTAACAACGACACATGGCTTAATGTTGAAGATATTGAAGCCCTAAGAACACACCTTCAAATACCGAAACTCCTTTTATTCGGCGGCTCTTGGGGCTCTACGTTAGCGCTACTTTACGCGCTTAAGTACACCTCCCATGTTACTGGCC
>NZ_JAHHDX010000075.1:0-2190 GCF_018619335.1 Alteromonas sp. ALT199 | reverse complement strand
TGTGTGTGATTTCTACAGTGCTATGGTACGTTCGAGTAACGATGTATTACGCCATGCTGCATTAAAAAGATGGTATCAATGGGAAGAGCGCCTTTCCCGTATTACTTTACCGCCAGGAGTGGGAGACTCAACAACCCATTACCCCATGCACCTAGTCACTTGTTTAGCGACACTAGAATGTCACTTCCTTTCCAACCAGTGTTTTTTAGATGAAAACTATATCCTTAACAACATTTGTAAAATAAGTCATATTCCTGGCACAATTATTCACGGTCGATACGATATGATTTGTAAGACAGAAGCAGCTGAAACGCTTCACAAAGCATGGGCCCAAAGCCAGTTGCAAATTGTTCCGGACGCGGGTCATAGCACCTCAGAGCCAAGCATAGGCTATGCCCTTTGCCGCGCTACTCGCGATATGTCACGGTTTATTCAGGAGTCATCTAAATGATAGGGCTTATTCAACGAGTCTCAGAAGCTAACGTTACCGTAGCGGGTGAAGTGATTGGTGAAATTAATAAAGGAATGTTAGTGCTGTTAGGCGTTGAAAAAGAAGATGGTGAAGCTGAAATTGAAAAGCTCACTAGTAAGTTATGTCGCTATCGTATGTTTAGCGACGAAGACGGAAAAATGAACTTAAATATAGACCAAGTGGGTGGCGAAATATTAGTAGTGTCGCAATTCACCCTAGTGGCCGATACGCAGAAGGGTAATCGTCCAGGCTTTTCTCGCGGTGCATCGCCTGAACATGGCAAAGCTATTTACGAAAAATTTGTTCAATCCCTCAAAAATAAAGGCATGAAAGTGGCCACTGGCGAGTTTGGCGCTGACATGCAAGTTGGTCTTATCAACGATGGACCTGTTACCTTTCAATTCAGTGTTTAAGAAGCTTTAGCTAGCTTTACTCAACTGTATTACAGCTAAGTTCACCATGCCTTAATCGAGCTAGAACAAAATAGCTCTTATTACTGCTTAAGTAAAAGTAAGCGTTAGGGTGCGCGAAATAAAGGGTTCTGACTAGCTTAATCGGCCTCTTAGACTTGCTTACATAATTAAGCTTGTGCCTCATGTATTCTTACGTTTAAATACTCGTTCATTCATTTAAGAAGGCCGGTTTATTGTGTACAAGGTAGTCACGCCAAAAAGCGACGCCGAGTTTGAAGCCTATTTTCATTTTCGATGGGAGCACTTACGCCAGCCATGGAATTTTCCCCCTGGCTCTGAAAAAGACGAGTATGAACAAGTCGCAGAGCATCGCATTATCACTAATCGAAATGGCGAAATCGTGGCTTGCGGTCGCGTGCATTTGAATACTGCTGAAGAAGCGCAAATTCGTCATATCGCAGTACATCCTGATCACCATCGTAAAGGGTTAGGTCAAATGATCATGGCTGCGCTCGAAAACGTTGCAAAAGACTTAGGCGCAGAACGAGCGGTAACCAACAGCCGAGAAATATCTATCGACTTTTTTAGCTCGTGTGGTTTTAAGATTGAACGTGAAGCTCCTAACGAATTAGGTATGCTAAAACGTCAGCAAATGGTGAAAAAGTTCACTGAAAATAACACTTTAGTGCTACATCCCAAGTGGTGTAAATCACTACAAGAAACATGGTCTGAGACTATTCCCATTACCGAGCACATGGGTATTAAGCTATACCAGTACACTGGACGCACGCTCGAAACTCGCGCTTCATTGAACAAAAACATCAATATTCACGGCACTATGTTCGCGGGAAGTATTTTCTCTTTGGCCACGTTAACAGGCTGGGGAATGATTTACCTACAGCTTAAAGAGCGCGGATTAGACGGTGATATTGTGCTAGGTGATGGTGATATTCACTACCATAAACCCATTACTATGAAGCCGAGGGCAATCTGCAATATTGAGACCTTGTCTGGTAAATTTAAACCACTGGAAAATGATAACAAAGCACGTTTTGAATTAAGTGTAGCAATTTTGGATGGCGACACTCCTGTAGCGGAATTTGAAGGTGTATTCTACGTTCTTCCCCCTGCAAAAAACGAAGAAGAGTAGCGTTACTTAGACGTGCACCTGTAGCTTGTATATCTAGTATCGAAACTTCTATAAAAAATGTTCAGACATACTGTGATATCAAAAATGTTCAAATTTAAAGCTGGTTTTCATTTATAAAATATCATTAGGTATAAAAAAAGCGCCTTTAAGGCGCT
>NZ_JAHHDX010000103.1 GCF_018619335.1 Alteromonas sp. ALT199 | reverse complement strand
TTTCTAAACTGTCAGCATTGTCACTAACATTTACGTTGAGTAAATCTTGGAAGCTCATTTCAGCAAATTCTGATGGCGTGCTTTGTGAGTAAGCGAACCCGCTGGTAAAGAAAAGAGAGCATGGAAATATATAGCGTAGCAACATATTAGAACCGCTGAAAAAAAGATGTCTGCATAATTATAGGGTAGTATACGGGAGTTAAGAAACCTTGCTTATTAGTCTTTAGTATTGTTTATGTTTTTAGTGTTTTGATTAATAAGGGAAAATTTATTAAGCACTGAAATAAAAAAGAGGCCAATTCGATATCGGCCTCTTTTTAATTCATCTAATAAATTCTATGTTTTTAACAATTAAAAACGATAGGCCGCTGTTAGCCTAAAGCGCTGTGGCGCACCTGGTTCAACCCACACATCAGCAAACGAGTTAGTGTAAAACTCTTCGTCAAATAGGTTGTCTACCGCTACTTTAACCGATAGGTTCTCAATAGGCTCTATCTCAGCAAACGCACGCACTGTAGTGTAGCTTGGTAAGTAGAAGTCAGTGGCAGTTTGACCTAAGCGTTCGTCTACATACAATAGTCCAGAACCAATACGCACTGGCATATCTGCTAAAGTAATACCCTTACTTAGCTGGATACTTAATTGGTTTTCTGGAACGTTTATTAACGGGTCTCCAGACTCAATTGCCGAAACAAAATTAGCATCGGCCGCATCGTTTGTGCTTTCTGCATCAACGAAGGTGTAGGACACCCAAAGCGAAACGTTGTTTTCAAACTCTGCGTTAATATCTAGCTCGATACCACGGCTTCGCGCTTCGCCTGCTGGTGTTAAGAAAAAGCCATCTGATGCTTCTTCACTGTCATCAAAAACCAGGATGTTGCTTTGCTCAATATTAAATAGTGATAGCGTGATATCGCCTCGTACATTATCGAACATAGACGTTAAATCGGTTTTAAGGCCAATTTCAGCAGATTCTGACTCGTTCGGCTCGAAAGGGTTACCCGCAAAGTCTGAACCAGTTAGCTGACGGAACCCTTCGCCGTAGGTGGCATAAACGCTGGTGCTGTCGTTAAACACATAAACGGCGCCCACTTGCGGCGAGAAACGGGTATCATCTTGCGACGTAGTGCTTACCGGGCTTGCTAAGCGATTATCTATTTCTTGTTCAAACTTATCAAAACGACCACCTAAACGAATTTGAAGGTTGTCGGTAAGGTTAATTTGGTCCTGAAAGTAAACGCCCCAAGCTTCTTGTACTTCTAGGCGGTCTAGATTGTCAGAAAGCTCAACATCGGGAAGCGGTGAGTAATCAGGGTTGAATATATCGACCACTAGGTACTGATCTAAGTCTAAATCGTTAATGTCGGTATCGCCTGAGAAAAAGGGCGGGCGATAGCGCAGAATCACCTGGTCGTTTTCAAATTTGTCGTAGTCAGCACCGATAATAACGCGATGGGTTAGTGAGCCTGTTTCAAATTCACCCGCAATTTCGCCTCGTAATACAAGGTAATCAGTTTCAAAGTTACGATAACGCTTAAAGCGCGATAGCAACGCTTGATTAGGGTCGATAAATAGCGTTTGACGGCCGCCAAAATTACTCTCTAATGCATTACCTTCAAACGTGGTATCACGCAACCCTGCACCTAGAAGTAAATTCCAGTCATCAGCTAGCTTGTGAGAAACTTCAATTTGATGACCAACAACTTGGGTATCGATAGTGTCGCCATTCGGATCGCCAGTAAAGGTTTCAATGGGTTGATGGCCTAATTCGCCGTCAATAGCCACTACACCGCGATCAAAAGGAATCTTTTGTTCTGTGTACTCTAGCTCGTAAGTCACGGTAGTATCTGCCGATGCTTCCCAGGTTACCGACGGATAAAATCCAAAGCGTTCGGTTTCTACTGTATCGCGAAAACTTTCTGCGTCTTCATAAAAACCAACTAGGCGTACGCCAACATTCTCAGATGCGCCCGCAACAGTTTGTACGTCAGCTTCAACACGCATTTGCTCCCAGCTTCCGTAAGTGGCTTTAACTTCACCTCCTTCACGAAACTGAGGACGTTTAGTTACTAGATTAATTGCGCCACCTGGCTCACCACGTCCGAAAAGCGCTGCTTTCGGGCCTTTCAATACTTCTACGTGATCAATGCCAGATAAGTCACGAGGGCCGCCAAAGCCACGACCCGCATTAAAGCCGTTTACCAGAAAGCCGCTTGGTAAGTTTTCATCACCTGAAAAGCCACGAATAGCAAAACTGTTCCAAAGACCGCCAAAATTGTTTTGGCGCGCTACAGATGCTGAAAGGTCTAGTGCGTCATTCAAATTAATTGCGCCGGCATCGCTAAGTAAGCCCAAGTCAATATCTTGAGCCGCAGCAGGCACCTCTTTATATTCAAAAGCCCCTTGATACGCGCGGTGCATACCATGCACGGTTATTTTTTCGACATCAGCTTCAACCTGAATAGTATCACTTTGCGCTAAAGCCGACGTGCTAAGCAGTGCCGATATACTGACAGCGAGTGATGATTTAACCCAACTAGTTTTCATTCTTCTTTTCCTGTGCGGTTTTTGTGTGAGCTTTTAGTGTTTGGTGTAAATTGTGGTAGTGCCTCAAAGCTTTCCTGAGAAAATTCAGGCTCTTTGAAAAGGTGGTAGTAATAAAATTTTCGTAGTGCTTTATGAAATGCGCGTACGTCATTCTCATAATTCACCATGGCTTGTACGTTAGTCTCCGCTGTGCTTGATAATAAACGCTGAGTTAGCAAAGACGGAGAAAGCAAAGCCACATAGCTTGCAACGGTGTCTTTTTGAACTGTGGCAGCCTGATAGTCCATCGACAATTTACTGGCCGCTTGGTCGCCTACCTGTTGAAACGCGTAATACCACTTCCAATCAAATGAGCTGTCTCGTTCAGGGTTGAACTCTGTGTAGTCGGCCCACTGCGGATGCGTAGCTATGAATGCACGCCACGTGTCTTCAACGGGCTTATCCCACGCGCTATTTACTGCTTCGCGTTGGGTAAGCACAATGTCGCCACCTTCAGGTGTTTCTACCACGGCACTAATCACCGTGTGTGCGGTTACAGGTACTACAACTGTTGTAACAAGCCAAACGCCCAGCATGATAGAGGCAAGGTGCGTTGCACTAAAACTTGCAAAACGCTTTGCGGCACCAATCGCAAGAACAATGGCACTCCACAACGCAATGTTACCTATTACTATTGCGCAAACGGTTAATAGAGAGGGTAAAGATGTACCGTTAATTAATCCGAACACCACAAATGGAGCGAGCGTAACAAGCGCTAAAGGAACTAAGGTAACTAATACTCGTGATGTCCATATCGCATGGGCATTGCGTGCAGTTACATTGAGCAAATCGAAGCGTCGGGCTTCCCGTTCCTTTGCTTTTAGATCGTAAAGCAGCAATATGATAAATAATGGCAGCAATACGCTGGTCACAAAGGCAAAATCGAAACGCCCTAAAAAGGCAAGCTCTGGGTTATCTGTATCGCTTTCATAAATCTGCCCTTCTAGCGCAAGCATGCGAATACGATGCTTCCAAGGAAACACATCTCTTTCGCCTACGGCAGCAAATGCCAGCGGGGAAGGGGGCGCATAAGTCAGGTGAAAAGCGTAATAAGCGACCATGCCATAGTTAGACTGATGCGTGATAACGGCTTCACGCTCTATTTGGTCTTTTTCTAGTAAGCGTTCAATAGTGGCTTGTTGTTCCTGCATTTCTGCATAACCAGACCACAACGATACCGCGCTTAAAAGAAATACGACTAATAACGTAAGCTTTATTTGGCGGTGACCAAAAACAAAATTAGCTTCACGTTTAAGATCGGTAAAACGCATCATGGGTTTAACCTCCTAACAGCCGCTTTTAAAAGCAAGGCGGTAATGCATACCCAAACAAACAGTTGTAGAAAATAGATAAGCGCATTTGAAATGCGTGTATTCGCTGCTTCTGGTTTGAAATTAAACTCAGATAGCAATGCCCAATTGCCTGCACCCACAACAGCTTTATCAGCCGCTTCTTCGCTTGCATTGCGGTTCATGTCGAGTTTGTAATCCAGCTTTTCAACATGCACTTTATTTAGCCCTTGCACGAATTCAAGGCGCAGAGCTTCTGCTTCTCGTAAAAAACGATGATGGGTTTCAAGGCTGGTACCCGCTAATATTGTGGAGATAGCGCGAACGGCAACGGTAGGCGATAGCCAGCCAAACTGACGTGCAATATGTGCTTGTTCTAATTCTTCACCCATTCTGTTTTCGGCAAACTCATTAAGCACTTTTGCCTGTCTACCTTCTGAATACTGAGCAACAACACCGCGGAAATTAACAGGAAGGTCGTCTACGGAATCTACATTGTATTTTGCTAGTAAATCTTCTTTAAGCTTTTTAAATGCAGGGTCATTAACGTCGTGACCGTCGCCCAAACTTCTAAGCTTTTCTTCTACTTTGAAATCCGCCTCAAGCTTGCCCATAGAGGGGGCGGCATTTGTCGCGACGCTGCTTCCAAGACGAGGAAGCAAAACACACGCAGCCATCCAAATAACAATAAGCACAGTGAAGCTAACACTGCTTTTCTCAAACAAAGCTGAACACGCAGTTACAACGGTAGCCCATAGCAAGAAGTAAACGGCGTAACTTAAGCAAAATAGCATCACCACGAGCGGGCTTTCGCTTGAAAAAGCCACATACAAGCAGGCCAGCAGCAAAGGGAGTAAGAACAAACCGCTAGCTGTAATTAACGCTAAGAGTTTTCCTAACATTAGCTGCCAGCGCGTAGTGCCTTGTGACAACAACAAAGTAAGTGTGCCGGCCTCGCGCTCTCGAGACACGCTGCCGTAACCAATGAGAATAATAAACAGCGGCGCAAGTACTAACGCAAGGAAGCTAGGGGTTAAGCTACTAAAACGCGTAAGCCCAGCCGATTGCCTCTGCTCGGCAAACATGGCGCTATTTTGTCGATGACCTTCTAAGAAAATAGCGTTACCCGTGTAGGTGTCTACACCAGGTTCAATTACGCTTAATGGAGTAGGAGCACGAAAAACATAATGACCGTAATGCACCATTCGGTGAGGGTGCTTGTCAGGCTGCGCTTTAAAGCGTTCTTCTGCTTCAGTTTGAAGGTGCTCTCTAGCGTGCGCGGCCTCTTCAATGTGAAACGCATTTACAACAAGTGCCGCTAGCGTGAGTATTGCCCCTAGCAAAAGTACTGTAGCGGCGACTTTCGTGCGCAGCCAATAGCGCCACTGATCTGCACAAATGGTTTTTGCTACACTAAATATCATGCTTTGCGCCCTGAAAATGCTGCGTGTACCGCTTCTGTGTCGATTGGCGTGTCGTCAACACGTTCGAACGAACCAGTCAATTTACCGTTACTTAAAAGCACAATGCGGTGAGCGACCTGACAAGCACCATAAACATCGTGAGTTACCATAAAAATAGTAGCGCCATTGGCGGCAAGTTCAGAAACCAACGCATTAAACTCGTCTATAGCGGCAGGGTCTAACCCTGATGTTGGCTCATCTAAAAATAACACTGGAGCATTGCGCAACAAAGCAAGGGCAATTGCGGTCTTCTGGCGCATACCTTTCGAGTAGTTTGATAACGCCTTATTCCATGAATCTTCTTGAAGCGCCACTTTGCGAAGTGCTGCAAAAATGTCTTCGTCTGATTTTTCTACACCAGCTACCGAAAGAAAGTAACGGATATTTTCCAAGCCAGAAAGGTGACCATAAAGCGTTACAGATTCAGGTAAATAAGCGACAGACTTTTGAACATCGTTAGGGTGAGTAGTGGCGTTGTGGCCCAAAACAGTAGCGCTACCACTGCTTGCCTTCATCAAACCTAAAAAGGTTTTAAGGGTAGTAGATTTACCGGCACCGTTCCCGCCTAAAAGCGCAAAAACTTCGCCCCTGCCAACGTTGAAATTTAGGTTATCTAAAAGCGTGCGGTTTTCAACGCGCACGGTTAGCGCATTTGCGCATATTACTGAATTTGTTTGCATTGTATAACGTGTTGTTACCGAGGTTTGGTGGTAATGTTATAATATAACGAAATAAATGGGAATACGTTTTACTCCCACTTGAGAGTGGAATGACCAATCAAGTAGCAAAAGTAGGGGGCTTGATAGAGCAGTGTTGAAGATATGAACGAAAAAGACTTGCCGAATGGTATTTGGCAGCCTTCAATAGATTAATCTTCCGCTCTTAATTAGTCATTTTTTAATTTTCACCGAAATTAGTGAAATTATATTTTCGTTTTACCTGTCTTATACCCTCATCAATAAATGCTATTTACAAATGAAATTAAAAGAGAGCCACAATGGAATTTACACATAAGCGCACCATCCAAGTAACAGCATCGTTATTACTGCTATTAGCAATAACACAGGCTGTTTTTACAGCGCTTTACAGTAGCGGAATTAGCTTTTCAAGGCAGTATGCCTGGGGTTTCGAAGCCGCAATTTTTACCGTGCTAGTTGCTTTTGCAAGTACTGCTATGGTGCAAGCAAAAAACGCGCAACTAGGTTGGTCGGCTATTGCTTTTAGTGCCGTTCTTAATGTAGTGCAGGTGAGCATTGGCCTAACGTTATTTTCAACCTTCGGCAAAGTAGCTGGTGCAGTGGAAGGCGCCCAGCCTTTAATTGGCGGCGTGGTGTCTTTGTCTTTCATGATTTACTACGCGGCTAAATTGTTATTAGGCTTAGCAGCCGTTGTTTTTGGCCTATCTTTTGCGGCAAAAGGTGGTAAAGCAATTGGCGGTTTAACAGCTGTAGCCGGTTCAGTAGCTATGCTTTCTAATGCCATATTAATTATATTTGGTCGTGATGGCTTTTTACCATCGGGTGTAGCTGGCGCTTCAGGTATGATTGCAACGTTATTATTGGCTATCTGTTTAATCAGCCTAAACCGCAAAGCAGACTAGCACTTAGTATCTTTCAAATAAGGTACTTTATTAAATAAAACATCGGAGCGTGTTAGTGGTCGGTGGGGGCGTGAGCAGTGACACACTGTTTAGTTCACCATACCTGCCGCTAGCGCCTTTTCTGAACTTTTAGTGTTGTTATGCCAGTGTAATCTTGTGTCGATAGTAGGGCTACGAAGGGCGTGTGAATTTCAGAGTATGCTTTCACATTATGGCTCTGGTTGAGAGGAAGTTACTGAGTTTGAGACATAAAAAAAGACGTCATAGGACGTCTTTTTTTATTGAATTGGTGGAGCTGGCGGGATTTGAACCCGCGTCCAGAAAATGTCTACCTTTGGTACTACATGCTTAGTTTGTCATTTATTTAACTGCTTGGAACTCCGACAAACAGGATTTCCTTGCAGCTGGCCTAATACTGTTTCGCGGTTCACCCTTAGACAAGGTTCCCTCGCTATCCTACTTGGA
The DNA here is from genome assembly GCF_018619335.1 of Alteromonas sp. ALT199. Taxonomy (GTDB): domain Bacteria; phylum Pseudomonadota; class Gammaproteobacteria; order Enterobacterales; family Alteromonadaceae; genus Alteromonas. The sequence goes on along the minus strand of NZ_JAHHDX010000103.1, from coordinate 5,952 downwards.
TGACCTTCCGAATCCCCGCTAGCAGGAAAAGACTAGGGTGGAAGGGCCTATACCGGTTATTAAGCGGCTAGTGCGTAAGTTTCGTCGTTTGCGACTATTTAAATGCGGCTTTTTTAAGAGGCCAACCGCTCCTCTGCATGCACCTCCGGCTTCCTAGATCCTGTCGAATCCTAATCAGCCCCGAGTGTGATTTTCAATAATAGCACAAATGTTACGTCATTAAATGCTTTCTTTTAGAAAACGCTTTAAATTTTAAGGGTTTGGCTATAAAACAACCAAATATAACACCTGTAATTTCAAAAGCTTACAAAGCGAACAATGAAAACAAGTTTGCCTTCATAACAGTAAGTCTATTATCGACTTACAAAAGATATGTGGCTAGTGGCATTGATTTTCAAGGGCCGGCGCGAAGATAGGGGTAAGAAAGCTTATTGATAGCTTTCTGGTTTTAGTAAGCGGGCCACTGGCTTAACAATTTTTTAGCGAATTTTTAAGGAATAAGTACCTATGTAAGGATGCATTTAGTGGCAAGAACCATTAAAGTACGTGAGCATAATTAAAAGGCTTGTAGTGTAAATGTCTTCAAATTCCATATTGTATTCTCCTTATACCCTGCCGTGTGGCGTAACAGCGCGAAATCGCCTAGTTAAAGCTGCAATGGAAGAAAATATGTCCAGTAGGGGAAACCTACCCGGTGAGTCTTTGTATTCACTTTATCGATATTGGGCCCATGGTAATTTAGGTATGGTAATAACGGGTAATGTGATGGTCGATAAAGGCGCCATGACAGGGCCTGGTGGCGTTGCACTAGAAAAAGATACCGATATTGCGCCGTTTCAAAAGTGGGCGAAGCTTATTAAGTCGAATGGCGCATTAGCTATAATGCAAATTAATCACCCAGGTCGACAGGTATTTAAAGCCATGCAGGGAAAAGCCATTGCGCCTTCTGCCGTACCGCTGGATATGGGTAAACATTCTAAGCTGTTTGCTCAGCCCCGAGAAATGACCTGCCAAGACATTCACGATGTATGCAAGCGCTTTGTTGAAACAGCCAAGCAAGCCGAGAAAGCGGGGTTTGATGGCGTAGAAATTCACGCGGCTCACGGTTATTTGCTTACACAGTTTTTATCTCCGCTAACTAATCAGCGTCAAGACGAGTGGGGCGGTTCTATTATTAATCGCGCGCGTTTACTTATAAACATAGTGAGTCAGGTTAGAGCTGTTTGCGCTAAAGGCTTCGTTGTTATGGTAAAGCTTAACTCTGCCGATTTTCAAAAGAACGGTTTTTCTTTCGACGATGCGTGTGAAGTAGTAAACCGCTTAGAAGCCTTGGGTGTAGACGTAGTTGAACTGTCTGGTGGTAGTTATGAAGCACCTGCCATGCAGGGCCAAACGCGGGACGATACTACGCTTGCCAGAGAGGCGTACTTTCTAGAATTTGCACAGGCCTTGGTGAGTAAAACCGATATCCCACTTATGACCACAGGCGGTATCAAAAGGGCCGAAGTGGCAGAAGAAGTGATAGAGCAGGGCTGTGCTATGGTGGGCTTAGCCAGCGCTCTCGCCATTACGCCCGACCTGGCTAAAAAGTGGCAGCAAGAATGGAGTTATTCAGGAATAATTCCACACTGTGGTTGGAAAGATAAGTCGCTAGCAAGTCTTGCGAACATGGCCATGGTGCGAAGACAGCTTAGACGCCTTGGGAATAACCTAACTACGTTAAGAAACCCGTCACCACTGTGGAGCCTTATTCTTGATATGCTGCATCGCAAGAAGATGACCAAGCGAGATGTAGGTTAACGCCAGTAAGTTTTACGTAAGAGTTTCAAAAAAGCTGCGCTATGCAAGCGCAGCCTTATAATCACATTTCTTTTACTAGAACGTATATAAAAACACAGCGTTAAACGCTGTGTTTCATCATTCTTTCTTTTTGGCGCTGCCAGTCTTTGTCTTTCAAGGTGTCGCGCTTGTCATGAGCGTGCTTACCTTTGGCGAGGTGAATTTCCAGTTTCACCCAACACTTTTTCCAGTACATAGACGTTGCTACTACTGAATAACCTTGGCGGTCGCGTGCACCCATTAAGCGGTCAATTTCACGTTTTTTCAGCAGCAGTTTACGTGCACGCTCAGGAGCAGCGATTACGTGGGTTGATGCTTGATTTAGCGGGCTAATTCTACAACCTACTAAATACGCTTCGGCATTTTGGATAATGATGTACGCGTCGGTAATATTTACTTTACCGGCACGAATACTTTTAATTTCCCACCCTTGAAGCTCAAGTCCGGCTTCGAACTTGTCTTCTAGGAAATAGTCATGACGCGCCTTTTTGTTCTGCGCGATATTTCCTGTGGTGTTTTTGTTGGCTTTATTCTTTTTCATGCTGGTTATTATACTGATTGTTCAAAGAAATGTCTTTAGTTGTCATTGTTATCTTATATAGGGGCATTTGGTTCAAAACCGAATACAAGCGATACAAATTTTCTATGGTACAATGCCGCCAAGAGTATTAATTGTAGTGGGATCAATGCCAAGTATTCATAGAAGTGCGCTAGTAGCTCATAGCGCAGAAGCCATGTTTAACTTAGTCAACGATGTAGCTTCTTATCCTGAGTTTTTGCCGGGCTGTACAGATAGCAAAATTCTCGACACTTCAGCGCAAAGCATGAAAGCGTCTTTGTTAGTTGCAAAGGCAGGTATCAAACAGTGGTTTACAACACACAATGTGCTGGAGCCAGGGCAAAGTATACAAATGCAGCTAGTAGATGGGCCGTTTCGTTCGTTAACCGGCGGCTGGACATTTTCAGCACTATCTGAAGAAGCCTGTAAGATAGAGTTAAACCTTGAATTTGAATTCAGCAACAAGCTAGCAGAGATGGCGTTTGGTAAAGTGTTCAACAGCTTAGCAAGCAGCATGGTAGCGGCGTTTACAGACAGAGCACGGAGCGTATACGCATGAGTAATAAGCTCATCAATATTGAGGTTGCCTACGCATTGCCCACCAAGCAAACCATCATTGATGTTGCTATTCATGAAAATGCGACAGTAGAAGAGGCGATTAATGCGTCTAATGTGCTTGAGCAGTTTCCCGAAATCGACTTGAAAGCCACTAAAGTAGGTATTTGGAGTCGCGTAGTTAAACTGCGAGATACGCTCAACGACGGTGATCGTATCGAAATTTATCGCCCACTTATTGCTGATCCGAAAGAAATTCGCAAGCGTCGTGCTGAAAAAGCCAAAGAAGAAGGAAGGGCAGACAAAGTTACCGGTGGAAAAGTTAATCCATTGAAAGCAAAAACTTAATTACCAGTTAAGCCTTTTATCGGCTGACGGCAATAGCAGATATAAAAATGGCCTTCAATGTAAATTGAAGGCCATTTTTTTTAAGAAGAAAACGACTATTAGCTTTTTTCTGAAATACTGCCTAGTTCCAAGAAAGGAGAGGCATCGATATCCTCTGCATCCATCATGCTAGCAATACGCTGAACGGTAGCAACCATTTGGCTTTGTTCCCATTCTTTTAGCTGAGAAAAGCGCTCTACAAAGTGCTCTTGAAGCGGGCGCGGGGCGTCTACCACCGCTTCTTTTCCGCGTTCGGTTAAGAACACGCCCACTTTACGTTTGTCTTGCGTACTTCTAATGCGCGTAGCTAAGTCTCGTGACTCCAGTCTATCTAAAATATTGGTGATGGTTGCAGGGCTTAAATTAATATTCTCTGCAATTTCGCGCACCATTATGCCAGGGCGCTCTTCAATATTTTGCATTACCAGTAGTTGTGGACCCGTTAGCCCCACGTGTTTACTTAGCTGCTTGCTGCGTAGGTCTACAGCGCGAATAACGCGCCGTAGTGCCACTAATAATTCTTCTTCTTTTCGCATATTACTTCCAACAAATGCGTAACCACGTGGTTACTTAAGCAAATGAATAAAATGTTGGTGCTTATGGTAGTGATCAATAACATCATTAATTACTGAAATTTTCGACCAACCCATAATGTCATAGTTCTGACCACCTTCACTCAGGTGAACCTCGGCGCGATAGTACGTTGCCTTTTTGTTTTCGTCCAGTGTTGGTGTGTCACTTGGACCAAATTCAGGCTGTTCTGTCGGCACTAGGTATACCGCATAAATAAATTCGGGGTCGTTACCCATATCAACGGTTAAAATAAGTGCTTCTTCAGTGTCTTCAATTTTAATCTCGAACTGTTGAGACTTAAATTCTTCACCTACTTCGGTGAAAGCTGGCATAACCACTTTATTTACATATCGACGAACAGCATTTTCATCTGGGAAGGTAACGATGTTCTCTAAGCGGTCTTTCCAGTTTTTATCCGAATCGCTATGCTGAGGCGTTCCAGCCATTACTTGAAGGCTTTCTCGCTTGTAAGACTCTATCCTCAACGCCTTCAATAAGCCAGAAATTGCTATAAGCAAAACAATGGCAAAAGGGAGAGCAGCTGCAATCGTCATAGTCTGCAGCGCTCCGAGTCCGCCAGCATAGAGAAGTACAGAACTTACAACGCCTACACCAACAGCCCAGTACACGCGTTGCCATAGCGGCGTGTTGTTTTCTCCGTGAGAACACAACATGTCGACTACCATTGCGCCTGAGTCACACGAAGTTACGAAGAATATAATCACCATAAGTACGGCGATAAAACTAAGTACTGAGGCAAAAGGAAACTGTTCTAAAAATACAAATAGTGCAACAGAGGTATCGTCGTTGACCATTTGGGCAAGTACTTCATTTCCCTGCACCAATACTTGGTCGATAGCACCGTTACCAAATACGGTCATCCAGAATAGTGTAAATGCAGAAGGAATTAGTAATACACCTATAACGAACTCGCGAATGGTTCGGCCGAATGAAATTCGGGCTATGAAAAGGCCCACGAAAGGCGCCCATGCTAACCACCAGCCCCAGTAAAAGATGGTCCAGCCACCTATCCAGTCAGTTTTCTCATAAGTGTAGAGATTAAAGGTGTTTCGTACTATGTCAGACAAATATGCACCAGTATTTTGCATAAAGGCCTGTAGTAAAAAGACAGTAGGACCTAACGACAATACGATTAACAGTAATATAATAGCCAGAACCATGTTTGTTTCTGAAAGACGGCGAATGCCTTTGTCCAGACCAGTGGTTACTGAGATTACTGCTAAGCCGACCACGCCAGCCATAATAGCAATTTGAACACCTGTATTAGAGGGCAACCCAAACAGGTAGTTAAAGCCCGCGTTGACTTGCGATGCGCCGAAGCCAAGCGAGGTAGAAATACCAAATACTGTTGAAGTTACTGCAAATATGTCAACTACGTGACCCGGCCAGCCGTAAATTCGGTCGCCAATAAGTGGGTAAAGCGCAGAACGAAGCGTTAAAGGTAAGTTTTGTCGGTACGCAAAATAGCCAAGTATAAGTGCGACTACCGCATAAATAGCCCAAGCATGAATTCCCCAATGGAAAAAGGTAGTTTTCATGGCTTCGCGTACGGCGTCAATACTTTCGGCCTGCGCCGTGGGTGGAGCCATGAAGTGCATTAAAGGTTCTGCTACACCAAAGAACATTAATCCAATGCCCATACCAGCAGCGAACAGCATACTAAGCCAAGTGCCAAAGCTAAATTCTGGCGTAGCATGGTCTGGACCTAGTTTAATTTCTCCGTATCGAGACATGCCTAGATACACGACTGATAGAACAATAATCGTAACGGTTAATACATAAAACCAACTACCGTTAGATACAATTACACCTTGCAATTTTTGGAAGACAGAGTCTGCTAATTCGGGCGTACCCGCAGCGAAGATAAGTAAGCAAATGATTAACACTGAAGACGTTAAAAACACCGGCTTGTTGAGTGGAGATTTCTTTTCGTTCTCAATCACGCAGTAATTTCCTTTCACCTTTTATTTGAACCTAGGTTTATACGGTGAAATATACAGCATGGAGCACTTTTAATA
>NZ_JAHHDX010000125.1 GCF_018619335.1 Alteromonas sp. ALT199 | reverse complement strand
TCCCTAAAGGATGGCTATTTTTTTATATATTCTCTGTTATAACACTTGGTTATGCTGAGAATAACCTTATAATACATCTTGATTGTTAACTAGATTTTATAAAACGTAGCAAGGCAAATTAAATGCAAGAAAGCGTGATGAAAGCGTGGTGGGATTCCTCGCACATGGCAGGTGCCAACGCTGCCTATGTTGAAGAGTTGTATGAAACCTATTTAGAAGACCCACAAAGTGTCTCTGAAAATTGGCGACAAATCTTCGATAACCTCCCAAAAGTCGATGGCGTAGAGTTAGAAACAAATCATACAACTATTAAGAATCAATTTAGGCAACTTGCTGCGTTAGGGCCCACAGCCCGCATGTCTAGTCCGTCTGTACCCTCTGCAAACGTTTCAGATGACAGGCAAGTTAAAGTTCTACAATTAATCAATGCATTTCGCTTCCGCGGCCATCAACATGCGAATCTCGATCCGCTGGGATTATGGCAACAAGAGCGTGTGCGCGATTTAGAGCTTTCTCATCACAGCCTTTCTGAAAAAGATTTTGACTCGGTATTCAACGTTGGTTCTTATGCTATAGGTAAAGAATCAATGCCCCTTGGCGAGTTGTTTAAATCACTGAACAGAACTTACTGCGGCTCTATCGGTGCAGAGTACATGCACATTACCGATACGGAGCAGAAGCGTTGGTTACAGCAAAAAATCGAATCTGTGCAAGCGAAGCCAGAGATTTCTCGTGACGAAAAGCTGGGTATTCTTAAAGGGCTAACTGCTGCTGATGGTATGGAAAAATACTTGGGGTCTAAATTCCCAGGTGCAAAGCGCTTCTCTCTTGAAGGCGGCGATGCACTTATTCCAATGCTTAAAGGCTTAATCACTAAGGCGGGTGCTGCGGGTACCAAAGAAGTGGTTGTCGGTATGGCTCACCGCGGTCGACTAAATGTATTAGTTAACGTGCTGGGTAAAAATCCATCTGTATTGTTTGACGAGTTCTCAGGTAAGCACGATGATTCGCTAGGCGCAGGTGACGTTAAGTACCACGCGGGTTTCTCATCAGATTTTGCAACGCCTGGTGGCAATGTTCACTTGGCGCTAGCGTTTAACCCGTCACACCTTGAAATTGTAAACCCTGTAGTAATGGGTTCAGTACGTGCTCGACTTGCACGTCGTAACGATGACACTAACACAGTGCTTCCTATTACAATTCACGGCGACTCGGCCATTGCCGGGCAGGGTGTAGTACAAGAAACCTTCAACATGTCGCAAACGCGCGGCTTTGCGGTAGGTGGTACTGTTCGTATCGTGGTAAATAACCAAGTTGGTTTCACTACGTCGAAAACGGAAGATACTCGCTCAACGCAATACTGTACTGATATTGCTAAAATGGTTCAGGCGCCAATATTCCATGTGAATTCTGACGACCCAGAAGCGGTTGCTTTTGTTACGCAACTTGCGCTTGAGTACCGCAACAAGTTTAAGAAAGACGTGGTAATTGACCTAGTTTGTTACCGTCGTCATGGTCACAACGAAGCGGATGAACCTAATGCTACGCAGCCGTTGATGTACCAAAAAATTAAAAAGCACCCAGTTCCACGCGTACTTTATGCCGACCAGTTAATTGCTGAAGGTGTCATCGAGCAACGCGATGCAGATCGCTATCTTGAAGAGTATCGTGAAGCACTTGATCACGGCGCGTGCGTTGTAGAAGAATGGCGCCCTATGACGGAGCACAGTGTTGACTGGTCGCCGTATCTAGGTCACGACTGGGATACACCATACGACGGTGCACTTTCGGTTGAGAAGCTTAAAGAGCTTGGTGAATCGATTACGACTATTCCTGAAGAGCACAAGCTTCAGTCTCGTGTAAACAAGCTTTACCAAGACCGCAAAGCTATGGTAGCTGGTGAGAAAAAACTTGATTGGGGTATGGCTGAAAACTTAGCTTACGCTACTCTTGTTGATGCAGGTGAAGATATTCGTATTACTGGTCAGGATTCTGGTCGCGGTACTTTCTTCCATCGCCACGCTGTGCTTCACAATCAAAGTGATGCTGCTACTTATATGCCTCTGCAGCATATTCGTGAAGGACAGGGCGAAATTGAAATATACGATTCTGTACTTTCTGAAGAAGCGGTTATGGCATTTGAGTATGGTTATGCGACTGCAGAACCAACCTGCCTAACTATTTGGGAAGCACAGTTTGGTGACTTTGCTAACGGTGCTCAGGTTGTTTTCGACCAATTCTTAAGTTCTGGTGAAGCGAAGTGGGGCCGTTTGTGTGGTCTTACTGTTTTACTTCCTCATGGCTATGAAGGCCAAGGCCCAGAGCATAGCTCAGCACGTTTAGAACGTTTCTTGCAAATGTGTGCTGATCACAATTGGCAAGTGTGCGTGCCTTCAACACCGGCACAAGTTTACAACATGCTTCGTCGCCAAGTTGTTCGCCCAATGCGCAAACCACTTATTGTGATGTCGCCTAAATCATTATTACGTCATCCGATGGCCGTATCTTCGTTAGAGGAATTAGCTGAAGGCAAATTCCATAACGTAATTGATGAAATTGACGATATCGATCCTAAGAACGTTAAACGCGTTGTTATGTGTTCAGGCAAGGTTTACTACGATTTATTAGACCAACGCCGTAAAAATGAACAAACAGACGTTGCAATCGTTCGTTTGGAGCAACTTTACCCATTCCCACAAGAAGAATGCGCTAAAGTTGTGGCACAATACAGTCACGTAAAAGATTGGGTTTGGTGTCAAGAAGAGCCTCAAAATCAAGGCGCTTGGTACTGTAGCCAACACCACTTCTGGCAAGCAATTCCAGATGGTGCAAAATTAACATATGCAGGCCGTGATGCATCCTCGTCACCTGCAGTAGGTTATGTATCCGTTCACAACCAGCAACAGAAAGCCCTGGTTGAAAACGCACTCACAATTAAATAAGGAACAGTAATGACAATTGAGATAAAAGTTCCGGTTCTACCTGAGTCAGTTGCCGATGCCACCATTGCAACCTGGCACGTAAAGGCCGGTGACGCAGTTAAACGAGACCAGAACCTGGTTGATATTGAAACTGATAAAGTAGTTTTAGAAGTTGTGGCGCCAGCGGACGGTACAATTGGTGAGATCTTAAACGAAGAGGGTGCAACAGTTTTAGGCGAGCAAGTTATTGCTAAATTAGAGAAGGGGGGCGCTGCTGCTTCTTCTGAGCCAAAAGCTGACGGTGAATCTAAAGAAGAGTCTAAGTCTGAATCTGCGCCGGCTGCGTCTGGTAAAGCTTCAGATGTTAAAGTACCTGTTCTTCCTGAGTCAGTAGCTGATGCAACCATCGCCACTTGGCATGTAGCAGTGGGTGAAGCAGTTTCTCGAGACCAAAATCTAGTTGATATCGAAACTGATAAAGTAGTACTTGAAGTTGTTGCTCCTGCAGACGGCTCTCTTGCTGAAATCATTGCAGAAGAAGGCGCGACTGTAACAGCTGAAGAAGTGATTGCTAAATTTGTAGAAGGCGCTGCAAGCGGTGCCTCTGCACCTGCAGCAACTGCTGATGAAGACGATAGCGATGACAGCAGTGATGCACTTAGCCCGTCTGTGCGCCGTTTACTTGCCGAAAAAGGCGTTGACGCAGCTAAAGTAAAAGGCACAGGTAAAAACGGTCGCATTACTAAAGAAGACGTAGAAAAATACCTTAAGGGCGGTGACAGCTCAGCAAAGGCTGCATCAGCAGCCTCTGAATCTGTTCCAACAGACCTGCCAACCGGCAACCGCACTGAAAAGCGTGTTCCTATGACACGTCTTCGTAAGACTATTGCTAACCGTCTTCTTGAAGCGAAGAACTCTACGGCTATGCTAACAACGTTTAACGAAGTTAACATGAAGCCTATTATGGACCTTCGTAAGCAATATCAAGATAGCTTCGAAAAGCGTCACGGTATTCGCCTTGGTTTCATGTCTTTCTACGTGAAAGCGGTAACTGAAGCACTTAAGCGTTTCCCTGAAGTAAACGCGTCTATTGACGGTGATGATATCGTCTATCACAACTACTTCGACGTATCTATTGCTGTATCTACACCGCGCGGTCTTGTTACGCCAGTATTAAAAGATACTGACACACTAGGCATGGCGGGTGTTGAGAAAGGAATTAAGGAACTAGCACTTAAAGGTCGTGACGGTAAGCTGTCATTGGCTGAACTACAAGGCGGTAATTTTACTATTACCAACGGTGGTGTGTTCGGTTCACTAATGTCTACGCCAATCATTAACCCGCCACAAAGCGCTATCTTGGGTATGCACAAAATCCAAGACCGTCCTATGGCAGTTAATGGCAAAGTAGAAATTCTACCAATGATGTACCTAGCGCTTTCTTATGACCACCGTATTGTCGATGGTAAAGAATCAGTAGGGTTCTTGGTAACCGTTAAAGAGATGCTAGAAGATCCAACACGTCTACTTCTAGACGTATAAGACTTTCGTCTCACGGAATTGTGGTTAGGGGTTAAGCGTGTGAATGCTAGCTTAGCGCCTAACACAACGCTGATATTTGCCCTATAATATCAGTCAAACTAATCAAGTCGCATTTGCGGCTTTTGTCTCATAAAAAAATCGGATAGAAACACCATGAATTTGCATGAATACCAAGGTAAGCAGCTATTCAAAGAATACGGTTTGCCTGTTTCTGAAGGATACGCAGCAGACACTGCTCAAGGTGCTGTAGAAGCCGCTGACCGAATTGGCGGAGAAGAGTGGGTAGTTAAGTGTCAGGTACACGCGGGCGGTCGCGGTAAAGCTGGCGGTGTAAAGCTAGTTAAAAACAAAGACGACATTCGCGCTTTCGCTGAAAACTGGCTAGGCAAAAATTTGGTGACTTTCCAGACTGACGAAAATGGTCAGCCTGTGAGCAAAATCCTAGTTGAATCTTGCACAGATATCGCTAACGAGCTTTACCTTGGTGCAGTAGTTGACCGTACAACCCGTCGCGTTGTATTTATGGCATCTACTGAAGGTGGCGTTGAGATTGAAACTGTTGCAGAAGAAACTCCAGAAAAAATTCTTAAAGCTGAAATTGACCCAATTGTAGGTCCTCAGCCTTACCAAGCACGCGAGATGGCGTTTGCTCTTGGCCTTTCTGGCGTTCAAATTAAGCAATTCACTCAAATCTTCCTTGGCCTAGCTAAGATGTTTGAAGAGCTTGACGTTGCGCTTATCGAGATTAATCCGCTAGTTATTAAAACTGACGGTAATCTACACTGCCTAGACGCAAAAGTTGGTATCGATGGTAACGCACTATATCGTCAGCCTAAGCTTAAAGACATGCAAGATCCTTCACAAGAAGACGCGCGTGAAGCTCACGCGGCTCAGTGGGAACTCAACTATGTTGCACTAGACGGTAACGTAGGTTGTATGGTTAACGGTGCAGGCCTTGCGATGGGTACAATGGACATCGTTAACCTACACGGTGGCAAGCCTGCTAACTTCCTAGATGTTGGTGGCGGCGCGACTAAAGAGCGTGTAGCTGAAGCATTTAAAATCATCCTTTCTGATGACAACGTTAAAGCAGTATTGGTTAATATCTTCGGTGGTATCGTACGCTGTGACATGATTGCAGAAGGTATTATCGGTGCAGTTAAAGAAGTTGGTGTAGAAGTGCCAGTAGTTGTACGTCTTGAAGGTACCAATGCAGAGCTTGGCCGTGACGTTCTAGCGAACTCTGGTCTTGATATCATTGCTGCTGAATCGCTAACTGATGCAGCGCAGAAAGTTGTTGCTGCAGCGGAGGGCAAATAATGTCTGTATTAATTAATAAAGATACTAAAGTAATTTGTCAGGGTTTCACTGGCGGTCAGGGTACATTTCACTCTGAACAAGCAATTGCTTACGGTACGCAAATGGTTGGTGGTGTTACACCAGGTAAAGGCGGTACTGAGCACCTAGGTCTTCCAGTATTTAATACTGTACGTGAAGCGGTAGAAGCAACTGGCGCAACTGCGACAGTTATCTACGTACCAGCTCCATTCTGTAAAGATTCAATCGTTGAAGCTGCAGATGCGGGTATCGAGCTAATCGTATGTATTACTGAAGGTATTCCAACGCTAGATATGCTTTACGTTAAAGAATACGTTGAAGCGAAAGGCGTTCGCATGATTGGTCCAAACTGCCCAGGTGTTATCACTCCTGGAGAGTGTAAAATTGGTATCATGCCTGGTCACATCCATAAGCCTGGTAAAGTGGGTATTGTCTCTCGCTCTGGTACACTTACGTACGAAGCGGTTAAGCAAACTACTGACGAAGGTTTCGGCCAGTCTACTTGTGTTGGTATCGGTGGCGACCCAATTCCTGGTTCAAACTTCATCGACATCCTTCAGATGTTCCAAGACGATCCTCAAACAGAAGCTATCGTAATGATCGGTGAGATCGGTGGTACTGCAGAAGAAGAAGCGGCTGCGTTCATCAAAGAGAACGTGACTAAGCCAGTTGTTTCTTACATTGCTGGTGTTACTGCTCCTCCGGGTAAGCGTATGGGTCACGCTGGTGCAATCATCGCAGGCGGTAAAGGTACTGCTGATGAGAAATTTAAAGCACTAGAAGACGCAGGCGTTAAAACAGTACGCTCACTTGCTGAAATCGGCAAGGCGCTTCGCGAAACTACAGGTTGGTAAGCTAAAGCTTATTAATGAATTTGAAAGCCCGCTTTAAGCGGGCTTTTTTATATGTAGTAACTCAACCTTGATTTCGTTTGAATTTCTAAATAACTTGCAATCGTATTCACATTGTTATGATTATGTTTATGAGTAATCTTAGCGAGCTAATCACTTTACGGAAAAACTGCCTTATGAAACACACCGCACTAATATGCCTGGCTTCATTGTTTTCATGCCCAACTCTAGCTGATGAGTACTTAACTTTTTTTATGGCTGGGCAATCAAATATGGACGGCTATGGGTATGTTTCCGAACTTCCGAATGAACTAGCAAAAGACCAGGAAGTGATGATTTTTCATGGCAATGGCGTTTTCGATAATCAAGAGAATGGCGGTGTAGGGAAGTGGGATACGCTAAAACCCGGTCACGGTACAGGCTTCAAATCTGACGGTAACTCAAACACACTGTCGGATCGCTTTGGTTCAGAATTGACATTTGCTGAGTCAATTCAAAAGCAGTACCCGGGTAAAAAAATTGCGATTATAAAGTATGCGGTAGGCGGGACTGGACTTGCGCTTAATACAGGTTACAGCAACTGGTACCCAAACTTCACAGAAGGTAAAGGTCATAATCAGTATGACTTCGCGCTAGAATCTATTAACAATGCTTATTCTATAAACGACATTAATGGAGATGGCGAGTCAGATACGCTAAAACCTATGGGTATTATTTGGATGCAAGGTGAGGCAGATGCCCATGCAAGCGAAGAATCAGCCAATGCATATCTAAATAATCTCACTTCTTTAATGCAGTTATTCCGTGCAGCGTTAAGAACCGATGATTTACCTGTTGTTATCGGCAAAATCACCGATTCCAAAATGGGCGACGAGGATATTATGCCTTACATAGAAAGGGTGCATTTAGCGCAGCAGCTTTTTGTTGAGTCAGACAGTTGCGCTACTTTTATGTCTAACACTGACACATACTCATACGGCGATGACCCTTGGCACTATACCAGTGAAAGTTTTATTCAAATGGGGAAAGACTTTGCGTTAGCTTATAAGCAAGCCGCAGAAAAATGTGGTGGGAAAGCGCAATAATATGATTCTTAAACGCGGGTTGTTTTCTCTAGCTGTATTGTTTATTGCTTGCTTCAATGCCTCTTTCAGCAGTTTTGCATCAGATAAAGAGGTTCCTTTTCAAAATGACTGGCTAAAGGCGCATTATCAACAGCGATTAGCGCTTTTCTCTACTCAGCCATTAGAAAAAGGCGATGTTGTTTTCATTGGTGATAGTTTGACAGAGTTAGGTGCGAATTGGGCTGTCAGGTTTAAGAATCTAAAAATAAGAAATAGAGGTATTGCGGGAGATACAACATATGGTGTGCTCGCTCGACTAGATGAGTTAGAAAGTAGTCAGCCTTCAGCAGTCTTTATTCTTATCGGTATCAACGATATTTTTAATCTTTTTTACGAACAGCAAATAGAAAGATTGTCGGAAACGGCTGGAAACATTGAAAAGATTACCAGTCGACTGAACAATTCGCTTCCAAATACAAAAATTTTTGTTCTTGGTCTTTTGCCAGATCATCGAGACTTTATTACAGTAATGGCAAAAGAAGTAAATAGACAAATATCATCAATCACGAATCCTAATTTTACTTTCTTAAACCTTCATGACCAATTTACAGTGGATGGTGTAATGAATCCAAAGTTAACAACAGATGGAACACACTTGAATAGAGAGGGGTATCAAATTTGGAAAAATGAATTGTTACCTCATTTGGATGACATTCAATGAAAACGATTTGTTTATTAACATTACTTTTGATTTCAAGCCTTCAACTAGCCCTTGCCGATTTGACTTATCCAGACGGTAACAAGAAGGCGATTATTTTTAGCTTCGATGACGGTTTAGTACAAGATCACAGGCTAGTTGAACTGTTAAATAAGTATAATATTGTCGGGACATTTAATTTAAGTTCCGGATTACTAGCTAAGGATGCATTTTGGCTTGAAAACATCCTTGGCTCACCAGGCCAATATATAAAGCACGGTCAAGTATCTGCGTTGTACGGCGAGCACGAAATAGCGGCGCATAGCTATTCACACCCCGTGCTAACTGATCTTAACGCCAACGAAGCAAAAATAGAGATATCTAAGGACAGAGAGCTTTTAAGCAACATTGCTTCATACCCTGTCAATTCGTTTGCTTACCCCCTTGGTGGTTACAATGAGGCTGTAATGGAGTTAGTAAAAAGAGCTGGTTTTACCAATGCGCGTACAGCAAAGAACACGTATAGTTTCAGTTTACCTACCGACTTATTTAAATGGCATCCCTCTGCGCATCATAGTGACGCTTTACCATTTGCGAAAGAATACACTAAGTTAGAAACTGACGAACTTACCGTATTTATGGTATGGGGCCATTCTTGGGAATTTGACCAAAATCTCCCCAATAACAATTGGGATTATTTTGAGTCACTACTTCAGATATTGTCTGAAAGAGACGACGTCTGGTATACCACTACAGGACAATTTGCCGCGTTTTACAATACCAATCTTTAGCCTATGCGATGGCCCAGTGCATAGGTTTCTTTACTAACAACTCTGTAACTTAAAAGCCTATTTTCATCGAATGTTGTTTCTTAGTAAGGTGTAATTAATTTACATAAACCTCTGTAACGCGGTTTATTTAGTCTTTATGTTGTAAAATTACATCACTATAATGTTTGCGTTTGTTAAATTGGTGTTGCATAAATTTTATTGAATACGTATGCAGGCAATTGTGCAAACCTCAGCTCCTCTATAGCATTGTCCCCGTGAGATGTATTGTCATTTATTTGTCATAAGAACAACAAAAAGACAACAACTATAACCGTATGGGACACCCGTTTTATGAAACAATTTAAACCCAACTTAATTAAAGCTGCGCTTATTTCAGGCGGTATGGCGTTTGGTAGCGCACCTGCACTTGCTCAAGAATCAAATACTGATGCTGTTGACGAAGAAAGCCTTGAAGTTATTCAAGTTAGTGGTATTCGCGGCAGCCTTCAGCGTGCACAAGCAATTAAAATGGACAACACGTCTATTGTTGAAGCGCTATCTGCTGAGGACATCGGTAAGCTACCAGATACAAGTATTGCAGAATCAATAGCTCGTCTTCCTGGTCTAGCTGGTGAGCGTCGCAATGGTCGTACTAGTGGTATTTCTGTACGTGGTTTCAATGAAAACTATGTAGGGACAACGCTGAATGGGCGTGAGCTTTTAGGTATGGGTGACAACCGTGGTGTTGAGTTTGACCTTTATCCAACAGAAATTGTTTCAAACATCCTAGTATATAAGACACCAGAAGCGGGTCTTATGACTCAAGGCATTGGCGGTACAGTAGACATTCAAACTGTAAGCCCGTTAAACGCACAAGAAACCGTAGCTATTAATGGTTCTTATGAGAAAAACCAACAAGATGCGGGTAACCCTGATTTCGATAACAATGGTCATCGTTTGTCATTTAACTATGTAGACCAGTTTGCAAATGATAAATTGGGCGTAGCATTAGTAATTGCCGATATGGAATCGCCACGTCAAGAACAGTATTTCCGTGGTTGGGGGTATGCACCTGCTAATCCTGATAATGCTGCTGATGGCGTAGACGTACCTGAGGGTACAGTAATTCTTGGTGGTCACGATTCATATACACGTTCTGCCATGCTAGAACGTACGTCTATTGCGGGTGTTATTGAATATGCACCTTCAGACAATCTTAAATTGCAATTCGATGCACTATATATAGATTTTGAAGAGAATGACGCACGTCGTGGTGTTGAAGAAGGTGGTGCTGAATGGGGCACAGGCGCTTACACCATCACTGGTGTAGAAGATGGCCTAGTCACTTCGGGTTACTATGACGGTTTCTTCTCTGTTATTCGTAACGATTCTCGCCAACAAGAAGCTGAGCTCACTACATTTGGCCTAAATGTCGAGTATATTATTAATGACAATTGGACAGCAACGCTAGATATATCTACAGGTGAAGTAGACAAAACTATTACTGATATAGAGAGCTATTCAGGCGTGGGACGCGCAGGTATTGATGGTCGTCCTCTTACACCACGCGCATGGGCAATGACATCTACAGGTGCGGTTTACAGTGATCATCCTACTCTGGATAGTGTCGATTTAGCAGATCCCAACTCAATCTACCTAGCTGGCCCGCAAGCTTGGGGTGGTTCACTAACTCCAGTAGAGCGCTTCCAGGGCGTAGAAGGATTTGGGCCTAATACAGCACAAGATGGTTTTGTTAATGAGCCAATCTTTGAAGAATCACTTGATGCAGTTCGTCTTGATCTAGAAGGTTTTGTTGAATGGGGAATCTTTACAAAGCTCACAGCTGGCGTTAACTATCAAGAACGTGAAAAGTCTAAAGATAACAACGGCGCCTATCTAACCTCACCAGAATGGCCAAGCCAAGAGCTGGTTCCAAACCCAATTGGTACAGCGGATCTGAGCCACATTGGGATAGACGGTGTTATTGCTTATGATGGCCTTGGTTTATATAGAAGTGGCTATTACATCGAAACAGAAGCAGAGCTATTTGAAAATGGTCGCTTTGGTGACTCATACACTATTTCAGAAGATATCTTAACCGCATATGCAAAATTAGATATTGAAACTGAGATTGGCGATGTACTGGTATTTGGTAACCTTGGACTGCAAGTTGTTAACGTTGACCAGGCAGGTTCTGGCTTCAATACAACGACAGGGCCAACTGGCTTCACAGCAGTAACACCTATTTCTGATGGCGATTCATATACTGATGTACTGCCAACGCTTAATTTAAGTTTCGAAATTGCTGAGAATCAGTTTATTCGTACTGCATTAGGTAAAGTTATCAGTCGTCCGCGTATGGACGATATGCGCCCAAACAACACAGTTAGCTTTACATTTAACGATCAGCAAATTATTTCAACAAACGTTGCTAATGGTCCTTGGGCAGCAAGTGCTGGTAATTCACGACTTAGACCGCTTGAAGCTAATCAGTTTGATATTGCCTATGAAAATTACTTTGCAGACTCAGGTTATTTTGCAGCAAGTTTCTTTTATAAAGACCTAACTAACTGGCACGTAGCTGGCCAAACGGTTGGCGACTTTAGTGAATCTTACATTGAAGGTTTCCACGAAACTTCTGGTGAGACTGACATCAATAATGATGGCGTACTTGACGATAGCGATATTGTTCCACCAGGTACCTTTAACGGGATAGTAAGTTTCCGCGAAGACGGGCTTGAAGGATTTGTGCGTGGTTGGGAGCTTCAGGGTAGCCTGCCGTTTGACATGATCCACGATTCGCTTGAAGGTTTTGGTGTATTTGCAAGTGCAACATTCCTAGACGGTGAATTAGAAAATGGTGAAGCGGTACCGGGTCTATCTGAAGAGACCTACTCACTCACCGCCTTCTATGAGAGCAATGGCTTTGAGATTCGTGTGTCTGGTACCAAGCGTGATGCTTTTGCTACAGAAACTCGTGCAATCAGCCTATCGCTAGCTCCAATAGAGGACAACGGTGTTAAGCAGATAGACGCTCAGATTGGCTATGATTTCAGTGAATCTGGCATAGACTATCTTGAAGGCCTACGCGTTACGCTTCAAGGGCAAAACCTTACAGATGAGCCTACAGTTCGCGTTAATCCGGGCGATAGCCGTCAAATTACTGAGTTCCAAAGCTACGGACGTAACTTCTTACTTGGTTTCAACTACACGTTTTAAGTGGTTGTTGAAACAGCGCTTGCTAGGTGCAGGCGCATAAAAAAGTAATATTAAGAAAGCCCCAATTTACGCAATGTGTTGGGGCTTTTTGTTGTATACCAGCAACTGCCATGATAAGAAGTGGAGTCAGTGAGCTGCTAAAAGAATATGTGGTGACGGCAAGGTTATGATAAATCAAACGGTGAAAAATGTAGTTATTGTTGGCGGGGGAACTGCCGGTTGGATATCAGCAGCGGTAATCAAGCGTCTTATCGGTGAGGGCGTAAATGTAACATTAGTTGAATCTGAAGAGATCGGTACCGTTGGCGTTGGCGAAGCAACGATTCCTCCTATAATTACCCTAAACAACGTTATGGGTATTGATGAAAAAGAGTTCTTGCGAGAAACAAACGCTACAATGAAGCTAGCGATCAAATTTGAGAACTGGCGTGTGCAGGGTGAAAGCTATTTCCATACCTTTGGTGCAGCCGGAAAGAGCTATGCTTTTTGTCATTTTCATCATTACTTTAAACGTGCTCAAGAGTTAGGGCTTTCCGACTCAATCTGGGAATACGATTTAAACTACCTTGCATGTAAAGCTGGCAAATTTGCTCATATAAAGTCTCCAGACCCAATTATCGAAATGCCCTATGCGTACCATTTTGACGCATCGCTTTACGCACGGTTTCTTCGCAAAAAATGTGAAGCGATGGGTGTTACTCGTAGAGAGGGTATTATCGTTGATGTTAAACAAGATTCAAACACTGGCTTTATTACAGGCGTAACGTTGAAAGATGGAGCGCACATCGAAGGCGACCTATTTATTGATTGCTCTGGTTTTAAAGGGCTGCTTACACAACAAACACTAAATACAGGTTATGAAGACTGGTCTCATTGGTTACCGTGTGATCGTGCGGTAGCCATGCCATCAGAGCGCAATGAGCATACGCACCCGTATACCCGTTCAATTGCACATGCTGCTGGCTGGCAATGGCGTATACCTCTTCAGCACCGTAATGGTAATGGTTTAGTATATAGCAGCAACTATTACACCGATGATCAAGCGCTCGATATTTTGTCGAGCAATTTAGATACTAGGCCACTGGCCGATCCTAACTTTATTCGCTTTAGAACCGGAAGAAGGCGTAAGCAATGGAACAAGAATGTCGTTGCCGTCGGCCTTTCAAGCGGGTTTTTAGAGCCTCTAGAGTCTACTAGTATTCACCTTATTCAGTCTGCGGTGGTAAGACTGATTCATTTGTTCCCCCACGATGGCTTCAAGCAACATCAAATAGACGAATACAATAAGCAGTCTCAGCTTGAATATGAACAAATACGCGATTTCATTATTTTGCATTATCACGTTAACGAGAGAACTGACTCACATTTCTGGAAAGATTTACGAGAAATGGATGTACCAGACAGCTTAACGCACAAAATAGAGCTATTTAGAGAGTCGGGCAACCTGTTTAGAGAGCAAAATGATTTGTTCCTTGAAAGTTCTTGGTTGCAAGTACTTATGGGGCAGGGCGTTATTCAGAAAGATTATCACCCATTAGCGAACGCATTGTCGGAGCAAAAGCTTCAAGAACTTATGCAAAATATCAAACGCATAAAGAACGAACCTATAGATAAAATTGCTAGCCACGATGATTTCTTAAAACAGTTTTGTGGTTCATAACGCACTATGGATTAACTATTCCATATAGTCATTGCAAGGGGCGGTACCGCTAAGCATTATTCACTTAAACCCCAATAATGCTGATAAAACCAATTATGAGCAATGCCATGGTCGACTTTTAAAAACTGCCAACTTCCCCCACAACAGAGTAGGCGGGCCGCCTACAGATTCATTAAAAGCTCATAAAAACAATAGCTTCTACAGAATGTTTAAATTGTGTGTATGAAATGTTAATGAATACGTATGCATAGCATTGCTCCCTTTTTATACAAACCAGTAGTATTTGGTGTTCCATAAGAGGCATTTTTGGGTGTGGTATTCCTAAAAACGTCGATAATAAACAAGGATGGGACACCAATGAAAACATTCAAACCCAGCACTATCATGGCGGCCTTGGTCAGTAGCGGGGTCGCATTTAGTGCGTTTCCGCTCTATGCCCAAGAGTCACCAGACACACCCGCAGATGAAGTTGAACGACCGCAAGAAGATACCTTAGAGCGTATCGAAGTACGTGGTTTTAGTACCAGCTTAATCCAATCACTCAACCAAAAACGTTTCTCTGACACGGTTTCTGAGCAAATATCTGCAGATGACCTTGGCGGGCTCCCAGATGTATCTATGGCTGATGCACTGACACGTTTGCCAGGTATCTCGGCAGTTCGTACCGGCGGACAAGCAGCACAAATAAATATTCGCGGTTTATCAGGCGACTTTGTTTTTTCTACGTTAAACGGTAGAGAGCAGGTATCCACCAGTGGAAGTCGCGCTATAGAGTTTGACCAATATCCGTCTGAACTGATAAGCGAGGCAGCGGTTTATAAATCTCCCAAAGCATCGCTAATTGAAGGTGGTATAGCGGGTACGGTAGAACTAAAAACGGCATCACCACTGGCCATAGAAGAGCAGCATAAGTTCAGCGCCAACATGCGTGGTATGTATAACGATAGAGCATCTGAGATAAGCGATGCTACTGAGTACGGCCATAGATTGAGCTTTTCTTATCAAGGCAAGTTCCTAGACGATACCCTAGGTGTCTCATTGGGCTATGCCCGTCTATTCCAGCCAAGCGTCTCTACCCAGTTCATCGGTTTAGCTTATAACGGTCAGGTAGATGTTGATGGTCTAGAAGGGGATACCGACGGCCCGACAGATTGTCCAAACTGTGAACTCATTTCAGAAGGTTTTGAAATGCAGCACAAAGGTGGGGAAGAGACGCGCGATGGTTATATTGCTGCGTTCGAATGGGCGCCTATCGATACGTTTACTTTAAAAGCTGATGCATTTATCTCTAAATTTGATTCTGAAGCATTTGCTCGGGGCTTTCGCGTTAAGTTAGGCGGTATTAACGCAGGTATCACCAACCCGGTTGTAGTTAACAACAATGTAATCGGCGGTACTTTTTCTCGCACAGACAATAGCTTCACCCGTGTTGAATTGGTAAACGACGACAATCAAGATTTCGATAGTGTTACAAATTTAGGTGTTAATGCTAGCTGGGAGATATCGCCGGATTTAGCGGTTCAGTTTGACCTATCTCGTTCAAGTGCTGAAAGTGACTTTAGAAATGGCTTGTTATGGTCGCTTGTAGGCGAAGATGCGACAGTTGCCAACTCAGTGTTTGATGAAAACGTTCAAATATCATATTTGCTAAACGGCTTAAATCTGCCCGATATTGGTTTTAATCAAACTGATGCCTTTACTGATTTAGACCGCGTCATGGTGAGCAAGTACGGTATCTATCCATTTGAAAACAAAGATGAGCTAGATGCATACCGTGTCGACTTCCAGTATTACGTAGACGTACCAATCATCTCTGGTTTTGAATTTGGGTATCGTTATTCAGATCGGGAGTACAACAACGATCGCTCTGTCTTTGAATACGGTAATGACAGTGCCTTTTCAGTCAGTCAACCGCCGCTTCAGCTAACGTCTGAAATGGCCGAGCAAGTAGATTGGAGCGGTGACTTTGGATATTTCCCAAGCTATTTATCAGTGGATTTAAACAGTGCGCTTAATGCCTGGTTCCCAGAAGGTAGACCGCAGCCTGTTCAAACATGGGGGCCGGGAGCTGCTGGGGTTATTAATGGCCCAGGAACAGGCCCGGCGACAGCGTGGACACTACAAGAAAGCGGTGATGTATTTGAAACCGTAAACTCCGCTTACTTAATGGCAAACATCAATACCGAAATTGGCAGTATTCCTGTTACAGGTAATATCGGTGTTAGATACGTTAAAAGCAAGCAAAGCTCAACTACACTGCAGCGTGCTACCCAGCTTATTCAAGACTTAGAAACGGGTACGTCAGTTGAGGTAAGCGACCCAACCGCAGGCGCACAAAACATTACAGATGACGTAGGGCTCATCAATAATTTTTACCGTCCAGCGTTAATCAGCCACGAGTATTCAGATGTACTGCCCTCTATTAACCTGAACTTTAAACTAAACGATGATACTCAGCTTCGAGTAGCGGCAGCAAAAGTAATGGGAAGAGCGCCAATTAACCGTTTTGCGGCGAATGCGTCTACTACTATTGAAACAGTTACTGCGTTCCAAGACAGAGACTCAGGTGAAATCACGCTTTCAAACCCAACAGCGAGGGTCAGTGGTAATGCCCGTAATAGCCCTTACTTAGAGCCGTTTTACGCTACACAGTACGATGTGTCATGGGAATATTACTTCTCAGATACAGAAGGGGCTTTGGTTGTGGCGGGTTTCTACAAAGACATTGAGTCATTTGTAGAAGACATTGAAATAGAGCCTTATGACTTTGAAGCAAACGGCATAGTCATTCCAGACAACGTAAGCGTTCCAGTCTACTTAACCCCAGAATTTGCAGGGCAAGAAGCTGAACTAGCAAGGGATGAAAACGGCGATCCTATCTTTGTTACTGTGCCTACAGAAAATGGTAGCTATAGCACTGCGGTAAATAACGCAGAAGGTGGCTACATTAGAGGACTAGAAGTCGCCTACACGCAAATTTACAGCATGCTACCTGGGTTATGGTCAGGTTTAGGGGTTAGCGCAAGCTACTCTTATACAGAAAGTGAAATTCAGCGCACCCTTGGCGATGGCGTTTATGCCGCTAATTTACCAGGGCTATCTGAAAATGTCGCAACAATAACCGTTTTCTGGGAGTACGAAGGGTTTGAAACTCGCCTGTCTAGTCGCTATCGCGATGCCTTCGTATCTCAGCAAGTAGCGGTTAACGATCAGGTTGTTAACTTTGATGACGAACTGGTAATCGATTACCAAGCGTCTTACGAAATTAACGACAATTGGAGCGTTCTGTTTCAAGTAAACAATCTAACGGATGAGCCAACCAAAAGCTATTTCGCATCACAAGAGCAAACCGGCACTATTCAGTACTTTGGCACCCAATATTACCTAGGGATGACATACCAGCTATGAAAAACAACATCTTAGGTAATTTATTTGGCGACGCACAAAAACGTTCAGTTGCCAAAAATAGCGAAAATATTCAGGAGAATTTTATGTTTACTAAAAAGAAAGTAGTGCGGACAGCGTTACTTTTAGTAGGCGCTTATACACTTACAGGTTGCGGTGGATCTGACGTAGAGTCAGGCACAAACGATTTGCTTACCTGTGAAGTGCCCAATGTACCTAATGCAGCAGGAACGGCCTGCGAGCCGCCGCCTCCTATTCAATGTGACGCGCCGTTAGTTCCTAACGAAGCAAACGACGCGTGTGAAGCTGGCGCCGATCCGAGTCTACCTGCGCCTGTATTCACCCCTTCATCTAATCAAGCTGTGCTTTACTATAACCGCGCTGCGGTAGACGCGGATAATTCTAGTAACGACGCTGCTTATGAAGGATGGCGACTACATACTTGGAACAATGACGAATGTGATGCCTATGCTGACGCAGACACGGATTGGGCGAACGGTCGAATTCATAGCGGTATCGATCCGAACTATGGGGCCTATTGGATATTAGACCTTAAAGAAGGTTACGGCAGCTGTCATAACTTCATCATTCACAAAGGTACTGATGATGCAGGTAAAGAATTAGGGGGCGGTGACTTCCAAGGTTCATTAGTACAAGACGATGAAACTTTTGTGCGAATGAACTTTACTCTTTCGGGCGAGCCAACGATTTTTGAATTCCCGATCATGTCGCTTGGGCCACAGCCGGTTGATATAGAAGGCTTTGGTGCCCATTGGTTAGATGCAAACACCATTTTATGGGATGTTCCCGAAACTGTATCAGAAGTGAAACTTCACTATTCAGCTCAGGCTGATTTAGAGAGCACCCTAGAAGAGGGTATCAATGGTAATGAAGTAGCGCTAATGAGTACAACACTTACCGAAGAGCAATCTGCTCGCGCACCGCATTTATCTTCGATGCGGGCGTGGGGAGGAGACTGGTCGGTTGAAGATGCGAAAAGCGTACTCACAACTCAGGCCGTTGTTGGTGGATATGATGCAGACGGTGCACTTGTGGCCGCAACCGGTATTCAATTGGCAAACGCGATTGATGCACTTTACACCATGGGTGAAGATGATGCCGACGAGGCACAACTTGGCGGGGTTTATACAGACCAAGGTATTACCGCTGCGCTGTGGGCGCCTACCGCTTCGAATGTCGACCTTTTGCTTTATAACGATGATAAAACGTTAAGTCAGCGTATAGATATGGTACGTGATGACGCGTCAGGGGTATGGCGCTATGAAGGCGATATGTCGCTAGACCGTCAGCTTTATCGCTATGAAGTTACGGTATATCACCCTGTTACAGGTAACGTAGAAACCCTGCTTGTAACAGACCCATATTCTGTGTCGCTTAGCACAAACGGTCGTTTCTCACGCTTTGTAAACCTTGCCGATGAAGATTTAAAACCTGAGGGGTGGGATACTCACACCATTCCTACGGTAGAAAATTATGAAGACGCGGTTATTTACGAAGGTCACATACGTGATTTCAGCGTACGCGATATGTCTACTTCTGAAGAAAATCGTGGCAAATACCTTGCCTTTACCGAAGAGGGAACGGCACCGGTTGAGCACCTTAAAAAGTTGGTAGAGGCAGGGCTAACCTATTTTCATATCCTTCCGACGAATGACATTGCAACTATTGATGAAGACCCAACTAACACTGTTGATTTGTACGATACAGTGGGCAAACTTTGTCGCTTAAATAGCAGTGCTGCGGTATGTGAAGAAGAAAGCGCGGACACATTGTTGATGGATGTTTACAACGCTTACGACCCGTTATCACAAGCGGGTAAAGCACAGCAGTTGACTAATGACTTACGCAATCTAGATACGTTCAACTGGGGGTATGATCCTCATCACTTTAATGCGCCTGAAGGTAGCTATGCATCAAGTGCTGAAGGTGTTGAACGTATTGTAGAAATGCGCGCTATGATCCAAGCGCTGCATGAAATGGGACTTCGTGTTGCACTCGATGTGGTTTATAACCATACCAATGCATCTGGTGTTTTCAGTAAATCTGTTTTCGATAAAGCTGTACCAGGGTATTACCACCGTTATGAGGTAGATAGTGGGGCGATTGTTCGCGAAACTTGCTGCGATGACACTGAGCCACGTAATGTCATGATGGAAAAATTCATGGAAGACTCATTACTTATGTGGGCTGAACACTACAAGTACGATTCTTTCCGTTTTGACATCATGAGTCAGGCAACCAAAGATACCATGGTACGCCTTCGTGATGCTGTTCAAGCAATTGATGAAGACAATTACTTTTATGGCGAAGGTTGGACCAAAATAGACCGCGGTTACGAGCAAGCCAGCCAGCTCAATATGGCCGGTACTGAAATTGGTACTTATAACGATCGCATTCGTGAAGCTATTCGTCAGGGCGCTATATTTAGACCCGAAGATGACGGGCTGTTAAGTGCACAAGACCGTGTGAAAATGGGCATGATTGGTACGCTTAAAGACTATGTATTAGAAACCTCTTCAGGCAGTGCGGGTGCAACGAGTAACTTGGGCGGCTATGCAGAAGACCCAGCAGATATCATTAACTATGTGTCTAAGCACGATAATGAAACCTTGTGGGACCAATTAAATTACACACTTCCACAGGACATTACGTTAGAGCAGAGAGTGCGTGCACAAAATGTGGCTATGGGCATCAACCTAGTGTCGCAAGGTATTCCATTTCTACAAATGGGCGGCGACATGCTTCGCTCTAAATCAATGGACCGAAATACCTACGACTCGGGTGACTGGTTTAACTACGTAGATTTCACTTATCAGACTAATAACTGGAATGTAGGCTTGCCGTTAGCACAAGACAACGAAGCCCGCTGGGAAGAAATGGGTGAGTTTATTTACAACCCGAGCCGTGCGGCCTCTATGGCGGACATTATGTTTGCATCTGACGTATTCGCAGAGCTGCTAAACATTAGAATGGCCAGCCCCTTGTTTAGATTAACCTCGGCAGACGATATTATCGATCGTATTGGGTTTCACAATATTGGCGCACGCCAACAGCGTGGACTTATCGCAATGAGTATCGACGACGGTGTATCAGATAACAGCGAAGTATCTCGTCAAGACTTAGATATGATGAACGATGCGGTAATGGTTTTGGTTAACACGGGTTACGAAGAAAAATCTATCACTGTAAATACAGCAACGGGCTTTTCACTTCACGCAACACAAATGAACTCAGTGGATACCGCGGTGCGTGGTGCAACCTTTGTTGAGGGTGAAGACGGTAACGGCACCTTTACCGTACCTGCACTTACCATTGCCGTGTTCGTTAAGCCACAGTCTGGCGCACAAGGTTATG
Organism: Alteromonas sp. ALT199; assembly: GCF_018619335.1. Taxonomy (GTDB): domain Bacteria; phylum Pseudomonadota; class Gammaproteobacteria; order Enterobacterales; family Alteromonadaceae; genus Alteromonas. Next base: position 2,381 of record NZ_JAHHDX010000125.1, on the reverse strand, counting down.
GTCTTTCAGCGTATGCAACATCTGGCGCGCCTGATGTAGTACCTTACGGAGATACCGTAGCGTATCTTCGCGGAGACATGAACGGGTGGTCAACAGATGATGCATTTACCTATCAAGGTGACGGTATATATACGGCTACTGCTGCGCTTGAAGGTGGTGTAACTTATGGGTTTAAGTTTGCGTCTGAAGATTGGAGTACTGTGAACTTCGGTGCTGCAGATGGTGAAGAAGGGGTGGTGATTGCCGGTGAAGAAAAAGTGCTTGCTCGTACAAATACAAATCTGTCGTTTACACCTGATATCAGTGCGACATACCTGTTTACCGTTGATGCATCAGACAGCGAAGCGCCTATATTAATGGTTGAAAACGAAGAACCCTACGTTGGAACGCCTGTGTACCTTCGTGGTGCAATGAATGGGTGGGGTACAGACAATGAATTCTCTTATCAAGGTGGTCGTATCTATACTTTTGCTCGAGATATTGAGCCTGGCACTTACGAGTTTAAAGTGGCGTCTGAAGACTGGAGTACAATTAACTTTGGTGCTTTGTCTGGCGACGATGCCGATCGGATTTTAGCACCGGGGCAAACTCTTGGGTTGGCTGCGAGTAATGACAATCTTGTTCTAAACATTGAAACTGCAGACCGCTATGTGTTTGTGTTCAACGTAACCGACTTAGACGCACCTACCATTGGTGTATTTAAAGAGGCGTTTTGGGGAGACACCCAAGTTTATATCCGTGGTGGTATGAACGGTTGGGGCGCAGTTGATATGTTTGAATATCAAGAAGAAGGCGTTTACACCGCTGATATAGAGTTAAGCGCAGGTAGCATTGAATTCAAAGTTGCCTCTGAAGATTGGTCGACGGTAAACCTTGGTAATCCTAACGATGCAGCGAGTAATGTTGTCAGGCCTAGTGAGCCAAAAATACTAGGGGCGAGCAATAATAATTTGATGATTGAAATTGCTGAATCTGGTCTTTACGAGTTTAAGGTTACCGGGCCCGATGGTAATGAACCCATGTTGACTGTCACGATGAAGTAAATGCTTATCAGATGTTTCAATTAACGTTTAAACGTTAATATTCTAAAAACCGCGACTTCGTTCGCGGTTTTTTCTTTTTGGCATATCTCTTGATTCTCTTATAGGATAGGCAAAGTCGAGGTGGTCATACCAGATAAATGTCAACGTGTTTACAAGGAGAGAGCGGATGAAAAGTGCATTAGTTGTAGAAGGTGGCGCTATGCGCGGAATATTTGCATCTGGCGTACTAGACAAATTTATGGAGCGAGACTATTACCCTTTTGACTTTACTTTAGGCGTGTCCGCTGGGGCGACAAACTTATCGACTTACGTTTCTAAAATGCATGGTTTGAGCAAAACTATTATCACCCAATATGCAACAAAGCGAGAGTTTTTTAGTCCGCTTCGATTCATCAAAGGGGGCCACATGACAGACGTTCACTGGTTATGGCACCACTCAAAGCAATCAATGAATATTCCAGCCCCAGGCGAGAAGAGCTGCATGCCTTTGTACGTGGGTATCACCAATGCCAATTCTGGTGAGTGTGAATATATACAAGCTACCGAAGATAACGTAGATGATTTAATGGTAGCTTCTTGCGCACTTCCTACTGCATATAGGGATGAAATAATCATTAACGGTACGCGCTATTTAGATGGCGGAGTTGCTGATGCGATACCTGCTATCCAAGCGTACCAAATGGGGGCGAAGGATATTACGGTCATCCTTTCTCAACCACTTGGTTTTACTAAACCAGAAGTTAAATCAGTATGGTTAATGCACAAAATGTATGGCAGTCAGCCGGCTCTTTTAGCAAAAATGCTTCAGCGAGCTGCTATCTATAATAGAACTCTCGATTTTCTGAACAACCCACCTGACGATTGCCAAATTCGAATTATAGCGCCAGACAAGGCTTTTTGCGTGAAACGTCTCACAATGGATAAGAAAAAGCTACTGCGTGGTTATGGGCAGGGTAGGCGCATGGCAAGACGCCATCTTAAAGCCCTGGACTTTGCCGAGGCAAGTATCAGTCGAAAGACAGCGTAGCGCGTAGCGTTCGCTAACATTTAGGATCTGTATTAATTTAGCAACACAAGAAAGCAGAAGCTCGGATTTTATCCGAGCTTTTTTTTATTTATATTAAAGTTCACAAATAACAGCTACTTATTGTGTGACAAATTGGCGACACATGCATTACCTCATAGGTTCTCTTTATCTCTAATCACCAATTTTTTAGTCTTCGAACAATCTGAATCACTCGACTTAACATTTACTATCATCGACACCTGAACCAGTGCGGCCTTAATAAAACTGTTATAACTATCTGATACAAAGTGTATTTATACAGAATTAATTGC
>NZ_JAHHDX010000035.1 GCF_018619335.1 Alteromonas sp. ALT199 | reverse complement strand
CCATAATGTACTGAAATTAAATGCTCTTTCTTAATTTCGGGTAAATTATAGTCAGTAGGTGGCGAAAAATAAAACGAGTAAAAGTATGGGTTGTTATTAGAAAAACTAATGCATTCGTCATGCTTCGGTCACACTGGATTTGAAAACGATATATGCACCGACGTTTACCCCCTCTTAATGCCTTAAAGTCGTTCGAAGCGGCGGCGCGCCATTTAAGCTTTACCAAGGCCGCTGATGAGCTTTTTGTTACTCAAGCAGCGGTGAGTCATCAAATAAAAGCCCTTGAAGATTTTTTATCTATGAAGCTATTTCTAAGAAGAAATAGAACGTTGCTTCTTACCGAAGAAGGGCAGGCCTATTTCTTAGAGTTAAAAGATATCTTTAAAAACTTACAAGACGCGACGGAAAGATTGCTTGCGAAAGGCAGTAAAGGTGCCATCACAGTCGCTATGCCACCTAGCTTTGCAAGCCAGTGGTTGGTACCCCGTATTCATAAGTTTAGTTTGGCGCATCCAGACATCGATGTACGTATCAAAGCGGTAGACTTCGACGAAGGCTTTTTAGAAGACGATGTGGACGTTGCAGTATATTACGGCAAAGGTCGCTGGGCTGGTTTACAGGCTGATCAGCTTCACAGAGAATTTCTAACGCCGCTGTGCTCTCCAATGCTTTTTCAAGGTCCTAAGCCTTTGTCCAGCTTATCTGATTTACGGCATCATGTTTTACTTCACGATTTAAGCCGTACTGCGTGGAAAAACTGGCTTAAACATGTTGGCGTTGTGGGCGTGAATGTAAACCACGGCCCAGTCTTCAGCCACTCTATGTTGGTATTGCAAGCCGCGGCGCTTGGACAAGGTATTGCATTGGGCAATACAGTACTAGCAAGGCCAGAAATTGAGGCAGGCCGACTTGTTATGCCATTTGAAGAACGGGTGGAGAGCCGAGATGCATTTTATTTAGTGTGTGAAGAATCGCAGGCTGAGCTAGGTAAAATTGCAGCGTTTAGAGACTGGATCTTAGCGCTGGTTGAAGCTGAGCAGGAGGACTTGTTGTAAGATGCTTAAAACACACGAAAGCAATACACAAACCAATACAGTAACGAATACAAGCGACTCTGTTTTCGATATGGAAATGCACGTTGCCAAAGCGCCAGTTGCATGCTTAATACTTGGTCACGGCGCTGGTGCAGGTAAAGAGCACGAGTTCATGCAAGATATGGCAAACGAACTTGTTGCTCAAGGCATATCTACGGTGCTCTTCAATTTCCCTTATATGCAAACCATCAAAGCTACCGGCAAGAGAAGACCCCCTGATAAAGCCGACAAACTTATGTCACACTTCGCTGCAGTAATTGAAGTATGCAGTAGGGACAATGAAGCTTTGCATAACCTACCGTTATTTATAGGCGGAAAGTCGATGGGTGGGCGTATGGCCACCATGGTGTATGAAGGTATAAGCAACGTAAAAGGTGCAATAGCGCTGGGCTATCCATTTCACCCACCTGGCAAGCCTGAAAAGACTAGAACCGAACATCTACTAACGGCAACGAAACCTCTACTTATTATTCAGGGCGAAAGAGATACCTTTGGTACTAAAAATGAGATAGAAAGTGGTGCAGAGAACTACGCGTTACCATCAATTATTGAGTGCGTATTTTTAGAAGACGGTGACCACAGTTTCAAACCCCGAAAAGCCAGCGGTAAAACCCAGCAGGAGCATATTGTAAAAGCTGCCAAGTTAACAACAGCGTTTATAAACCGCAATGTGACTCTATGATGTTGCCAACGAAACCTAAAATAAAAGCGAACGATTAAACTAATGGAAAACGAAAACCTTGGTTTAGCCACCCTTGCTAAACCTTATCTTGTCATTGGAGCGCTACTTGCGGGCTTAGCGGTTGTTCTAGGGGCGTTTGGCGCACATGGTTTAAAGAGTGTGTTAACGCCACAGCAACTCAACACGTTTGAGATAGGCGTGCGTTATCAGATGTATCACGCACTAACCTTATTGCTACTGCCCGCTCTATCTGCTTATGTATCATCGAAGTGGGTTAATCGTGCGGCGTTTTGTTTTGTTACCGGTACGGTGTTGTTTAGCGGAAGTTTATACGCGCTAGCGATAAGCGGTATTAAATGGTTTGGACCCATTACCCCTTTAGGCGGCCTTTTCTTTATCACCGGCTGGGTTTTATTATTTATTGGCTTGTTTATGGGGCATTCTAAAGAGAACGAAAGCGCGCAGCAAAACCTTGCTGATGCCAACCAAACAAATACTAAACACGTGAATCAACACAAAAACGTAGACCAAGACAAGGGAGCAGGTAATGTCTAATGCCAGTATTTTAGGCTATTGCCGACCAGGTTATGAAAACGACACGGCTAACGAACTTACGTCTAGATACGGTGAAGCCCAGTGCTACGGTTACCCGGTGTCAAAGAAAAACAGCGGTTTCGTGCACTACCATTTATACGATGCTGCACAATTAGAGCAAACTATTACTCAGCTTGCTGTTCATGAAAGCATCTTTCCTCGACAGCTTGTGGCTGTTTTTGCCACGTTAACTGAAGTGGAAAAAGAAGATAGAGTGGGGCAGGTACTTGAGGCACTAAAAGAAGTAGAAAAGCCGTTTTCTATTTTTGGTGCTATTGATGTGGAGTACCCTGATACCGAGGATGGTAAAACCCTCGCTAAATTTTGTCGTAAGTTTACGGTTCCTCTTCGCCAAGCGTTGAGAAAAGCTGCGTGGCTCACCGCTAAAGAAAATTTAGGTAAACCAAAGTTACATATTTTCTTTGAATCATTTGAAATTTGTCATATTGGCTATACATTACCCAGTCATGCAAGTCGTGACCACTTAGGTATTTGCCGTTTAAAATTCCCAAGCGATGCGCCTAGTCGTTCAACGCTTAAACTTGAAGATGCACTTGTGAATATGCTGAGTGAAAAGCAGCAAACAAAGGTATTGAGAAGTGGTGGGCGCGCGGTTGACTTGGGTGCATGCCCCGGTGGCTGGACTTATCAACTGGTGAAACGTGGTATGTATGTTGAAGCTATCGACAATGGACTTGTTGCCGATAGTTTAATGAGCACGGGGCTGGTTGAACATCACGCTGTAGACGGGTTTACCTATCGACCACAATTTGGTCGCGTCGATCTGCTTGTCTGTGATATGATAGAACAACCCGATAGAGTAGCGAAGTTAATGGGGGACTGGCTAGTCAAGCACTGGGCAACCCACGCCATTTTTAATCTAAAGCTACCTATGAAACAGCGCTATGAAACTGTAATTGAAGCCATGGCGTTGCTAAACAACCGTTTAAATGCTTTAGATGATGCATTCGCGGTTAAAGTTAGGCATCTCTACCACGATAGAGATGAAGTTACAGTAACAATTGTTCGCACTTCAGCTAATGAGGTGTGATTTTGTTATTTTTTAAAAAAGTACAATAACCTATTAAGTTATTGATGCTTATAGAAAAGAATTGATGCTGGCGCGGATTTTAATAAGCGTATTTGAGGTTTATGCTAAAAAAGGTGTAAATCTGGTATAGAAATCCTTTATAATCCAGCCGTTTTTTTACTCTGAACCAATGAAAGTGAACTAATGTCAGAATTATCTCATTACAGAAACATTGGTATTTTCGCCCACGTAGACGCGGGTAAAACTACCACAACAGAACGTATCTTGAAGCTTACTGGTAAAATCCATAAAACTGGTGAGGTTCACGATGGTGAATCAACTACAGATTTCATGGAACAGGAAGCAGAGCGTGGTATTACCATCCAGTCTGCAGCGGTTAGCTGTTTCTGGAAGGATCACCGTTTTAACGTTATCGATACTCCAGGACACGTTGACTTTACAGTTGAAGTATATCGTTCATTAAAAGTACTTGATGGCGGTATCGGTGTATTCTGTGGTTCTGGCGGTGTTGAGCCACAATCAGAAACCAACTGGCGTTATGCTAACGAATCTGAAGTTGCACGTGTTATTTTTGTAAACAAATTAGACCGTATGGGTGCTGATTTTTACCGTGTAACTGAGCAAGTACGTAAAGTACTTGGTGCTGTGCCTCTTGTCATGACGCTACCAATTGGTATCGAAGATGATTTCGTGGGTGTTGTAGACGTTCTTACGAAGAAAGCATACGTTTGGGATGACACAGGTCTTCCTGAAAACTATGAGATTCAAGACGTTCCTGCAGACATGGTTGATAAAGTTGAAAAATACCATGAGATGCTTATCGAAACTGCTGTAGAGCAAGACGATGACATCATGGAAGCGTACATGGAAGGTGAAACTCCTTCTATTGAAGATATCAAGCGTTGTATCCGTAAAGGTACTCGCGACCTTGCGTTCTTCCCAACATATTGTGGTTCTGCATTCAAAAATAAAGGTGTTCAACTAGTACTTGACGCTGTTGTTGACTATCTTCCAGCGCCTACAGAAGTTGACCCTCAACCTCTTATGGACGAAGAAGGTAACGAAACAGGCGAACATGCTATTGTATCTGCAGACGAAACGTTTAAAGCGTTAGCGTTTAAGATAATGGATGACCGTTTTGGTGCACTAACATTCGTACGTATTTACTCGGGTAAATTGAACAAGGGTGACACCATCCTTAACTCATTTACTGGTAAAACAGAGCGTGTTGGTCGTATGGTTGAAATGCAGGCTGATGAGCGTATTGAACTGTCAAGCGCGCAAGCGGGTGACATTATCGCTATCGTTGGCATGAAGAACGTACAAACAGGTCACACACTATGTGATCCTAAAGACCCAGTTACGCTAGAGCCAATGGTTTTCCCAACGCCAGTAATCTCGATTGCTGTTCAGCCTAAAGATAAAGGCGGAAATGAGAAAATGGGTATCGCTATCGGTAAAATGATTGCAGAAGATCCATCTTTCCAAGTTGAGACTGATGAAGACTCAGGCGAAACTATCCTTAAAGGTATGGGTGAGCTTCACCTAGATATCAAAGTAGACATTCTTAAGCGTACTTACGGTGTAGACCTTATTGTTGGTCAGCCACAGGTTGCTTACCGTGAAACTATCACGCAAGCAGTTGAAGATAGCTACACGCACAAGAAGCAGTCTGGTGGTTCTGGTCAGTTTGGTAAAATTGATTACCGCATCAAGCCAGGTGAAGTAGGTTCTGGTTTCACGTTCACATCATCTGTTGTTGGTGGTAACGTTCCTAAAGAATTCTTCCCAGCAGTTGAGAAAGGCTTCAAGTCGATGATGGGCGAAGGTGTTCTTGCTGGCTTCCCAGTACTAGACGTTGAAGTAGAGCTTTACGACGGTGGTTTCCACGCAGTAGATTCATCTGCAATCGCGTTCGAAATTGCTGCTAAAGGCGCTTTCCGTCAGTCAATTCCAAAAGCGGGTGCACAACTTCTTGAGCCAATCATGAAGGTTGACGTGTTTACACCAGAAGATCACGTTGGTGATGTAATTGGTGACCTTAACCGTCGTCGTGGCATGCTAAGCGACCAAGAAGCTGGTTTAACTGGCGTACGTATTAAAGCTGACGTTCCACTATCAGAAATGTTTGGTTACATCGGTTCACTACGTACTATGACATCTGGTCGTGGTCAATTCTCTATGGAATTCAGCCATTACGCACCATGTCCTCAAAACGTAGCTGACAAAGTAATTGAAGAAGCGAAAGCTCGTAAAGACGCTAAGTAATTAGCCTTTGCGAACGTAAGTTAACCTTGGGTTAGCTTACGCTTCAAAAAATACAAAAAAGCCGGTCATTCGACCGGCTTTTTTATGTCTATAGAACTGCGCTTTAGTACATTGTTTTAGTACATTTTGTAAGGCAGAAACTTCCCTGACATAACCACGCTAACGCGGTCGCCTTTAGGATCATTCTCACGCTGTAAATCCATAGAAAAATCAATGGCGCTCATGATGCCGTCGCCGAACTCCTCATGAATGAGTTCTTTTAGCGTTGTACCGTATACACTTACTAATTCGTACCAGCGATAAATAAGCGGGTCGGTAGGCACTTCTGTTGGCAACGAACCTTTATAAGGCACAATCTGAAGCCAAGCAATGGCTTCATCTGAAAGTTCAAGTAATTCGCCTACAGCTTCTGCTTGCTGTTTTGTCATGGCCATCTGGCCTAAGCATGCTGCTGTACTCCACTCTTTAGATTGACCTATAACCTCAGCAATTTGACTCCACTTTATGCCTTTTAAAATTTTGGCTGATTGGATCATGTCGGTAACTTGTGTTCTTGATGTAATCATTAGTATTTCCTCAATGGGTTAATTAAATAAAATGAGCGTTACTAGATTGCTAAAAATAAGGGCCAGTATTAGTGCCTTGTATACAAAAAGTGGGTGGCGTTTAACTAAAGGCTCATAAGCCATTTGTTGCGATGGATTCGGGTACCGAAGTGAATATATAAATTCAGAGAGCGATGAGTAGCGTTTGTCTGGGTTCACATGTAGAGCACGTTTAAGTGCGCTATCAATCCATGTTGGAATTGCTCGTTTGGGATCTAACGCCGTCTCGTACTTCAGTTTTTTCTGCTCAGACAAAGTGCGGCAATGAGCGAGCTTAGTGTGGTATGGGTAACGACCGCACAGAAGGAAGTAGGTGAGTACAGCTAGGGAGAACAGGTCGGAGCGCTCTGTGCCTACATTTCCTAAAAAGTACTCGGGTGCAGCAAAAAGTGCCGCGCCGGGAATTGGTGCACTGCTATAAAGGCTAGGCGCATCGACTAAGGCTGCCGAACCAAGGTCAATGATAGTACAGTGGCCCTGTTCGCTAATCATTATATTCTCTAAGCGTAAATCCCTGTGAAGAATGCCTTGTCGATGCAGGGCCTGCAAGCCATTGCCAACCTGTTCAATAATGTTTCTAATCTGCTCTAGAGTAGGCGTGGGGTTATCTACAGCCCATTGTGCCAGGGTTTGGCCTTGAACATACTCACTTACGCTATAAAAAGCCGATGGAGAGTGAGGTAGTCCTAAATCGGTAAAAGTAGGGCTTTTCATGACATGTGCAGAACTAACACGCCTTGAAAACCAGCTTTCAATTAGAAAAGCATTTAACATCTCTGGCGATTGTGTAAAGTCTGTAGCCGGGGTTTTTACTACCACGGGGTCATTTGTATGCGAACCGTTGGACGACGCAATAGTAGCAATAAATACATGGCTTCGTGCCGAAGTATAAAGCTGTCGCTCTAGTTTTAAGTCATCAATTTCGTCACCGGTTTCAAGATTTGGCGCAGTCGACTCTTCCCCCTCTTGCCCAGCAAGCTGCGTGTTAAGATAACTTGCGTCAGTGTTAGGTACTGCTGCATTAGTTCTCTGCGTGTCGAGCTCCGGCGTGTTTACTCCAGGTGATGTCTGGGTAGAAGAAGGGGAAGAATTGGCGCCTGAATCAAGATTTCTATCACTAGCGACGATAGGATGTTCGATATCAACTTTTACAAGAAGTAATGTGAGGTTGTCATCACTTCCTTTGCTAAATGCCTCGTGTACCACCAATGCTGCTTGGTTTTCAGAAAGCGAGTTAGCACTATTTATTTTGTTGAGTATGCTAGGAAGCGCTATAAATTCATAAACACCGTCAGTACTTAATGCAAAAGCACTAGAAGAATTGAGTGTCAACGACGAATGGTCAATGTCGATGCTTGCCTTTACGCCTAAGGCATTAGAAAGATAAGTTTGCGTAGGATCGCTTTCTGATATTTGGCGATGAGGTTGAGTTAGCAACTTAGCGCTTTTTGCGCCTTTCTGCATAACCTGAACTTGGCTATCTCCCACATGAAATACATCAACATGACTACCCGTTACAATTGCCACCGATAGCGTACAAACATAACCTTTTTCTGGGGTATAGCAAAAAGGGCTTTTCTGTGTGCGGGTATAAAGGAGCGCGTTTAACTCTTTGATAATAGTTTCAGCGCGGTTTTTTATAGACCATTGTTCAGGAGCGATCTTGAACAGCTTAATAAATTGTCGAGTCGCAAAGTCGCTAGCAACTTGACTGACAGTGCTGCTGCTTACGCCATCAGCGATAACGAAAACGCTACTTTGACTAAGTTCATCAGACGCAACATGGAAAGCATAGGCGTCTTGATTAATTGCTTTAACGCCACGTGTTGAATATGCACTCACACGAAACTTGCTAGGTAGAGGGGAAATCGGCTTGTTTAGCGTTACTTGGTCATTCATGTTTAAACGCTTTTTACCTGTTTAGTGAATTATTTGCTCGAATACTCACTTATGTAACGAATAATGCCATCACGACCATTAGTGCAGATATAGGTCGTGATGGCAGAAGTCTACAAGCCTTGTTTAAATAGGGAGCGTTTGCGATGCAGCCGCTTTATCAACAGGAATAGTACGTTTTGGTAGAGTCTTTACGTGCGTCGTATACAGCGTAAGACCAGTAAATGCCAAGCCGCCTACTAAGTTGCCCAAAGCAGTTGGGATTTCATTCCAGATGAAGTAATCCATTACAGAGAAGTCACCACCCATGATAAGACCGAATGGGAAAAGGAACATATTAACAACAGAGTGTTCAAAGCCCATAAAGAAGAACAGCATGATTGGCATCCACATGGCGAGTACCTTGCCGCTAACGTGAGTTGAAATCATTGCGCCCACTACGCCTAACGACACCATCCAGTTACATAGCATGCCGCGAATGAAAATGGTGAACCAGCCCGCAGCACCGTGCTCTGCATAGCCAAGCGTTCGCGCTTCACCGATGCTGGCGACCTTAGTGGCTATTGCACCACCGTCGACGTTGTAGCCCATGGTAAAGATGAACGACATCATAAACGCTACTGTTAAAGCACCACCAAAGTTACCTAAAAACACTAATCCCCAATTTCGTAGAATTTGTTTCGGTGTAACACCGGGGCGCTGTGCGAGCCAAGCGAGAGGTGTTAGTACAAAAACACCTGTTAAAAGGTCAAACCCCATAAGGTAAAGCATACAAAAGCCAACTGGGAATAAAACTGCACCAAGCAGAAACACGCCAGTTTGTACGGCGATGGTTATCGCAAATACGGCAGCCAATGCCAAAATTGCACCCGCCATATATGCGCGAATTAGGGTATCTCGTGTAGACATATATATTTTTGCTTCGCCTGCATCTACCATTTTGGTCGCAAACTCAGCGGGGAGAAGATAAGCCATGGTTTCACCTCACGTTGTCGTTATTAATAAGTTGTAATTAGTGGTTCGGAATCTAACTATTTTCATGCGTTTCAGAAGATCAAAAAAAGGCGTCCGCAGTGCTCTCGTGGGAAAGTACTGGGGACGCCTTTGTCCAAAACTTATGCATTGTATTCGCTAACAGATAAACCTTTGTTCATGTGCACGCCTTTGTGCACGAAAACCCTGGTGAGAACATGCATTTTAGCAAGCGCTCTCGAGTTTTAACTGTCTACTGGTGTAAAGCTAAAAAAGTGCCAATACTAAAAAAACACTTAATGAGGCTTTTAATCATCTTTAAAAACAGTTGGTTACAAATTTTGTAAAGTGAGAATGTATTTGTGTAAGCAATAACACACATTAAAGTTTTGCACTAAAAAGGTGGGATAATGAGTATTTAAGGTGCAACTACTTCTACGATAGTTTTTACATTAGCTACTATTTTAGCGTTTGCTTTAGCGTTTTTAATTGGCGCTTCATGATGAGATGAACGCGGGAGCTTTCGGCCTGGTGAGCATAAATATTTCGCTCGAATAGCTCACAAAGCTGCTTAAATACCTTGGCTGAATCTGCATTGATTAAAGGAAGGACCTCAGCCAAATAGGCGGATAAAGTCCTATGACCTCTTTTGATCCCCGTTTTAGTTTCAATGTATTGAATGGCATTCAGCAAAATGACATGGGAGGGCGATAATGTCTTACGCTGTCGCTTGGGCAAGAAGTAAATAGCCAAAATGAGCCCAATAAGGCCGACGACAGATAAAAAAACAACTTGCATTTTTTGCGGTGTCAAAGCACCTAATAGCTCTTCAAGCATGTTTGATTGCGCCGCATTATCAAAGCCTAGTACCCACTTGCTCCACGAATAGTCAAGCTGTTGAAACCAGCTTTGCAGGGTAGTAAAGAAAGCCGAGTTACTAAATTCGCGCAAAATCGTCGTTTGCCTGGACTCTCCTAATTCTTCTAACGCATGCTCAAGACCAAAAGTTAAGCGAGAGGGTGCTACTACACTTGTCGGGTCTAAACGTATCCACACGCCATCAATTAATGCTTCTACCCATGCATGAGCATCGTACTGTCTTATTTGCAGCACATTGTCATTAAGTGCACTTCCGCCTTGATAGCCAGTTACCATTCTTGCTGGCACTTTTGCGGCGCGAAGCACATATACCATAGCGCCAGCATAGTGTGCGCAAAAGCCAGCGCGTTGTTCAAATAGAAAGCTGTCGATAGGGTTTGTAGGCATAGCATTGGGAGAAAGGGTGTAGCGGAAATTGCCGTGGTTGAACTCCCTCATTACTGCTCGAACTCGCTCTTGCGGGTTAGTGTATTGATTCGCAAGTGTCTGTCCCCATGCCCTGGCTTTAGGGTTACCATTTGTTGAAAGTTGTAGGTTAAGCTGCGATTCAAAGTTTCCCAATCCGTTAGTGATTGGTGCATTAGGGAAATAGCGTAGATAAAACGCCTTTTTGCTTGAGATAGGGCTACTGGCGCGCAGGGTATAATCAAAAAGGCTTTTGACTGAAATACCGTTTTCACGGTTGTTTGGAAAGGAAGGCTCTAAAGCAAATAGCCACGTTTGCTGCGTAGGTTCAACAATCAGTTCGTAGTTTGTCACTTGAGGCTTACTTGCCTCTTCCAAAATGGATAAAGGCGTCGACCTTCCCATGAAAGCCAACTGTTGCTCAGCTTGTTTACGTTTATCGCTGATGGACCAGGTTTTTCCGTCAAAATGCTCTAGTGTCATGGCGCGCCAATATCTAGATTCTACATCTGGGACAGCATCGGCGCTCTCGAATGTGGCATTGAAGGCTAACTCAGAGGAGCTCGCGAGCGACGCTATATCGCCTGGGGTCACCGTATCGGAAAGCCCAGTTTCCGTCGATTTTGATGTTGGCATTTGCCAGAGCGGAGGGAGTTGGGGCAATAATAAGAATAAAAGCAGCGCAATAGGAAAAGCTTGAACAATAAGCACAATTACGAATTTAAAATGCTTTGCAGTTGAAACGGCAGCGCCATGATAAATGGCGGTAGCGCCGAGTAGCAGTGCTAATATTCCGGTATAGCCAATCCATGCAAACACACTTAGTGACGAGATAAATCCACAGCCAATTAAAAACAAACAGGTACAAATAAGTAAGTGAAAATCTCGTTTCTTTTCAACCAGCATAATTTTAAGTGCGCAAGCGACCGTTAATAAATTTATCATGCTATCAAGGAGCCCGACTGACAGGCCAAACCAAGACAATGCAAATACGGCGAGTACCGCAAGTAAATTAACAGTACGTGAAGTCGGTAAGCTATTGAAAGTACTAAGGCCTGAAATTCTCACAACTACCGCGCATCCTGCTAGCACTAGTACCCATGTCATTAACGGTGTAGTTAAAGTAAAGAGAATAAGTGAGAACGCTGCGCAAAGTATCAATACTGCCACAGAATAAGGCTGACTTAATACACCTCTAAACACAATAAATTGTGGCAAACGGCTAAGTAATACGTGATTCATATTACAGATCTCATAGGGTTTTTCTTTTTAGAAGATAATGAAATCGGCGTAATTGTGCTTTGCGAAGCGTGGTTGTTTAAGCAGGCAAGTGCACTAAGACACTCGTGCATGTGCTTTGCTCCTTGATTAGGCGCAATACTCAACCCCTTGTACTGTATTCCAAACACGCGGTCCGCGCTTGTCCACGATATTGCGGCACTGGTTAGCGCTGAGATGGCTGTTTCCGTATCTGCGCTAGAGGGCATTGAAAGAACAAAACTGTCGCATTGCAATGAAGTAAATGACTTAGAAACCCAATTTCCATTTTTAGCCACATGTTTCCATGATACGCGGTTAAGTGGCTGTCCTATTTCATAATCGTTTAATGCGTAAAAATCTTCGTTACTGGTAGGGGCGTTTACTTGACTTACACTGTCTGAATCATCTGTATTGGCAAGCTTATCAACAATAATAGGGCCTTCTTGCGGCTTTGCATACACAATTACCTGTTGGTCGAAGTCAAGGTGCGTCCAGCATTTATAAAGGCCAAGGGGAAAGTCACAGGCAATGGTCATTCGGCCTAAAGCGTACCGGCCTCGGGTTGGTATTTGAAAAGGAACGTTAAGTGTTTGTTTTTGGTTTTTTTGCGGGTTTGAATTTCCGGTCAGTGGAAAACTGTAAGACTGCAGAGATGCTAAGTTTTCATCTTTATCGTTCACTGTTTTTACTGGTGTACGTGTGGGGCGCACAATGCTCAGCCACTTAATAGACAATACGCCGTTACACGCTTTTGACTGTGCATTCGCATGAGGGATAACTTTTAGTTTAATTTCTCCATCCAGGTTACAGTGAAATGAACTTGGGGGAAGGGCCTTAAGAGCTAAACGCGCAAAGTTTTGGTGAGTATAGAAAAGTGTTAAGAGCATTATGCTTAAACACAAATAGCTAAGCAGTAACATTAAATTGTTTTGATAGTTGGTACCAAGCAAGAACAAGCACAAAGACAAAATAATAAAAGACCAGCCAAATCCACTCGGCAATATAAAAATACTGTTTAGGTTTAAATGGTGTTCGTGAGACGCTGGAACCCTTTTGTCTAGCCATTTTAATAATCGACGTTGAAAGTGGTTGGACAACACTGCTAGCACTTTACGCACGTTTTGCACTCCAAGAACTCATTAAGATTAGGCTGCCAGAGGGTCAACGCTATCAAGAAGTTTCTGACTCAGTTTTTCTCCATCGAAAGCTTGGCTTTGTTGCCCATTAGCAACTTGGTGCGAAGACAATGTTAACCTATGGGCGGTAATTGCTACGAATACGGATTGCACATCTTCTGGCGTTACATATTCTCTATTAGAAACATAGGCCCATGCTTTTGCACCTTGGAGCAATGCTCGGCTGGCTCGTGGTGAAAGCGGATTTGGATAATCATTGCTCTCTCTGCTTTCGCTTACTAATCGCAGTATGTAGTCAAAAATAGCATCGCTAGTGTGAATAGCCGAAACTTCTCGTTGCATCTCGATCAAGTTTGTTTCATCTATAATCTGGGCGAGGGGGGCTGACGCATCCCGCTGCATAAGCATAGCCTTTTCTGCTTCCCACGCGGGATAGCCTAAAGAAATACGCATGAAGAAACGGTCTAGCTGCGACTCTGGTAGCGGGTATGTGCCCGATTGATAGCTGGGGTTTTGCGTAGCAATGACAAAAAAGGGCGCGGGCAGCGGATGCGTTACACCATCAATACTTACCTGACGCTCTTCCATTGCTTCTAACAACGCACTTTGGGTTTTAGGGCTGGCCCTATTCAACTCGTCGGCCAATACCACTTGACTAAAAATGGGGCCGTGTCTAAACGTGAAGCGTTTTTCTTCGTTCTGTTCGTGGCTGTGAAAAATATTAACCCCCAGCATATCGGATGGAAGCAGGTCTGAGGTGAATTGAATACGCGCATAGTGAAGGCCAAAGACTTTTGACAGGGCGTGGGATAAAGTGGTTTTACCCATTCCCGGTAAATCTTCTATGAGTAAGTGCCCGTTAGCAAGTAAACAAGTAATCGCGAGTTTCAGCTGGTGGTCTTTACCAATGATTTTCTGACTAAGGGCTTGCTGAACACGTATAACATCTTGGCGCATAGTTTTGTCACTTTTATTAAAAAATACTCTGGCACATTAATCGTTTAAATAACGAATTTAGCTTTGATAATAGTAGCAACGATAGCGTATCGCTTTCTATTCTCATACCTTTATATATTCATACGTTGGTATGTAATAGGTCTGTTCAGTGCTGAATATGCACGAATCCGCAAAACAACTGTTATTAAGTGCTGCGTAGTTTATCTGTGTTGTCTATAATGGTGCATCTTAAAAAGGAAGTAGTTATGAAAAGCATTGAAATAGATGACGATTTATATGCCTTCATCGCCAGCCAGACTAAGCATATTGGTGAGAGTGCATCGCAAATTTTAAGACGTTTACTTTTACCTGAAGATGGGGCCGCATCGCAAGGCGTTGAACCTAGCGCTACCTCATCAACGCCTGCAAAAACAAGCGAATTAAAAAGTGCAGACGTTTCAGAATCAGTAAGTAAGCCAAGCCCAGCGGTAAAAACAGAAGCGACACCAAAAGAAGCAGCAAAAACTTCGTCAGCGAGTGCGGCGACGAAAGCTTCTAGCACGTCAGTAAAAGCGCCTGAGAGAAAAGCACCAGCAAAGGCTGCTGCAAAAACTGTGAGAGCAAGAGCATCCACCAGCGCAAAGGTAGTGAAAGCGCCATCAGCAGTGTCTGATACATCGCCATCTAGTGAAACTCACTCAAAACGTGACATCCTGGATGCTGTGTCAAAAGATGCTTTGAGTACCTTTACAAAACGCGTAGATCAATTTTTGTTTGTTTTAAGTGCAGCGCACAAGCTTAATGCAGAAAACTTTACTCGCGTAGAAAGTATTAAAGGTAAAAACCGTACGTACTTTGCGACAAGTAAAGAGGCATTACTGGAAAACGGCAGCAGTACCAACCCTAAAGCTATCCCAGATAGCCCGTTTTGGGTGGTAACAAATAACAATACGGCTAAGAAAACGAATATGCTGGAACAAGTTTTGCGTAACCTAGGTTATCAACCTGATGTTATTGAAACCGTGATTGCGCGTTTCTCTTCGGAAGGTAAATAGCAAAGCCAAGTAATAGAATAACGAAACTTCTAAATAAGGATTATTTTCATGGCATTACATCCGCAGGCTGGAGAGCATGCAGCAAAAGAACAACTCATTAACGTAGCACAGTTAGTGAGTCAGTATTACAGCTACAAACCGGATATGAATGACCCAGGCCAAGCGGTATCTTTTGGTACGTCTGGTCACAGAGGTACAGCGTTAAATGCTACGTTTACTGATACCCACATCGGCGCAATCTGCCAAGCGTTAGTGGAATATCGCAAGCAAGAAGGTATCGACGGCCCGTTATTTGTTGGTAAAGATACCCATGCGTTATCTGAGCCAGCCATGATTACTGCAATAGAGGTTTTATGTGCAAATGGTGTAGACGTTGTGGTGCAGCGCGCAGATAACGAGAGCATGGGGTATACACCAACGCCTGTTGTTTCTCGAACTATCATTCGTTATAACCGTGCTGGCAATTCAGACAAGGCGGATGGAATCGTCATTACGCCTTCTCACAACCCTCCTTCAGACGGCGGCTTTAAGTACAACCCACCACACGGTGGCCCGGCCGATAGCGACGTTACCAAGCAAATTCAAGATCGCGCAAATGACTTAATTGCTGATGGTAACAAAGATGTTCAGCGCGTTGATATTCGCCAAGCGACATCACGTAAACTGGTTCGAGAAGAAGACTTCATGGAACCCTATATCGAAGACTTAGCTAAAGTCGTCGATATGGAAGCAATTGCGAAAGCCAATCTGAAGCTAGGTACAGATCCGCTTGGTGGAGCTGGGGTGGGGTATTGGTCGCGTATTGCTGACAAGTACAAGTTGGACATTACAGTGGTTAACGACGCTGTTGATCCACAGTTTGGTTTTATGCGACGTGACAAAGACGGTAAGCTTCGCATGGATTGTTCATCTGCTTACGCAATGGCAGGGCTTATCGAGTTAAAAGATAACTTCGACTTAGCATGGGGCAACGACCCAGATTTCGACCGACACGGTATTGTGTGTAAAAGCGCAGGCCTAATGAACCCTAATCACTATTTGGCTGTGGCAATTAACTATTTGTATACCCACCGACCACAATGGCCTAATGATTTAAATATCGGTAAAACGCTGGTGTCTAGCAGCATGATTGATCGCGTCGCCAATAGCCTTGGCAAGCCTCTGGCTGAAATGCCAGTGGGCTTCAAATGGTTTGTTGATGGCTTGTCCAATAGCACCATAGGTTTTGCTGGTGAAGAAAGTGCTGGCGGTATTTTTCTAGAACGCAACGGTAGTACATGGGCTACAGATAAAGACGGCTTCATTCTGTGTTTGTTAGCAGCAGAAATTCTTGCCGTTACAGGAAAAGATCCAGGTGAACACTATAAAGCGCTAACGGAAAAGTTTGCGGCACCGGTATACAGCCGCGTTGATGTGGCGGCAACACTTGAACAAAAGCAGAAGCTTTCGGCTATGGATGCATCTGTGGTTACTAGTGATACATTGGCCGGTGAGCCCATTACAGCAGTACAAACCCATGCGCCGGGAAACAACGCGGCTATCGGTGGTGTTAAAGTATCGACAGAAAATGGCTGGTTCGCTGCCCGTCCGTCAGGCACCGAGCAAATCTATAAAATCTACGCTGAAAGCTTCAATGGTGAAACTCACTTACAGGAATTAATCGCTGAGGCTGAAGACTTAGTAGGTAAAATTATTAAATAAGTACAAAAAAGAACCGTTATAAATTTAGTTTGTAACAAATATGTTAAAAACCGCATGAATGCATACGAATTCATGCGGTTTTTTGTATTTTTAACAAAATTATTACAACAATGTGTGGAGTGCACTGCTATATTGCTGTCATATTCTGAAGTTATTC
>NZ_JAHHDX010000108.1 GCF_018619335.1 Alteromonas sp. ALT199 | reverse complement strand
ATAATCAAATGTATTCTATAATCATTGTTCGTTTAAAAGAATTTATTTAAACTCTCCCTGTAAAAGTTAGCGCACGGCTCAGTAATGAGCCATTCCCCTAGGCCCGGAACTATTGTTCTGGGCATTTTTTATGGGGGAAGAAAAGCTCAGAAACTGACTAACTTCTGATGTTACTTATCAATTTTATGCAGTGACGTTTCGTACGTGTTTGCGTTATTTACGTAGTGCTCTGCAGACGCTTTCAGTTTTGATTCAACACTCTCATCAAATGTTCTTATAACTTTGCCTGGCGCACCCACGACTAAGCTATAGTCGGGAACTTCCATATTCTCCGTAATCAATGCGTTAGCACCAATAATGCAAAACTTACCAATTTTTGCACCGTTTAGCACAACGGCGTTAATGCCTATTAAGGAATAATCACCAATTTCACAACCGTGAAGCATGACCTTATGTCCCACAGTTACGCCGTTACCTAGCACCAAAGGAATACCCGCATCGGTGTGTAATACACTGCCATCTTGGATGTTAGTATTTTCACCTATTGTTATTCTATCCATGTCTCCACGTATTACCGCGTTGAACCACACACTTGAACCCGCTTTGAGTTCGGTATTGCCAATGACATGGGCACCAGGAGCAATAAAAGCACTGTTGTGAACCACAGGTGATGTCGAGCCTAATTTGTAGCGCATGTTGCTGTCTCCCTATTCTTCTACTTTTCTCATCAAGCCTTCTTGCATGGTAGATGCGATAAGTTCACCACTTTGATTAAATATTTGTCCGCGAACTAAACCTCTTGAACCACCACTGAAAGGGCTTTCCATTGCATATAGCATCCACTCATTCATGTTAATTGGACGATGGAACCACATCGCATGGTCAATCGTTGCGATACGAAGGGACTTATCGGTTACAGCGACGCCATGTGGTTGTAATGATGTGCTTAAAAAATGGTAGTCTGACGCGTAAGCAAGCGAAGCTTGATGCACAGATTGTTGGGCATTCATTGTATCTCTTGCTTTAAGCCAAATGTAACGCGTAGGTTCACGCTTAGCAGAATGATATGAATTGGCAGCACCTACAGTGCGAATGTCTACAGGCTTATGATAACTCAACGCTTCTTGCATAGGGCGAGCAATTTTATTGAAGTTAGCTTCATAGAATTCAATGTCAGACTGCACATCTTGTGGAGCAGGCACGTCTGGCATAGTTGGGTTTTGATGCTCCATTCCATCTTGAGGAACCTGAAAAGAAGCTGTCATGTAGAAAATATTTCTACCATCCTGGATAGCTTTAACGCGACGCGCAGAGAAACTTCTTCCATCACGTACTACCTCTACATCGTAAACCACAGGTTTTTTGGCATCACCTGGTAATAAGAAGTATGTGTGAAACGAGTGTGCCACTCTGTCTTGTGCCACAGTCTCGTATGCCGCTGCCAATGCTTGACCCAGTACTTGTCCGCCAAATAAAGCTCGAAAGCCTAAATCCCAGCTTTGACCTCGATAGATGCCAGCTTCTACTGTCTCGAGTTCAAAAAGTGATGATAGTTTAATTTCAGACATTTTGTGTTTTCTCTTCAATAACTGCTTTCGGGTTTCGCGGGTAGTACTTCTCAGGCAATTTTGCTTTATGCTCAAAAAAGCGCGTATCTTTATAGGGTAACTTCATAAACCCTGAAATGCCTAGCCCTTTTATTTTTGGAATTTGCTGTACTAACAGCGCTAATAGCGCCTTAAAGCGTTCTTCTTGGCTGTGATCAAGCAAGGTATAATAGTTATGTATTTTCAGGTGCTTAGGCAGTGCTTCAAATATAATACAGCCAGTATGATGGATTGAGTTTAGCTGAACAATAGTTTCAATGATATCTTGAGGCAGTTTCAATAATTCGTCGGGATCATCACCGTCTTCAAAGTACGAATGGGTTCTACTTTCATCTTTATGCGCAGAAACCCGCGATAATTCGTAGGGAATTAGTAACCCGTCGGCTGGCATAAAGTCTTCTTCTTCGCTATTGCGTTCAATATGTAGGGTGTTTTTTGCGTTAAACATACAGCATTTGAAAACAGCTGGCTTATGTATAGCTCTAGCCAGATTAATGACATTATTCACTGACAAATCGAAAGCGGTTTTTAGCGTTTCATCATACAAATTTAAGCTTGAATCGACATATATACCCTCTGGCTCCCAACGCACCGCCATACCGCCTACTACTGGGTACCGCCCTAGTCTGCTAATAGCCGATACAAAAGCTTTTTCGGTATCTCCCATACCCTGGAGATAATTTTTGTAGTAGCGGTCAAATTGCGCATCGTCTATATAGCGCAATTCTTCTACTTCTTTTTCATCTAAAGAATCAGATAACCGAGCCTGTTGGCGCAGATAAGATTTTCGTGAACTATAAACAACCGTTTCTATATCAGCATTGAGAGTATGGGTTAACCAGGTTGGAATTAACGGTATGTATTGCGCAGGTTTGTCTTTTGTGAAAACCGTATTTTTCAAAACATGAAGATGATTAAATAAGTAATCTCCTCCCTGTCTTCGTTTAACTGGGTCTTCACTGAGCATGTATTCTAAAATATTGGCGAGCATTTTAGGGAGCCCAAGGGATTGTGGCGTAATAACTTTACTGCCGTAGCGACAAGATTGCCCAGATGCCAAAGCATACAGAGTACTAGCCAATCCTTGCTCGTCAAAGCGAGGGCTTGAGAGCGCGCCATTTAACTGTTCTTCACCGATAAAGTAAACATCACCAAGCCGAGCGTTAGTTTGATGAAGTTCACCCGACATCAAGTCCATCACGTTGTTACCCACGTACTGCCCATTAATGTCAGTTTGTGCGAAAACTGAAGATCCCCAATCTATTAGGCCCACAGATTCATTAGCGGCATCCCAAACCAGATTAGAAGGCTTTATATCACCGTGAACAATGGGCTTAATCTCGCCATTCTCACTATACTGACGAAAACTTGATAGAAGCTCGCCCATTTGAACTGCAATTTTGACGATAATACGGGGAGGTAGTGGCCCCGTTTTCAAGCTGACTTTTTCTAAGTCCTCGCCAGGTGCGCGCCCCATAACCAGAATAGATTGTTTACGTATTTGTTGATATTCAATAAATCGTGGCACAAACTCGTGATTAACGTGAGAAAGCATGAATGCTTCCTCTTCTAATCTATCTTGAACGTGCTGCGGCAACGTTATGCGCGAGAACTTAAATACGCGGGATTCACCGCTTGGCGCGTTTCCTGCGAATGCAAAACCAAAGGCCCCTTTGCCTAAAAGTTTGATGCCGCTATATCCCACCCCTTCTAACTGGGAGATACACAGGTTTACCCAATTTTTTAGTTTTTTTGCATCCGCATGGGATAGCAAATATATCGACTGTTCGTCAGGAATATAAAAGTGCTTTAAACCTTTAAGTTGAGACATTCGTTTTCTTCACAGTTGTAAAGTAATTTTAGTTTTACTGAACCGGTGGTAAGGCGATGAGCACCATTTAGCTGTCGCCCTATAATCAGCTATCTTCATTCACCCAAGTCACATGCGCTTTTGCTTGAAAACCTGTTTCGTCTTTGCCCAGCATATCAACAACGTTGCTTAAAGCTTCGTCTAAATTTGTATCTAGCTGCCAAGGGGGATTCAGCACAAACACACCAGAACCATACATACCTGCATCTGGGGTATTTTCGGCAACGCATATTTCTGCTTTAAAGCAGGCTTTGCCAAGCGCAGCAAGTTTATTGCACATTACCTCACTTGCACCGCTTTTAGCGCCAGCTCTTTCAGATAGTAGTGGATACCACACCACAATTTGCGCCTGCTGCCAGCGTTTTAATACCTGCTCAACCCCGTTAACAAGATCGCTATACTCATTCGTCCGTTCATAAGGAGGGTCGATTAAAATAGCGCCGCGATTTGGCTTTGGCGGCGTAAGTGCACGAAGACCTTCGTATCCATCTCGCTTGTGTACGTGGCTATTACCAGCATGTAATCGCGAGACATTTTTCTCTAATTTCTGAAATTCTCCCGGATGAAGTTCCATCAAATGTAGATTATCGCTGTCACGTTTAGCTGTAGCACTTATTGCAGGCGAGCCTGGATATTGCTGTTGCGCTAAGAATGGTTCACATAACGATAGATAGTCAGTGAGTAAAGCTGGCAAGTCTTGTCTTTGACCTTGCTTTTGTTGATTTCTAGCACCATCGCCTTTTACAAATAGGCGAGAAATTCCCGTTTCATATTCTTTGTTTTTTGACGACATGTCGTCATTTAAATCATAGGTACCTGCACCGGCGTGCGTGTCAAAAAGTGTGAACGGTTTATCTTTCTTTTTTAATGCATTGATGACGCCAATCCAACAAAGATGTTTGATCACATCAGCGTGGTTGCCTGCATGAAAGGCGTGTTGATAACTAAGCACAAAACCTCAGTAAAATTTCTGTCCATATATCCTCATATAATACCGCCATCGTGCTTTGAGGTATACTAAACAAAAACGGGCCAATACTTTGATATTGGCCCGTTTAGAATATTGCTAGTGCAAATCAAGCTACTTTAAATGATATCACTTAAGATGCATCAACATTTTTTCTGGCTGAGTTAGGTAGCTCATCCATAAATTATTGAATCGCACCATTGTCGCACCATCAATAATGCGGTGATCGCCAGACCAGTTAACCGCCATGATATTTTGCGCGCTTACATTTCCTTGTTCATCGAAACGCGGAAGTTTTTGTGTTTTACCTAGCGCGACAATAGCCGCTTCCGGCTTGTTAATAACAGGCGTAGCAGTGATACCGCCTATTGCACCGATATTAGAGATACTAATCGTACCGCCTTTGAGGTGCTCGTTAGCCACGCGCCCGGCTCTGGCTTGTTCGATTATATCTTGCATTTGAATCGCAATATCTAGCAGCGAAAGATCTTGAACACGCTTAATGTTCGGTACAAGTAAACCAATTTTAGAGTCGACTGCAAAACCAATGTTATGGTCTGCGAAGTAACTTATCTCGGTGGCATCATCGTTAAGTTGGCTGTTAATAACAGGGAACTCGTTGAGTGCTAACGACATAGCCTTAACGAAAAATGGCATGAAACTTAGCTTCACGTTTTTTTCTTCAAACTCAGGCTTAAGCAGTTTGCGTAGCGACATCAGGTTGTCCATCACCAACTCGTCACTTACTGTAAAGTGAGGAATAGTATAAACCGACGCCGACATTTGCTTGGCCATGGCCGCCTGAATACCGCGCACTTTTTCTGTTTTAACGCTTCCTTTTATCACTGAATTCGCGTTATTCGAATCACTTTTTTCTGCGTTAGGTAAGCTTGACGCAGAGGTCTGCGTATCGTGAGTCGACGTACCAACATTTGATTGTTGTAGATTGAATACATCAGACTTAAGGATACGACCCTTTTTACCAGAACCTTTTACCGAAGAAAGGTCAATATTCTTCTCTCTTGCAACGCGTCTTACCGCAGGGCTTGCCAACACCTTTCCTTCAATAGCGATAGGCGGCTCGAATTCGCCGTCACTGAACTTCGACGGTAGCACTTGTGCTGATTGTTGGCTTGAACCATTTGTCTGTGGCTTGACTGAGCTCTGAGAAGCGACGTTTGAAGAACAGGTGTTTGCCGATAGGGTTCCCTCGCCTAAATCGTCTGATGTGCCACTCATTGCCCTGGCTTCGCCAACGACCTCTAGTGCGAACAATGCGCTATGAACTTTCGCTATATCGCCCTGAGCGTAATAAAGGCGATGCACTAAGCCGGCGTTTTTAGCAGGAATTTCTACTACTGCCTTATCGGTCATCACTTCTACAACGGCTTGATCTTCTTCTATTTCATCGCCTTCAGTTACATTCCATTTTACAATTTCACATTCGACAATACCTTCACCAATATCTGGCAAGATAAAGTCTTCAACGTATTTGTCATTTGAAGTACCTAAATCAGAAGACGCCTTTTCATTAGTTGGCGCTGGCTCTGACGTACTGCCTGTTAACTCAGTTTGAGCATCTTCTGCTTTTGTGTCTAAACTGGCATCAGCGTCATCTGGCGTCATTGAAAATAACGGCGCATGTACCTTAGCGATATCACCTACTGCATAATGCAGTTTATTAACCACACCCGCATGCATAGCAGGAATTTGCACAGTTGCTTTATCAGTCATTACTTCAGCTACGGGCTGATCTTCTTCAATGTGTTCGCCTTCAGAAACTAGCCATTCAAGAAGCTCACATTCAACAATACCTTCACCAATGTCCGGTAAGATAAATTCAATTGTCATTTCATCGTCTCCCGGTTTAGTAGTGAAGCGTACGTTTAATGGCTTCGTACGTCTTGGTTTCATCTGGCATGTATTCTTTTTCATGTGCCAATGGATACGGCGTATCTAGACCACACACTCTGGCAATAGGTGCTTCTAGGTATAAGAAACAACGCTCTTGAATACTTGCTGCAATTTCACTTGCGAAGCCCCCCGTTAGCGGTGCTTCGTGATTTATTAACAAGCGGCCTGTTTTCATAACAGACTGCATCACTGTTTCAACATCCCATGGGAGTATGCTGCGCAAATCAATGATTTCACACGACACGCCGTCTTCAAGGGCCATTTCTGCAGCTTTTTGCAGGATCTCTATCTGCGCACCCCAGCCAAGAAGCGTAATATCACTACCTTCTTGCACAATATCCGCTTTACCTAACGGCAACTCGTAATCTTCTTCAGGTACTTCTGACACAGAGGCACGGTAAAGTCGCTTAGGCTCCATAAACAGCACGGGGTTTTTATCGCGAATTGACGCAAGAAGTAAACCTTTCGCTTGATAAGGGTCACGTGGAATAACAATCTTCAGGCCAGGGCAATGAGCAAAAAATGCCTCTGGCGATTGACTGTGATAATGGCCGCCGGCAATACCGCCGCCATAGGGTGTACGAATAGTTAATGTACCTACATCAAACTGTCCGCCCGAACGATAGCGCCATTTCGCAGTCTCATTTACAATTTGATCGAAGGCAGGAAAGATGTAGTCACCGAACTGAATTTCTGCGACAGGTACAGAGCCTTGCGAGGCCAAACCATTGGCAAAGCCAATAATACCTTGCTCAGTAAGCGGCGTATTAAAGCAGCGGGCTTTGCCAAATTTTTCTTGAAGATGACTCGTAGCACGGAATACGCCACCAAAATGACCTACATCCTCACCAAAGACCATTATCTTCTCGTCTTCGGTCATGGCTGTGATGAGTGCATTGTTGATTGCTTGTAGTAAATTCATCTTAGCCATTATTTAACTCTCCCTGCAGTTTTAGGGTACATCTTCGGGTATTTCTTGATGTGGGCTTTTAGTTCGTTAAGCTGTTCTTTTAAGTGCCATGGAGCTGTGTCGTACACATCTTCTACAATATCTTCAATAGCGCATACGTCTGTTTTCTCGCAACTCTTCATAGCTGCTAATACGTCTTGTCTTGCTTTATCAACACGCTTTTGGTTTTCAGTTGCATCAAACCACCCTTTGCCTTCCAGCCATTTTTCCATTCGGGCGATAGGGTCTTTTGCACGCCATTTGTCTTCTTCTTCACGCGAGCGATAGCCTGTTGGATCATCTGATGTGGAGTGCGCCGCTAAGCGATATGTCATGGCTTCAATAAGTACAGGGCACTTTTCTTCGATGGCGATTCGACGGGCTTCCTTTGTAGCAGCATAAATCGCTAACACATCGTTACCGTCAACGCGGATTGTTTTAATTCCGTAACCTAAACCCCGAGAAGCAATACCGTCACCTGCGAATTGTTCTTCAGCTGGCGTTGAGATGGCATAGCCATTATTACGACAAAAGAAGATAACTGGGCAATGTAGTACAGCTGCCATATTTAAACCGGCGTGGAAATCCCCTTCTGACGCAGCGCCTTCACCGAAATAACAAATGGTTACGACATCTTTACCCGACATTTTTTGTCCATAAGCATAACCAGAAGCCTGAGGGATTTGTGTGCCTAGTGGAGAAGAAATTGTCATGAAGTTAAGAGGCTTGTCACCGTAATGTATAGGCATTTGGCGACCCTTGTTTGGGTCATCTTTGTTGCTAAACATTTGGTTCATAAATTGTTCTGTCGTGTATCCACGATATGCTAGGGCGCCTTGTTCACGGTACTGAGACATGATCATGTCGTCATTTGTCAACGCCGCTGCGCTTGCTACTGACGCAGCTTCCTCACCTGTACTAGCAAGATAGAAGCTAATTCGTCCCTGACGCTGTGCACCTACCATACGTTCGTCCAACACGCGTATATAGTGCATAGTGTTAAAAATTCTTAATGCTTCTTCTTTATTAAGGTCAGGCTCTGAAGCTTTTTCGATTAGCTGTCCTTCTGCTGAAAGAATTTGAAGCATAGGGATATCTACAACCCCTTTTGTGATGATTTCGACCTTATTTGTTGTTTTTACTTCGGCCAAATGATTTCTGTCTTTCACGTTTGTTCCCCTTAGATATGAGGGTTAATAGCGACTTTTAGCGTTTGCAATATGCTAGAGGAGGAAATGCAGGAGCGTCTTACTTATTCAAAGGTGATTTTTCAGATGGATGAAATAGCCATACTCAATTAGTTTAAATAAAAAGGATATCTGTCCTAATTAAGTGAAGAACATGTAAATATTATGAAAACGCCGTAGGATGTGCCTGATAAAGGAATGGATAAATAAGCGTAAACGTAAAAATTGTTTCCGCTTATTT
>NZ_JAHHDX010000096.1 GCF_018619335.1 Alteromonas sp. ALT199 | reverse complement strand
AAAATATTACGGTGTGTGTGTTTGTGAAATATATTCTTTTAAATCAGTTGATTGAAAATGTTGGGGTAAACGTGAGCGTAGTCATTTATTGCTAATCCAATTTTTTAATTAGAGGAAAATTAAACTTGGTTCGTCTTTAAAGCCAGCGCAGAGGAAATTTGTGCTCAATAAATGGAATGAAATTGATAGTTTTGTTTTATTCATTTTTTCTTATCTCTTTTCGTTGATAAAGTGATTTTAGCTAAGAATTATGATCGACTAATTTTCAATATTTCCAAAACAAACGGCTTTCTTATCGTTAATTAAATTTGTAGTACAAGCGGATGTGATTTTTACGTTGACAATAAGTGATATTGAAAATGTAGAAGCTAATTTGGTATCCGATAAGTACACATCTAGCGAAGCGCTAGATTGTTGCTTGAAGGCACTGAGCTTGAGGTCATTTCGAATGAGAAAGGAAAGATTTCTATTTTTTAGACGCCAAGTTTTGAGAGACACAACATGTTTAATCACAAAAAGAGTAAAATCGCTGCATCTGTACTCGCTGTTTTAAGTACAGTTGCAAATGCTCAGGTTGCCACAAGTGACACTACTCGCCATCACGAAGAGGCTAACACTCAAGAGGTTGAAGTTATTTCTGTGAGTGGCATCAGGCAAAGTTTAACTGCTGTTGCTGACCTTAAAAAGAACAGCAATTTTATTCAAGATAGTATTGTTGCCGAGGACATAGGTAAGTTTCCGGATGCAAATGTGGCGGAATCACTCCAACGTATTTCTGGTGTATCTATTGATCGTAGTGGTGGAGAAGGCCAGCAAATTACAGTGCGTGGATTTGGGCCTCAATTTAATACGGTCCTAATCAATGGTCGGCGAATGGCTTCTGATGCTGAGGGGCGAGCGTTCAACTTCGATTTACTTTCAGCTGAACTCATTGGCAGCGTCGACGTTTTTAAGACCTCAAGCGTAGCTCTACAAGAAGGTGGAATTGGCTCAACAATAAATCTGAAAACGCAGCGCCCGCTAGATATTGGTAAATTCAAAGCGGTTGTCAGTGCAAAAGGGTCTTATGAAGATAAATCAGAAGAACTTACACCAAACCTATTTGGATTTATAAGCAATACGTTTGCAGATGATAAAGTGGGCGTGTTGTTGTCTGTTTCACACCAAGAGCGTAATGCGACATTAGACTCGTCGATTACTTCGTGGTCACCAGACTCTCAGCGTTTTGACCCTTGGGTGATAACGGAAGATGATTTATGGCGTTTTGCCGATGATCAGGGTAATGGTGTAGGAACTTATGTATACCAAAGACAACATAACTTTATGCGCACAGAGGAAGATAGAACGCGCACTGGATACACAGGCACAGTACAGTTTCTAGTTTCTGATGACATGACGCTCACCTTTGATGGTATGTACATTGATTTTGATATCCAAACCCAAGCCATATCAAGAATTTCTCACCGGAATAAGAATGATATTCATAATATGGTTGTGGACGAGAACAACGTTGTCACGCGTTACGACATGATCGAAGGGCCGATGAATGTCTTTCAAGCGCGCAACCGTCCTGCCTCGGCGTTACAGTTTGGGGCAAATTTAGAATGGTTTATAAGTGATGAACTCACGGCTAATTTTGATGTATCTTTGTCAGAGTCAGAAAATCCGGCAGCCGGTAAAGATTATTATGTAGTTGTTCGTTCCAGCGACAAACTCCAGAGAATCGATAATAGTCAAGGTACAGACGCTCCCCTTGAGACTAACTTTAATTTTACCCCATCAACGGTTGACTTAAATGGCGATGGTTTAGTGAATCAATTTGACTACATACTTGGAGATCCGTTAACTGTTGCAGATGTTAATGATCAGGCCTCTTGGTTCGCTCAACGGGAAGGTTTTACATTTGAAGATAATATTAATGAGATAAAATCTGATTTTATATGGCAACCAGATTTTGAGCATTTTACTCAGCTAAATTTTGGGGTAATTGCCTCATCGCAAGAAAAAACGCGTATCAACATGCGTTCTCCTGATCCCCAGTTTTACCTTTTAGGCCGAGTACCACTGCCGGCATCACTTTTTACTTCGGTAAACCGCAAAGACTTTTTGAGCGCTGCGAATGGCGATTTTGCTAATGACTCTGTGTTTTTTGATCCTGAGGAAATTATGGCATATTACTCAGATCCTGCAACGCTAGCATTACGAGATGAATTAAACGGTTTAGCGCAGGGTACATCTGCTGCTGAGTTCCTTAGTTACGACGCAGTAATCGACCCTTCACGCTCATATAAAGTAAATGAAGACATTTTTTCTGCCTATGCAAATGCTATGTTTGAACTTGAGCTGTCTTCTATGCCGCTAACGGTTAATGCGGGCTTGCGTTACACCGACACAAAAGTTGATTCGACCGGGGCAAATCGAGTTTTTAATAACTTAGCACCTGCTGGCAATACTGATGATGTGTTAATAAGCACGCTAGGTGAGCCAGAAGAAGTAACAGCAAGTGCTGAATACAGCAAAGTGCTGCCCAGTATTAATGCTAAGCTTGACGTCACTGACGAGCTTGTAGTTCGTTTGGCATACTCAAAAACACTTACTCGCCCAGATATGACGCTTTTAAACCCAGCGCCAGCCTTTCCGCAACAAGTACGCCTGTCGAGTTTAGAAGCAACAGCGGGTAATCCCGATTTAAGTCCTTTTGTTGCAGATAACTATGACGCATCGGTTGAATGGTATTACGGTGAAAGTAGTTATTTGACTGTGGGATATTTTCGCAAAGATATAGATGGATTTATAGTTAGTGGCAAAGCACGGGAGCCTATCACATTAAAAGAGCCCAATAGTTTAGACCTCATAACCGAAGATAGAAGCAATATTGACGGTAATACCATTTATTTTGATATTACTCGCCCGCGTAATCTTGAGAAAAACAGTGTTGATGGCTTTGAAATTGGTTATCAACATACCTTCGAATCTCTACCTGGGCTCTTAAAATACGTTGGTTTTTCCGCAAATCTAACCTTTGTTAGCGCTGATGCCGAGTTCGACGTCAATGTTATTGACAACAATATTGCGCTGCCAGGGTTGGGGGATTCTCAAAACATCGTACTTTTCTATGATGATACAAAATTTGAGGCTAGAATTGCATACAACAATCGCGAGGAATTTTTTACCCGTCTGCAAGGGGTAGAGCCGTGGTTTACTGAGCAGTATTACCAAGTGGACGCGAGGGTGGCATACAATATTACCGAAGACGTACAGGTATTTATTGAAGGTATAAACTTAACCGACTCTTTTACAAGACAACACGGTCGTTATGATTCGCAGTTTTTATCTTTAGAATCGAGTGGCCCTCGATACGCAGCGGGGATACGAGCAAGCTTCTAATTATCAATATTTGGTCCCTATTTATTTAGGGGCCCTTTGATCTAAGCTTAATCATCCAAAAATCGGTTAATCGTGCGGTTATACTCTCCGGCTAACTTACTTAACAGAAACACTAGCGCTGAAATACATGAGGTGCAGCCATCTACGGATGACGGAAAATAATATTAAAAGCCCGCATCGCCTATAATGAAGCGAAATCGTAAAGTTAGACTTATTCCTAAGCGGGCTTTTTTCTATAAACATAGAAGCGATTTAAATTCTTAAGCGCAGATATACTGCAATAGCAATCGTCCTTTTGACAGATTACTTCGCAATCTGCTGGTGAACTTTAATTAGATCAGGAAGCTTTTTCGCGTAAATCGCTTTCTTAGTACCAGGGTGAAGTAGTTGGCTTACAAAAGTGCGTAGGAAGCCAAGTACAAAGGTTTGAACACGGTCAGCATCTGCTTCGCTTGGATTAGCGATAAGCTTTTCTGTTTCCGCTTGTACTTTATGTACAATTGGGTCCATGGTGTCTTTGCCTGCAACAAGGTCGTTACCTGTCACTACACCTTTGCCAAGTAAGTCGCGTACGGCATCATAAAGGTCGGCAGAAACAGCATTGGTTTGCCCCCAATTTGCGATGTTGTACTCTTCAGAAATTTTATCTAGCTCGGCAGTTGGATCGCTAGATTTCAATAGGCCTTCAATAAGTGTGTGCGCTTCGGTTTGTTTTACAGGTGTTGATAATTCTGACATGATTTACTTGATGAAATAGTGAAAAAGCGTTTTATAAATACTTTTCCATTGGCTGTCAAGGTGGCTAGTTTTTAACCGTAATTATTTTTCATATGTATCAATCGTTTACGCTTTCGCGAGCTGTGAAACCCGTTAACATTTATACACTAGGGTATTTATCCATGCTATTTAAGCTAGTCTCACATCGGTTGCCATGAAAGCCATTTTCTTCGACCACGACGGTACACTTATCGACTCTGAAATAACGCATTTCGAGTTATGGAAAGCCATGCTTGCGGATATGGGCAAAGCACTGACATTTGATTATTACCACACGCGTATGGCTGGTATCTCAGTAATGAACAATGCGAGCGATATCATTCGAGATTTTTCGCTTGCTTTAACGCCCCAAGAACTCTTTAAAAAGAGAAGGGCGCTGACACTTCAGTTTTTACAGCGCCAGGCATTTCCCTTAATGCATGGAGCGAAGGAAGCTCTTTTTTTCTGTAAATCTCATAACTTGCGCGTAGCAATAGTAACGGGCGGCGCCCGTTTAGCGGTTGAAAAGACAGTGTCTTTTTATGGCTTTGGGGATATTGTCGAGTGTATCGTTTCTTCTGATGACGTAGTTAAAGGTAAACCTTCACCCGATTGTTATTTAGCAGCCCTTTCCCAAATGCAGTTGGCATCACATGAAGTCATGGCAGTTGAAGATACCGAATTTGGACTGCAAGCTGCTGTTAGCGCAGGAATTAAAACTGTGGCAATTCCCACTCCCTTGTCGGTTAATCATGATTTTTCTAAAGCAGCGGGCGTTTACGAAAATCTTGAGAGCTGGGTAGCAACGCTACCCCAATACAGTTAGCAACTAGCAACGCTAAGCTGAGTATAAAAATTACAGCCAAGCTACCTTTGAAATCTCATAGTTTGGCTGTTCACTAATTTAAGAGGGTAGGGTCAACTATGCTGACATCCGCTTATCTTCCTTCTGCGTATTTATATTCTGTTTAAAGCGCGCTGGGAAAGGCAGTGTAAACAAAGGTCGCTTTGCCTTCGCTTGTTTACCTTTGGCCTCTTCAACGCTCTTCGCTAAAAGAATGTTATCGCTGCGAGTCGCTTTCTGAGGACTCATTTCACTGTCTATAGCACCGTTTTCGGCCTCATTACCACATTGGGCTTGCAATGTATTTTCTGCTTCTAGAAAAGCAATACCCGCCTTTTTGCCCAAGTTGTAATCATGACGAAGCTGCGCATCTGTGCTGCCTAACAGCTTACTTTGAAGTTTGTTAGGTGCAAAAATTTGAATTACCTCAACCCCTTCAGGTGGATTTTCGATAAACGCTAGTTCTTTTTGGTACGCATGTTCGTGTTGCAGCAAATAGTCGATAGTTTTTGGGCAAGTACCCGTTGCACACATCACTGCGCTTAGCTTTTGTAACCAAGGTGATTGCGCTTGAAAACCTTGGTCAACGGTTCTGATCACTACGATTTTAGTTGCGCCACGGTTATAAGCCTCGGTTACAGGCAAAGGTGCAGCTAAACCACCGTCTAAGTAGAAATCGGTATTAGCAGCCGGTTTGGGCTCAATTTCAGTGTGAAGCGGCACGCCTTGTTTGTATAACAAAGGCAGCGCACTTGATGCTTTAATCAATTCAACCCAGTTATTCTGGCTTTTCATTGGGTTAAGAAAATAAGCCTTTCTGTCTCTTGAGTTCGTAGCCGTAAACAGTATTTCTCTATCTGCCACATTACTCTTAGCCGTTTCTAAGTCGAGTAAACGGTTCGCTTCTTGTGTTTTATCAAAGTACCAATCTAAATCAACAATATGCTTACCCATTAAACCGCGGCCCATCTGAAAGAAACGCTTATTTCGAGTTAAGCCGCGAATAAGGCGTTTCGCATAGCCTTTTTGGCGCGCTACAAAGCTTGTTAAATTTTGCGAGCCTGCCGACGTTCCGATAAGGATATCGAAGGGGTCATGTCCTGCATCTAACCAAGTATCAAGTACACCTGCTGTAAAAATACCGCGTTGACCGCCACCTTCCGCAACTAAAGCAACTTTGCTATTGGCAGAATTTTCAGCGTTACGAGTATTAGTTGACGCAGGTTGTTGACGGAACATGATGACCCTCTATTTGACCATATATAAGTTGACTACTTGGTCTAATTGTAGAGAGATCATCCCATCATTTAAATTGTAAAAAATGAATCAGTGTAATCGGAAATCTAAACTAAGGTCGAAAGTTTCTCGTGAAGTTTATCTTTGTACGAGTCAGTCGTATCTGACAAGAAAGTGATAAAAATACCTTGAAGTACCTGTCGCCTGTATTCCGGCAAAGTAATGTAGCCATTCACCCAGTCTTGACGCGCTAAACGTTGGCTTGAAAAAATATGAAACGCTAATAATTCGCTATTTATTCGACCTAACAGATATCCTTTTTCTAGCGCGGTTTCACAAATATCACGACATACATTAAGGGAAGTTTGAAAGATCCCACCTGGAAGTTTCTGATCGAAAATCTTGGTGTTCTCACCAGCGATAAAAGCAGCCTTGTATAGGGTCTCGTCCTCTCTGAATACCTCATGCATTTTGTCCACAAATGTTTCGGCGGCCGAAATAGGATCAGAAACCTCAAGGGTGCTCAGTGCTTGCTCAACTTTCTGAATCATTTCAAGTACAAGATGCTCATAGATATCATGCTTTTTACCGAAAAGATTATGCACCGTAGGTATAGTTACGCCCGCACCTTGCGCGAGTCTACCCATAGTCAGCGCACTTATTCCTTCTGAAGCTATTATTTCGCCTGCACATTTGAGTATAGACTGCCTGCGCTTATTCATATTAGCCGTACGTGTGCGGCTACCTCTTGCCATTTGCATCGTCATGAACTCCCCTTATTTCATAGAGTGATAATAACACAACAAAAAAATAGATTGACCACACTTTTTATTGATCATAAAGTTTTATTGTTAATAAAAAGTGTGGAGAGTGTAAAATGAAGTTTAAAAATGGCTATATCGATGCAAGTAAATCTATAGAGGCTTGTGCATCACATTACGGCTCAGAGGCTTTGGTTATGAAAGAGTATTTGCTGGAAGGAGAGAAAAAAGCGTTGGCACTGCCCAACCGAGGAAAAATCGAATTTGACGAAAAGGGAAAATTGTCTGAAAAAATCATTGAGGACTATAACAAGTATGGTTTTTACATCTTTGAAAATGTTATTTCTTCAGAAGAGCTTGAAGATTTAGAAAGGGACGTTAATCGGCTAAAGACCCAGTTTCCCTCTTATAATGGTTCTAAAACTACCGAACTAGGCGAGAAGGCAATAGACGCAGACGCGATAGGACCTAGATTAATTTGGTCCAAACCATTGGGCGATCCATTAGGTGGTACACCGATAGCAAATGGGCGTCATCAGGTAAAACTTTTCGAGCCAAAAGCAAGTGAGGATGCGCCTGAAGAGTCTGTATTTATTGTACTTGGCTCACTTGAATATTCAGAAGCCTGTTTAAGGGCCTATGCACACCCGTCACTATTAGGTGTTGCAGAGAGTATAAATGGTTGTGACTTTGCTCCATTCCACGAAAGCCTTTTTATAAAAGAGCCAGGAATAGGCGCGGCTGTATCGTGGCATCAAGATGGAGATACACATTGGGATAGCGACAAATTTGACCAAAATATTCATGGCTTCAATTTTATGCTTCAATTGTATGGAAGTACCGCTGTAAATGGCGTTTGGGTAGTGCCGGGAACCCATAAAGAAGGAAAGTTATCTATTAAAAAAATGGTTGAAGAAGCTGGCAGCGAACGCTTGAAAGGTGCAATTCCAATAGTGAGTAACCCCGGTGACGTTATTATTTGCAATCGGCAACTTGTTCATGGCTCGTTTGCCAACACAGGCTTTGAACCTAGAGTTACGGTGAATTTCGGTTTTCACAAGCGCTCTTCTGTATTAAATGTTGAAGGGGCAGGTATACACTGTGCCTCGCTTGTATTTGATAGTGAACATATTGCGAAAAGAACCGAGTTACTAGGTTATGCACTTGAAGCGAGAAAAATAGCCTATCCCGAAGAAGTTGGGTTTATTTATAAACCTTTTCTAGAAATGAACCAATCTTTCTCTTACTGTAAATCAGTGAATGAGAAAATTAAAAACTACAACCTATTCGATTTGAGCATTTAATAAGAGTATTTTTATGACAAGTAACGTAGCGTCAATGAAAGTTGTTGTATTCGGAGCTGGAAGTATTGGATGTTATGTCGGTGGTTGCCTTATTACTGCTGGCGTTGATGTTACTTTTTTCGGGCGCGAACGTTTAAAGAAAGACGTTGAAGCAAGCGGAATAACGGTTACTAACTATCTTGGTCGTAAAGATAAACTCACAACGCAGCAAGTCACTTACACTACTGATAACGATGTACTTAGCAAGGCTGATGTTATTTTACTCTGCGTAAAAAGCCAGGACACGATATCTTCAGCTTCTATTATCAAAAAGCTCGCAAGGGAAGATTGTACCCTTGTAAGCTTACAAAATGGTGTGAGTAATGCACACGTTCTTAGACAAGCTCTATCGCAGGTGGTAGTTGCAGGCATGGTGCCTTTCAACGTTTTTTACAAAGGGAAGGGGCACTTTCATTGTGGTACAGAGGGCAACATAGCCCTTGAAGACCCGAATAATCACTGTACAAAGTTAATTAAGGCACTTGAAAACGCTTCGCTGCCGGTGACTGTTTACAGTGATATGGCCGCTGTACAGTATGGCAAGCTTATTATGAACTTGAACAACGCGGTCAATGCGCTTTCTGGTATTCCGTTAAAATCACAGCTAGGCAGTAGGCAATACAGACTGGTAATGGCAAAAGTACTGTCCGAGGCGCTGATAGTGTTAAATGCCGAAGGGGTTACTCCAGCAAGAACTGGAAAGGTTATTCCCAAACTCATGCCAAAAATTATGAAGCTGCCTAATTTTCTATTCAATATGGTTGCAGCATCGACCCTTAAAATCGACCCCGAAGCACGTTCTTCCATGTATGAAGATTTGGTATTAGGAAGGCGTACTGAAATAGATTACTTAAACGGTGAGATAGTCAGGTTAGGCAAAAAACATCATATAGCTACTCCAGTAAATAACCACATTGTTGAGCTAATAAAACAAAGTGAGCAGGCGCAGAAAGGAAGTCCTCACTTACCAGCAAACGCGCTATTAAACAATTAAAGAAGACAGATAGCCTTTATATAGAAGAGCGCTATATTGCTAAGTAATCATTAAATATTTCATTTTTATGTCACTTTTGTGTCAGTGCTCTTGATCCTTATACTAAAGTATATATCCTACGCACAAATTTCCGTTATACGTAGTGTGTTTTGCTTTACCAATATCGTTTTTCTTTGTGCCTTATATCGAGTGCCTTCTTTGCGTTACTTTTCTCCTCGGCTGCGTTGGCTTCTAAGGTAGACGCTAAGCAAGAGTCTTACGAGACC
>NZ_JAHHDX010000015.1 GCF_018619335.1 Alteromonas sp. ALT199 | reverse complement strand
AAACTTTTCTTTTGCCATTTTTCTCGTTTCCTAAGTTAAAAGTCCGACCCACCAATAGACCGGACCGAACCTTCATTTAGATTAAGTTCTAGATTCAATAATAGCCTGCGCCACATTGTTCGGCGCCTCAGAATAATTGAAGAACTCCATTGAGTATGAAGCACGACCTTGTGTTTGTGAACGCAAGTCAGTTGCGTAGCCAAACATTTCTGAAAGCGGCACTTTTGCACGTATTATTTTAACACCTGCTACGCCATCTTCCATACCTTCGATCATGCCGCGACGACGATTAATGTCGCCAACTACATCACCCATCCAGTCTTCTGGAGTAGTTACTTCAACTTTCATCGTGGGTTCAAGCAACACCGGATTTGCTTCTGCGGCGCCTTTTTTGAAACCCATAGAGCCGGCGATCTTAAACGCCATTTCAGAAGAGTCAACATCGTGGTATGAACCATCGAACAAAGTAACCTTTACATCAAGTACTGGATACCCTGCAAGAACACCACTTCGCATCTGCTCCTGAATTCCTTTATCGACCGCTGGAATGAACTCTTTTGGTACAACACCACCGACGATTTCGTTCACAAATTCGTAGCCTGAACCTTCTTCCTGAGGCTCAATGCGTAACCATACATGACCAAACTGGCCACGGCCGCCCGACTGACGAACGAACTTCCCTTCAACTTCAACAGATTTACGAAGGGTTTCGCGATAAGCAACCTGGGGGTTACCTACGTTACATTCAACTTTAAACTCACGCTTCATGCGGTCGACAATGATATCAAGGTGAAGTTCACCCATACCTGAGATGATTGTCTGACCTGTCTCGTCGTCAGTTTTTACTTTAAACGACGGATCTTCTGCAGCAAGCTTACCTAAGGCCATTCCCATTTTTTCTTGGTCAGCTTGAGACCTAGGCTCGACCGCAATTGAAATTACTGGGTCTGGGAACTCCATACGCTCTAACGTAATAACGTTATTAGGATCGCAAAGCGTATCACCAGTTGTCACGTCTTTGAGACCAATTGCCGCTGCGATATCGCCAGCACGGACTTCTTTAAGCTCTTCACGGTCTTTCGCATGCATTTG
Organism: Alteromonas sp. ALT199; assembly: GCF_018619335.1. GTDB lineage: Bacteria > Pseudomonadota > Gammaproteobacteria > Enterobacterales > Alteromonadaceae > Alteromonas. Next base: position 90,630 of record NZ_JAHHDX010000015.1, on the reverse strand, counting down.
CACAATACGACCGAATCGCTCGCGTTTACCCTTAACTGGGTTATAAACCGTGTCACCAGTATTAACTACACCTGAGTAACAACGGAAAAACGTGAGCGTACCCACAAACGGGTCGGTCGCTATCTTAAATGCCAATGCTGAGAATGGCTCATCGTCACTTGAATGACGCTCTGCTTCAGTCTCGTCTTTGTCGTCTAGCACACCTGTGATGGCTTTAACTTCAGTTGGCGACGGAAGGTAATGAATTACAGAGTCTAGTACTGCCTGAACACCTTTGTTTTTGAAGGCACTGCCACAAGTGGCAAGAACAATTTCGTTGTTCAGTGTACGCGTACGAAGGCCTAAACGGATTTCTTCTTCAGTCAGCTCGTCGCCTTCTAAATACTTATCCATCAGCTCATCAGACGCTTCTGCAGCCGCTTCGATCATTTCGGTGCGGTACTGCTCAGCGGTATCTAAATATTCAGCCGGAATGTCATCATAGGTAAATGTCATACCCATGTCTTCTTCATTCCAGTTGATGGCTTTCATCTTCACAAGGTCGATGACGCCGTGGAAATTCTCTTCAGCGCCCATGTTGATTTGAATCGGAACACAGTTAGCGCCTAAACGTTTGCGGATTTGACCCACAACACGCTCAAAATCAGCGCCAGCCCGGTCCATTTTATTAACGAACACAAGGCGTGGCACTTGATATTTGTCAGCCTGTCGCCAGACTGTCTCTGATTGAGGTTCTACCCCAGAAGACCCACAGAAAACAACAACTGCACCGTCTAGTACACGTAATGAACGCTCTACTTCAATAGTAAAGTCTACGTGTCCAGGTGTGTCGATGATGTTAATTCTGTGCTGATCGAACTGTTGCTCCATACCAGACCAAAAACAAGTTGTTGCAGCAGACGTGATAGTAATACCACGCTCCTGCTCTTGCTCCATCCAGTCCATGGTAGCAGCACCATCGTGCACTTCACCGATTTTGTGAGACAGCCCTGTATAAAACAGGACTCGCTCTGTGGTCGTGGTTTTACCCGCGTCCACGTGAGCCACAATACCAATATTGCGATAACGCTCAATCGAGGTCTTACGAGGCATAAATCTCTCTCAGTTAAATAACGTTGATTACCAACGGTAGTGAGCAAACGCTTTGTTTGCTTCGGCCATACGGTGAACGTCTTCACGTTTCTTAACCGCTGAACCTTTGTTATCTGCTGCGTCTAGCATTTCAGCCGCTAGGCGTTGTGCCATAGACTTTTCGCCACGTTTACGTGCAGCTTCTACCATCCAACGCATACCTAGCGCGTTACGACGAACTGGACGTACTTCAACTGGAACCTGATAAGTTGAACCACCAACACGACGAGACTTAACCTCTACTGTTGGGCGGATGTTATCAAGCGCTTCCTCGAAGATATCTAGGTGTGCTTTGCCGGTTTTTTCAGCAACAATCTCAAGCGCACCGTAAACGATTCTTTCAGCGACTGACTTTTTGCCGTCGAGCATTACGACATTCATGAATTTCGCAAGCAGTTGTGAACCAAATTTTGGCTCTGGTAGGATTTTACGTTGACCTACGACTCTTCTTCTTGGCATTTTCTATTCTCCGTATGAATTCAGGGAAAACCCAAAACTCTTAAACTTCAGTTTGGCCTTACTAACGGAGAACCGTTATGATTTAGGCTTCTTCGCGCCGTACTTAGAACGGGCTTGTCTACGATCGTTTACACCTGCGCAGTCAAGAGTACCGCGAACTGTGTGATAACGAACACCTGGTAGATCTTTAACACGACCACCACGGATAAGTACTACACTGTGCTCTTGCAAGTTGTGACCTTCACCACCGATGTATGAAGAAACTTCAAAACCGTTAGTTAGACGTACACGACATACTTTACGTAGTGCAGAGTTTGGTTTCTTAGGCGTAGTAGTATATACACGAGTACATACACCACGTCTTTGTGGACAAGCTTGTAGAGCAGCTACGTTGCTTTTTTCAACGGGCTTTCTACGCGGCTTGCGCACTAACTGGTTAACTGTTGCCATTAACTAGCTCCTGATTAAAAACTACGAAAACCCAATCACAGCGACTGGGTCCATATTAATGCGATTAATCTATTAATCGCTCTTGTTTGTGAACATTGTGCTCGTCAATATTCACTGAGCGCTGATACAAAAAACCGCGACCGTTTATCGAGCCTTTTAAAGGCTATCCAAAATCGGGTCGCGGAATATTAAAGATCATCGCCCTGACTGTCAAGCTGTACAAAGGTTAAGCAGTTAATTTATCTGCAATCTGTACAACTGAACTGCCAATTTGTTAGGAGTACGTTAACGTACTCCTATGATCTTGCCTTATTCGGCAGTATCTTCGTCTGCACCTGCATTAAGCGCTTCGGTTAGTGCCTGTTCTGCTTCAGCAGCAGAAACTGACATTTCTTCGATTTGCTCTTTGCGACGCTGTGCGCGGCGTTCGTGGTATGCGAAACCGGTACCCGCTGGAATTAGACGTCCAACGATTACGTTTTCTTTCAGACCGCGTAGGTCATCTTCTTTACCTTGAACCGCAGCTTCAGTTAGAACACGTGTTGTTTCTTGGAACGATGCCGCTGAGATAAATGACTCAGTAGACAGTGACGCTTTAGTGATACCAAGCAGCTGTGTTTCGTACTGCGCAGGGATCTTACCGTGTTTTTCAATTTCACGGTTTGCCACTTTAACGTTCGATACTTCAACCTGTTCGCCTTCAAGGAACTGCGTATCGCCTGGGTGCGTGATAAGACACTTACGTAGCATCTGACGGATAACTACTTCGATGTGCTTATCGTTAATCTTAACACCCTGTAGACGATATACTTCCTGAACTTCGTTCACGATGTAGTTCGCTACAGCTGAGATACCACGTAGACGTAGGATATCGTGTGGAGACTCTGGACCATCGGCGATAACTTCGCCTTTTTCCACTTTCTCACCTTCGAACACGTTAAGCTGACGCCACTTCGGAATCATCTCTTCGTATGCGTCACCCTCTGCAGGTGTAATTACAAGACGCTTCTTACCTTTGGTCTCTTTACCGAAGCCGATAGTACCTGAGATTTCTGCAAGAATTGCAGGCTCTTTAGGCTTACGAGCTTCAAATAGGTCCGCAACGCGCGGTAGACCACCCGTGATATCACGAGTTTTCGAGCTTTCCTGAGGGATACGCGCTAACACGTCACCTTCGTTCGCTACTTTGCCTTCTTTTGCTTCGATAGTTGTGAAGCTTGGAAGACGAATTTCTTGAAGACCGAACTCGTCGCTTTCAAGAATTAGCTTAGGCTCTTTAGAGTTAACTTTCGCAAGGTCTTTAACAACGATACGAGTTAAACCAGTAAGCTCGTCTTGCTGCATTTCAGTGTTAGAATCATCAATATCTGCGAAGCTAATCTTAGCTGCACGTTCAGTGACGATTGGGTGACTATGCGGATCCCAGTTAGCAACAACGTCGCCAGCTGCAATAGTTGCACCGTCATCCACGCTAAGTACAGCACCGTAAGGTACTTTATAGCGTTCTTTCTCACGACCTTGTTCATCGATAACAGTAAGCTCTGTTGAACGAGAAACAATAACCACTTTGCCGTCTGAGTTACGTACTGATTTTTCATTGTGTAGCTTAAGGCTACCCGCCGTTTTAACCTGAACGCTGTTCTCAGCAGAAGCTCGTGATGCCGCACCACCGATGTGGAACGTACGCATGGTAAGCTGTGTACCTGGTTCACCGATTGACTGTGCTGCAATAACACCAACCGATTCACCGCTTCCAACCATGTGTCCACGAGCAAGGTCACGACCGTAACACTTAGCACAAACACCGAAGTCATTGTCACAAGTGATTACCGAGCGTACTTGGATCTGGTCAACTGAGTTAGCTTCAAGCATGTCTACTAACGCTTCGTCTAGAAGAACGTTACGCTCTACTAGTACTTCGTTAGTACCTGGCTTAAGTACATCTTCTGCTACCACACGACCTAGTACACGCTCGCGTAGTGGCTCAACAACGTCGCCACCTTCGATTAGTGGTGTCATTTGAACACCTTCGAATGTGCCACAGTCGTCGTTAGTGATTACCAAATCTTGTGCAACGTCTACTAGACGACGTGTTAGGTAACCCGAGTTAGCTGTCTTAAGTGCGGTATCCGCTAGACCTTTACGAGCACCGTGAGTTGAGATGAAGTACTGTAGTACGTTCAGACCTTCACGGAAGTTCGCCGTAATTGGGGTTTCGATGATTGAGCCATCTGGCTTAGCCATCAGACCACGCATACCTGCAAGCTGACGAATCTGAGCGGCACTACCACGAGCACCCGAGTCGGCCATCATGTAAACTGAGTTAAATGATGATTGCTCTTCTTCTTCGCCATCGCGGTTAATTACGATGTCAGTCTTAAGGTTATCCATCATGGCCTTAGCAACTTTTTCGTTGGCATTTGACCAGATATCGATAACTTTGTTGTAACGCTCACCCGCGGTAACAAGACCGTTTTGGAACTGTTCCTGAATTTCGATAACTTCTGCTTCCGCCGCGTCGATAATTTCTTTCTTAGCAGCAGGGATAACCATATCGTCGATACCAACAGACGCACCCGCGATCATCGCGTAGTGGAAACCGGTATACATGATTTGGTCAGCAGCAATTACTGTGTCTTTCAGACCTAGCGTACGGTAACAAGCATTCAATAGTTTTGAAATTTGCTTCTTGCCCATCGCTTGGTTAATGATTTCAAATGGCAGACCCTTTGGAAGGATCAATGAGAAAATCGCACGACCAACAGTAGTGTCAGTTAGGGTTACTTTCTCAGTTTTGTTGCCATCTTCATCGATGTCATATTCAGTAATACGTACTTTAACGCGAGAGTGAAGCTCAGCATTACCTGTACGGTACGCTTTTTCTGCTTCATTCGGGCTGGTAAACACCATGCCTTCGCCTAAGCCGTTTACTTTGTCACGCGTTAGGTAGTAAAGACCCAATACAACGTCCTGTGAAGGTACGATGATTGGCTCACCGTTCGCTGGCGACAGAATGTTGTTCGTTGACATCATTAGTGCACGAGCTTCTAGCTGTGCTTCGATTGTCAACGGAACGTGTACCGCCATTTGGTCACCATCGAAGTCGGCGTTGTACGCCGCACACACTAGCGGGTGAAGCTGAATCGCTTTACCTTCGATTAGTGTTGGTTCGAATGCCTGGATACCCAAACGGTGAAGTGTAGGTGCACGGTTAAGTAGTACCGGGTGTTCACGGATAACGTCGTCTAGTACGTCCCAAACCTCTGGTGCTTCGCGCTCTACAAGCTTCTTAGCTGCTTTAATTGTTGTCGCAAGACCACGACCTTCAAGCTTTCCGTAGATAAACGGCTTAAATAGCTCAAGTGCCATCTTCTTAGGAAGACCACACTGATGAAGACGTAGTGTAGGACCAACGGTAATTACAGAACGGCCTGAGTAGTCAACACGCTTACCAAGAAGGTTTTGACGGAAACGACCTTGCTTACCTTTGATCATATCTGCAAGCGACTTAAGTGGACGCTTGTTAGAACCGGTAATTGCACGACCACGACGTCCGTTATCTAGAAGCGCATCAACAGACTCTTGAAGCATACGCTTTTCGTTGCGTACGATAATGTCTGGAGCAGCAAGGTCTAGAAGACGCTTAAGACGGTTGTTACGGTTAATTACACGACGGTAAAGGTCGTTCAGGTCAGACGTTGCAAAACGGCCGCCATCTAGTGGAACTAGAGGACGTAAATCTGGCGGAAGTACCGGCAGTACCGTCATGATCATCCACTCTGGCTTGTTACCAGACTGCTGGAATGACTCAAGCAATTTAAGACGCTTAGTGATCTTCTTACGCTTAGTTTCAGAGTTGATTGAAGGCAGCTCTTCACGCATAGCCGCAACATCTGCGTCTACGTCAAGTACTGTTAGAAGATCGAATACTGCTTCAGCACCCATCTTCGCATCAAACTCGTCACCGTGCTCTTCAAGTGCATCCAAGTATTCTTCTTCGTTAAGAAGTTGGCTGCGCTCAAGCGTCGTCATACCCGGCTCTGTTACCACGTATGATTCAAAATAAAGTACACGTTCAATATCACGAAGTGTCATATCAAGCATTAAGCCGATACGAGACGGAAGTGATTTAAGGAACCAGATGTGTGCAACCGGGCTAGCTAGCTCGATGTGACCCATACGCTCACGACGTACTTTAGTCAGTGTAACTTCAACGCCACACTTCTCACAGATAACACCACGGTGTTTAAGGCGCTTATACTTACCGCAAAGACACTCGTAGTCTTTAACCGGACCAAAGATACGCGCACAGAACAGACCGTCACGCTCAGGCTTGAACGTACGGTAGTTAATTGTTTCAGGCTTCTTAACTTCACCAAATGACCATGAACGAATCATGTCAGGTGAAGACAGACCGATTCGAATATTATCGAATTCTTCGGTCTTGTTTTGTTGCTTTAGAAACTTTAATAAGTCTTTCACATTACTCTCCCAGCGGAGTCAGTCTCTAGAACCCGGCGCAAGCGCCGGGCCATCTCATAACATTACGCGGCGATTGCCGTATTACTTTTCTTCAAGTTCGATGTTGATACCCAACGAGCGAATTTCTTTAAGTAGTACGTTGAATGATTCTGGCATGCCAGGCTCCATTCTGTGGTCGCCATCGACGATGTTCTTGTACATCTTGGTACGGCCGTTAACGTCATCTGACTTAACAGTAAGCATTTCCTGAAGGGTATATGCTGCACCGTATGCTTCAAGTGCCCACACTTCCATCTCACCGAAGCGCTGACCACCAAACTGTGCTTTACCACCAAGAGGCTGCTGTGTAACAAGGCTGTATGAACCAGTAGAACGCGCGTGCATTTTGTCGTCTACTAAGTGGTTCAGTTTCAGCATGTACATGTAACCAACCGTAACTGGACGCTCAAACTCGCGACCGGTACGACCGTCGAACAATGAAATCTGACCGCTTTCTGGAATATCAGCAAGCTTCAGCATTTCTTTGATTTCAGATTCACGAGCACCATCGAATACAGGCGTTGCGATTGGAACACCCTTACGAAGGTTTTCTGCTAAGCGACGTACTTCGTGGTCTGTGAAGTTGTCGATGTCAACTTCTTGGTGATTTTCACCAAGCTCGTACACCTTCTTCAAGAACTCACGTAGTTCAGCCAGCTCACGCTGCTCTTTTATCATGCGATCAATCTTCACACCAAGACCGTGTGCAGCCATACCCAAGTGCGTTTCTAGGATCTGACCGATGTTCATACGAGACGGTACACCTAGTGGGTTAAGAACGATATCTACCGGCGTACCGTTAGCATCGTATGGCATGTCTTCTACAGGCTGGATAGTCGAGATAACACCTTTGTTACCGTGACGTCCGGCCATCTTGTCACCCGGTTGGATGTGACGCTTAACTGCAAGGTAAACCTTAACAATCTTAAGTACGCCAGGCGCTAGGTCGTCGCCTTGTGTGATCTTACGACGCTTAGTTTCAAACTTCTTATCGAAGTCCGCTTTAATTTCAGCGTGTTGATCTGCGATTTGGTCTAGCTCTAGCTGTGCATCTTCGCTGTTAAGTGCAATTTCAAACCACTTTTCACGCGGTAGGCTGTCAAGCTTAGCTTGGTCAACACCAGCACGTAGAAGTGCAGTTTGCGCACGGGCAAAGATACCGTCTGCAAGAATTTCGAACTCATCAGTAAGGTCTTTCTTAACCTGACGTAGCTGCATGTCTTCAATTTCAAGCGCACGCTTGTCTTTCTCTACACCGTCACGGGTAAATACTTGAACGTCAATTACTGTACCGTGAACAGAGTTAGGTACACGTAGCGACGTATCTTTAACGTCAGACGCTTTCTCACCGAAGATTGCACGTAGTAGTTTCTCTTCTGGCGTAAGCTGAGTCTCACCTTTAGGCGTTACTTTACCTACTAGGATGTCACCGCCTTTCACTTCTGCACCAATGTAAACAACACCTGATTCATCAAGCTTGCTTAGTGCAGATTCACCCACGTTCGGGATATCAGAAGAAATCTCTTCTGGCCCAAGCTTAGTATCACGAGCGATACAGCTAAGCTCTTGAATGTGGATTGTAGTAAAACGATCTTCCTGTGCTACACGCTCAGAAATAAGGATTGAATCCTCAAAGTTGTAACCATTCCACGGCATGAATGCGATACGCATGTTCTGACCAAGTGCAAGGTCACCTAAGTCCGTTGAAGGACCGTCAGCTAGCACGTCACCAGTAACAATCGGGTCGCCAACGCTACAGGTAGGCTTCTGATTGATACAAGTGTTCTGGTTAGAACGCGTGTATTTAGTCAGGTTGTAGATATCGATACCTGCTTCACCTGGAAGCATTTCATCTTCATCTACTTTAATTACGATACGGCTGGCATCAACATAGTCAACAACACCACCGCGCTTAGCAACTACAGTAACACCTGAGTCAACCGCGATAGTTCTTTCCATACCGGTACCAACTAGCGGCTTATCAGCGCGCAACGTAGGTACTGCCTGACGTTGCATGTTCGCACCCATAAGTGCACGGTTTGCGTCATCGTGCTCTAGGAATGGAATAATGCTCGCAGCAATTGAAACGATTTGCTGTGGTGAAACGTCCATGTATTTGATGTCTTCAGTCGGCATCAAAGTAGTTTCACCGCGGTGACGACATGGAATTAGGTCGTCTACCAACTCGCCATTCTCAGTCAAAGCAATGTTAGCCTGAGCGATTGCGAATTGACCTTCTTCAATTGCAGATAAGTAATCGATTTCGTCTGTTACCACACCGTCAACAATGCGACGGAAAGGTGTTTCAAGGAAACCGAAGTCATTGGTGCGCGCGAAGCTTGCCAATGAGTTAATAAGACCGATGTTCGGGCCTTCCGGCGTTTCGATTGGACATAGACGACCGTAGTGAGTCGGGTGTACGTCTCGAACCTCGAAGCCTGCACGTTCACGTGTAAGACCACCCGGGCCTAATGCAGAAATACGACGCTTGTGCGTTACTTCTGATAGCGGGTTGTTTTGGTCCATGAACTGAGAAAGCTGAGATGAACCGAAGAACTCTTTAACCGCAGCCGAGATTGGCTTAGCGTTAATTAGGTCCTGTGGCATTACGTTGTCTAGATCGCCTAAACTTAGACGCTCTTTAACTGCACGTTCTACACGTACAAGACCAACGCGGAATTGGTTCTCTGCCATTTCACCAACAGAACGGATACGACGGTTACCTAGGTGATCGATATCATCTACTTCATCTTTACCGTCACGAATCATTATTAGCTGCTTCATAACAGAAATAATGTCTTCTTTGTCTAGCGTGCCTGAACCAATAAGTTCTTCACGACCTAGACGGCGGTTGAACTTCATGCGGCCAACAGAAGATAGGTCGTAACGTTCGTCAGAGAAGAACAAGTTATCGAACAAGGTTTCTGCTGCGTCTTTTGTTGGTGGCTCACCAGGACGCATCATACGGTAAATTTCAACTAGTGCTTCAAGGCGGTTAGTTGAAGAGTCGATACGCAATGTATCTGAAATGTATGAACCGTGATCAAGTTCGTTGATGTAAAGCGTTTCAAACTCTTTGATACCCGCTTGGCTTAGTGCCGCAAGGTTTTCAAGGGTAAGTTCTTCGTTCGCGCTTACAATAACTTCGCCAGTGTCTTCGTTTACGTAAGTAGCAGCGTATACGCGGCCAATTAAGTAATCAGCTGGAACTTCAAGCTCAGTAAGACCTGCTTTCTCTAGTGCACGAGTGTGACGTGCTGAGATACGACGACCGGTTTCAACAACAACGTTGCCTTCACCATCGATAATATCAAAAGCGGCAGTTTCACCACGAAGGCGATCTGGTACCACTTCCATCATCAACTTGTCTTTGTCGATACGTACACTTACTTTATCGAAGAAAGTATCTAGGATTTCTTCAGATGTCATTTCAAGTGCGCGCAAGATAATTGTTGCAGGCAATTTACGACGACGGTCGATACGTACGAATAGGTTATCTTTCGGGTCAAACTCGAAGTCTAACCACGAACCACGGTAAGGAATTACACGTGCATTATAAAGCACTTTACCTGACGAGTGGGTTTTACCTTTGTCGTGATCAAAGAATACACCAGGTGAACGGTGTAGCTGTGACACGATAACACGCTCAGTACCATTGATAACGAACGTACCGTTCTCAGTCATCAATGGGATCTCGCCCATGTACACTTCTTGTTCTTTAATATCTTTTACGGTACCTGGGGCAGCGTCTTTATCGAACAACACTAACCGTAGTTTTACTCTTAACGGAGCAGAGAAAGTTACGCCACGAATTTGACATTCTTTAACGTCGAAAACTGGCTCTCCCAGGCGGTAGCTTACATATTGAAGCTCTGAACTACCTGAGTAACTTTTAATTGGAAAAACGGAACGAAATGCTGCTTCCAAACCGTATTGAGCTTCCGGATCGGTCTCAATAAACTTTTTGAAAGAATCAAGCTGAATTGAAAGAAGGTATGGAATTTCCAATACCTGTGGGCGTTTGCCAAAATCCTTACGGATACGTTTCTTTTCGCTATAAGAGTAAACCATGGGTTCCTCAGCCTGCTGATTTATGACCCAACCTGCTGCAAAATGCTTTAAAACGCGTGCTATGGGCTAAAAGCTGCGTTTCAAATGGCGCACTAAGCAACAAACTTCCACAACCCTTTTTCGGGCAGATACACCAGCATACAACAAAATTTAACCAATTATTAGTTAACTTGTTGGATTTTTATGCTTTTTATGGGTATTTCCGAATGGCGCTTTAAGTAGTGTAACCAAGGGTAAGTTTCTACACACTATACAGCGCAAAAAGGCTGGTGGTTCAAAAAACCACCAGCCTTGCCGTCTCAGGCAATAATCTGACTAGGTCAGATTACTTGATTTCTACTTCTGCACCAGCTTCTTCAAGCTCTTTCTTAAGTGCTTCAGCTTCATCTTTGCTTACGCCTTCTTTGATAGCTTTAGGAGCAGACTCAACTACTTCTTTAGCTTCTTTAAGACCTAGGCCAGTCGCGCCGCGAACTGCTTTGATAACTGCAACTTTGTTGCCACCGAATGAAGTCATTACAACGTCGAATTCAGTCTTTTCTTCTGCAGCAGCAGCATCGCCACCAGCAGCTGGACCAGCAACAGCTACAGCAGCTGCAGCAGATACGTTGAATTTCTCTTCAGCCGCTTCAATTAGTTCTACCAGTTCCATTACCGGCATTTCAGCGATTGCGTTTAAGATATCTTCTTTAGTTAGAGCCATGTTCTCTAAACTCCTGGGTATAAAATGTTAAAAAAATCAATATGCCAAAAACGCCAATTACTTGGTGTCTTTGACCGCCGCCAATACGCGCACAAACTTGCCAGGAACTTCGTTGATTGTTTGAACGAATTTCCCAACTGGTGCTTTGAAGGTTGCAAGTAGTCTTGCAAGCGCTTCGTCGCGGGTAGGTAGTGCTGCAACTGCGTCCAATTTCTCTGGACCAAGAAGACCGCTACCAATAGATAGTGCTGTAACTTTAAGCTTATCGTTAGTCTTACCGAAGTCTTTGAAAAGACGTGCCGCACCGCCTGGTGCGTCGATAGAGAAACCATAGATAAGCGGACCAGTTAAGGCGCTGTCTAAGTCTGCAAATTGACTGTCTGCTAGAGCACGCTTTGCAAGAGTGTTACGTACAACCTTTAGGTATACGCCTTGCTCACGAGCTTTAACACGTAGGTCAGTCAGTTCTGCAACTTCCATCCCACGGTATTCAGCAACGGCTACGGATAGAGCGCGAGACGCAACTTCAGAAACTTCTGCTACGATCTCTTTTTTTGCTGCTAAACCTAGTGCCACTGAGTTCACCTCTTTGTATCTGATTTTGTTTGTAGTTACCTACTCACGCCATCAGGGTTCACAGATTGATACCAACCCTCATGGTTGATACCGCTCTACGGTGTTTGTTACCCCAGAGAGTCTGAGTCAAACCACCGTCTGCGCAGGTTGTTGTATTAAGCAGTGTGTTGACTGTGAAAGTTCTCTTACCTCTTTCACCACACCGCACCTGCGGTCTTGGACGGGAGCTGCTTATTAGCACTGCTAATTGTCACAGCTCCAACCCATAACCTTTAAGAGATTTCGGTGAGCGTTAGCTCAGCGAAATTAAAGACCTACAGAAGCCTTATCAAGAGAAACACCAGCACCCATTGTAGTGCTTAGGCTGATTTTCTTGATGTATGTACCTTTAGCAGAAGAAGGCTTAGCTTTCTTCAGTGCTTCAAGTAGCGCTTCAAGGTTTTCTTGAATTTGGTTCGCTTCGAACGCAATCTTACCGATGCTAGCGTGGATGATACCGTTCTTATCGTTACGGTAGCGTACCTGACCAGCTTTAGCGTTCTTAACTGCAGTTGCAACGTCAGGCGTTACAGTGCCAGTTTTAGGGTTAGGCATAAGACCACGTGGGCCTAGAATTTGACCTAGTTGACCAACAACACGCATCGCGTCTGGGCTAGCAACTACTACGTCAAAGTTCATTTCGCCTTTCTTAACTTGCTCAGCTAAGTCGTCCATACCAACGATGTCAGCACCAGCTTCTTTCGCTGCTTCAGCATTTGCACCTTGAGTGAATACTGCAACGCGAACGTCTTTACCAGTACCGTTAGGTAGTACAGTTGCACCACGAACGTTTTGGTCAGATTTCTTCGCATCGATACCAAGGTTTACAGATACGTCAATGCTCTCTGCGAACTTAGCAGTTGCTAGTTCTTTAAGAAGCGCTACTGCTTCGTTGATTTCGTACTCTTTAGTAGAGTCAACTTTGTCGCGTACTAGGCGAGCGCGTTTAGTTAATTTAGCCATTCGATTAGTCCTCTACGTTCAAGCCCATTGAGCGAGCAGAACCCGCGATAGTGCGTACCGCTGCATCTAGATCAGCTGCAGTAAGGTCTGGCTCTTTAGTTTTAGCAATCTCTTCCAACTGAGCGCGAGTAACTTTACCCACTTTTTCAGTGTTAGGACGGCCAGAACCACTCTTGATGCCCGCTGCTTTCTTAAGCAGGTAAGACGCAGGAGGAGTCTTAGTTTCGAATGTGAAAGAGCGATCTTCGTATACAGTAATTTCTACTGGTACTGGAGCGCCTTTCTCAAGACTTTCAGTTTTCGCGTTGAAAGCCTTACAGAATTCCATGATGTTTACACCGTGCTGACCTAGTGCAGGTCCAACCGGTGGACTTGGGTTAGCAGCGCCAGCTGCAACCTGAAGCTTGATAATACCGCTTACTTTTTTAGCCATTTTACATGCTCTCTTGTTTGGGTCTAACGCCTCGCAAATACAGAGATTATTTGCTCAATCGGCTTCCCGTTTCCGTTTAAAAGGGCGCGCATTATATAAGGTGATTAATTACTATGCAAGGGCTAATTAGAATAAAAAACCATCGAAAGGTCAGTATTTTTTCTTTTTGAAATAGGTGAAAGTTTCTAACGCGTTAATACGCACCTATGTAAACAAAATATCAAATTTGGAGAAATTTAAATGGAGTTACTTTCACAAAAAGAACTGGACCAGATTTCAGGTGGTGATGGCTGGGACGTTGCATCAGGGGGACTAACTGGAGGTGGCATTGGCGCGACTGGTGTTGGCGTTGCCGTAGCAGTCGGATTTACCGTCGCTTTTCCCGTTGCAGTTGGCGTTATTGCTACAGGAGCTGCCCTAGGTGCTGCATGGGAGTATTTTACTGATGATGAATAATCCGCTAGTACTCACCGAAGAGCAAATCGAAGCTGTATCTGGGGGCAATATTTCACAAGCCGCTTTTGAGGGGGGATTAGAAGGAGCAGCTACAGGTGCAGGTATAGGTGCTGCACTTGGCGCATATGCTGGTCCATTCGGCGCGCTTATTGGCGGCCTAATTGGTACTGGTGTCGGCACTATAGTAGGCGCCGCCGATGCTGTATCAGATTACAGCGAAACGTTGGATGAATAAATGGATTTATCACCGTTATCAAGGCTTAACATGGCTTGTGCTATGCTGAGCCTGTTTTCCTTTAGCGCGTTTATTGCAAGTAATAGCCTTTTACTTTTAATCAATTACTCAGGGATTACAGCGATACTTTGGATCCGGCTATTTAGTTCAAGAGCTCATATAGATCAGTTCGAGCGCTTTAAAATTGCGCGTATAATTGTCACAACTTTCCTATTCGTAACCGCTTTAACTATTGGTTTATTAGTAAGTGAAGATTATAAATGGTGGGTAGTACTAACTGCTTTCATCATATCTTCCCTAAGCTATAGCTTTCCTCTCTACCTGAAAAAGCCTAATTAAAACTTTAACAGTTATTAGCGAAATGTCGTTCTTAGAGGAAAAGGCTTAGCAATGATTATTGCGGCACTGGAATATATTTTTCCCCTGATTTGGGCAATAGCATTGGTCGCTTTAAACGTTGTTTTGAAACGCTGGGCCAATGTTGGTTTTTGGGACTCTTATCACGATAGCACGGTATTTCCTAAATGGGTTTGCCATATCTTACACGGCCTACCTATTTCTATTTCAATTGCTTTGCTAGCAATATGTTGAAGAAGAAACCCATTATACTAGTTCGATAAATAAAAAAGCCCCTATGTAGTAGGGGCTTTTTCAAAACTCTTAGGCGGAAAAGACTTAGCCTTTTTCTACCTGACCAAATTCTAGGTCTACTGGTGTAGAACGACCGAAGATAAGTACCGATACTTTTACGCGGCTCTTTTCGTAGTCTACTTCTTCTACCACACCGTTGAAGTCTGCAAATGGACCATCGGTAACACGAATAACTTCGCCAGGCTCGAACAAAGTCTTTGGTCTTGGCTTATCAACGTTCTCTTCAAGACGATTTAAGATAGCGTCAGCTTCTTTTTGCGTGATTGGCATAGGACGGTCAGATGTACCGCCGATGAAGCCCAATACGCGAGGTACGCTTTTCACCAAGTGCCACGACTCTTCAGTCATCGCCATTTCTACCAAAACGTAACCAGGGTAGAACTTACGCTCAGATTTACGCTTTTGACCAGCACGCATTTCTACCACCTCTTCTGTTGGTACTAGTACCTGCCCGAAGTAGTCTTCCATGTTGTGCATTTTGATGTATTCAAGAAGGGTCTTCTTAACGCGAGCCTCATATTGCGAATAGGCTTGTACTACGTACCATCTTTTCTTTACTGCTTCTTCTTCAGACATACGTTTATGCTCCTATTCCAGTAATAAAGCCAACTACACGAACGATAATGCCGTCTAGTCCCCATAAAATTAGTGCCATGATTAACGTCGCTGCAAGCACGATAAGGGTCGTTTGGTTCGCTTCTTGGCGAGTAGGCCACACAACCTTGCGAACTTCTGTGCGAGACTCTTTCGCAAAGCTCAAGAAGGTGCTACCTTTTTCGGTAGTAGCCGCGATAAAACCAGCTATACCAACAACTACAACAATCGCGATGGCACGGTATAGCACCGAGATCTCACCGTACATTGTATTAGCGGTTACTAAACCGGCAAGTAGTGCAAAAACCACTACCCATTTAAACATGTCCAACGCATTGGACTGATTTTCCGTCTTTTCGCTCATGTTACGATCCTAGCACTACAGCGTCGTTGATTTACGCATCGATTCAATGCGCAATTTAAAAATTCTTAGTTTAAGTAAATCTGGCAGGGGTGGAGGGACTCGAACCCCCAACCATCGGTTTTGGAGACCGCTGTTCTACCAATTCGAACTACACCCCTGTGGTGTCTAAAAGACAAAATTTACTTACACTGCCCTTGTGATTTGTGCGTCTTTTCTAAGGAAAGTGCGGTATCGCAAGGGAGGGAGGCGTATTATACTTAACCACTTTCAAGTTACAAGCGGTTTATCCATCCCATCTGCGATTGCACGCTAATTCACGCATAACCTACTCAACACCAATAAATCCACCGGTTTGGTGGGCCCAAAGCTTCGCATAAATGCCATTTTGTGCGATAAGCTCAGCATGTGTGCCCTGCTCTACAATGTTACCTTTGTCCAAAACTAGTAATCTGTCCATTTGTGCAATGGTGGATAAGCGATGCGCAATGGCCAGCACGGTTTTGCCTTCCATTACCTTATCCAGACACGCTTGAATAGCCGCTTCAACTTCAGAATCTAATGCAGACGTTGCCTCATCTAATACCAATACAGGCGCGTCTTTTAGTAATACGCGAGCAATAGCAATTCGCTGGCGCTGTCCACCAGAAAGCTTTACACCGCGCTCGCCTACATGCGCGTCGTAGCCTGTCCTTCCGTGACTATCGGTGAGTGTAAGAATGAAATCGTGCGCTTCCGCTTGTTTAGCAGCCTTTATCATGTCCTCTTCTGTCGCATCCGTACGCCCATAAAGAATATTGTCGCTTACCGAGCGGTGCATCAACGAGGTATCCTGCGTCACCATACTGATTTTAGCGCGAAGGGTTTCTTGACCCACTTGGGTAATATCCTGCCCATCAATGATAATGCGGCCACTTTGGGTGTCGTAAAAGCGCATTAGTAGGTTCACTAAGGTCGATTTACCTGCCCCAGAACGCCCCACTAAGCCTACTTTTTCTCCGGGCTTGATGGTCAAGTCCAAATTAGTAAACACATCAATAGGTTTGTTATCCGCACCGGAATAAGAAAAATTCACGTTGTCGAAGTTAATTCCGCCACCATTTACTTTCAGTGCGTTAGCTTTAGGCTTGTCTTTTACTGCAATAGGCTGCGCCAAGGTATTCATACCATCTTGCACAGTACCTAAGTTCTCAAACAACCCAGATACCTCCCACATTACCCAGTGAGACATACCGTTTAGTCGCAAGCACAAACTAATTGCAATAGCGATATCGCCAGGGCTCGCAATGTTTTCCATCCACAAATACACAGACAGCGCACCAATGGTAAAGATTAGAATGGCATTAGCCATTTCCACACAAAATTCTAATACGGTAACCAAACGCATTTGTGGGTAAACCGTTTTTAGAAAACCATCCATGCTTTCTTTTGCGTAATCGGCTTCGCGGCGACTGTGTGAAAACAGCTTCACTGTCGTAATGTTGGTGTAGCTATCAACAATACGCCCAGTCATTAATGAGCGCGCGTCTGCTTGCTTTTGCGATACCTCTTTAAGTTTAGGTACCAGCACTTTCAAAATACCAATGTACACAAAGAACCATACGATAAGCGGCATTGCTAAGCGCCAGTCAGTGCTAAAGATAAGCACAACCATAGAGATAAAATAAACGCTGATGTAAACCAGCAAATCGAGCACTTTGGTTACGGTTTCTCGCACCGATAGCGCGGTTTGCATTACTTTAGTGGCGACACGCCCTGCAAATTCATCGTGGAAAAAGGTTAAGCTTTGACCAAGCAGATAGCGGTGAGCCTGCCATCTGATGCGCATGGGAAAGTTACCCATTAAGGACTGACGAGAAAATAGTGAGCGCAGCAAAATAAACAAAGGAATAAAAACGAGAACCGTTAAACTCATGCCAATAAGCGTGAATTTTTGATCTTCTAAAAAGGTTTCGCGGTTTTGCTCAGAAAACCAGTCAACCAACTGTCCTAGAAAACCAAACAGCGCCACTTCTAACATGGCCACAATTGCACTTAGCACCGAAACAGTAAGGATTACGCCCCACATGCCTTTGGTATAGTACTTACAAAAGGCAATGATACCTGTTGGCGGTTGGGTAGGGGGAGTGTCAGGGAAAGGCTTGGTAAGCTTTTCAAAAAATGAAAACATGTAGAACTCGTTAGTTATTCAATGACAGAGCACGTTTACGTGTGCCCAAAAATGCTGGGGCACAATTCTACACGATAACTAAAAGTGTGCTGAACTTTGCGGCGTTTTTTTACCACAAAGTTAACTTAAAATTGGTTAATATTTCGCAAGAAGGTTTATCGAAATGCAATTCAATCATAACGAATCGAATCAACCCATCACTTTGAAAAACCTAGTTTAGTCAGTATGCTTTCTACCTTTTCAGAATGCTCAGCCTGCCACTGTTCAAGTGACATAGAAGCATCTTTGTGGGCACGCTTTTGAGCTATCACAAAGGCCTCTAATGCTTGAGCTTTTGGAATTACAGCAATGCCCTCCTCGTCCGCCACAATAATGTCTCCTGCGTTGACCACAACACCGCCGCAGGTTATCGGTTCATTCAGCGGCGATATGCATTTTTTGGCACCCGGTTTGGGAACCACACCTCGAGCAAATACTGGGAACCCATTTTCGCGAGTTTCGGCAAGGTCGCGTATTACACCATCGACAACGAAGCCTTTAATTCCCCGAGACTGGGCTATCGCACACACGTTTCCGCCCGCAACCGCGAACTCATCGTCTGCTTCGACTACAATAATATCGCCTGGGCTAGCTCTATAAATTGCCGCGTGCAGCATAAGGTGATCACCTAGTTCACATTTCACAGTGAATGCAGGGCCCGCAATACGAGGCATGCCTCCCCACAAAGGTTTTATTCCATAGTGCATGAACTGCTCTCTTGGCAGGGCGTCGGCGTACTCGCACGGTGATACGCTATCAAAAGAAGTGTTATGTAAGTCCATTGCCGTTCCTTTAAAGTTGTGATGAGGTCAATACAAAACACTATAGCGAACTTAGTCTTCCAAGTTGTTACAAGCTGTGTATTTTCACTATAAACACTTTTTCTATCACTACCATCATGCTAAAACGATAGAGAAACCGCGCGTGTTACACTTGGATATTCTTATGAATGTAAAGGCCCTTACAACGCGCTAAAAACTATAAGTGGCAAGCCCAAACATTGCCCAATTAAAACGAAAAGGAAAACTCTAGATGTTACGTAGCGTTTTAAGCTTAAGCGTGGCACTGGCCTTAACGGCCTGTAGCCCACAAAATTCAACGACAGAACAACAAAACCAAAGCGCTGCCACTGAAGAAGCTCAGCAACAGCTCTCTTCAGGCGTCATTAAAAAGAATATGGACCTGTCTGTAGACCCTGGAGATGACTTCTTCCGCTACGTAAACGGTAAGTGGTTTGATAATTTTGAAATACCAGCAGACAAATCAAGCTATGGTTCTTTCGTTATTCTTCGTGATGAAGCGCAAGACCATGTAATGGATATTATTAAGTCTTCAGCCGAAGGTGACTTTAAAGCGGGAAGCGACGAACAGAAAGTGGGTGATTTTTACCGTGCCTATATGGACATGGAAACCCGCAACGAGACTGGCATTACACCGCTAAAACCTGAGCTATCCAAAATCGATGCTATTGAAGACTATACCGACCTTGCCGAGTATTTTGCCTATGCTGCTCGTTATGGCTACGGTACACCGTTCAGCCTAACCCAATACCCGGATCTTAAGTCGCCTAAAGAGTATCTGATGTACACATGGCAAGCAGGACTAGGGCTTCCTGAGCGCGAGTACTATTTTAAAGACGACGAAACCTCTCAAAGCATCCGTGACGCTTACGTTAAACACATTCAAACTATGTTTGAAATCGCGGGCTTCGAAGCGCCAAAAGAAAGTGCTGACATGCTTTTCGCGCTTGAGACTAAGATTGCTCAACTGCACATGAAGAAAGAGCAGGCACGTAACTTTGCAGCGAACTATAACAAGCTTACGATTGAAGAACTTAAATCATTGATGCCTAAGTTCAACTGGGACGCCTATCTTGCTGAAGCTGACGTTAGCGACATTCCTTCACTTGGCATTTTGCAAAAAGACTACATGCAAAACATTGATGGCGTTATAGCAGAAACGTCACTAGAAGATTGGAAGACATTCCTTAAATGGGGCGTGTTAAATGCTTCAGCTAGTCGATTGAATGCCGAGCTTGATGAAGCAAACTTCAATTTTTACAGCAAAGTGCTTCGCGGCGTTGAAGAGCAGCAGCCACAGTGGCGTCGTGCCGTGAGTCTTTCAAACGCCCATGTAGGCGAGCTTATCGGTAAGGTTTATGTAAAACAGCATTTTCCGCCTGAAGCGAAAGACCGCATGATGGAAATGGTTAATAACCTACTGCTGGCTTATAAAGAAAGTATTGAAAACTTAGACTGGATGACAGACGAAACCCGTACGCAAGCATTAGACAAGCTATCTAAGTTTACAGTGAAAATTGGTTATCCTGACCAATGGAGAGACTATTCAGCCCTAACGGTTAATGCCAGCGACTTATTCGGTAACCTTAAGCGCTCTTCTGACGTGCTATATGAAGAAATGCTGAAGAAACAAGGCGGCCCTGTGTGGACCCACGAGTGGGGCATGACACCACAAACCGTTAATGCTTACTACAATCCGCCGCTAAACGAAATTGTGTTCCCTGCCGCTATCCTTCAGCCCCCGTTCTTTGACATGAACGCAGAAGACGCGGTGAACTACGGTGGTATTGGCGCGGTAATTGGTCACGAAATTGGCCATGGTTTCGATGATGCAGGCTCAACGTTTGACGGTGACGGCGTTTTACGCAACTGGTGGACCGATGAAGATCGCAGCGAGTTTGAAGCACGTACTGCAAACCTCATAGAGCAATACAATCAATTCGAAGTCTTGCCTGATTTACACGTAAACGGCGAATATACCCTAGGTGAAAACATCGGCGACCTTGGCGGTATTAGTATTGCACTTAAAGCTTACCACCTATCTCTTGATGGTGAAGAAGCCCCTGAGCTAGATGGCTTCACTGGCGATCAGCGTGTTTTCATTGGTTATGGTCAGGTTTGGGCGAGCAAATACCGTGAAGAAGCGTTACGCAACCAAGTACAAACCGATTCCCATTCACCTACGAAGTTCCGCACTAATGGTGCAGTGCGCAACGTACCTGAATTCTACGAAGCGTTTAACGTGACCGAAGAAGACGCGTTGTATTTGCCGCCAGAAGAACGCGTAAAAATTTGGTAATGCACGTACTCTAGAAACAGTAAATAAAGAGTAGCGTACATAAAATACGATAGTTGAAGCCCCACGTTTGATTCATCAAACTGGGGCTTTTTTGTCGTATTGAAATATAGGGCTGAGCAAATTCAAAAAGGCTAAATATGAATGTAAGAGCAACCATTATTTTTATCAGCTTAGCGTTGTTTTACTTGGCCACCCTGCCGCTTACACCTTACGTGGCACAATTCCTACCCAAAGCTTTGCCTATTGGGGTACTAGCAGTTTTTGCGTATACGAAGCTCAGTGCCATGCCGCGATACCTAGTGTTGATGGCGTTACTTAGTAGTCTTGCGGGAGATATTAGTCTGGCTTTGCATTTTCCCGAAAGCTTTATTATCGGCTTGTCATGCTTTTTTGTTGCGCATTTAACGTATGCTATGTGCTTTGCACTGATGCATCACCGCTTACAAAAAACGCCCGACGACAGTATTATTTCGCGCAAAACGAAGTGGTTCGTTAGTATTATTATTGCTAGCTTTGCCGCAATGATGGCAGTACACATTCTTCCAGCATCGAAAGCCTTATTTTACCCCGTAGTCGCCTATATTAGCGTTATCACGCTAATGGGCGTGAGCGCGGTGTGGTTGACTCAAGCTAAGCTAATCGTAACCGGTGCTTTACTTTTTGTGATATCAGATGCCATTCTCGCCCAGTCGGTTTTCAAAACCCCGCTTCCACTGTCTGCCTTTTGGGTAATGACAACTTACTATGGTGCGCAATATTGCTTAACCGTAGGGCTTGTTGGTGCGTTCTTGGGGAAAGAAAATAGGCAGGATTAGTTAGACAGCGAAGTTAACACTTCTACCGCCACATCAACTTTATCAGCTGGCACAAAAATATGGTCGTGATAGTAAGCCGCCACAACGTTAGCACTTATTCCGGCTTTACCTAACGCAGTAGACATAGCGGCAGTCATACCTACCGCCTCTAAACTAGAGTGCACTTCGCAGGTTATACAGCGATAGTAACCTTCATACTGCAAATTAGCTTGCCGAGCTGCGACCACAGGCAAGATAAGCGTGGTCCCCTCACGTTCATGAAACATGCCTTTAGCCGCTTTAATCAACGTACTGGTTAACTTATCAGCAGGCAAAGTAGTGAATACAAAGTTTTCACTACTGGCTACAGGGTTTAAGTTTTTCAGCAACACGCTTAAGTCAGTTTCAGCAATCACACTCATCTTCCTTTCTATAAGGTAAATACTTACTTATTAAAACGCCCGTTAAAGTTTTCGGGCTCTAATACGCTTACCTTTGATCTTACCTTCTCTAAACTGGGTCATGGCTTTTTTCACGCTTCGCGTTTTCACTGCTACAAAACTCATGCTGTTTTGTACTTTGATTTTACCTAGGTCATCGCCAGGAATACCCGCATCTTTGGTAAGCGCCCCCACCAAATCACCAGGGCGAAGTTTTTCCTTTTTACCGGCACTTAATGAAATACAAGTAAATTCAGGCTGAGTAATTTTGTTTTTATGAAAACGTAAGCTTTGCGCGCCCTTAAGCGGTATATCACTTTCTTGCAGCACTTCTATTTTCCGTAAAAAGTGCTCTTCCTCTTCACTCACTAGTGTTATCGCCATACCTTGAGCACCTGCTCGCGCCGTACGTCCTATGCGGTGAATATGAGTTTCTGGCTCCTCGCTTACTGTGTAATTAATAACACAGGCAATATCGTCGATGTCTAACCCACGGGCCGCAACATCGGTAGCAACTAGCACTTGCAGGGCATCGCTGGCAAATTGCATTAGCACTGAGGTTCTTTGATGCTGCTCCATGTCTCCCTGAAGCCCTTTAGCACTGAAACCATCCTCTATCAGTTCTTCAACGACTTCATTTACCTGAGTTTTGCGGTTACAGAAAACAATTGCGTTTTTGGGCTGGTATTCTGTTAGCACGGCTTTAAGCGCTTGTGTACGGGTGTGAGCTAAAACGTTGTAACCTAACTGAGTAATCGCCGGCTTGCTCTCTTGAGCTTCAACTTTACAAGTTACCGGGTTATGCAAGTATTGCTTGGCTACACGCTCAATCTGCTCGGTGAAAGTTGCAGAAAACAGAAGTGTTTGCACTTGCGTTGGCGTTTGACCGAAAATAATGCGCAAATCGTCTTCAAAGCCCATATCTAACATACGGTCGGCTTCATCGAGTACACGCAATTTTACATTACTCAAATCGATACGGCGCTTTTCCACATGGTCCATTACACGACCAGGGGTTCCTACAATAATATGAGGACTATGTTTCAACGACTGAATTTGCGGTCCCATGGGCTGCCCGCCACATAGAGTCGTTACCTTAATATTACCGATATTTTTAGCCGCCGTACGACACTGCTGCGCTACTTGGTCGGCAAGCTCACGGGTTGGACAAAGCATAATAGCCTGTGTAGTAAAGTCGTTAACTTCAATATGCTGTAAGGCAGGGATCACAAAGCACAGAGTTTTGCCGCTGCCTGTTTGCGCCTGACCAATAACATCTTTTCCTTGCAGAGCTTCGGGAAGCGACTGCGCCTGTATTGGAGAAAGTTGGTGAATGCCTTGAGAGTCTAGCGCCTTGACGATGGCTGGGTTTATATCTAATTGCTTAACTGTTTCAACTGTCATTAATTTGGGTTCCAAAGGTGAACTACACCATGTTCGGTATGATGAGCTATGCCGTATTCCTGGGACACCATGTCACTCCACGAAGAAAGCTGCTCATTAAATTTGTTGCTCATTTTCACACCAGCCGCGGCTAATTTTAGTTTTTCGAGTACTAAAACACAGGTATCTTTTTTAGATAAAGCGAGATAGGCAGTGGAAATGTTATATTTGCTTGTTAGCGTTATTATCTCACATTTATGGCGCTTTGGGTTACACCCAAAATTAACCGCTCCTCGGGAGCCGAAAACAAGATCTACGTCATTTCGCATCAGCGCGTCGACTAACTCCCCCCAAGAGCCATAAGCTTTTACTTTAAAGCCTTTATCCAAAGCAACTTCGTACCGATAATCTTCTAACAAAGCGCCCACTCGATAAGTAACAGGCACGTCATCGAAGGAATCAAAATAAGGTTTATCTATGCCATATAACCCGTGCAGGTTTTTAGATATAGGCGTAATCCAATGGAACACGTTATCTCTTTCATCAGTGCGAATGATAGAGAATACCAAAACGTTCGACTTTGCCATGGATTCTTTTGCAATACGCTCCCACGGTGCGGAAAGAATAGGTTGTGAAAGTGCAATATCCTCTAATATATCCTTCACTAAATCAGCAGCAATCCCCTTTAATCCACCGCGTTCCGCTCTCTCTACGAAAAGAGGAACAACGTCTGCAATTACCCATAAATCGCTCGCGTCTGCTATTAAGCCACCGGCGAGGCTTATTATGCCATAGCGCTCCAACACACTAGGATATTCGTCTTCAAAAGACATTTTTAAAGGTTTAACCAGTAGTTTAAACGCTTCCGATACCTTATATCGACCAACTAACTCACCAAGTCGGTCCACTATCTTTGGGGCAACTCCATTCTTTTTCATTGCAATATAGGTGAGGGCGACCGGTGAAGGTTGACTACCCGCATTAGGGGTACAACTAAGCTCATCATTGCAATCGAAAGCAAACAATGGGGAAACCCAGTAATAGTCTTGTTCATTTTTAGCGGTTCTTAAAACGTTCAATAGAACTAGTGGCGCTTCTTTTTCCTTATTGGAAGCCGATATCAATTTAAAGTCTGAATTAGACAAGGCTTGGTCTAGCAGTGAAAAAGAATAAACTTCTGCTTCTTGAGTGCGGAGCGGTGAAAAATCGCTAGGAAAATCATTCAAATAAGTGTAAGAGAGCGTTTGTGCCCTTAGAGAAAAGCTCAATAGGGCACATAAAAAGAGACTAATACATATCGCTACGCTTGAAATGCTTTTTCTAATTTCCACTGTAAAGTTTGCCCTGCAAAAAATGGAACCATATCGGTGCCATCAGCTAGGGTTACTTGCTCTGGTACCGTCCACGACTCTTTCACTAGTGTCATTGTAGTCGTATTTCGCGGTAAACCATAAAAATCTGCACCGTAATGGCTAGCAAAGCCTTCAAGCTTGTCTATTGCGCCTAGTTGCTCAAATACTTCAGCGTAAAGTTCGATAGCCGACATGCGCTGTAGCAACCTGCACAACCACACGCATTTTCTTTTTTATGCTTTGCATGAGGTGCTGAGTCAGTTCCTAAAAAGAACTTCTTGTTGCCGCTTGCCACCATATCTCTCAACGCTTTTTGATGGGTGTTTCGCTTAAGTACCGGTAAACAGTAGTTATGAGGACGTACACCGCCAACTAGTAAGTCATTACGGTTTAATAATAAGTGCTGAGGCGTAATAGTGGCCCCAACAAATTCGCTCGCTCCCGCTACAAAACTTGCAGCATCTGCCGTTGTAATGTGTTCAAACACCACTTTCAATCTAGGGAAAGCTTCAACAATCGGTCCTAGGTGGGTATCAATGAACACTTTCTCACGGTCAAAAATATCAATATGATGCTCTGTCACTTCACCGTGGATCAACAGCAACAAACCTTGTTCCTGCATGGCTTGAAATACTGGGTATAAAGCCTGAATACCTTTTACCGCGGCGTCAGAGTTAGTCGTCGCCCCTGCAGGATAAAGCTTACATGCGGTTACGCCTGCTTGTTTCGCATCAACAATATCTTGAGGTGTAGTCTGGTTAGTAAGAAACAACGTCATTAATGGCTCAAAGTTACTATCTACAGGTCGTGCAGCTTCAATTCGCCCTTTGTAAGACATTGCCATTTCCGCATTAATTACGGGTGGAACAAGATTGGGCATAACAATAGCGCGCTGAAAACAACGCGCTGTCGCTGGCACTGTTTCAGCTAGCATTTCGTTATCGCGAAAGTGAAGGTGCCAATCGTCTGGCGTAGTAATGGTGAGCGTTTGCATGCCTGGTCTCTCTTAGTACTTATTCAAACAGAGGGGAACTTGCGCGCAATAATAGCACAATTCCTGTTGTACGCGCAGAACAACCCTGTGGAAATAACTATGAATTTGGCTGCCCGTGCTCTACCCAAATAAGCTTACTGATATCGTATCCAGCGGCCGTCGCTTTTTCTAGCAACTGCGAGCGTACCTCCTCTGTAATCTTAGGTGTTCGCGCTAAAATCCAGAGATAGTCTTTATCAGGCCCTGTAATCAGTGCATATTGATAACCCTCTTTGTCTAGCTCCATAATTACATAGCTAGCGTAAAACGGGCCGAAGAAAGATACCTTTAGATGCCCTGTCGTTTCACTCTCTACAAAATACGCTTTGCCTTCGGCTTCATCCCACTTATTTTCTTCTTTTGAAAATCCGCGATTTATAACCTTAACACCTCCGTCATCTCGCATACTGTAAGTTGCCGTAACTTCGCTTAGCCCTTCTTCGAAACTGTGATCGAAGCGCGCAATTTCATACCATTGCCCTAAATACTTAGGGAGCTCAAACCCCTTAACTGGCTTTACATTATCTGGCACACCGGTGCAGCCAGATAACCCAACGAGTAGTGCACTTGCCATTGCCGCTAAAAACCACTTTTTCAACATAAACCCTCTTTTCTTGTGATTATTCCGTAGTGTTTTAACCTCACTACAATATTAAAACGCCTACACCAGAAGTTGTGACTTTTTCGCTATTTCTGCTCCAGAAATAATCTTAAGCGCTAACTGTCGCTAGTTAAAATATACTCGACCAATCAAGCTTTAATTATTAACAAGGCCGTACTAGAGTAGCGCTTTGTTGATTATAAGAATAAGCTCCAAAGCTTTATTGAGTGCATAAATACTTTTGTTCACTCACACATTCTAAAGGGAGAAAACTACATGAATGCACACTTTCCACATGCAAGCCGCCTGATTTATGGATGTATGGGCCTAGGTGGAGGCTGGAATAATAACCCTGCCACTAAAGCTGATGTAACCAAAGCAAGATCAATTATAGACACTGTACTAGACTTAGATATTAACGTTTTTGACCATGCTGATATTTACACATTCGGTAAAGCAGAAACCGTTTTTGGTGAAGCACTCAAGCAAGCCCCAAACCTTAAAGATAAAATGATCATTCAATCTAAATGTGCAATACGTTTTGAGGATGATTTAGGACCAAAGCGTTATGACTTCTCAGCAAAGCATATTCACACCTCAGTTGAAGGTATTCTCTCTCGATTAGAAATTGAGCAACTTGATATACTCTTACTGCACCGCCCCGACCCGCTTATGGAATTAGAAGAGGTCGCTGGCACTTTGCTACTCCTTCAGCAACAGGGAAAAATTAAACATGTGGGCGTGTCTAATATGCACGGACACCAAATAAACTATCTTCAATCAGCACTCTCGACACCTATTGTTGCCAACCAACTTGAAATGAGCCTTGGTTTTAGAGATTGGCTAGAGGATGGCATCACCAGTAATAGCGCGGCTAATCGCAACATAGGTTATGCACCAGGAACCCTTGAATATTGTATGATGAACAAGGTTCAGCTTCAGGCTTGGGGAAGCTTGGCTCAAGGAAAATATACAAGGGCGAAAACCGAGGCTAGTGCAGATGCCGCTACCGCAAATTTAGTTGCGCAGCTTGCAAGCGAATACCAATCAACGCCTGAAGCCATTGTTTTAGCATGGCTGATGCGACACCCGGCTAATATTGCGCCAGTTTTAGGCAGCACCAATATAGAACGAATCAAGTCTAGCCAGAAAGCGATGGATATTAATTTATCTCGCGAGCACTGGTATAAATTATTTGAAGTTGCTCGCGGTCAAGAGATGCCGTAAGCATATAAAAGGAAATAGCATGCTAAAAGGCTTTCACCATGTTGCTATAATTTGTAGTGACTATCCACGTTCGAAAACGTTTTACACGGACGTGTTAGGGTTTTCAATTATCGACGAAAACTACCGGGAAGCTAGAGACTCGTATAAATGTGATCTAGGTCTGCCTGATGGTAGTCAGATAGAGCTATTTTCGTTTCCAGGGGCGCCACGAAGACCGTCACGCCCAGAAGCGCAAGGGCTTAGACACTTGGCATTTAAAGTCGACAACCTCGACGAAATAATTGATCACTTAACCAACAAACGTGTGGAATGTGAGCCGGTAAGAATAGACGAATATACGGGTAAGCGCTTTACGTTCTTTCAAGATCCCGATGGCTTACCGTTAGAACTTTACGAGCTTTAAGCAGGTTAAAGTATCAATAAGAACTTTTTGTATGAAAAAAATGCCGGATAAAACATTATTTTTATCCGGCATTAATATTTTTTACAGATGTAGAAGCTTAAATCAGTCCAGCATTCTGACTTCCCTTTGTGGGAATGGAATGTCAATATCATGCTGTTGAAGCGCATTAAAAATGGCTTGATTAAGCGCATAGCGCACTTCGAAATGCCTTACAGCGGGCGCCCAAACTCGAATCCCCAAATTAATACCGCTGTCGCCAAAATTATCAACACCGATGGCCGGTGACTTTTCTAAATTCACACCGTCAACAGCTTCAACGGCGTTTCGAATCACTTCAATGACGCTATCTACATTGCTTGAATAAGCAACACCGATTTCCAACTCAATAAGCATGTTCTCTGCAGAATTGTGCAAGATCTCTCCAACGATAAGCTTGTTGGGAATTTGTATATGAACATTATCTTCATCAATAAGAATGGTATAGGGCAGCATTACTTGGTCAACAACACCTGCAACACCACGAACGCGAATCGTATCTCCCACAACGAAAGGACGGGTAATAATGATGGTAAAGCCAGCAGCATAGTTTGCCAGCATCCCCTGGATGGCGAGGCCGGCACCCAAGCCAACAGCACCTAATGCTGCAATTAACGGAGTAACGCTTATCCCTATGTTACCAAGCGCTATAATGATGACTAACCCGAGTACCACTAATTTGCAGATACCAGCGGTAAAACGACTAAGCGTAATATCAATGTTTTTGCTCACCATTAGCCTTTCAACTACATGGCTTATTTTATTGGCAACCCACCAACCAAGTAGGAAAATGACAATGGCGCCTACAATTTGGAAGCTGTAAGTCACCGCAAATTCTACGAGCGTGTCGTAAAGGGCTTGAGCTTGTTTTAATTCATCCATGGGCTATTGCTATAGATTTGTATGAGAGGGAATTAGGTGAAGCTTAAACAACAACGTGCTGAAACACCAGTGCCGAGCTCATGCCCGGCACGTTTAAAATTACTAGTACAGCGAGCGGTTAGCTTCGCGGCTCGTTTCACTTAATTAGCGTACTCACTCGCTTCAATTTCAGCTAAACGCTGTTTGGTAGGGTTTTTAATAAAATTGTATACCAAGCCGATAAATAGCAAAGCGGCGAAGCCTGTTGCGACCATGAAGCCGTATTTTGCATCGCCTCCGTTAGCGTCACTTACGAGCCCCATAATAAATGGTCCGGCGGCTGCACCGGCAGCAGTAAAAAACAATATTACCCCTGCCACACTGCCGTGCTGATGTTTAGGGAAGCAGCTTATTCCCTTAGAGTTGAACGTAGGGTATACCACTGACATGAAAATGCCTGTTAGTGGGAACAAGTAGAGTGCGACCTGCTTTCCACCCCACAGCCCTAATCCGAAACACAAGACAATGGCTCCAGTGAACAACATCAACACCAAAGCCCAGTTGAATCGAGACATCATCCAGATTCCAATAAAACGCCCTGCTGCGCGAAGAATAAAGAATGCGGTTACCGAATAAATAGCTAAGGTTTCAGAGAAACCCTCACTATAACAATCGTATGTCGCTCTAAGTGTTGTGGCATCGCACACCAAGTAACTAGGCATCCACACATAAATAGCACTCTCTGCCGCAACGTATAAAAACGCGCCAACAGAAAATCCCAGGGCATAAGGGTTCTTAAGCAGACTCAAACTCTGAGCTATCGATACTTTGTTTTTGCCAGAAGACGTATCATGTGTATATGTGGGGTACTTAACCAGTAGGGCCACAATGATAAGTACTGTACAAACGCCACCTGCAATGACGTAAAGCCACTGCCATGCAACGCCTTGGTGAATAAGATACGCAACAATTAGAGGGCCAATAATAGCACCAACACCAAAGAACGCTTCTGCACCATTCATCGTAGCCGTATGCTGCTTTGTTGATGTTGAAATATCACCAATAAGCGCCAGCGCGCCGGTTTTAAAAATACCAACGGCTACCCCCGACAAGCTCATCAAACTAACGATCAACATAAAGTCATTGGCAATAAGGAAGCTGTAACATGCTAATCCAAACAGTGCTAAACCAATGATGATGGTTGGCTTACGACCTAATTTATCGGCTAAAAACCCTAAAAATAAGCCAGATAACGCGATACCCAGCATAGGCAAAGAATGCATTAAGCTCGCTTGTGCATTAGTGACAGAGAAAGCCACTTTTACTTCTTTGATTATCTCGCCTACTGAATCTGATGTCATAGCAAACATCATAAACATGAGGTAGGTTAACCACCTGATAACTCTACTGCTACGTTCTTGGCTAGGCATAGTCGGTCTCACAACAACGGCATGAAGATACTTTACGTCCGCACACACTTTATTAAAACACGTAAGTTTTGGCAGACATAAGGTGCCTGAAGTACTCACTTATTTCACATATCTAGTCGATAAAAATAACGATGTAATAAGTTCGATAGCTGAAATGGTATTGAGCTTTGTATCAAACTTCAGTCTAGCTTGGAAAAAGAGACTTAATCGTTTAAGATAAAAGTTAACAGAATTTAAAAAGCCTGTAAACCCGTCATTAAGGAAAGAGGCATTAGACGCCTAATCGCGTCATACTTTGGAGTTTTCTATGAGTTATGCTGCCAGCAGTAGTCTTTGTTTGGAGCGCATCCTAGCATCCACTGATTTATCGGGCCTCACAAAGAAGGATGCGGCTACGTTTAATAAGCGATTAAAGGCTCACTTCCCCCGCCTTTTCAAGAACTATACTTATGTTTATGGACATCAGTATGACTGCTATTTTCATTTACAAAAACTTATTGAAATATTAAGAGATGGATTGAAAAGTCGTAAGCCTTCGTTAAAAAAACTCGATAATGAAAAGCTGAAATCTCCCCTATGGTATCGCGATCAACAGCAGGTAGGTATGGCTTGCTATGTGGATTTAATGGGGCCTACGTTGAATGACTTACACGATAAAATTCCCTACTTTAAAGCACTCGGTGTAACTTATGTACACCTCATGCCTTTATACGACGCGCCTAAAGGAGATAGTGATGGCGGCTATGCCGTATCGGACTATCGCAAGGTAAACCCCTCTTTAGGCACCGTGAAAGATTTGGAGAAGCTTGCGTCTGCCCTACAAAAGGAAGGGATCAACCTTGTGTTAGACTTTGTTTTTAATCACACATCTGACGAACATGCGTGGGCAAAAGCCGCGCTAAGTGGCAACAAGCAATATCAAAATTATTATTACTTGTTTGATGACAGGACCATTCCCGACCAATATGAACAAACGCTAAGAGAAATTTTCCCTCAAGTTAGAAGGGGTAGCTTTACCTATAATGAGCAAATTGAAAAATGGGTTTGGACGACCTTCAACAGCTTTCAGTGGGATTTAAACTACAGCAACCCTGAAGTATTCAACGCCATTGCCTCTGAAATGCTATTTTTGGCTAACGTTGGTAGCGCCGCCCTGCGTTTAGACGCATTAGCATTTATTTGGAAAGAACTTGGTACAGATTGCGAGAACCAAGAGAAGGCACACGTACTTATTCAAGCGTTTAATTGTTGTCTACAAATTGTTGCGCCAGCGGTGGTTTTTAAATCCGAAGCTATCGTCCATCCAGATGAAGTAGTTAAATATATCGATAAAGATGAGTGTCAGCTGTCCTATAACCCCTTGTTAATGGCGCTACTCTGGAACTCTTTAGCTACGCGCAAAACCCACCTACTCACACAATCAATGAAAAAGAGCTTTGCTATTTCAGACAAATGCACTTGGGTGAATTACGTGCGCTGCCATGATGATATAGGTTGGACCTTTGACGATGCTGTCGCTAACGAATTAGATATTAACCCGTTCGACCATCGTTACTTCCTTAATCAGTTCTACACCGGCCGTTTTGAAGGAAGTTTTGCGAACGGTGTGCCGTTTGCGGAAAACCCGAGTAACGGGGATTGTCGTGTATGTGGTTCATTAGCCTCTTTATGCGGGCTAGAAGGCGCACTGCAATCTAATGACGCGCAAGGTATTGAAGAAGCAGTGAAGCGTATGTTGTTGTTATATGGGATAACGTTCAGCATAGGTGGTATCCCGTTGCTGTATTCAAGCGATGAAATTGGAAAGCTCAATGACTACAGTTACCGATTTGACGAAAGCAAAAAACATGATGACAGATGGGTTAATCGTATTTCGGTTAGTAATGACGACGCTGCTCTAGCGTTAGGTCAAACAGCACCTACAAGCCCAGCGGAAATGGCAAGCCTTCGCGTATTTACAGGCTTACAAAAGATGATTGAGATTAGAAAACAGTACGCCATTTTTGGTCAAGCTCAAACACATATATTGGATGCTGATAATCAACATTGCTTTGCTTTCATGCGAGAAAATGCCAAAGGTGAAAAACTCCTCGTCGTTTGTAATTTCAGTGAACACGAGCAGCAGCTTCAGCGTTCCCTTTTGACGACAGTATGCTTCACGTCAAGCGTAGATTTGCTGTCAGGCGTTAATGTAAAAATGGAAGCAGCACCTCTTGTGCTTGCTCCCTTTCAGCAGCTATGGCTCTTAGCTAACTAACAAACCTCTAATACGCGGTAACCCACCTATTGCGAGCTCCGTGACGGGTGAGTTATCGCCGACAAATTTAATTATCTTTGTCGCCAACTACTTACTAAGTAATCCGCGAATTACAAAGGCAGTAAAAGAATTACCGACTATACTTTTATCATAGGCGGATTGTTCACCTATCCTTTTGCGCAATAACACGGTCTTACAGTAACTCAGCTTGTTTAAAGGCCTTTCAACGTGAAAGTGGCACTACACTAATGTGTGTGGTTTGTTTTTTGCAGATTTGATGTGGCGTGGTTCTTTTTGCAGAGCTTTCGCGTAGGTTTATTCTTACAAATGGGTCTGACAAAGTTAATGCATAGAAGCAATACAAACTACTTTTTTCACACAGCGGATTTCAACTTACGTCATATGGATATGTTAAACATGGTAACGGATAAAACGATGCAAAGTATTAAAGCATTGGAATACATGTGCCCCTACTGCGGTGCAATTAATGATTTTCGACTGAACAGTGCTCGCGACATGTATCACGAGCAACATGAATCTTGTGAATGTTGCAATAAGGTACTTAGTCTAACCCCTGCCGATGGTATTGGTGGACGCATTAATCTTATTGTGGATGCCTTAGATACAGAACTTGTTATCAAGTAATAACCATAAACAAATATAAACAAAAAAGCCGCTTCATTATGATGAAACGGCTTTTGATTTCTGAAACAGGTACTTTCTAGCGCTTAGCTAGCGGAAAAATTCTCGCTTCAATTCATTATCCGTTAAAAAGCGACCGCCCAATGCTGACGTTTTCGTGTAGGAATTAGTGTCTCGAATCCCTCTCGCCTTTACGCAGTAGTGCGTAGCGTTAATACTTACAGCAACATCTTCTGAGTTCGTTAAAGTTTGCAGTGCAACCAACACTTGCTGTGTTAAACGCTCTTGTACCTGAGGGCGTTGAGCAAAGAAGCCTACAAGACGATTTATCTTTGAAAGACCAATCACAGTATCTTTGGGTATGTAAGACACTGTAGCCATACCATCAATAGTCACAAAATGATGTTCGCACGTACTTGTTAAGCTGATGTCGGACACCTGTACAGGCTGGTCGATCTGCATTTTGTTTTCGATAGCAGTAATCTTTGGAAACTTGCGGTAATCCAAGCCACCGAAAATCTCATTGACGTACATTTTGGCGATGCGTGTAGGCGTGTCGCACAAGCTGTCATCAGTAAGGTCAAGTCCAAGCGTGTCCATTACGTCACGCATCGCACTTTCAATTCGTTTGCGCTTTTGTTCGTCAGAAAGACCATTAACCACCATAGGCGTTTCTAGCCCCTTGGCTTCTAATGCTTCACGTACACGTTGTGCCGGCTCTGATATAGAGGGGTCTAGTGCATCACGCACAATTACCGCTTCTTTTGCTAACATTGTTTTATCCGTTGTTACTGCTTTTTTTGAACTAATACGCCTTTCAAATCGTAAAAGTTCGGTTATACGACAACATGACTTTTATTTAATGTTGTTGCTACCTTACGTGCGTTTAGCACGGAATAATAAAACTGTTACCTCTTAGAAAAGAAGGACACTATCTTGAACTCACCTGTACTAATAACAGGCGCCAGCCAACGGTTGGGCTTGGCGATGGCCGAAAGTTTACTTGCAAAAGGACATCGCGTTGTTGTGACTTATCGAACGCATCGCTCGAGTATTGCAATGCTTAAGGATAAAGGCGCAACAGTTTTACAGGCGGATTTTAGCACTGAGCCGGCTATTGATCGAGCAATTGATGAGATTAAGGCAATCAGTAAAACCTATCGGGGGATCATTCACAACGCATCAGATTGGGCACAAGAGAAAGATAATAGTAATAAGCAAGAGTTAATGGAACGCATGATGATGATTCATGCGGTTGCCCCCTATCGCATTAATTTAGCATTAGAAGAAGCACTGTGCGGTTGTGAAGTGCAAGCTGACATTATTCATATGACTGATTATGTGCAAGATACTGGCAGTGAAAAGCACATGGCTTATGCGGCAAGCAAAGCTGCGTTGCACAATCTCACCCTATCCTTTGCCAAAAAGCTAGCGCCACAAGTGAAAGTGAATAGCATTGCACCTGCTTTACTCATGTTCAACGAAGGCGACGACGATGCTTACAAGCAAAAAGCGTTAAAGAAGTCTTTACTTGAAATGGTTCCTGGCGCAAAAGAAGCCGTAAAGGCCATGAATTACTTATTCGATAGCGATTACGTCACAGGCCAAACATTGCACCTTAATGGCGGGCGACATTTAAAATAAAAGAAGTAAATTGTTTTCACTTAGTTGATTTTACGAATCGTAATTTGTAGTGTTGTCAAAAACGCTCACATAAGAAACTTGTGATAAATAATAAACCATCAAGGGAATGAAGTAATGAAAGCTGTACTCGTACTATTGCTTGTCGTATTTTCCACTCCACTCATAGCCAACACAACCACAGTTGAACCACTAGAACCTGATGAAGGCTACGCAATTATTGCACTATATTCTAAGGGCTATACAGAGAGCGTAGTACTTAAAGGTAGTGGCTTAACGAACAAATATACATTTGGCCCTCTTAATCACTCACAGCACATTGATGTGATTAAACTACCTGCAGGTACCTACACGTGGGACAGAGTGTTCGAACGTACCGGTTCGTTGTCAAAAGGAAACTTACTTGAAAGCTACATGGACCTAGAAAGCTTAGACCTTACCTTTACTGTTCAGCCAGGCAAACTCAACTATACCGGCCTACTTATGATAGAGAGGTTGGGAAGCCAAGCAACAATAAAAGTACTCAATCGCACCTCTATCATTCTCAAAATCCTCGAACAAGATTTTTCTCAATTCGCTGATAAATACGACATCGCTAACGGCTTATACCCCGACGATCATTATATCGATTTCTACTTAAAACATTCTGAAAAAAGCGGGGACTAGAATAATGACGATTAATAAACTGCTGCTTACTCTTTCACTGTTTTTTTTCACCCTTGGCTCGCCGCATACTCATGCTGAAACGCCAAAAGCCTCTGAATTCCAGACCGAGTCTTTTTTCAAAGACGCAAAATATAAACTGTTTTCAGTAAACCCTTCCGGTACGGCCATTGCCTATATCGAACCTAAAAGTGATTCATACAATTTAATCATTCACGATCTAGTGCGTGGCACCAAAGATGACCCTATCACGTTTGAGCGTCAACAAATGCATGTTCAGCATTCAAACAGAATAACGTCGTGGGAACGGCACTTCAATTACATTGCCGAATTAGTATGGCTCTCCGATAATTTTATTTCATTGAAACAATACTCCAACGGTCGATTCCATCGTTATGTGATTGTTGAGTTTGCTGACCGTACTAAAACACCAAATCCGCCGTTTCGTTTATCATACATTTCACAACCTGGTCATTGGGTAGACACGCTTCCAAATAAGCCATCTAACGCTATTTTTGCTCGTTATGAAGATGATGATGAATACGACTACTATGTTGACCTTTTTAACTTAGATTTGTCGAAGAAAATCAAAGAAAGTAACTTTCGGCGCAAATTCAAACTGAATAAGTCAGGACCAGACTTACAAGACTGGATATTTGATGCAAAAGGATGGCGATTAGGGGGGAGCAGAACCTTTAATGGTATAACCGAAATTTTCGCAAGAACCGGATCAAAGCCTCGTAAATATCGCTATAAGGAAATGTGGAAAAGCGATAAAAATGACGCGGTTAAAGTAGTGGGAGGCAGTGAGTCGGGAGATGAACTGTACGTGTTAACTAACCATCGCAGCGATAAAATCAATTTAAGACGCTTTAATATTCAAAATAAACAGTTTGATGGCATTATATTTGAGCACCCTAGCTATGATCTAAAAAGCGTTATAAGACACCCTGAAACCAAAGAGATTATTGGCGTATCTTTCCTTGAAAAAGGAATGGGCAAGCAACTCTACTTTTCCGATAATTACAACGAGCTAACCACTCGCCTAAAAACCATGTCTCAAATTGATGGTATTTACGCTATAGACATGGACACTTCGGGAGATAATATCCTTTTTGTTGCAGATGACAGCGCTAATCCAGAGCAAATCTTCCATTACAATCGCCAAAGTGACACTTTTACTCACCTAGTCGATTTATATCCTTGGCTTTCGAACAAGAAACTTAGCAAAACAGCACTATTGAAACTTCAGTCGGAAGACGGAGTAGGGTTGGAAGCCTTTCTTACATTGCCAGAGGTTCAAAACCCACCATTAGTTGTTATCCCTCATGGCGGCCCTATTGGCGTAAATGATTCTCGTCACTACTCTGGCAGCATTCAAGTACTGGTTGATGCCGGTTTCGCAACTTTACAAGTCAACTATAGAGGGTCGTCAGGTTACGGAAAATCATTTAAACAACAAGGCATGCAACAGTGGGGACGCCTTATTGAAGATGATATTGAACAAGCATTGTCATACGCCAAGACGCACTATGAAGTCGATGCAAACAATGTTTGTATTATTGGAGGCAGCTACGGTGGTTACTCGGCATTGTACAGTATTATTCGCTCTCCTGAACTGTATCAGTGCGCTGCCTCATTTGCCGGAGTTACTGACCTTGCACTGCAGTTTCAGCGAAGTGACGTACAAAACGACGATATTATGACGATATTAACCGAGATCATTGGTAACCCTAATACGCAAAAAGAAGAGTTATTTAAATACTCGCCTTTGTATCAATTCAAAGGTATCACTAAGCCTGTTTTTATCGCACATGGTACCGATGACACTGTAGTTGATATAGAGCACGCTTATCGCCTGCACTTTGCCTTGAAAGATAACAATATTAAGCATGAGTGGATGGTTTTTGACGACGTAGGGCATGGTTTCGACTATGTAGAAGACGAAGCAAAATACTACAATGCGCTTATCAAATTCCTGAGTAAACATCTTAAAAAAGCCAACGCTACAGCGACACAAAGCTAGGCTAAACTCCCTATAAAGTGGTAGCGGTCTCTTTTACGAGCGCTACCACTAATCGTCACAGTCAATTAATTTCATCGCCATTTGCCTTGGTCTCTCGTCGAGGCATGGCTATAATCCACTCCCTATTTTTTTAAGCGACTTGGAATTTTACTATGCTCGGCAACCGTATTATGGCGCCAGAATGGCACGACATTGATGCTGTGATGTTGGCATGGCCGCACGCACAAACCGATTGGGCTCCATGGTTGGAAGAAGCAAGAGCGACCTACCTGAATGCAATTGCAGCAGTGAATCGCAATAACGCGGGTGTCATTTTATTATGCGCGCCAAGTGACGTGGACGACCTTAAACCCCGTTTATCCGAAAATGCTCAAGTGCTTATCGTTCCCGCCTCGTTTAATGATACCTGGATGCGCGATTACAGCTTTATAACGTGTAAAGACAACGAAGGTAACGGCTCGCCAGTAGAATTTCGTTTTAACGGTTGGGGTAACAAGTTTAACGCTTCTGAGGATAACCTTGCTAATCAGCGTTATCTCGCCGCCATGTGCAAATCTGTGCTTCGCAGCAGTCCGATTGTGGCAGAAGGCGGCGCGTTGGAAATCGACGAAAACGGACACTTATTAAGTACGGCACAGTGTTTACTTAACCCTGAGCGAAATGGCGATATGTCGCTCAGTGCTTACGAAGATGCATTTAAAGACATGCTGGGCTGCAGCAAGGTCACTATATTGCAGCATGGGCATTTAGAGGGTGATGATACAGATGGTCACATTGATACTTTAGTACGTTTTACACCGAATAAAGGCTTGGTAATTCAGGCGTGTAACAACCGCCCTAATGATAGTCACTTTGAAGGGTTGAAAGCGTTATGTGACGAGTGCGCCCTTGAACTGCCAGAGCATGAACAATTTCATTTACCGCTGCCTCATATAGTAAACGATGAAGGAGATCGCCTACCTGCCTCCTATGCCAATTACTTAATTTGTAATAAAGCTATTTTGTTGCCCGTATACGGTGAAGAAGAAGATGCCGAAGCTATTGAGACGGTGCAAAAAGCACATCCCAATCATATTGTTGAACCAATTGATTGTAGTGTACTCGTAAGACAATACGGCAGCTTGCATTGTATTTCTATGCAAGTACCCACAAATACGTTAAAAGATTCGATTATCACCACCTTAAAGAAAGGAGTGTCATTACATGCGCCCAGCTAAGCTAAAAGTTGGTCTGGTACAACAGGCCGTTGCCGACAACGACAAAGCAACGAACTGGAATAAAAGTGCCGAGCAAGTTGCCAAATTAGCAGCTGAAGGTTGCGAGTGTATTTTGCTTCAAGAGCTGCACAGCACCTTGTATTTTTGCCAGCAAGAAGATACTGACGCCTTTGATTTGGCTGAACCAATACCAGGTCCAGCAACAGACTTTTTTGGTGAACTCGCTGAAAAGCACAATATCGTTTTAGTGACGTCGCTTTTTGAAAAGCGCGGTTCAGGTTTGTATCACAACACCGCCGTAGTGTTCGACCGCAGTAAAGAAATTGCGGGTAAATACCGTAAAATGCACATTCCTGACGACCCGGGTTTTTACGAGAAGTTTTATTTCACGCCGGGCGATATGGGCTTCACGCCTATTGAAACTAGCGTAGGTAAGCTTGGCGTCTTGGTATGTTGGGATCAATGGTACCCAGAAGCGGCACGCCTAATGGCAATGGCAGGTGCAGACTTGTTGTTCTACCCTACGGCTATTGGCTGGGACTTAACTGACACCGAAGAAGAGCGTACCCGTCAGCATGGCGCATGGGAAACCATCCAGCGCTCTCATGCTGTGGCAAACTCAGTACCAGTAATTGTGGCGAACCGCACTGGTTTTGAAGCATCACCTGTTAAAGGCGACCCAGGCATTCAGTTTTGGGGGCAAAGCTTTGTTGCAGGCCCGCAGGGCGAGATTTTGGCAAAAGCCGAAGCTGAAGGTGAAACCACGCTATCAGTTGAGCTTGATATGGAACGTACCGAACAGGTTAAGCGCATTTGGCCTTACTTCCGTGACCGCCGCATAGACGCCTACGACGAATTGACCAAACGCTGGCGCGACTAACCCAAATAAAGGGGTCAGAGTACATTTTTTCGAAGCAGCGATAACTGTGAAATGTACTCTGACCCCATCTCAATTCTCTGACCCCATCTCAATTCTGCTAAAGGGGAAATGTACTCTGACCCCATTTTTGGTGGGCTATATCTTGAAGATAATGCCGTCACAGAGCATGAAAACCTGACGGGTCGGCTTGGGAAGAAGCGCTAGCATTACATCTTCGTCTATGTCTAACCCGCCGGTGAATTGCCCGAAAGCGGGCATGACAAATAAGTTTTCTTTGTTAGTAAAGCATTTGCCAGAGTAACGACGGCGTGTAATGGTGGTCCGCTTTTTAGGGTGATAGTGACCGATAACTTGCGCTCGCTTTTCGTTTAATTCCGGCTCATGCCTGAATACCATATTATCTAGCACTACTTCAAAACATGGCGTGCCTGGAATGCCCTCAGGCAAATCTGGGTCATGGTTGCCTTCTACCCACATCCATTCATTGACGTTATCAACAAGCCTACATAAATGCTGACGGTCCTTATTAGTCATACGAGACATACTATGCTTGTCGTGAAAACTGTCCCCTAAGCTGATTACTCGCAAAGGTTTGTAATCATCGATAATACTTTCCAGACGTTTGAGTGTGGCGGTGGAATCTAAGCTGGGTAAGGGGTTCGCATAACTGCGTAAATAGCTGCCTTTTTCTAGGTGAAGATCAGAGACAATCAGCCAGTCGCATGCGGGTAAATACGCCACACCACGTGCGTCTAATAACCACAGGTAGTCTGCATATTTCGTAATAGTGATATGCCGCTGACTGACT
The DNA here is from genome assembly GCF_018619335.1 of Alteromonas sp. ALT199. Taxonomy (GTDB): domain Bacteria; phylum Pseudomonadota; class Gammaproteobacteria; order Enterobacterales; family Alteromonadaceae; genus Alteromonas. The sequence goes on along the minus strand of NZ_JAHHDX010000015.1, from coordinate 49,985 downwards.
TTTTCAGTCAGCCACGCGTCGGTTATTGCCAAATTATCCTCTTTATTTTTCGTTTGTGAGTTTTTAGTACCTGAGTAACGCTGCACGTTTATTTAGCGAAATACTATTAAGCTTTTCTGTTCAACGGACTTACCGCAAATCTTTATTAAGTAAAGCATTTGGCGTGAGGTACATCGACAATATGGGAAAGCGAAGTTTAATTATTCTGTTTAGTCCTACCCTATTCAACGCTAGTCCCTGAGAGTAGTGCGCGAACTTCATCTAACATGGTTTCAGCTTCCGCATACAAATCAGCCTGCTCGATGATGGCCTGTGCCCCAGCGCCTTTTACTTGCTCACTGCGTACATCAAGCACAATAGGTATGGCCATGGGAGAGGGTTTTTCAAGGTTCACTAATGTTGCTGAATCTACATAGCGAATCAGTAAGTTAGCGAGCCGCCGTAAGTCTAGTAGTTCACGCTCAGCATCAGCACGCGCTACTTTAAGTAATATATGGTCCCGGTCGTGCTCTCGCAATGTATCGTAAATAAGGTCGGTAGAAAACGTTACTTGCTTCATGGTTTTTTGACTGGCGTGATAACGCTGTTCAGTAAGCCCACTCACCACCGCTACTTGTCTGAACGAACGCTTTAGCATTGGCGCTTGTAACATCCAATCTTCTAACTCGTCGCCTAGAATATCCGGCTGAAACAGCTGCTGTAATTGCCCTTGGGTGATGGCGTTCACTGATGCTACCGATAAACCATAATCAGTCACGCTGAAGCTTAAAGGCTTAATGCCCATTTTTTCCATTCGCCGTGTTAATAACATACCTAAGGTTTGGTTCGCTTTGCGTCCGTCGAAGGTGTAGTACAAGGTATAATGCGCCTGCCTAAATGGAAACTGCTCCACCAGCACCTTTTCAGGGCTAGGTAGCTGAGAGAACGCCTGCTGAAGCTTCAGCCACTCTTGTACCTGTGCGGGCAGTGCCTTCCAGGTTTTTTGACTGGCCAAGATAGCCCGTACCCCTTCTGCTAGATAGGTAGATAGCGGCATTTGACCGCCTGCGTAGCTTGGTATTTTAGGCTCTTTGGCTTTTGCCGACTTGGCGTGAAGCTGCATGTCGCGGATAGCTTCAAAGCGCAGTGTTTCTCCGCCGAAATAAAAGGTATCTCCAGGCGTTAACTGCTGGGCGAAGTACTCTTCTACCTCGCCAATGATCTTGCCTTGGTTTCCCCTTCTAATGCGCTTTACCTTTAAACGCCCTGCCTCAACGATTGTGCCTATGTTTTGCCTGTGTCTTTGTATAACTCGCTGATTTGCAGGCGCAAAAGTGCCATCGTCGTTTTGCGTTAAACGCTGATATCGTTCATACGCATTAAGGGCACTGCCTCCGTCTTGCGTAAAGCGCCACAGCTTGTCGAAATCGTCTTTGTCTAACCCTTGATAAGGCGTAGCGGTAAGTATCTCTTGATACAAGGCATCTGGGCTATCAGCTTTGCTACATAAACAGTTCAAGATAAACTGCGGAATGATATCTAGGGCGCCTGGCTGAGGGCTTTCGCCATCAAGTTCACCTTTTTCAATAGCCGTAATGGCCGCTTGGCATTCTAGCGCTTCAAAACGGTTTGCTGGTACAAGTAACGCTTCGCTAGGCTCATCTAACCTGTGGTTCGCTCGCCCTATCCTTTGCAGCAGCCTGCTTACCCCTTTAGGCGCACCTACTTGAATGACCTTATCTACATCGCCCCAGTCGATACCTAGTTCTAACGCAGAAGTACACACAATTGCTCTTAGCATACCACTTGCCATCATGGCTTCGGTTTTTCGCCTTTGCTCTTTGCTTAAACTGCCGTGATAAAGTGCAATCGGGAGCGCAGCCTTGTTTGCTTCCCACAGCATTTGAAATAGAAGCTCGGACTGAGCACGGGTATTGACAAAAACCAGCGTGGTCTGCGCATTTTCTATCGCCTCATAGATATCATCAATGGCGTAACGGGCCATAAAGCCGCCAAAAGGCATGCGCGCTTTAGAGTGCAGCATTTCAACTTTTGGCTTTTCTCCCGCTTTTACTTTGATGATATTGGCAACACTGTCACTGCCCGCTAGCCACGCGCCCAAAGTCTCGGGAAATGCTACTGTCGCTGACAAACCTATGCGTTTACAGCTTGGTGAAAGCACGCTTAACCGTGCTAGGGCGAGTGATAAAAAGTCGCCGCGCTTATTAGCCATTAAACTGTGAGTTTCATCGATGATCACGCGTTTTAGCTTGCCGAAAAGCTTATCGGCATCGGCGTAACTTAACATCAGCATGAGGGATTCCGGGGTAGTAAGTAGAATATTAGGCGGCTTTTTACGCTGTCGCTGACGCTTATGAGAAGGCGTATCACCAGTACGGGTTTCCGCAGTGATAGGCAGTGCCATTTCCTCGATAGGCTGTAACAGGTTGCGATGAATATCTTGGGTTAACGCTTTAAGTGGAGAAATGTACAAGGTATGCAAACCAGTAAACCCACTCTGCTTACTCTTGCTTTCAGCCGACGTATTATTCTCGTTTAGGTCACTAAGCTCTACCAAACTCGGCAGAAAACCTGACAGAGTTTTACCCGCCCCTGTTGGCGCTATAAGTAACGTACAGTCATGTTTATCTTTTTCCACCAACATAGTGTGCTGATAATCACGTAGTTGCCAGCCTTTTTGCGTAAACCACTTAGCGAAAGCGGGAGGTAGTAATGTCATTTACAGTATCTGTTATGCCTTTTTCGCTTTATACGCCAAATCCTTAGTTAAGTTTATATATACCAACGCCATTCTTAATGGGATTTTCAATTAATCTCTAAGTGTCAATGAAAGCTCAACCTCCTTGAAACATTGGCCCTCTACTGTAATTTAAGACATGTGTCGTTAATTAATGTTTGGATACATTATTTACATCGACACCACGAAAACGAATACACTACACTCGCTACACAACAACATGTGACTACAAGGAACGTAAATGCGAATTCAATCGATAGATGCCATTAGAGGCTTAGCAATCCTTGGCATACTGTTTTTAAACATTGCATACCATCAAAATTTTTACACTGGCTACGCGTTTTTTGAAGAATCACTTTTGTCCGATGAGATTATCTCGACAGTTAGCGCGCTTTTCTTAGATGGTAGATTTCGTACATTATTCTGCCTGCTGTTTGGAGCAGGTTTGGCTATTCAATTTGATGCTTGCCAAAAGCGTGGGCGCAACTTTTTAGACTTTTCTAAATCTCGGCTTAAATGGCTATTTTTATTTGGGTTAATACATGGCGTGTTTATATTTGGCGGCGACATACTGCTTTATTACAGTCTTTGCGCCTATTTTGTACTAAAACACTTAACGCTAGACCAAGAAGAGCTTCGCGCGAAAAGCGTTAAATATCTCGTCGTGGGAAGCATCATTATACTTGTTTTTGGCATAGCACTTACTCTTTCATACGACTATGGTGGCGCACTTCCCCTTAGGTCTAGCGAAGCTTACGCCAAAGAGGTTATGGAATGGCAAAGTAGTTATTTGTTCCAAATTGGTGTTCAAGCTTCTTTTGTTCTTGCTACCGTTATTGCAGCACCTTTTTCCATGCTGTGGCAGTCGATGGGGCTTATGATGTTTGGTGCCTACCTTTATAGAAGCGGTTTCTTTAGCGTTGGTTTTTCTTCTGCTGTCTTTAAGAAAGTGGCCATTATTGCCATAGCAACATCTGTTATTACTGTTATTCCTCAGATAATGTTTGAGCAAGTAACCTCAGATGTTATTCCCATGTTCACCAGTATCCCCGCTATTTTCTGTGCTTTTGCCTACGCTCATCTGTTAATTAAAGTGAAAAATACAACCGCCTGGTGGTATCAGTCACTTATTAACTGCGGCAAGGTGGCGTTTACTCTCTACCTAACACAATCTATTGTTTTAGCTGTGTTATTTCGTGTGATTATGCCCGCCTACTATCCCGAGTTTGCCTATACCGTGACGCTGCTCGATTTGATGTTAATTACCCTTGCGCTCACAGCAATTCAAATTTTGCTGGCGAATTTTATTACTAAGCATTTCGATCAAGGGCCATTTGAAGCAGTATGGCGAAGACTATATCTGCGCAGCTTTTATAAGAAGCAACAAAGCAAGCAAGATGACGGTTTGGTTGCAGTGCAAGAAATGGCGACAGAGGCGAACAAAACCTCGTAGCTAACATCTGAACTAAACGAGGTTATATGATTCCGATTTAAGTAAAAGAACCAGGTAAAACCTGGTCCTGCAGCATATTGGCGTAACTAGCTAGAATCTTATAGTACCTAGCAAAGTAGCCGAGCCTAATTGGCTTTCGTCAGTATCATAGCCTAACCCAAATTCAATAGATGAATGCGGGTTGAACCAATAGTGAGTGCCTAGCTCAATCACGTTGTCTGAACCTATTACTTCATTGCTTTCATGAATGTAGGTCACTCCCATACTCCAATCAGGGCGGAAGCAATAATCTGCATCTAACTCGACAGAGAACTCGCCATCAAATTGAGTTATTGGTCTTGCATACTTCAAGTGGTCGTTTTAAGGGATTAAATACGTAGTAACAAGCATTCTCTGATTTAACAGGACTGTGAGTAGTGCACCCATCAACTTGGCTAAAAGCTGACGATACTGGCCTTTATTGCGAGCCGGGTGAGTTTTACATCGACCCAATGAATGAAGTCGCCACCGCCCTTGTCACACACGGTCACGCTGACCATGCACGGGCAGGTCATAACAGTGTGTACGCAAGCTCAGAAACACTGGCTATTATGCAAACCCGCTACGGTGAAGATATGGCGATTCACCAGAATACCGTAGCTATGGGTGAAAGTATTACTTTTAACGATGTAAAAGCCACGTTTTACCCTGCAGGCCATATTCTTGGCTCTACACAAATTCTCATTGAATATGCAGGCTACCGCGTTGTAGTTTCCGGTGATTATAAGCGCCGACAAGACCCTACATGCCCGCCCTTTAAAGTTGTCCCTTGCGATGTTTTGATTACCGAAGCCACCTTCGGGCTTCCAGTCTTTAAGCACCCGCCTATTGAACATGAAATTGAAAAACTTCTTCATTCGTTACGGGTGTTTCCAGAACGATGCCATCTAGTAGGCGCTTATGCGCTAGGTAAATGCCAGCGGGTTATATTAGCGTTACGAGAAGCAGGCTACATGAAGCCAATTTACCTGCATGGCGCGCAGCTAAAGCTGTGTGACCTATACAAGCAATTAGGTATAGACTTGGGTGAGTTAATTCCAGTATCTGAGGTTGCGGATAAAAAAACATTAGCCGGCGAGATAGTCATTGCGCCCCCTTCTGCACTTGCCGACAGGTGGTCACGAAGCTTGCCTAACGTGCGACCTGTTGTGGCGTCTGGCTGGATGCAAATTCGCGCTCGCGCAAAACAAAAGAATGCCGAGCTACCGCTTATTATCTCTGATCATTGCGACTGGCCTGAATTGCTGCAAACCATAGAAGAAGTTAACCCGAAAGAAGTGTGGGTAACTCACGGCAGAGAAGATGCCCTGATGTATCAGGCAGAAAAAATGGGGTTTAAAGCCAGAGCGCTATCTCTCGTCGGTTATGATGAAGAAGAGCAAGGAGGCAATTAGTGGAAGCATTCAGTCACTTACTTGAGCAGCTTTATTTCACGTCTGGAAATAAAGCCAAAGCACAGCTTATAGCCGATTACATTGCTAATACGCCAGACCCCGACCGAGGCTGGGCAATTGCTGCTATGGCAGGTACATTGCGGTTCGACTTTTTTAAGCGCAATACGGTGAAAAAGCTCATTACCGAACATACCGACCCAGAGCTTTTTGCCATGAGCTATGACTATGTGGGTGAGGTTAGTGAAACCGTGGCTCATTTATGGCCTTATAGTGAGCCAACAGATTCGCTACCCACGCTTACCGAAGTGGTAGAAACTTTCGCTTCGGTCAGTAAGCAGAAAGTTTCTGAGACGCTAGCCCATTACCTAACAATAATGACGCCGGCTCAACGCTGGGCGTTACTAAAGTTGGGCACGCGGGGGTTACGTATAGGCGTGTCGGCACGCTCTATAAAACAAATATTGGCCGACTATGGCAATAAGGACATCAAAGAAGTTGAAACACTTTGGCATGCGGTTACCCCGCCTTATGTCGACATGCTTGGTTGGCTAGAAGGAAAAGCCGACAAGCCTGATATTGAAAATGCCGTCACCTTTCATCCGGTAATGCTTTCTCACCCCATTGAAGATAGCGATATCGACGCATTTACCAAGAATACTTGGCAAATTGAAAACAAATACGACGGTATCCGTGTGCAACTTGTCGTTAAGTCAAATAACTCTCTAGATGATAAGACTCAGAACGGTAGTGGGGTCGATGGCGATGTGCCCGAAAAAGCACTTTTTTCTCGTACTGGCGATGATATTAGCCACTCATTTCCTGATCTGCTTGAGTCTGTAAGCGGCAATATGGTGCTAGATGGAGAACTGCTGGTTATCCATAACGCAGAACATGGCTTTCACTCATCTGGAGAATCGACTGCCCAAAGTGTGGCTAGTCAATGCTCGAGTAGTGATAAAGATGCTTCACAGAATTCATCCGCCACACAGCCAGACGTAGATACCTTCAATACCCTTCAGCAGCGCCTTAATAAAAAGAAACCGAGTAAAACGTTACAGTCTTCCGCCCCGGCTGGACTTATCGTTTACGATACTTTGGTGCTTAATGGTGAAGATTTAACTGATAAAACACTAAAAGCGCGACGCCACGCCCTTAAAGAATGGTTTAGCAAGACGAATAACAGCCGTTTATTTCTTTCTGAAACACTCAATGCCACTTCACCTGAAACCTTGCGCCAGCTACACGCCCAAGTATGCCAAAATCGTGCGGTAGAAGGGCTGATGATAAAGCGATTAGATAGTAAGTATGTACCTGGCAGACCTAAAGGCCAGTGGTTTAAATGGAAGCGCGACCCGCTAGTTGTGGATGCGGTAATGATGTATGCACAGCGCGGGCACGGCAAGCGCTCCAGCTTTTATTCTGACTATACGTTTGGCGCTTGGGAAGACAGTCAGCTTTTGCCTATCGGAAAAGCCTATTCCGGGTTCACTGATGAAGAACTCAAAAAACTGGATAATTGGGTAAGACGCAACGCCGTAGGACGGTTTGGTCCAGTAAGGGAAGTGAAAAAAGAGCTGGTACTTGAAGTAGCTTTCGACGCAGTGCACCCTTCATCAAGGCACAAATCTGGGGTTGCGCTGCGCTTTCCCCGTATACATAGAATACGTTGGGACAAGCCCGCTAATGAAGCTGATACATTGGCTAATGTTAAAGCGTTAATAGAAGGCTAAGCCCACAAAAACACTTTCTAAGTTATGCAATATCGCAGAGAATGGAGCGAGATAGAAACAAGGGTTGCACCTTAAGAAAATAAAACAATAGGAAATCGCCATGCCTAAGGCTAGTGAAATTAAAAAGAATAACACTGTGGTATTTGACGGAAAAACTTGCATCGTGCGGGACATTGAACGCTCTGTCCCTCAAGGCCGTGCTGGTGGCAGCATCTATCGCATGCGCATGTACGACGTGGTAACGGGTGCCAAATACGATGAAACCTTTAAAGACTCAGACACCCTAGATATGGCTGACTTAATTCGTCGCCCTGCCATGTTTTCGTATATTGATGGCGAAGAATATGTATTCATGGATAAGGAAGACTACACCCCTTATCACTTGAACAAAGAAAGCATTGAAAACGAAGCGCTGTTTATTAACGAAGAGACCGATGGCATTCAAGTTGTCATAGTTAGTGAAGTGCCGGTTGCCTTAGACTTACCGATGAGCGTTGAGCTTGAAGTAGTTGAGACAGATCCATCGATTAAAGGTGCGTCTGCTACTTCTCGTACCAAACCAGCCACACTTTCAACAGGCTTAGTAGTACAAGTGCCAGAATACATCAGCACAGGTGAATGGATTAAGGTCAACACCGAAGAACGAAAATTTCAAAGCAGAGCTGATAAGCACTAAGCCAATTTAAAGTACTAGCCTAGGCTGGAATTTAAGCTACTTTCAATGCTTTTAGATGACAAAAAAGGGTTCATATTGAACCCTTTTTTATTGTTTATTACACACAGTTTTGAAGCGTGCTTTCGCCCGACTTATTTAGCAATATTTGCCTGAGTAGGTAATGCGCTAAATGCGCCATATTGGGTTACTGTGTAAGCCCCACAGCGAATAGCAAACTCAGTGGCTTCGCTTACATTTTCAAAGTTTTCGGCCCATGCATCGAATTCGTCGGCATTCTTAACCTTTGTCGAAAGGAAATAAAGGAAACCACCGATAAATGAATCACCGGCTGCAGTAGTGTCTTTTACGTCCATTTTTGGCGATGCCAAGGTGCCGCTGAACGATTTAGTAATATAGTGAATTGGCTCACCACCGTCTGTTACCAATACAACCTTAACCCCACTATCAAGCCACTGTTGTACCTTTGCATCGGCATTTTCTTCGCCGTAAAGCTCTGCAAGTTCCTCTCGGCTTGCTTTTAATACAGAAACTTTCTTAGCCGCCTCATCAATACGCGCTGGAGCATTAGCAGTATCATCCCAAAACGCTGGGCGATAGTTAATGTCTAAACACACCATCATGCCGCTTTCCTTTGCCTTGTTTAAAATAAACTCAGTGCCAGGGATAAGTTCAGGGCCAGAAATTGAACCCGAGCAGAAGTGAAGTACTGTATTTTTGTCGCAATCAATCGTCGACAAATCTTGTTCTGAAATGTGCTTATGCGCGGCATTATCTACGTAGAAGTCGAACGAACGCTCGCCGTCTTCATCTAAATTTACAAACGCCAGCGCCGTATTGCCTTCTTGAGTCGTCCACACAAAGTCCGTGTTTACTTTATAGTGATCAAGCATTTCTTTAAGAAACGCCCCAAAAGTATCGTCACCGACTTTCGAGACCATCGCGCTCTCACCACCTAGTTGGGCAACAGCAACCGCCACGTTAGCTGGCGCGCCACCAGCGTAAGGCTGGAAAGGCTTCATGGCTGGTATGTTGCCATCTTTGGGGGCTGCACCTTGGCTTAACATATCAATAAGCACTTCACCTAAACATAAAATTTTCATACCAGCCTCGCTCAAAAAAATGTAAATAAAGGACGTTTACCTTGTGCGCACAATGCGCAAGGTTAACGAATCGTTAATTAATTGGGGCATAGTATTGACGAACAAAACCATTAAATCAACCTAATTGATTTATATTTTTTCCAAAGAATTGTAGGATGTGTAGTTATTGCATTAGAAACTATAGACATTATTGAACAGAAGTGGGCATTATCTATGCGGATTGGTTTTGTTAAACTCACTTCACTTTTAACGGTAGATAGTAATTACTTTGAATATTGAATCGGCATTTCACCTGCCTTCACAAAACGCACCAGAGTTAGTTGATAATCGCTCAGCGAACGAGCGCGCGATCTTAACCTTAATTCGGCAACGCATTGCATTACCTAAAGCTGAAATTGCACAATTGACTGGGCTGTCGGCGCAGTCTGCTACGGTAATTATCAAGAAGTTAGAAACCGATGGCTTAGTTAAACGCTTAACGCCTATAAAAGGTGGCGTCGGCCAGCCTAAAGTACCTTTCGGGTTGAATGCTAACGGGGCATTCAGCATTGGCCTTAAAGTAGGTCGCCGCAGTTTTGATATGACCTTACTCGACTTAAAAGGCAATGTTAAAGCGACCCTTCACGAAAAGTTCGCTTACCCGACGGTAAGCAATTTACTGAACTTTGCGCAGCGTGCATTCAATGTTTTAACTAAAAATATAGATGCAGCGCAACAAAGCCTAGTGAGAGGGTTAGGTGTAGCTATGCCTTTTGAAATTTGGAGCTGGGCAGAAGAAGCAGGCGCGCCGAAAAAAGAGTTAGAGGAATGGAAAGAGTTCGACCCGCAAACCGAACTTGAAAGCTTATTGAACCTACCTGTTTTCATTAAAAATGATGCAGGAGCAGCATGTAGTGCGGAAATGTCTTTCGGCAATCCAAAGCAATACGATAGCTTTTTATATATTTTTGTCGGTACGTTTTTAGGCGGCGGCCTGGTACTTAACAACCAACTCATCAATGGCAAAGCGGGTAATGCCGGTGCTATTGGCTCGCTACCTTTTTTTGGCCAGAATCAACAGCGCCAGTTAATAACACAGTCTTCGCTTTATCTATTGGAAAGAGAGCTGGAAAAAGCAGGGGAAGACGCCAAGCACATTTATGAGTCACCCTCCTACTGGCAGTGCGATGAATCACTGGTAAAAAATTGGGTGTGTGAGACGGCCAAAGGGCTGGCCTTCGCTTCACAGTGCGCTATGAGCCTTTTGGACTTAGACGGCGTAATTATTGACGGCGCCATACCAAGCAACATAAAAGAACAATTAGTTGAAGCAACCCAAAGTGCGCTGAAAGACTTAGATATGCGTGGTATTAAACCTGCGCAAGTTAGTCCCGGTCACGTGGGCGTAAAAGCCCAATCGATTGGAAGCGCAAACTTGGCGCTTCAGGCTAACTATTTTTAACTATTAAGATGTACAGTTAAGGTTTTCATGACAGTAAGTAGCAAAGTGATTCATATTCTAGATGGTGGTATGGGTCGTGAACTTGAAAAGATCGGCGCGCCTTTTAAACAGCCGGAATGGTCTGCACTGGCATTAATGCAAACCCCTGAATTAGTGCGTGAGGTTCACACCCACTTTTTAAATGCGGGTGCCACTGTCATCACTACAAATGCCTATGCTCTCGTTCCATTTCATATTGGTGAAACCGCGTTTAACGAACAAGCATTTTTGCTGGCCGAGTCAGCGGCTAAGCTAGCAAGGGAGGCCGTCACTTTTCAGCAGGATAAAAGCGATAAGTTGTCAGTCGCCGGCTGTGTGCCACCTGCTTTTGGCTCGTATCGCCCGGACTTATTCGATGCAAAGCGTGTGGCAGAGATTTTAACGCCTCTTATTAAAGCGCAAGCGCCTTTTGTAGATGTTTGGCTTATTGAAACGGCTTGCTCGATTGAAGAAGCTGAAGCGGTAGTTTCACTATTAAAAACACTCTCTTCCCATCCCATTTGGCTGTCGTTTTCCTTGCAAAATAGAGCTTCATCAAACGAGCCCGTAACCCTTCGCTCAGGCGAGCCGGTAGAAAAAATAGCGTCTTTGTTGGAGCGTGTTGAAAGCGTACTTTTTAATTGTTCACAACCTGAAGAAATGGAAAGTGCACTAACAATTACGCGAAAAATAAATGAGGACATTACTACTGGTGCTTACGCCAATAGCTTTTCAGAAAGAAAGCGTCAGCATGAAGCTAACGCGCTTTTATCAGAGCTTCGCAACGATATAACGCCAGAGCGCTATGCGGATTACGCTCAATCATGGATAGCGGCGGGTGCCAGTATTATCGGTGGCTGTTGCGGCATAGGCCCTGAGCATATCAAGGCCATCAGTAACAACTTAAAACCTTAAACTCAGATCACACTAGTGCAAACCTTTGGCATTACAGCGCAAAGTCTTCCGTTTCGAAGTACACTAGCTTTGGCGCATCGCAGTGTGTAAAAGTATCTTGTATTTGCGCCACGCTTGGCACACTTTTACTCACTTCGTTCTCTGCAGTTTTTTGGCAGCCGTTAACGACAAATAATGCATCGAATGACGGTCGCTCGCTAATATGATGAATGTATAGCTGTTTGTCGCCTAGACTAATACTCGTCCAATTCTCGTCGAAGCTCTTTTGATGAATATCTCCATCAGCGTATGCTGGCTTGTATTGGTGTGACAAGCGACGTTTGAACAACAGCTTTGCAAATGTTATTTCAGATTCATCTAACCACTTAGTCCCGCCCCGCTCAAAATGGCCTTTATAAAGCTGTGATGAAATAGAAAACCGCTCTCCACCAATAAGTTTATTCAAGTCAAAGTGTTCCGGTAACAGGGTGATCATGTTACCGGTAGAAGATGAGTTTGCATTCGCTTGGCGCAAATACCTAATCAACTTAGCTTTATGTGTACTTTCTACTTTGTAGATAAGCTGATAATCGTGAGGGGAATAATATAATGGCAAGTGACTCGCATAGAGTTCAACGCCATCAGTAAACAACACCATACCGTGAGAGCCAGTCATGTCATGACTTTTATGGTCAGAATGCAAAGGAGCACTTGGCTTTAGCGCTTTGCTAGTGCCATTGATGATCAAATCATCTGTGATTGTAGCTGTCGCACCTGTACACATCATGTACAAACATAAAATAGAAAAACAAAGACGTTTCATAAACCCTGTATGCTTCGCTTGAACGTTAATATGGCGATACTGGCATACCAATCAACCACAATTAAGCTACAATAAATACTTAATCAATTCCTAACTGGAAACAATAAAGTGTATCTATGGACATTGAAGACCTAAGAAAATTTATCGTTATTGCCCAACATGAGAACTTGAGCAAAGCATCTATGCACTTGGCAGCAACCACGGGCGCATTGTCTAAAGTGCTAAAACGCATAGAACAAAAGTTAGAGGTTCAGCTTTTTGACCGAGTAGGCAAACACATTCGGCTCAACTCTCGGGGTAACAAGTTTTTGCTATATGCAACTCACCTTGTACACGAAGCCGATCAAGCGCTTAGCGAGTTTAGGGGTAGCACTGCCGTATCTAACATCACCATTGCTGGTCCATCGCTTTTGCTTCAAAACTACTTACCGGGACTGCTCGCGAAGTCATCCGAACTCAAGGCGAGATTCCACAGCAATATCAATGCGTGCTGGGAAGGTAGAGCGATTGAGAATGTCACTAAAGGGGGCTGTGACATCGCCCTTGTTACTGCTTTTGCAATGGAGGAACGAGAAAGAGACCCTTCGCTTCGACGTATATTGTTAGGCTCATCTTCCTATGTTATTGCCGCAGCCAAAAACCACCCTGCTGTAGCAGAAGCGAAAAGCGGCCAATTAACAAGCCAAAGTTTGCTTAGTTTTGGGTTCGCTTGCCCTGATGTTTCACCTTTTTGTGGTATAAAACGGGGCGTAGGTTCGGATGGATGGAAAGATGACAGGGTACCTCGGTCCATACATTATCGATGCAACGATTTTGGTACAATGCTATCTATCGTCCAAAGAGGATTCGCTTTGGCATACGTACCTGACTTCATAGTGAAAAGCCATAACCTTACTAGCGTGACTGTATCAGATTATGACTTTTGCCATAAAGAGTACTTTGAGTTGATATACAAACCTAGTATGGCGTCTGGATGGCTAAATCAATTTGTCGATGTGGTTTCAAGCGCTATTTCGTAACCACGTTTTTGGCGCCTTTAAGGAGTGCCTCTTTATCAATTTTATTGGGCACTTCAACGCCACGCCTTGCGGTTGGCCTTGCCTCAATACTGTTTTTCCAGCGTATAAGGTTGTCTAACTCTTCAATACTTACACCAGACCATTCATAAGTGCGCACCCAGCACCAATTAGCCATGTCGGCAATACTATAGTCGTCCACCAAGTATTCGTGATTTTCTAGTCTGCTATCTAATACGGTGAATAACCGTCGCACTTCGTTTTGATAACGGGCAATTGCTACCGGAATTTTTTCTTCTAAATAGCGGTGAAATACGTTTGCTTGTCCCATCATGGGGCCTATGCCTCCCATTTGAAACATTAGCCACTGCATAACTTGGCTTTTGCGCTTAGCGTCGCTAGGTAGAAACATCCCGGTCTTTTCAGCCAGATAAACCATGATTGCGCCAGATTCAAAAACAACATGGCCGTCGGCTTCTCTATCAACGATAACGGGTATGCGCCCGTTTGGGTTCATTGCCAGAAACTCAGGCGTTTTCTGCTCGCCTTTCATTAAGTTCACAGCATGTGCAGTATACTCAAGCCCCATTTCTTCAAGTGCTACTGAGGCTTTCCAACCGTTCGGTGTAGCTGCGGTATATAAATCTATCATTAGGCTTTTGCACTCACTCGGTTGCTTACTGCGTCATACCAACGCGCTAAATTAACATGATCATCGGTCACACGAATTTTTACCACTCGCGCGAAATCCATAGCGCATAACGCCGTTATGTCGGCAATGGAAAATGTATCACCAGCGATAAACTCTTTAACACCGAGCCGACGCTCTAAAATGTTAAGATATTTAGACGCATTAATTCCCGCTTCCTTGCCATATTCAGGAACCGGTGTCATACGATCTTTAAAGTAACCCGTGGTGTGCTGGAAACACATACCAATTTGCATCATAAATGCGAGCTCGACCTGGCGCTGCCACATAGATATTGTCGCTTTTTCAACGGGCGTAGTGCCCATTAGAGGTGGATCTGGCTGTAATGCTTCAAAGTAAGTGCAAATTGCATCAGTTTCGGCAATACACGTACCGTCATCGAGCTCTAGAATAGGTATCTTACCCAAAGGATTTTTGACACGCATTTCTGCACTTAGGTTTTCGCCTTTTTGAATATCGACCTGAACGTAATCAACATCAATACCCTTTTCGGCTAAAAACATGCGTACTCGACGTGGGTTAGGCGCCGTTTTCGTTTCGTAGATTTTCATAATGATTGCCACAGACCTTATAACGGATTGTCGGGTATTACGTTCTTTTTAGATTAGTGACTGCACAAACCGCTTTCAAATCACTCTGCCTATGCATAGAACTATTCAGTACTTTTATGGTTATACCTCTGCGCTAAATTTTGCTGTCGAAAGGCAGTAACACCAGTTGTGAACGCCTACATTGTGATCCAGACATCGCTTATGAGCCGGTAATTACCTTAAGGCGTTTTATTTCATTATCGGTAAAGCGTGCAGACTGGTATTCACGTAGTGCGACGCCTTCCTCGCCCGGTGCAAGGGCCTGATTCGATAGGTTATCGCGAAACTTTTCATACTCAGCAATTTTGCTTTCCCATTGTGCCTGCTTTTTCCAGGTTTTCGCGAAGCGCTCTGCCACTGCATTGCCAAACTCTGCCGCCACTGCATTGTATCGGTCATTAACATTTTTGTGGCTGCGTTTTATCTCGTTGATTCGATGCATATTCAGCGTTGGCTGAAAAGCTTGGCGCTCGGCTTGGTTTCCCGCTTCAATCGACGCGACAATGAGGGCTTTTCTTTCGCCTCTAGATAAGGTGCTTTCATGAGCAACTTGTAAGCGCGCCAATGCGGCCTCGTCCACCTGTGCTTCTTGGCTAAATAAATAACGGTATTCGGTGTCATTGAAGAAAGTGCGCCTTATTTTTTCACGCTCATCAAGTTTATAAGACACATCCTGCAAGTTATGACTCGCAAGGTCGACCTCTATTTCGATAACAGAAAGCGCCACTTTATAATCGACATAACGGGTAAATAAGTCAGACGCTACCGCATGGGTATCTGATGTAAATACGGTGCTAACGTAGGTGGTATAGACTAACTTAACGGTTTGCGGGTCTTCTGTTGTACGCGCAAATATAAAGCGGTCGAAAGCGTCTTTAGTTGAGTAGTTAAGCTCAAAAGGAATAAGGCTTTTATTTGCCGTCGCTGCTTCGTTTTTAAGATGATGGCTTGCATCTGCCTCTTTATGCGTTGTTCCATTCTTGCCCAGCAATTCATTGGTTTCTTTTTGCCAGCTAAGCTTTGCCCGTTTGATAGTAGGCTCTGCATCAATTTTCTTGTTGTCAGATGTAAATTGAAAATAAAAAATAGTCCCCAATACCAACAGAGCAACTACAACTAGCCCTGTGAGTATTGGGTACGCATAGCGTACTTTACTTTTCGTCACTACAAGCCCAATCTTTTAAGACGATTAGCCTGACGGACAAACACATCTACCGGGTCGGTTTCAAACCAGTGCGTTATACCAAAACTCTGGTTCACCTCATCTAGGTGGTTCATCTTATAATTGTCTTTCAGCACTTTACCTAAATGGGAACTACAGGTTGATACTAAGCCATCGTTTGGCTCGTTAAACACAGTGCCGGTAATAGCTAAAAACGGGTCAACTACATCAAGAGCATTGGTATAAGTTCTTCCGCCGCTCCACGAGAAGTAGTACACGCCATTTTCAGCTAACATTTTACCGTCGTTACGACAATAAGCGGAAGGCATGCCTTCTGGGTATTTTTGATTAAATGCTACAGAACCTGCAGTTGATAGAGAATCAAGTGCCGCGATTGAGTCTGTGGGCTTGTCACGTGGATCTGACCCAGACGCAATTTCAATAATATTGGCAAATGCATTGACCACAATGCCTACAGCGCCTTCACCCACTGAGTCCTCAGCGAATGCATCCCGTAACTCATCTGCGACTTTACTTCCCCAATTAACACCGGCGACAGAGCTTACCGAGGCAACTTTTTCTGGCGCCACACTTGCGGCGTAACGTGCCGTTGGGCCACCGTGACTATGCCCAATAAGATTCACTTTGTCTGCGCCTGATAGGGCAAGTACTTCGTCGATATACTCAAGTAACTGCTCGCCGCGCACTTCTGTGGAGTTTGCTGGTGAAACTTCAGCAATGTATACCACAGCGCCATTGCGGCTGAGTTTATGCGGAACCTTATAGAAGTAATCGACAAAAAGTATATCTTCAAAGCCGAAAAGGCCATGGACTAATACTATTGGGTGTTCAGTTTTTGCGTATGTTCCAGCGAAGGCTTGTCCTGCCCCTCCAACTAATGAACTAACACTTGCTGTTATGGCAAGCAGAGTGACAATGAGAGCGTTCCTTGCTCTATTATTTTTGGATATTCTCATCGTGTGTGTGCCTCATAATTATCACGTTGTGGTCTGTGGTCAGACCTTTGTTATAATTATGTAAACAAACTGTAAAGATCAACCTTTGTGTTGAAATTTTAATAAGGAGGATAACCATGGATCAGTGAGATCTTTTGTCAGCTAACCGTCAATAACCGTTAAATTCAACAAGATAGTGCTCACAAATGAGTATACTCGCCCATACCATTTTCATTCGAAATACAAACCATAAACACAATTAATAAACCGTCATCACTTTCTGGAATAGGCTTGGATAAAGTTTACGGCAACACTAGAAGTAGTTAGCCACTTTCCCTTAAATGGGTTTAGCTTCATACCTATCTGATGCTTCAACGTAAAGTCTCCACCAACCCATTTTTCCAGTTCACCGGGCTTTACAAATTTTTGCCAATCATGGGTTCCCACGGGCAAATAGCGCATTACGTATTCAGCCCCAACAATGGCAACACATAGCTTTTAACCGTTCGATTTAAGGTGGCGAGAATTAGCATTCCACCCGGTTTGACTAAACTAGCACATTCATCAATTAACTGTTGCTGATCAGGCACATGCTCTACCACTTCAGCGTTTATAACAATGTCATATTGCCTTGCTTCTTTGACCAGTTCGCTTGAAAGCATATGTTTGTAGGTTACCGATACGCCACTTTTTTCAGCATGACGTTTCGCCACTTCTACACTTACCGCACTTGCATCAATGCCAGTTACGTTCGCCCCTAGTTTAGCCAAAGGCTCGCTGATAAGCCCACCGCCGCTACCTATATCAACGATAGATAAAGATGAGTAATCGGGTGGGAGGTTACCTTTACCGAAATGATTTTCTATTTGCGCTTTAATGACATCTAAGCGCGCTCGATTAAACTCAAGGGCTGTTTTATATTTGCCGTTGGGGTCCCACCATGACTCTGCCAGTGAGTCAAAGCGCAAAATTTCTTCTTCAGAAAAGTTAACTTCCCCGGTTTTTTTACTTTTATCGAGCACGATTTTTTACCTTTGAACGTAAGTACACTAGTGCTTTTCTATTGACCCCTATCATTTAGGGTCATAAGGTGAATACAGTAAGGTGAGCATTGAAAATTTTCACCTTTATAATTCTAAATGGGCACGTAGATAAAGACACATTATAAGAATATACGTTGTGAAAGAGGGTTCTGATTTTGGCAAACGCAAAAAATGTATATGGTCGACCGCTCCAGCTATGCTGTGGAAATACTGGGTTTACCCGTGAAGGTTTTTGCTATGTACCCGATGCTGATGCGGGCAATCACAGTGTATGCGCTGTGGTGAGCGATGAATTTCTACAATTTTCCTTACGACAGGGGAATGATTTGATAACTCCTTGGCCTAGCATGTCTTTCCCCGGTCTACTTGACGGCGACAGGTGGTGCTTGTGCGCAGCTCGGTGGTTGCAGGCTTACGAAGCCGGTGTTGCGCCAAAGGTACGATTGGAAGCCACCCACGAGAAAGCTCTGGATATTATTCCCCTTTCTTTGTTGGAAGAATATGCGGCTGACAAAAACTAGGGGGTGTACAAAAGCAATGGGGTTAGAAGAATATCTCCCACTCACAAGAGCCAACAGCAGTACTCAAAATTAAATACATATTGATAAAAAAGATACGAATAGTAAAAAAGAGCATGCTTGGTTAAGCATGCTCTTTTACTCTTTAGTACTCGTCCGTTTGGTAAACAGGACACCTTGGATACATGTTCACTGTTTTTGGATTTGGCATTTACTGTTTAGTAAGCAAACCTTCAGCAATAAAAACCCTAAAGATCACTGAGGTGTTCGAATAACCATAAGTCGAGTTTCAGACATATCTTCTATCGCGTAGCGAATACCTTCACGACCGAGTCCTGAATCCTTGACGCCGCCATATGGCATATTATCCACCCGCCAGCTAGGTACATCACCAATCACTACGCCACCAACTTCAAGTACATCCCACGCCTTGTGCGCTTTGTAAATATCACGGGTAAATACACCAGCTTGCAAACCGTAGCGACTGTTATTCACTTCTTTAAGCGCGTCGTCATAGTCATCGAAAGGCACTAAAATAGATAACGGACCAAACGCCTCTTCAGCGCTGGCATCGCAGTCTTTAGGTACGTTTTCCATAACCGTAGCTTCAAGCATTGCGCCTTCGCGAGTACCGCCACATAAAATAGTCGCGCCCTTTTCCTTGGCCTCTGTAATCCAGCCGTGTAAACGTTCAGCTTCGCCCTCAGAAATCATGGGGCCGATAAAAGTATCTTCGTTTGAAGGGTCACCAGATACTAAGGCTTTTACTTTTTCCACATAGCGTGACTTGAACTCATCGTATATTTTGCTATGCACTAAGAGGCGCTGAACACTGATACAGCTTTGACCCGACTGATAATAAGCCCCAACAATCACGCGGTCGAT
The DNA here is from genome assembly GCF_018619335.1 of Alteromonas sp. ALT199. Lineage (GTDB taxonomy): Bacteria > Pseudomonadota > Gammaproteobacteria > Enterobacterales > Alteromonadaceae > Alteromonas. The sequence goes on along the minus strand of NZ_JAHHDX010000015.1, from coordinate 30,801 downwards.
AGCATCTTCAATATCAGCATCTTCATCAACCACGCATGCGGCATTGCCGCCAAGCTCTAACACGACAGGCTTTTTACCTGCTTTCGCTTTCAGCGCCCAACCCACATCTGGCGAGCCTGTGAAGCTTAGCAGCTTGAGTCTTTCGTCTGTGGTAAATAAATCAGCACCATCACGGCTACACGGTAGAATTGAAAATGCTCCTTTGGGTAGATCTGTTTCTGCCAACACTTCGCCAATAATAAGTGCACCAATAGGTGTGCGTGAGGCTGGTTTAAGCACAAATGTACAACCAGCTGCAATGGCAGGTGCCACTTTATGGGCAGCCAAGTTTAGCGGGAAATTAAATGGTGATATAAACGAGCATGGACCAATGGGGACTTTTTTGGTCATGCCTTGATAACCTTTTGCCCGCGCTGATATTTCTAAGTTTACCGTTTCGCCATTGATACGAACCGATTCCTCCGCTGCAATTTTGAAGGTATCGATTAATCGAGTAACTTCACCTTTAGCATCTTTGATAGGTTTACCTGCTTCAATACACAGTGCTTTTGCTAGCTCATCAGCGCGTTCCGTAAAGCGTTTAACGCAATGCTCTAACACTGCTTGTCTTTCAAAAGGTGCCATCGCAGTCATAGCAGGCTGCGCTTTTTCAGCAGCAGCTATCGCTTTATCGATTGTGTCAGCATCAGCCATAGCAACTTTAGTCGCTACTTCGCCATTATACTTATTCGTTACCTCTAGGTCGGTGTTCGCGTATTCGGGTTCACTGGCTAAATAATAGGGGTAGCTTTCCTTCAACATTTTTTAACTCCTTACCTTTTCAATGCTATGCCTTAAAGCTTTGCACTCAGCTCTTTAATGGTATGATTAAGTGTTTTGTCATTCATGCTGTAATCAACAGGACAATCGATAATGTGCACACCTTTTGTGTTTAAACACTTATCTACCATATGAATAAGTACGTCTGTATCGTCCACACGCCAACCTTGCGCACCATAACTCTGTGCGTATTTAACAAAGTTGGGATTACCGTAATCTAAGCCAAATTCATCAAACTGCATGTTTGCTTGTTTCCACTTAATCATTCCGTACGCGTCATCGCGCAAGATGATCACCACGAGGTCGAGTTTAAGCCTTACAGCGGTCTCAATTTCTTGGCTGTTCATCATAAACCCACCGTCACCACATACGCTTAAAACAGGAGCATCTGGATTGACCAATTTTGCAGCAATAGCTGAGGGAAGGCCCGCGCCCATAGACGCTAATGCGTTATCCAGAAGTAGCGTATTAGGATGATAAGCAGGGTAATTTCTGGCAAACCATATTTTATAAACGCCGTTGTCTAGTGTAACAATGCCGTTATCTGGCATCACTTTACGAATATCGCGTACTAGACGTTCGGGTAAAATGGGGAATCGATTGTCATCTTCTGCTTCCGCGCGATGTTCTACATAAGCTTGATGCACGTCTTTATAAAAGTCGAGTGTCCAACTGTCTTGCGGAGTAATGCCCTCTTTTATTTGCCAAATACTGTTAGCAATGTCTCCGACCACTTCAAGTTGTGGAAAGTAGACGGGGTCTACAGCTGCTGAATCGAAGTTTACGTGGATAACCTTTTTATCATTGTGGTGCATAAAAAACGGGGGTTTTTCCACTACATCGTGACCTACATTGATAATAAGGTCGGCGCGTTCTATTGCTCGGTGCACAAAATCACCGTCGGACAGCGCGGTGTTACCTGCAAAGCGGGGATCGCTCTCGTTAAGTACGCCTTTACCCATTTGCGTAGTGATAAATGGAATACAGGTTTTATCAACAAATTCCCTAAGCATTTTTGCGGTTAACTTTCTATTGGCACCTGCGCCAATCAATAACAACGGCGAATGGGCTTCTTCAATCATAGAGATAGCAGAGGCGATGGCTTTGTACTCAGCAATAGGTCTACGCGCCATACTGGGCGTTAAAATTTGCGCATTAGTTTGCTCTGCCGCTATATCCTCTGGTAACTCGATATGTACTGCGCCAGGTCGCTCCTCTGAAGCAAGTCGGAAGGCTTCACGTACTGTTGAAGGTATTCGGTCTCCACTTACAACCTGATTGGTGAACTTAGTAATGGGTCGCATCATGTCCACGATATCAATAACTTGAAAGCGGCCTTGCTTGCTGGTTTTAATTGGCTTTTGCCCGGTGATCATTAACATGGGCATAGCACCTAACTGAGCGTAGGCCGCAGGGGTAACTAAATTAGTTGCGCCAGGCCCAAGAGTTGATAGGCACACGCCCACTTTTCCGGTAAGCCTGCCGTAGGTAGCAGCCATAAAGCCAGCCCCTTGTTCATGGCGAGTCAGCACTAATTTAATTGAGGATTTTCGCAACGACTCTAGTAGGTCGAGGTTTTCTTCGCCGGGAATACCAAAGACATACTCTACGCCTTCAGCCTCTAACGCTTTAACAAATAAGTCGGACGCTTTCATTTACTGCACGCTCCTTGTATAGAGGTATTTCGATGGGTTGTGATTGTTAGCTACGACTTCAGCATAAAAAACGATTGGTATTTTTTTATGACGCTATTAACTTAACGTCAGAGTTTTGGGATGCCAATTAATATCTTCACAAAAAATTTTGTCGTTTAGGTAGAAATTCAAATGAGGGTACTTGCTATTAAGCTGGTTCATAACATTAACCAAGCCCGCTAACAACTTGAAACTTACATGAGGTATGTTGTGCGGAAACTAACTTCGGTTTCACGAAAAAGTCAGCCCCTCAGCGAATTATTAAAGCGCTAAACTCTTGAGTTTAAGAATTAGCGTTTAGAGGTTTTCGCTTTCCCACTGAGCAAGTTTTTCTTGTGTAGCTGCATCAACACTGCCTTTATTTTCTGTTATCCACCAGCGCTCCATAATGCGAACGTTTTTTTGGTTGGCTTTGTAAAAAACATCCACAATATCACCGATAAACGGAATAAAACCTAATCCGAAGTCGATGGCAGAGTTTTTTACCATTTGAGCTACAAGTGTTTTGGGCATGCCTAAACTTTTTCCTAGCCAAACAATGCGCAATGAAACGAATAGCATGATGGCGTCCCCCGCTCCGGGAATAAGACCCACAATAGAGTCCAAGCCAATTTTTATAGGAATAAAGGGAAGCTTTACTGCAGTATCTAACAGGTTCGCTAGTTTCTGCGCTTTAAGTAGTGCCTTTGGTGCTTTTACGTCCACGTTGTGCTCTCCCTTTCTTCCTTTATGAGTTTGAAGTGCTATAAGCAAAATTGTGATTGTTAAATCATTATTTGCCTACTGATTATTGGTCGGCGCCAAGTGCTCTGGCTAACCCAGCGCGCAAACCATTATCAGATTCTACCGCCCAGCCATGTAGATTTTCTTGCACTATGTCAAACAGCACATCGATGTGTTCGTCATCACTGTTTAATGCAGCGATGTATTCATAGCGCTCGCCGCCTGCTTCCATAAAGTATTCACGATTCTCTTCACCAATTTCTTCAATAGTTTCCAAGCAATCGGCTGAAAAACCGGGGCACATAACCTGAATCGATTTAACGCCTTTTTCCGGCAACGATTTCAATGTTTCATCTGTATACGGTTTTAACCACTCTTCTCGACCAAAACGAGACTGAAAAGTTGTCATATATTCGTCGTGCGAAAGCCCGAGCTTTTCGGCGAGCAAACGTGATGTTTTATGGCATTCACAGTGGTAAGGGTCGCCATTCATCAAATAACGCTTAGGAATGCCGTGATAAGACAATATAAGTTTATCTGCGCGGCCATTCACTTCCCAGTGCGCTTTTACTTTATTTGCAAGCGCAATGATGAAGTTATCACGATCATGATAGTGGTTGACGAAACGCAGCTCAGGAAGCCAACGGCGCGAGGTAAAGTCTTTTGCTATGGCATCAAAGGTAGAGCCAGTTGTCGACGCACTGTATTGAGGATATAGCGGAAGCACTACAAGCTTACGTACGCCTTTTGCCAGCATGGCATCAATCGTGTCACCAATAGCTGGGTTACCGTAGCGCATAGCAAAATCAACAATGACATCATCACCGTACTGCGCTTTACAACGCTCAGCTATCGCCAACGCTTGTGCTTTCGTGATTGCCATAAGTGGTGAACCTTCTTCGGTCCAGACGGTAGAGTAAGCCTCTGCCGAGCGCTTAGGTCGAAAGTTTAGAATGATGCCGTTTAATACAAACCACCAAATTGCTTTTGGCACTTCCACTACGCGAGGGTCTGATAGAAATTCTTTAAGGTATGGCCGCAAGGCCTGCTTTGTTGGCGCTTCTGGTGTACCTAAGTTAGTCACCAAAACGCCGATTTTATCAGATTGCCCGTGGGTAAAGCCTTTGTTTGATTTGTATTTCATGTATTTATCGTCCAAGAAGTACTGCGCTATATCCCTATTATACTGAATTACCTTAGATTATGATCTTTAATAACGCCAGAAAAGCACGATTGCTCCAATAGATTTTAAGCATTAAAAAAGCGGTAGATGTTCGAAAATTATATTTAAGAACATATACCGCTATTTGACCGCCACTTAACAAACATTGTGGCTACTGAGCTGGTTATTTACTTAAGGCTGGTAATATGTAGCTGCGCCTGGGCCTACCGGCATACCAAGTAAGAATACCCAAATATAGAATAAAATGGTCCAGCCTACTATGAAGACCATGGAGTAAGGCAGCATCATCGCGATAAGTGTACCCATACCTAAGTCTTTTTTGTATCTGGCAGCCATGGCTAATATAAGCCCAAAATAACTCATCATAGGTGCGATAACATTTGTGACTGAGTCACCGATTCGGTAGGCCGCTTGAATAACCTCTGGCGAATAGCCAATAAGCATTAACATAGGCACAAAAATAGGCGCTGTTACTGCCCATTGCGCAGATGCACTGCCTAATGACAAGTTAACCACGCCACACATCAAAATAAAGAGGATAAACACAGAAGGGCCGTCTAACCCTGCCGCTTGCAAGAGAGCTGCGCCTTTAACGGCTAGCACAGTGCCTAAATTTGTCCATTTGAAGAAAGCAACAAACTGCGCGGCAAAGAAAACCAAGGTGATATATAGGCCCATGGCTCCCATACTTTTAGCCATAGCATCAATCACATCTTTGTCGTTTTTCATCGACTTGGTTACTTTTCCGTACACAAAACCCGGAATAGCAAAGGTGATAAAGATGAAAGCAACAATGCCTTTAAGGAAAGGAGAACCAGCTACCTCACCTGTTTCAGGGTGGCGCAAAATACCGTTTTCAGGTACTACTGTTAACGCGAGTATTGCGCAAACCACAACGAAAGATATTCCTGCCCAACGCAGGCCTTTCTTTTCCAGTTCCGTTGGCGCATCCATAGATTGTTTGCCTAGGTCTATTGAAGCATCAGCCGGATCAAATTTGCCCAGCCTCGGCTCTACCACTTTTTCAGTAACTAGCGCCCCCATAGTGGCCACCACAAAAGTACTGATAAACATAAAGTACCAGTTCACTTCTGGGCCAACCATGTAATCAGGGTCAATCATATGTGCTGCCGCTTCTGTTATACCCGACAACAGTGGGTCGACTGTACCTAACAAAAGATTTGCACTGTAACCTGCCGAAACACCAGCAAAGGCTGCAGCAAGACCGGCTAACGGGTGGCGACCTAAGGAGTGGAAGATCATCGCCGCCAGAGGAATAAGCACAACATAGCCAAGTTCTGAGGCGGTATTTGAAATAATACCGGCAAACACAACAGCAAAGGTTACGGCGCGTTTAGAGGCATTCATAACCAACGCACGCATTGCTGCCGATAAAAGACCTGAGTGCTCAGCTACCGATACACCTAGAAGTGCAACAAGCACGGTGCCAAGTGGTGCAAACCCGGTGAAGTTAGTTACAAGCCCGGTCACAATTCGCTGCAGGCCTTCGGCACTCATCAAGGATATTACTTCAATCATACCGTCTTCTTCACGTCCCTTCGCGCCTACAGGGCGAGGGTCAGCAACAGCTAAATCGAAGTAACCTAATATGCCACTTAAAACCACTATGAAAAGTGAAAGCAGCGCAAATAACGTTACCGGGTGTGGAAGTAGATTTCCTAACCATTCCACCGTGGCGAGAAATCGCGAGAATAACCCACCTTGTCCGCCGTTATTATCGGCAGACACTGAATTTTTATTTTCCGTTGTCAAAATCTTCCCTCTGTCGTTTATTTACGCCTACTACATCAAAGTTAACGCTGGGACGGCTTCAACTTTGTACTTAATGAGTGGCGTGTTTTAATAATATTCAGGCGGTATTTTACCCGATTTAGTGAAAATTTGGCAGTGAATAGGGAAAATGAGAGGTAAACTCACTGTACACTTTGCTAAATTGGCCTCATATAATTAAAAATAACCACTTTGTATCAGTAAGTTACTTTTAGAGCAGATACAAAAAAGCCAGTCTAAAAGACTGGCCTTTATAATCATAAAAACACTAGATTTTTAGTTGCCTTTCGACTGATTCATGTACTTAAAGAAGTCACTATCAGGCGCAATGACCATAACATCCTGTTTACTGTTAAAGCTTTCTTTGTACGCATCCATACTACGCAAGAAGCTGTAGAAGTCTGCATTTTTAGAATAAGCATCAGCGTAAATTTGAGCTGCAATCGCATCACCTTCACCGCGCAATTGACGAGCATTACGCTCAGCATCTGCCAGCATTACCGTTACTTTTGCGTCAATGTTCGCTTTAATTACTTCAGCTTGCTCTTGGCCCTCTGAGCGGTGCTCACGGGCAACGCCAGCACGCTCTGCGCGCATACGCTGGAAGATAGAGTTACTTACTTCAGTAGGCAGGTTAATCTGCTTGACACGAACGTCTACAATTTCAATGCCCAATTCATCAGAAGAAGTAGAGGCCTGTTCCATTGCCTGATTCATAAGCGCTGAACGCTCACCTGAAACTATTTGCGCAATAGTACGTGTACCAAACTCTGAACGTAGACCGTTGTTAACTTTCTGCTTAAGTAATGCTTCGGCTTGAAGCTTATTACCACCAGTCGATAGATAGTAACGCGCAAAATCTTCTATGCGCCATTTCACGTAAGAGTCAACGATAAGGTCTTTTTTCTCGCTTGTTACAAAACGATCTGGTGAGCCATCAAGCGTTTGAACACGTGCATCTAGTACACGTACTGTGTCAATGAATGGCAGCTTGAAGTGAAGACCCGGTTCAAATACTTTTGTATCTCCGGTTGCGTCGTCTCTTTGAACTTTACCAAATTGAATAACAATGGCGCGCTCGCCTTCTTTAACTGCAAACAGTGAGCCTGATGCAAGCAAAACAAGAAGAACAAATACTGCAATTAACAAATTCTTCATTGTGCTTATCTCCCCTCTCTGTAGCTATCGCCGCGCAAGCCTGAACTTGGTGAACTGTTGCGGCTGCGGCCGTTAGCATCGGTTACTGGTGCTTGTAAGCCTTCCAATGTATTGCGCGTATTTTTGTTGTTCGTAGATTGCTGGCGTTCCATAATTTTATCTAGCGGAAGATACATCATGTTGTTGCCACCTTTGCTATCAACCATGATTTTGCTGGTATTGCTTAACACTTCTTCCATGGTCTCAAGATAAATACGCTCACGCGTAACCACAGGTGCTCGCTCGTATTGAGGAAGTAATTCTTCAAAACGTGCCACTTCACCTTGCGCCTCTAACGTTACACGCTCTTTATAAGCCTGTGCTTCTTCGTTCATGCGGTTCACTTGACCACGAGCACGAGGTTCAATTTCTCTTGCATAAGCCTCTGCTTCACGAATGAAGCGCTGTTCGTCTTCCTGTGCAGCAATAGCATCGTCAAATGCATCTTTAACTTGCTCAGGTGGACGAGCATCACGGAAGTTCATATCAATGATAGAAACGCCCATGTTGTATGGTTCAATGATCGACTGTAGCTCTTCCCACACACGCTGACGCGTTACTTCACGTCCGTCTGTAAGTACGTCATCCATTGTCGAATGACCAACTACATAACGGATAGCGCTATCAAGAGACTGACTCAAGCTTTGCTCCGGGCTTTCAACGGCAAACGTCCAACGGTACGGATCAACAACGCGGAATTGCATTTCCATTTGAACGCTCACTACGTTTTCATCTTCAGTAAGCATAGAGCCTGAAGATGATTGATCGCGTATAGACTGAACATCGACAGGAATTACAGTATCGATAAATGTAGGTGCCCAGCGAAGACCTGGCTCTACTTGTTGATGATACTCGCCAAAGCGGAGTACTACACCGCGCTCGGCTTCACGAATGGTATAAAAACCACTAATGAACCAAATCACGACAAGTAAACCTACTAAAATACCAGCACCGATGCCGCCTAGGCTTTTGCCCGAGCCACCACCGTTGCCACCTGACTTTCCAAACTTACCAAATAAGTTTTTAAAAACATCGTCCAAATCTGGGGGACCTTGCTCTTTCCCACCGCGATTCTTCCACGGGTCGTTATTATTGCCACCCGGCTCATTCCAAGCCATGCTGATACTCCATAGATTACTGTTATATTTTTGAATTTTGCATGCTCAATGCAGTGTCTAACACTGCTTAATGTCGCACAACATACTCTGATATTCCGTTTTCCAGACGCTTTTCAAGCCTGTTCCAATCGGCAGCGGGCATTCTTACATCAACTACCCAGTCTCCCTGACTGTCGTATTCTTCACTTGCAATGCAGTTTAGCTCGTACAACACGCCACGCAATCGACTTTGAGCAGGCGGAATTTTCAATGTGTAGTTCACCATGCTTTTCGCTAAACATTCAGTCAAAGCTTGGCTTAATAATTCCGTTCCCTCGCCAGTTTGTGCAGACAACCACACTCTAACAGGCACGCCTTCATCGTTTCTCTCTATACGCGGCTGAACGTCGTCTAGTTTATCAATCTTATTACAGATTAGTAATTGTTGAATGTCCCCAGCTTCAATTTCTTCAAGTACGTTATTTACCTCGTCCATGGTTTCACGATATTTTGCATCGGCAATGTCGACAACATGAAGCAGTAAATCAGCTTCTTGTGTTTCTTGAAGCGTCGCTTTAAACGCAGCGACTAAGTCGTGGGGAAGATGACGAATAAAACCAACTGTGTCGGCTAGAATTGCCGGTCCAACATCTTTTAACTCGATTTTACGTAACGTAGGGTCCAGCGTTGCGAACAGCTGATCAGCAGCGTAAACGTGTGAGTCGGTAATGGTGTTAAACAGCGTCGATTTTCCTGCATTCGTATAGCCAACTAAGGATACCGTTGGAATTTCAGCGCGTTTACGTGAGCGACGACCCTGCTCACGCTGCTTTTGCACTTTTTCCAAACGACGAAGAATGGCTTTAATACGGCCACGAAGTAATCGACGGTCAGTTTCTAGCTGAGTCTCACCCGGACCGCGAAGACCAATACCACCTTTTTGACGCTCAAGGTGTGTCCATCCTCTGATGAGACGAGTTGAGATATGTCTCAACTGAGCTAGTTCAACCTGAAGCTTACCCTCGTGCGTTCGCGCGCGTTGCGCGAAAATATCAAGAATGAGCCCAGTTCTATCTAACACCCGGCATTTGCACACCGCTTCTAAATTACGCTCCTGAGAGGGAGAAAGCGCGTGATTAAAAATAACAACGTTAGCATCGTGTGCCTTTACAGCAGCTGCTATTTCCTCTGCCTTACCTGATCCGACAAAAAACTTAGCATGAGGCGCACTGCGCGAGGTCGTGATGACTTCGACCGCATTTACACCTGCTGAAGACACAAGTAATTCAAGCTCACTTAAGTCTTCTTTACTGTTCTCGTCGGAAAAATTAACATGAACAAGTACAGCCTGTTCACCGGCTTCATAACGGTCAAACAAGCGCGTTACCTTTTAAATTATTCACCTTTAGTATTTTCAGAATCTCCTGCGCTAGGCATTGTGATAGCGCGTGCTGGAACAACAGTAGAAATCGCGTGCTTATACACCATTTGGCTTACTGTGTTCTTCAGTAAAATAACGAACTGGTCGAATGATTCAACCTGCCCCTGAAGTTTAATACCGTTTACCAAATAAATTGATACTGGAATACGTTCCTTACGCAAAGCGTTCAAGAATGGGTCTTGTAAAGATTGCCCTTTAGCCATTTGATATCCTTAGTTTTTATTATTCATGATAGAAATTTCACTATCACTGCACGTCTAATATATACCACACTCAAACATTTAAAGTGTGACTTTCGCTGTAATTTTAATCAAATTATCGTTAGCAAATGTGTCGAGCCATGTAATCTGCTCCCAGCCCCGTAACCACGTAAGCTGGCGCTTGGCAAGCTGCCTTGTAGCGATAATACCTCTTTCACGCATTTCTGCGTAACTCAACTGGCCATCAAGGTACTGCCACATTTGTCTGTACCCTACTGAACGTATAGACGGTAAATCTTCATGTAGATCACCGCGTTCATAAAGTTTCAGTACTTCTTTTTCGAACCCTTGCTCCAACATCATGTCGAACCGAGTCGCGATACGTTCGTGCAACACTGCCCTATCTGCGGGCGCTATGGCAAATTGTGCAATATTATAAGGGCACTTTTCGCCCTCTTGCGCTTGCCAATATGTCAACGTCTTGCCGGTACTCCTAAACACTTCTAGTGCCCGGGTAATTCGCTGTGGGTCATTGGGGTGAATTCTCTCACCACTGATTGGGTCTACACCACGCAATTCATCGTGTAATTTAGACCAACCCAAGCGTTGTGCCTGCTGTGTTATATCATCTCGTATCTTTTCATCTGACTTAGGTAGTGGCGAAATTCCATTTATCAAGGCATTAAAGTACATCATTGTACCTCCAGCCAAAATTGGCACCTTGCCACGCGCTAAAATATCGCCAATGAGCCCATTTGTATCGTTAACAAATTGCGACACCGAATAACTGTCTGCAGGGTCAATAATGTCAATTAGGTGATGCACTACACCCGCTTGCTCTTCCAGCGTAGGTTTAGCAGTGCCGATGTCCATGCCTCTATATACAAGGGCTGAATCAACACTAATTACTTCGCTGTCAACCTTGGCCGCTATATCTAATGCCAAGCCAGTCTTGCCTGATGCAGTAGGGCCCATAATTGCTATTACAGGTAATGCAGAATTTATGCCATTTGACACCTTATTCTCCCCACACATCTAGCACTGAATTTAAGGGGCGCACTTTAGCAAATTGCTCAATAATTTCCCATTGTTTCCCTTCGCTTTGCTGATCCAACCAGTACCAAAGCATGCTCAACACTTCACTATCTAAGACTTCTTCGGGTAACGCGAGGGATTTCATTGCCTCTTCAAGCGTGCTTCCAATACTTTCGCTTTCTATTGTTAAAAAGAATTCAAACCATTTAAGCCAAGGTAAATGACGCGTGCCAGCAGGTACCTGTTGCAGTCGATATTTCCCAGCCACTTTGTTCACTTCGAAATGCGATGCATTAAGTAACGCTACAATTTTGTCATCTACGTTCTCAAGCGAAACTGCGACCGGCATCAATAGTGGTTGTCCATGCTGTGCTTTTAAAAATAGTTCGCTTAACCAGATACTTGCAACTTTAGTTGCGCAAAGAAGGTAAATTTTTTCTAATTTTGGGTAAATTCTAGCTATAGAAGAGATATTAACGTGTGCAGCTACTGGCACTACATCAGTACCATTATCACTAATGTCACTATTTGGCGTCATCAATGCGTTATAACTTGACTGATATGCTGCGCTTGGCCCTCTGTTTTGTAAGGATGTTGCGCCCCCGTTTCGGCCTCCTCCAAAGCCACCCGCTGATGTCGATTTCGCCCCCCCTGCAAATTGGCCATACCCTTGAGAAGTCGAACCCGATGGATAACTAGAGTTTTCGTTAAATGTACGCGTGTTGTCGGAAGTTTGGTTTTGCAGGGGTCTAATGTAATCGTGCTCTACTTGTGAAGCAATGAAGTCTGAACTGACTGGACGACTTGTCTCCATACCCGTCAACGACTGTTCATCGGTCATGGCATGCAGTGCGTCACTCACTGTTTTACAGATAAAGTCATGCACTAAGCGTCCCTGTTGAAACCTAACCTCATGCTTAGCTGGATGAACATTTACGTCAACATCCTTAGGATCAACATCTAGGTATACCACAAAGCTAGGCTGCTCGATAACACCCCAAACGCTTTCATACGCTTGGCGAATAGCGTGCATAATAAGCTTGTCACGCATACCCCTGCCGTTGACAAAACTAAACTGACAGTCATTGCTACTGCGTAGCATAGCTTCGTTCCCTAACCACGCATCAATGTGAAGACCTTCATACTCTGTACTAATATTCACGGCATTTTGAATGAATTTCTGCCCGACTACGGTTCCAATTCGAGTTGCTAAGCTTCCTTCTTTGTCGGCGATAAAGCGCTTTGCTACCTTATCGTTATGTTTCAACACAAACGACACTTTGGGGTAACTTAAAGCAATGCGCTTTATAACTTCTTCAATATGCTGAAATTCAGTTTTTTCGGTGCGTAAAAACTTGCGTCTTGCTGGCGTATTATAAAATAGGTCGGCAACATCGATTGTAGTTCCAACAGGGTGGGCCGCAGGCTGAATATTTACTGCCATTTCTCTGCCTTCGCAGTACGCTTGCCACGCCTCTGTTTGAGATTCGGTCCGCGATGTTAGTGTAAGCCTGCTTACCGAACTAATACTTGCCAATGCTTCACCGCGAAAGCCTAGCGACAAAATTTGTTCAAGGTCATCTAACGTAGTGATTTTGCTGGTCGCATGACGGCTCAAAGCAAGCTGCAACTCACTTTTTATTATTCCTGCCCCGTTATCTTTTATCCGAATCCTTTTGTGACCACCTTTTTCAATATCCACTTCTATTTTAGTAGCACCGGCGTCAAGGCTATTTTCTAGTAGTTCTTTTACTACTGATGCGGGACGTTCTACCACTTCACCAGCGGCAATCTGGTTGGCTAATTGGGGGGATAAAAGCTTTATAGGCAAAAGGCTACCCTATTGATGTTTGCTATTACGGATAAGTAGTGACTTTACTTCTAAATGCGAAATTTAAAGGCGCTGGTGATTCAAAAACTCGCGTCTGGCTAAGTTCTTGGAATATTTAGCACCTGCCCAATGCGTACCACATCACTTGAAAGATCGTTAGCGGCTTTTATGCTACTCACTTTCACATTGTAACGCTGTGCTAACAAAGAAAGCGACTCTCCGCTTCTCACTTTGTGAGTTCTATTGTTCGCTCGCTCATGAGCCCATAGTGTACCATCTGGCGGTACTTGCTTGAAGTAACGCTTAGCCGCTTTGAACATAGCATTGGCCAAACGCTCGCGATGTTTAGACCAATTAAGGTTTTTCTCTTCCTGAGGGTTAGAAATAAACCCTACCTCTACTAATATAGAAGGAATGTCTGGTGCGGTTAGTACAGCAAAGCTAGCAGCCTGTGGCTTCCTTTTGTGAAGGCTAGTCACCTGTTTTAATTCTTCTACAACTTTATTACCTAAGTCGTGGCTAGTCGCCATACTATGGTCCATCGACAATCCAAGTATCGTTTCAGTCAGATAACGCTCGCTCGACTTATCATTGATCACCTCAGCAGCTCCACCGAGTAACTCTGAATGACGTTCAGATTTCTCTAACCAACGACCGAGTTCAGTGTCTGCTCGTCGCATAGAGAGCACCCAAACTGACCCACCCCGGGGTTGGGGCTGACTGAAAGCATCCGCATGAATAGAAATTAGAAGATCTGCTTTTTTCTCGCGTGCGATTTCAGGGCGGCGATTTGGGGAGATATAATGATCCCCACTGCGAGTCATTATTGCGCGCATACCACGCTCTTTATTTATCAGGCTTTCGAGCTTTTTGGCGATACTCAAAGTGATATGCTTCTCATAAGTGCCAGCCGGGCCAACTGAACCAGGGTCATGCCCCCCATGCCCTGCATCAATAGCAACAATAATATCTCTGTCCCGAGCACTGCTTGAATCGTCCATGACAACAGAGCCCGTTGAACCAGCCAATACTGGCGCCTTTGCAGGAGCACTATCTGGTAGGTCAACCACTAACCTATGGCCATACTCCTCTTTCGGGGCTACAGCAAAAATTGACGGTTTAGCCTTGCGGTTGAGCTCTATTACCACGCGAGCAGAAGACGGTGTTTTGGGCGTGGAATAGCGAATTTTCCTAACAAGATCGCCGCTATTTGCTACACCTGATAGTTTGGTAGAGTCGTCGGTGTTTTTAATATCAATCACCAAACGTACCGGGTTGTTAAGGGTAAAGTAGGTGAACTCAGGCTCTGCCTTCATATCAAAAACAATGCGAGTATTTTCAGCCGACGGCCATACCCTTACTCCGTCGATGTTATTTTGAACTCCGTGAGCGAACGACGCCACGAAACACAATAATAATATCGAAACTATACTGCGCACCATAATTAGCCTTTGTATTTTTGTAATGTTGCTCTCGTAAACCTCGGAGCAACTATTTAAATTACTTTTCGCGTATTACACGCGCTTACATTGCTGGAGTAACTTCGCACCATGTGCACTTTTCGCCTCCAGACTGAACTGCCTTCCAGATGGAGTAATATTTATACTAATCACTAAGTCGGGGGATGCCAAGTATTCGCCACCTTTTTCCGACCATTCAATAAGCGCAATTGCACCCGAGCCAAAGTAATCACGGATTCCCATGAACTCTAACTCTTCGGGGTCGGCTAGGCGATAAAGATCGAAGTGATAAACATTGATGCCATCCAACTCGTAAGGTTCAACCAATGTATACGTTGGGCTTTTAACGCTACCTGAATGACCTAAAGATTGAATGAAATAACGGCTAAATGTCGTTTTTCCAGCGCCTAGGTCGCCGTTTAAAAAAATAACAGCGTGTGTAGGTAGTTGACTTGAAACAGCTTGCGCTAAGTCTCTGGCAAGCTGCGCAGTATCTTCTACTTCATTGGCAAAAAAAGAGGTATGCGGGTAAGACATCAACAAAATTCCACAGTAGTTAAAAGCCGAAAAACACAGTAGATGCCTGCCCGTTTATGACAAAACCACGCAACTTAGTGGTTTATAAGTGCACGTACTGCATCGAACAAATCGCCTGCTATCATACCACGTTGACCATACTCTTGGGCAACATCATCACCCGCTTTAGCATGAAGTACAACGCCGTATTTTGCAGCGATATCTGTTTCTACACCTTGAGCAAGTAGTGCGCCTAAAATCCCGCTTAACACATCGCCGCTTCCCGCCGTTGCCATTCCGGGGTTACCGTGGCGGCAAACCCAAGTTTTCTTTTCGTTATCAATAAGCGTGCCCGCCCCTTTTAACACGCATACAGCGTGGTAGCGCTGGGAGCACTGCCTTGCATAGTTAAAGCGGTCACTTTCTACGTCGTCTATAGATACACCAAGTAGGCGGGCCGCTTCACCGGAGTGAGGAGTCAGAATACTGTCCGATAACGTATAGGCCGTCGACTGTTTGCACAATAAATTCAAAGCATCAGCATCAATAACTACAGGCTTATTTTGACTTTGGCAATGCTTCATTGTTGCTTCAAACACTTCTTCGGCCCAGTCATCCTGTCCAAGGCCCGGGCCAATAACCACGCAGGTTGCCCAAGCTAATGCATCTTCTAAATTAAAATCGGTCACCATAAGTTCAGGTCTGCCAGCACTTACTTGAACCACCGACGATTCATGGGTATACACTCGCACCATACCCGCGCCACTTCGAAGCGCCGCTTCACTGGCTAGACGAATAGCCCCAGCAGTACCTCGGTTTCCACCAATGCACAACAATCGCCCGTATGTCCCTTTATGACTATTGATCTCCCTAGGGCCCATTCCTTTGAAGTGGTCGATATTCAGCATGGTTGCGCTAGCTTTGGCTAGTGCTTGGAAGGCTTTACCTATACCTAGGTCCGCATACACCAACTTACCGCACGACTGTTTGCCCGCTCCGGTGACAAGCCCGGGTTTTATGCCTACAAATGTCACGGTAATATCGGCCTGAACACAGCGTCCCAAGCTTTGCCCTGTGTCAGCATCTATTCCCGAGGGCAAATCCACGCTTACCACAGGGGTCGATGACGCATTGACCGCATCAATAACGTCAGCAAACTCGTTGCGAATGTAGCTATTAATACCCGTACCAAGAAGTGCATCAATAACTACATCTGATTTATCCAATAACGACGCATCGAACCCATTAATGCGGCCGCCTGAATCGAGCCAGCGCTGCTGTGCCTTGCCAGCATCGCCCTCTAGCGTGCGCTCAGGCTCTACCGCACATAAGTGTACTTGCTTACCAGCAAGTTTCGCGTTAATCGCGGCAATGTAGCCGTCGCCCGCATTGTTGCCTTGCCCTACCAATACTAAATAAACATCAGAATTTGGCATCAGCTCTTGGCATTGCTTGAATACCACATCACCAGCCCGTTGCATCAAGGTGAACATGTCACAGCCTGAATCTGCGGCGGCTTGCCCTTCATTTTCCCTAACCTGATCGGCCCGAAATAGTTTGTATGATAAACTTGACGTTAATTGAGTATCTAGCATGAGCAAATGTCCGAAATTAGTTCTATCGACCTTGTTGAATTGACCAACAATATCAAGGCTTGGGGTACAGCGCTAGGCTTTCAGCAGGTTGGCATCAGCGATATTGATCTACATCAGCACGAGTCGCACCTGCAAGAATGGTTAGACAATGGCTACCACGGTGATATGGCCTTCATGGAAAGCCATGGGATGAAGCGTGCCCGGCCTGAAGAACTCGTCCCTGGTACGTTACGAGTGATCAGTGTTCGCATGAACTACTTACCGCCTGACGCCTCGTTTGCAAAACATTTAAAAGCGTCAGAAATAGGTTATATCAGCCGCTATGCATTGGGCCGTGACTACCACAAAGTGTTACGCAAGCGCTTAAAGCAGCTGGGTGAAAAAATTACCGCATCTCTCGCGCATACTCAATACCGCCCGTTTGTAGACTCAGCTCCGGTGCTGGAACACGCTATCGCCGAAAAGGCAGGTATCGGTTGGACAGGAAAACACAGCCTGACACTCAATAAAGAAGCGGGTTCTTGGTTCTTTTTAGGTGAACTCTTTATTAATTTGCCGCTGCCGGTGGACTCACCTGTTGAAGAAGGTTGTGGAAGCTGCACGGCGTGCTTAACCATATGCCCGACAAACGCGATTTTAGCACCATACAAGGTGGACGGTCGCCGCTGTATTTCATATCTCACCATTGAATCGGATAAGGACATACCTGAAGAGTTGCGCCCAATGATGGGCAATCGCATATATGGCTGTGATGATTGTCAGCTCGTCTGCCCTTGGAATCGTTTCGCCGATATTACTAGTGAAGAAGACTTTCACCCAAGGCAGGTATTGCACGGTCAAAGTCTCAATACGCTTTTCAGCTGGTCTGAAGAAACCTTCTTACGCAATACTGAAGGCTCGCCAATTCGACGTATCGGCTTTGAGAAGTGGCAACGCAATATCGCCGTCGCGTTAGGGAACGCTCCCTTTAATAAAGAGAGTATTCAACTTTTAAAAGAAAGGCGGGGATGCGTAAGTAATTTAGTAGACAGGCACATAGATTGGGCTATTGAGCGACAGCAAGAAAAGCATCGAACTTTAAAAGCTGACAATAGGCAGCAAGCGCGACTTATTCGTGTGGTTGAAAAAGGTTTACCGAGAGACGCTTAATAAATGCAAGATTAGAGTCTATCCTGCTGAGGCAATCTGGTGTTCTAGGTCGGTCTGAATACTATCGTGATTTTGCACTCGGGCACTTGGCATGTGAGAAGCAGCAAAAGAAACATTAAGTTTCAAACCCCGCTGCGCTACTTCAGTGCTAATAGTCGGTGAGCCGAATTGCCACCATGGCTCTTTTTCTAGCGCTTCAATAACTAAAGAGAGCTCAGTTTCAGAGCCATCATACTCTCCGCTTATTTCGCAAAGCCCGTTTTCGCATTTCACCGAATCTAACGCGAATCGTTCGTTATTAGGGGGCAAAGCAAAAAACGTGTTGAGTGAACCCTCAGTCTTCGTATAAAACACGTCTGGCACAATCGGTTCAACAGCATTGGTAATATCAGTCTCTGTCAAACTCTCTTTTTCAATGCCTACATTCGGCTGAGTTTCTTCAGCTTCATGTGTTACAAGTTTGGCAGCCGGCTTGATGATTTTTAGTTCACTCGTTTGTGTGGCACGAGAGCGACCCAACACACTAGTTAGTCGCTCCTTCTCTGCATTGGATTCACTGAGTTGGTGTTGATAGCCAGAAAATTTATATCCTGCTATCAACGCAAACGTTATCAGCAACAACACAAGCCACGTTTTCATTCCACTTCCTTTGTTGAAGTCGCTTACTTGTGATATTGCTTACTAAGTTCGTGTACAGCATTAACAAACACACCTGCGTTTTCAGGTGGTACGTCTAAGTGAATACCGTGACCTAAATTAAATACATGGCCACTTCCTTCACCATAGCCTTCTAGGATAGACGCCACTTCTTGCTCAATTCTTTGCGGTTGAGCATACAACATAGAAGGGTCCATGTTGCCTTGAAGTGCTACTTTATCGCCTATACGAGCACGCGCCTCTTTGATATCTATTGTCCAGTCTAAACCTACTGCATCACATCCTGTCGCCGCAATCGATTCTAACCACATTCCACCGTTCTTCGTGAACAAGGTAACAGGCACTTTACGACCTTCATTTTCACGAGTTAGCCCACTTACGATACGCTCCATGTACTGAAGTGAAAACTCTTTGTAGTCACGCGGAGATAGTACGCCGCCCCAAGTATCGAATACCATGACAGATTGCGCGCCCGCAGCAATTTGAGCGTTGAGATACTCTGTCACCGAATCAGCTAATTTTGCTAATAACGCGTGAAGCGTGGCTGGCTCGGCGAATGCCATTTTCTTAATTTTAGTGAAGGCCTTACTCGAACCACCTTCAATCATATAAGTCGCAAGTGTCCAAGGGCTTCCAGAAAAACCAATTAGTGGCACTTCACCTTTAAGCTCTCGGCGAATAGTGCGAACAGCATTCATTACATACTGCAATTCACCTTCTGGATCGGGCAGGCCAATTTTATCCACATCAGCTTTACACGTAATTGGATTTTTAAAACGTGGACCTTCACCTGTTTCGAAGTAAAGACCAAGTCCCATTGCATCAGGTATGGTCAGAATATCAGAAAAAAGAATAGCGGCATCAAGAGGAAAACGGCGCAACGGCTGCAACGTTACTTCACAAGCTAACTCTGCGTTTTTACACAGCGACATAAAATCGCCTGCCACCGCGCGGGTAGCCTTGTACTCTGGAAGGTAGCGTCCAGCCTGTCGCATCATCCATACAGGTGTGACATCAACCGGCTGCTTAAGTAACGCACGTAAGTAACGATCGTTCTTTAACGCGGGCTTATCAACACTGGGGAAATTTTGCGACATATAACTCACCTAAATAACTGTAGATATTTGAGCGGCAAAGTATATCAGTATTCTGTACAGGGTGTGCTAAAACCTGTACTAAAAAATCGACGTTTTAACGACAAATCGACGTAGCGTCGATAAACAACGACGAACATTCCTTGAAAATTGTTGAAAAAGTAACTTGCACTCAAAGTAAGTGTTTGCTATTACTATAGCTCTTAACAAAAAGAAGCCCTATATGGGACCGTGCTAAACCTATTGAAACCCTGCCTCGGCAGGGTTTTTTATTTGTTGCCGATCAGAGACACAGTTTCAGCGATTAGTTGCCCTGCGATAGATACTTTAGGTGGAATAATCGGGAGTGCGTCAACATTAAACCATTGTGCGTCATCTATTTCGTTTTCCTGACAACGAATTTCCCCCTCTTCATACTCTGCAATAAAGCCAACCATTAGAGAGTGTGGGAACGGCCACGGTTGGCTGTTGTAGTATTGTAGGTTTTTAATCTTAACGCCGACTTCTTCGAACACTTCTCTGTGTACCGCCTGCTCCAAACTTTCACCACTTTCTACAAAGCCAGCAAGGGTTGAATACATGTTCGATTCTCTATGGCGTACGCCTTTTGCTAAAAGAATTTGTTCATTGTTATGAATAGAAACGATAATACAAGGTGAAACTCTAGGGTAAGTGCGGTGCTGGCAACGGTGGCATTGCATTGCCATTTCCCAGTCTACACGTTCCGTTTTCGCGCCACACTGACCACAAAATTGGTGTGTGCGTAAGAAATGAATGTATTGCCAAGCTCTGCCAATTACCGAAAAAGAAATATCGTATTCAGCAAACAGTAGCTGGCGTAAAGATACCCGTTCCCAACCTGGTTCATCTATATGTTCGGCACCTAAATCAACGACAAAAACGGGCAATTCTCTAAACGCAGTTTCGTTTAGCGGTGGAAGTTGATGAATTTCATCGACATAAGACGCTAAAAACGGAATATCACTTAAGTTAGCAACGGGTATAGACTCAGATGACTCCTTTACTAGGACTTTACTGCGGCTGAAGACAACCCACATCGCTTGCTGGGAAGTTAATTTTGCCTTATCTAATTTCATCATCATTGCTGCATTGCTCCTATGCTTCTGATCTCTATAGTACACCAGAGGCTGATAAAAATTACCTTAGGTGTAGACCAAAATTTATAAATGTAAGATCAACTGCCTTCTCATGATAACCCGGTTTATCTTAGTACTATGTTTTTACTGCAATCTTTTTCGCCCAAAATTTGTGTCGCTAGTGCACAGTGTTATACTGAGACTTATTGTCGCTAAACGGGTAGCACATCATAATGTTGCAACAGTTGGAAAGCGTAAAATCTAAATGGGGCGGTAAAAGCCAAATCATAGACCGCTGGCTCTTAGAAAGGCAGGCTTTGCTGGTTTCTTACTGCGAGCTTGGAGGCATTAATAAACATACCGAATGCTTACCCGATGCCGATGAAATCACGAGTTTTTGTGGTGCTTTACTCGATTATCTTTCTGCAGGCCATTTCGAAATTTTCGATATTTTGGTTGAAAACGATGCCGAAGGCTTACTACTGCGAGATAAACTTTACCCTAGATTGACAAAAACCACTGACGAAGCTCTGAAATTTAATGATACGTTTGCACAAGCAGTGACGCCAGAGCAGGCTGCAGGATTCGATTCCGCCTTAGCCGAGCTTGGAGAAACATTAGAAGAGCGTTTTGCCTTGGAAGACGAGTTAATTGCTCACGTACATACAAATAAACGTGATCCAGAATTAACGCTTTAATATAACAATGAAAGTCGAGTTTACGGTTATCATCAATGAACAAAACCACACTTATTCATAAGGCACGTGCGTATTGCGAACAGCGCGGGGCCAGATTTACACCGCTTAGAGAAAAGGTGTACGAGATTCTTGTATCAAAGCACGGGCCTATGGGTGCTTATGAATTACTCGACTCATTAAAAGAAACTGAATCTAGTGCTAAACCAGCAACAGTATACCGCGCCTTAGATTTTCTTCTCGATTTTGGCTTCATCCATCGCTTAGAGTCTACCAACGCGTTCGTAGCCTGTTACCATTTTGGCTGTAATCATCCTGTTCAGTTTCTAATCTGTGATAGTTGCGGGGATGTCGCAGAAATTCAATCTGAAGGCCTTCAAGAGACTCTTGATAGCCAAGCAAAGCAACACGGCTTTAAAGTCTCTAAACAAACTATAGAGGCCCACGGATTATGCGCCGACTGTCAACAAACGGAAGAACACACTGACCAGGAGAGTGTCCATGAATGCTGATTTTGTGAACCCGTTTATCGGCGGTCTGCTAAATGTGCTTGAAACTATGGCACAAACTAAATTGACTCCAGGAAAACCAAAACGTAAGCAAAGTGATGTAGCGAAGGGAGATGTTTCGGGTTTGATTGGCATGGTAGGCCCAGATGTACGCGGCTCTATGTCTATTACGTTTGACGAATCACTTGCCCTTACTATTATGGAGCGAATGGTAGGAGAGCGTCCTGAAAAACTCGATGCCGAAGTGGGCGATATGGTTGGTGAAGTCACCAATATGATTTGCGGAAACGCTAAACGGGATCTTGCAGAACGAGGATATGAGTTCGGTATGGCAACACCTATTGTTGTATCGGGAAAGCAACATACCATTAGTCACCAGGTCGATGGTGCTAAAATTATTCTCCCTTTCATGTGCGATGAAGGGTTAGCGCATTTGGAAATCTGTTTTGACAAATAGTTTCTGGCACTCTGAAAAAATTACACTCGACAGTTACCCAAGAGGTTTTCATCTGATAACAGAACAGGTGCTTTCTTCGCTCCCTAGCATTCGTCAGGTTGAAGTTGGGCTTCTACATTTATGGCTTCAGCATACTAGTGCAAGCCTAACTATAAACGAAAATGCCGATCCTACAGTAAGGCAAGATATGGAGGCTTTCTTCAACCATAGTGTAAAAGAAGATCTTTCTTTTTTCAGGCATACTTACGAAGGTAAAGATGATATGCCTGCTCACTTAAAATCGAGTATACTAGGCTGTCAACTTACTGTACCTGTCCAACAAGGCAAACTTGCACTTGGTACTTGGCAGGGTATCATGCTCGGCGAACACCGGGATCATGGTGGAAGACGAACAATTATTGCCACATTACAAGGGATAGCAGCATAACCCATATTATAAATGGCACAATATGTGCTAGCGTATTCCGCTAAGCACAATACAAAATTATCTAAAATCGATAATCACTCAACGTTAAACAGGATGTGACTATGAAACAACACTTTAAAATGGCAGCGCTATCTCTTGCTGTACTTTCATCTACCAGTGCATTTGCTCAAGACTCTTCTGAGCCAGAATACAAAAATTGGTTCGGCCTATCTGGCATGTACTACAACACTGATGACTCACGCCCACTAGACCTTACTGAAGGTGAACTTTACGACGACGGTCGTGGTGTAGCTTTTGAGTACGGTTTCCGTTTCACTCAAAGCTGGGCTGCTCGTGTTGAATTTACAGCGCTAGACCTTGACTATGCTGGTGGCGGCGATGACAGCGGCGAGATGGTTGGTGTTGACGCACTTTACTTCATGCCTAACGATGCATGGTTCGTATTTGGTGGTGTTAAGCGCCAATCGGTTGGTGAGTCAACTACGCTAGGTAACATTGGTGTTGGTAAACACTGGGACCTTCACGAAAGCGTTAAGCTTGTTACTGAAATCGCGGCATACCACGACTTCGGTGAAGACTACAATGACTACAGCATAAAACTAGGTATTGCTGTACCGTTTGGTAAGTCTACTCCTGCTGCACCTAAAGACAGCGACAACGATGGTGTTGTAGATGGCAAAGACCAGTGCCCAATGACTCCAGCTGGCGTTCGCGTTGATGCGACTGGCTGTAGCGTAGATAACGATAACGACGGCGTTTTAAACAGTGTTGACCAGTGCCCTAATACACCAGCTGGCACAAAAGTAGATGCAACTGGCTGTGCAATCAAAGATGCAGACAACGACGGTGTTGTAGACAGCAAAGACATGTGCCCTGATACTCCAGCAGGCGTTAAAGTTGACGCTAAAGGTTGTACAGTGTTTGACGAAGAGACAGTAGAAATTACGCTACGCGTTCTATTCGACAACGAAAGTGCTGTTGTTAAAATGCCAAAAGATCCTGAAATCTCTGAATTCGCTGAGTTCATGAAGCAGTATCCATCAACAACTGCTGTAGTAGAAGGTCACACTTCTGCACCAGGTTCTGAAGCGTATAACATGGACCTTTCTAAGCGTCGTGCTGCTAACTTCAAAGAAGTTATGGTAGACATGTACGGCATCGACAGCTCTCGTCTAGAGACTATCGGTTACGGCGAAAGTCAGCTTCTAGACAATGGTAAGAACGCTGAAGCACACCGTGTTAACCGTCGCATTTCAGTGACAGTTAAAGACACAGTGAAAGTAGCTGAAGAAAAGTAATTCATACTATATGAATTGAAGAAGGCGCCGAAAGGCGCCTTTTTTGTATCTGTAGACCTTAGCCAAACAAGCGTACTGTAAAGAGTAATACCTCGGACTAATTAATCTCAGCTAGCATGTCTGTTTTATAATTTATTAACCAAAGAAAAAGCGTTAATACTCGTCGGCGATAGCAGGGCCCGCGTAGTTATCAAAACGAGAAAACTGGCCTTGGAAAGTCAGTCGGCAAGTACCGATTGGACCGTTACGCTGTTTACCAATAATGATCTCTGCGATACCTTTATATTCGCTGTTTTCGTGATAAACCTCATCGCGATAGATAAACATGATAAGGTCGGCATCCTGCTCGATTGAGCCAGATTCACGCAGGTCAGAGTTAACTGGGCGCTTATCGGCTCGTTGTTCCAGCGTACGGTTAAGCTGTGAAAGTGCAACTACGGGTACTTCAAGTTCTTTAGCAAGCGCCTTTAATGACCGTGATATTTCGGCAATTTCCAACGTACGGTTATCGCTTAGCGACGGCACACGCATCAGCTGAAGGTAATCCACCATGATAAGGCTGATCCCACCGCGCTCCCGCGCAAGCTTACGGGCACGGCTTCGCACATCCATAGGTGTTAGACCCGACGAGTCATCAACGAACAAGCTATCTTTATCTTTAAGCATAGCCATTGTATTAGATATACGCGCCCAGTCCTCATCGTCTAGCTGCGCGGTACGAATTTTAGTTTGATCCACACGGCTTAATGACGCCAGCATACGCATCATGATTTGTTCTGAGGGCATCTCAAGACTGAACACCAGCACTGGCTTTTCTTCTGCCATCATGGCGTTTTCAATCAAGTTCATGGCAAAGGTGGTTTTACCCATTGATGGACGCGCCGCCACAATAATAAGGTCGGAAGGCTGCATACCACTGGTCATTTTATCCAGATCAGTAAAGCCAGTAGTAACACCCGTCACCTCTTTATTGGTTTTAACCAACTCTTCAAGACGGTCAATGGTTTTACCTAGAACAGACTCTACATCACGAGGGCCTTCGTTTTCACCGGTTCTTCGTTCTGCGATTTCGAAAACTTTACTTTCAGCTAAATCAAGAATGTCGGCGCTATCGCGCCCTTCAGGGTTATAGCCTACTTCGGCAATTTCGTGCGCTACGCCAATAAGCTCACGTGTGATAGCCCGCTCGCTTATAATTTGTGCATAAGACACCACGTTGGCAGAGCTTGGGGTGTTTTTAGCAAGCTCGCCTAAATAGGCGAAGCCACCCGCATCTTCCAGCTCATCGTGCTTTTCAAGCTCTTCTGATACCGTAATAAGGTCAATAGGTTGGCTACTATTAAGCAAACGCGTGATCGCGCGAAATATTATTTGGTGTGAACGGTTGTAAAAGTCGTTATCGGTAACGAGTTCCGCGACCTTATCCCAGCTTTCAGGGTCGATAAGCATGCTGCCTAAAACAGATTGCTCGGCCTCAATGCTATGAGGTGGAACCTTCAATTTCTCAACATTTTTATCGTTTTTAGACGCAGACGCCACAAGTAAAACCTATTCCAATGCACAAAAGTCAGTTGGATATTATGCGCTTTTAACGCACATCTCTCAACAAAGGAAGCAGGTCTTTTATCGGGAAAGCCCAAAAAGACGATTGGGGCTAAAGGGTTTTCTCTAACTTTAAAAAAGTACCATCCACTAGCGTGTAGGTTTGGTTATTTTCTTGGAAAATTAGAGTAGATCCAATGATTGCGTCACTATCGGAACAAGCCAAATTCACTTGGTTTATCTCGTCATCACTAAAGCCTAATGACGACGGTGACGTTCCAAAAGCAGCGTAGAAATCTTCTGAACTCATTTTTTGCGATGAATAAACAGGCGACTCACAGAGCGCTTGATCTAGTTTTGCTGTATTTTGGTCATAGGTGACAGAGCGGCCAAGAAACTGCTTTGATTCGGCTGTTGAGTGAGCCGTAATACCCACATTATAAGCCTTCGTGACGACCCACGTTCCTTCGTAATAAGCGGGCTCTTGAACAGCACAACCTAAAGTTAACGCGCATATCCCAAACGCACCGACAATTAGGCTATGAAATCGCCAAAACCTTTTGACGTGTCCAACAATACTCAATCTATCCTCCATTCATAAAGCTTATTAAAATCAAACAGTTTAACGTAGTAACCATCTATAAAGTTCACTTGAAATCACGTAATTATAGAGTTCTCTAGTTTAGCTTTAGTTCTGATTACACGTTCAAACATCAACAATTAGCGACAGAATAAAAAAAAGCTGCGTTTATACGCAGCTTCTCAAGGTCACCACATCTTCTAATTAATAAATGTGGTCTAAATTGGTTTTTTCAAGCTAAAGTCCCTATCAAACTGTCTATAGCTTATTCATTTTTGATCTATTTCTATACGTCCGTGAACCGTTGAAATATCGACGCTTGCTGCACCACCGTTGTGTATAAAGCGCAACCAGCTTCCCGGTCCATACTTTGGTTTTTGAGCTTTTTCATCGCTAATGTTGTTTACGATATTGCCCCCTGCGTGAGTCTCAATATCAAACTGTGCTGATACATCTTCTTGGAATAAAAACTCCATCGCGCCACCTACCGAATTAGCTTTAATGCTGCCGTTCGCATTCAGCCCCAATTTTGCAAAAGTACGACCGTTAACTGTATTTATCTGCAGGCTATCAACACTTTGTAACGATAGGTCAATACGTCCGTTGACTGTTTCAATCGATAAGTCAGGGCTGCTTGATGCTATATCGAGCTTTCCATTTACCGCCGTAAAACTCACAGGCGAGCTGCCTTTGTGAGTAGCTTCTATATCACCGTTAACCGTGCCAGCTTCCAAACGGCCTCTGACATTCTTTAACGCAATATCGCCATTAACAGACTCAACCTCAACACGCTCGCCAATGTTTTCAAGTGTCACATTGCCGTTAACGACTTCTACATCTACCGCTTTTGTTATTCCTTTAGCTGTCACATCTGCGTTAACTGCGGTGTAATGCAGATCGCTTGCCGATGGCACGTAAATTATCAGGTCATCACCATCTCGACTCTTCTGATACCAACTCTTTGAATGACGCTCTACTTCTACGTGAATAACAACAACATCGCCGCGCTTTTCAAAAATAAATTCTTCGGTTTGATCACCAAGTTCCCCTGTTACACGAACCTGAGGTTTATCCCACACGCGGATATCAGCCTTTCCATCAATATGTTCAATATCGATTTTAGGAGAGGATGAGGTATCAATGGTTTTATCAACTTTTTCGCCCGCTAAGGCGGCAGTAGCAATGCTTAACAATGCAGTAGTTAGCACAGCTTTAATTCCATTAGATGTGCTGAACGTGTGCGTTAACTTATCCGATATTGTGTTTTTCATATTTATATTCATGTTGAAGCCCTTATTAAATTTGCTGCCACTTTGGCGCGTGCACTCGCTCAATTAAGGCAATTTGCTGTTGATATACATGATGCAGCATTTTTATTAATGCTGAATTGTCTGGATCGTCTTTTAACGCCGCCTTAATAACATCAGCGGCATCATCTAATTCCTTCAGCTGCTCTTGCCAGTCTTGGGTTAGTGCAGTTGTACTTTCATAGCTTGCTAGCAAACTATTTACCTGCTGCTGCTGTTGGGTGCTCATAGCGTCAATCAAAGCGTATCCACTGCTTCTACTCTCATCGCTTTTGAACGCAAAAGGGGCAGCGAACCACAAGACTGTGACTAAGCAAACACTGGCAGCTATTGCCATCCACTGCCTTGAAGTTACCGTAGAAGATGAGCTATCTTCATTTGAAGCATCGCTCTGCTGAGACGCTATGCCCAGCTCGATTCCTCGCCACAAATCCCGTTCTGGCTGTTTCTCTCTCGATAACCCAGAAACATGCTGAGCAAGCTTGTCATCAAAATCACTCATCATCGACTCCCATATATTCTTTCAATAATTGCTTAGCACGGAAAAAGTGTGCTTTGCTTGAGCCCACTGCCATATTCAACATTTTGGCAATATCTTCGTGTCGGTACCCTTCAAGTGCATGAAGTACAAAAACCATTCTGGCGCGCTCTGGTAGACGAACAATTAATGCTTCTAAATCCACATCGGTGCTATTCTCCTGAGCTGGCCTTTCATTAATGTCGCTATTTTCCAAGTTAAACATGCGCTGCACCCAGCCTTTCTGTTTGCGCATGTAGGAAATGGTAATGTTTGCCGTTACGCTATGTAGCCATGTAGAAAACTGGCTTTGCCCATCGAAATTTCCGAGCTTTTCCCACAGCTGAATAAAAACTTCCTGAGAAGCATCTTCTGCCATTCCTTTTTCACCAGTAAGCCGATAACACAGTGCGTAGACGCGACCAATATGCTCATCATAAAGAGACCTAAACGCTTGTTTGTCGCCCTCTTTCGCCTTAAATATAAGTTCGTGTTCGCCTTTGTTACCAAACACCACATTGGCGTGTACAACACGTTGTTGTGTGTGTTCCATTCTTTTCTCTTTGTTATTTGTGGTGCTGATTAGCATTAGCACTTGTTAGTGTTATAAGGTTAGTCGTACCCTATAGTAGAAAGGTTTAAATACACAAAAATAATTTTTTGGAGTTGCCATGTCTGCCACCTTTACTGTTAACGCTTTGTTTGCTGGAAAACCTCAGCCGCTTGGCCCTCGTGGAGCACCAAGTAGTATTGTTAAAACCGCCGTCGAAAAGTTAACGGTACATACGGACAGAACCGATGAAGACGAACAGGCCAATAAACGCCTCCACGGTGGCCCAGAAAAAGTGCTGCATCAGTTTAATCCGACCAACTATCTAACATTAAGAAAACACTTTCCTGAAGGCGAATTCTCGCTAGGCAGTATTGGCGAAAACATCAGTGTAGAGGGAATGGACGATGCTACCGTCTATATCGGCGATATCTGGAAGTTCGGCGATGTAGAGCTGCAAGTAAGTGCACCGCGTGCCCCTTGCAATAAAATATCTCAACGCTTCGGCATTCCTAACTTAGACAGGTTTGTTGGAGAGCGAGGCATTACTGGCTGGTACTACCGGGTTATTAAAACCGGCACCATTAACGTTGGCGACGAAGTAACACTACTGCACCGTGAAGACGATACTGTTAATGTTCACACCTTGATGCAGTGCACCCATACGAAAGCCGACAAAGCACTAGCTCAAAAGCTAGCTAAGCTGGAACCGCTTGATGATGAGTGGCGTGGAAAATGCCAAAAGATTGCGGATAAATAGACCATTTATCCGTAGCTTAAATTAAAAAGACGCTTGCTCACCTTCATTCAGAATAACCCAAGGCATAGGGGGATTTAGCTGCTTTTTCATTTTCATCAGTCGAAACAGCGCAGAATGTGAGGTTATGTCACCCATCATCCAGCTGGCATTTCCATATCCCCAAGGCACTACGGCTTTACAGCCTAGGTCTTGAGCCGCAACGATGGCATCTTCTGGCGTAGTATGTACCTTGCGATACCATTTAGGTGAGGTTTCGCTGAAGTAAGATGCTATGGGTAATAGGCAAACATCTATATCACCAAAGCGGTCTTTAATATCTTTGAAGTGGGGTGAATATCCCGTATCTCCCGCAAAGAACAAGGTGCTGCCTTCATGCTCAAAGACCCAGCCGCCCCACAATGTTGCATTGTCGTCCTCGTATAAATACGGCACCCAAATTCGGTTACTAAAGTGATGAGCAGGCACAAAGTGAATAGAGGTTTTGCCTACGTTTTTGCTGGTATACCACGCCATCTCGCTAATGGAATAACCTCTACTAGGAAAGTGCTTTGCGAAACCTAGCGGTACAAGATATTCGGGCTTTGTGCCTAATTCGGCAATATCGGCTTTATTGAAATGATCATAGTGTATATGGGAATACACCACAGCGTCTGTTTGAGCGAGTTCTTTTTCACCTATCTTAGCGGGTTCGTTGCGGCTGAACCCTTCCGCCAATCTAAAAGCCCAGTTAACCGGCCAATCAAACTGACCAAATACTGGGTCGATAAGTATTTGCTCACCACCAGCTGTTGTAAGTACAAAGCTCGCATGTCCTAACCAAGTAACAGTAAAGCCTGTGTGTGAATTCACTGGCGGATTATTGCCCACAAACTGACAATGCTGCATGTCACTTTCACATTCAATATCGGCAGAGGCGGGGTAGCAATCCTCGGTACAGGTGACGGGGTAAGCCTTAAAACGACCGTAAATATTACTAAATCTATCCTCGAAGCCCGGTGTATTAGAGTACTTAGTTACCGCTTCGTCACTATCAACGTGAGTAACCTTATTAGGCGTAGCACACCCTGTTAGAACAATTGCAGCTGCGATAGTAGCAACAACAGTCGCTAAAAAGGCCCACTGTTTTGGTAGCTTCTTTGAACAACTTAGCATTTTTTATATCCCGTCCTTGTAATTTTAGTCTTGCAAGCAAAGGCTTAAGTTTGCCGTTGTATTTATATTCTATTAATACGCTTATGTGAAAGACGCTTTTTTAAAAAAGCTAGCGCTATTACACAGCTAGACGATGACCGCTATTGTAAGACGAGAAAGTAATCGCTTAACAATAAATTTGTAACAAGATAAAAGCGAGAAGGGCTCCAAAACCGACAAGTTGCAAATGATAATTATAATATAACCTGAAATTAATTTCTTAAGCCGCTATGTGTAAAACACGAATACTCATTATTGAAGATGATGCCACGTTAAGTGAACAAATCTCGCATCTGTTGCAGTCTCGAGGGTTTGACACTCGCTACGAAAGCGACGGTAATGCGGGGTTACAAGCTGCGCTTGAGGAAAATTTTGACCTTGTGTTACTC
>NZ_JAHHDX010000101.1 GCF_018619335.1 Alteromonas sp. ALT199 | reverse complement strand
TATATACCCATTATATCGGAATTCCGCTTATCGTTTTCTCGGTATTCTGTTTGCTGAGCAAGCCAGGGTATCTTGTCAACGCACCAGTTTTTGGGGCTATGATAATTAGCCCTGCATTGTTTGTCTGGATTGTTGGTAACGCGTTTTATATTAAATTAGATCTGAAGCTTGGCGTAGTGATGACTGTCATCACCGGTGTCATGGTATATTTTGCTCAACCCATTGCACAGTTTGGAGTAGGCACATGGCTTGCTGTTTCGCTAGGCATTTTCATTGGTGGGTGGGTGCTACAATTTATAGGGCATCACTTCGAGGGTAAAAAGCCTGCGTTTGTGGACGATATTATGGGGTTGGCCATAGGGCCATTGTTTGTACTTGCTGAACTAAGCTTCGAGTTAGGTCTTAGAGATGGACTTAAACAAGAGATTGAGCGTCGCTCTGGCCCAGTAAGGTAAGCGCTTCTGTGCAACCCCCAGTAATTGGATTGTTCAACTATTGGGGGGGCCTTTTGAAAATGTTATCGTGTTTTTTATACTTGGTTTGAAGACCTAAGCGTTCATTTTCTTTAATGTCTCTTTGCGTAGCTGAAGTTTTGATTCAGCGAAAGACTGCCTAGGCAACATCTTCAATTTTTCAGCATAGCTCATAGCCGTGGCTAATACTTGCTCTTGAGGCACTGCCGCATCTAAAAAACCGGCTTTTACCGCTTCGCCACCTTGGTAAATACGGGAAAAGAGCAAGGCTTCAGTTTGGCTTGTATTAGCAAGTCTGGCTTTGGCTAGTTCCATACCGAAAGGCGGTAGTACCATACCAATTGCGGTTTCATTAAGACCATATTTAGTATCCGCATCTTTACCAATACGCAAATCAGCGGCCATAAGCATAATCGCGCCCAAGGCAATACTGTGGCCTTCTGCTGCAACAATCACTGGTAAGGGAAAGCTATAAAGGCGTACGATTAGTTTAGCGCCTTTTGACACCAGCTCGTGTTGTTTGGCTTTGTCGTCGGCTTTCATTACCGATAGATCGAACCCACCACAAAACTTGCCTTCACCTCCGTGAAAGACTACTGCTTTTGCATTTTGCTCTGCTTCATCTAGGGCGTTGTTGAACTGCTCTATAAGCTCAAAGCCTACGGCGTTAACTTTTCCGTCGTCAAAGGTAATTACTGCAATATCGTTATTAATAGCTAAATTAAACGCCATGGTATGTCCTATAACTTTCTGGGTAGGAATAAATGTACTTCACACTTTTTCGAGCGCAACTTTCTAGCAGTGATTGTAGGTAATTGATATCTTTTATGATAGTGCTTTGCGCCTCATCTTCGGGATATGTGCTATGAATATCGGTGATAATTCAGGGAAGTTCTGCAATAAGCTTCTTGCTAAATCGGCGTTGCCTACGTCGTGCTTCGCATTGTTCGCTTTTTACTGCATCCGTTAGTCTCACTATTTGCTTTAGGCACTGGCTGTCTTCAATAAAACAACATTGATAGGGGATGTACGTTTGTCATGCTAAAACTTCAACTTTAGCTGCTTTTTTCGCCATTGCTTCGAGCGTTGGTTAAGTGCGTAAAGTGAGACACTTTCATTCGCTATCTGCTTGGCAAGATTTAGTGCGGCGCAGGCTTGTTCATCGGTTAGGTTTTTATAGGCTGGTGAAGGGATAGAGTCATACCACGCACAATTACAAATATTGTCCAAAATGACTCTTATGAAGCAGTGATCATGACGAATTGGCCAAGTGTTTTTCTTCGTTGATGCAATAGAAGGGAGCACGTTTTTCGCGTAATGTAAGAATTCTTGAAGGTTTTTCGTATGTTCTGGTGATTTTGAACGATCAGAGTTTGGAGGCTGGGTAAGAAGGAGAGATGTTTCCATTTTGTGATTTTGCCCTTCGTCTAACATTCGTTTAGGAGAACTACTAGTGCCACATAACACGAGGTTACACGACACCAGAAAAATTCAGAGTTACACTATTTTTAGTTTTGTTTTTAGTTTTGTGGCTTAGAGCTAAGTGTTCGTTTTACATTACTTGGTTGGTTAATGCGCCCTTACTTGAAAATTTTCGTTATAGAAGTTGCTGTTGATCTCAAGTAACTTAAATATTGAAAGCGTTGACAATAGAGTCATTGATAATAACGCCAGAGTTATAGACGCCATTAAACGCATTCGTCCTGAACTTTCCGTGCATGGCTTAGGGGGGGCAGTAAAAGGCTTGGCTATATTATCAATGACTTTGATGACAGAAACGAAACGCCCTTTTGGACTGAATACAAAGACTACGTAGTTGAATTTAACGATTCGTGGCATGTGCCGGATCACAGCGGTGGTGCCAGCGCATATTGTCTATCTTCAGGCATTGGCAAGCCTGAAGCTTACCGTGCAAGGTATTTATGACGGTGAAATTTACGTGGTTGCTGAAGCGTAAACCGCAAATAGAACTTTAAAGCGATAACAAAAGCATATTAATAAAAGGGATAAAAATGATAAAACCTTCTTCGCTAGCCTGTTTGTTAGCAGCGTCACTCGTTGTAGTGCCAGCCACTGCCAAAGATTATCTAACGAGTGAATTTCTGCCCGAGTGGTTCAATGCCTCATTAGTAAAAGAGGCAAAGAGCTTACCTCGAACTCGAGTATATCTACCTGCATTTCCGATAAATGCTACCGGCCTAGGAACATGGTCTGAGGCGCAGGCTGATGACGATTACTGGTACTTCACGGTAGATATCGGCTCTGAGACTCCTGTTGAATGTTGGGCTTTTCAAGATTATGACGGCTTAGCTAATTCTCTTGTTAACATGATGAAATACTCAATAAATAACGTCTCTGCAAACGCTAACAAAGCATTAGAAAGTCAATATAACTTCAGCTTAGATATTTCAACCTTAGGCAATGTTCCCGTATTCAGTTACGACATTCTTTATAATTTAGGTGAGTCTGATGAGCGCGTTTCCGGTTTAATGAAGGGCATGTCCGCGGAGTCTGCGAATGGCTTGCAGGTTTGCTTACACAATGAGATTGGCTATCGAGATACGTTCAAAGACGTATTCACATCATTTGTTAATGCGGTAGATAAAACGGCTAAAGTGCATCCTTTCTTTTTAGCAATAAATGGATTGATAATGGAGGACGAACTAATAGGTGTTGTGTCTGAAAAGTTCTCTAAAGACGCAGATGGTGATGTAGAAATTGTAGAAACAACTTCTATAATTCTGCCTGTTGACGCTAGTACAGTTTCACCTACCGATTCCAAGGTGAAGTCATGGAGTCATGCCGATGGCACCCTAATTAATACTTTTGAATTTACTGTGGAAGACAAAGAATTAACCTCATCCATGGGAGTTTCTAAGTCAGAAGGAAAATGGGTAATAGAAGGAGAAATTCACGGGCAGACAGTAACGTCAGAGCTTTCATATGATGGTGTATTTGTTTCGAATTTCGGCGTCTATCTTGAAACGGAAAAGTTAGCCAATTCAGACAAAGACTCTTTGAGCTACAACACGTGGAGCGTTGACCCGGACCCAACTCAGCCGGCAACTACAGTTATACGCAAAAAGGGCCAGAAAAATGGTTTGTTGCAACTACTGGCTGAATTTCAAAATCATAAGATTGAGTATACTGTTGATGATAACTTTATAATGGAAGAAGCGGTAATGAAAATAGGGCCTCTTAATATAGACGTTATTCCTATGTATGTGTCAGGTAAACCGACTGACTTATAAGGTGTCCAGTTACTCACAATGAAGCGTAGAAGTTTGAATATGGGTTAACGAAGGGATGGGCGATTCGCTCGGAGAATGGAAAGCTATTTTAAACATGCCAGAGCCGATCATTATTCGCTCAGAACATTAAACATTAAGCGCCGATCACCAAACTTTGCTTACTCTGTAACGCGCATTCAGACTTGTTGCTTTGCGTTTTGCGCTGTATACCTTACACTTGCGCCGAAAGTAACGAAAAGGGCAGTAAAAATGAAATTAAGTGACGTGAAAAAACTTCACCAAAAGAAGTACAGAACTCAGTTTGGCTTCTATTTGGTAGAAGGTGAGCACTTAGTTTTAGAACTGTTAAAAGTTTCGCATAGAGATAACAAAAGTTCGAGCAATCAAAGTGGAAGTGTTAAAAGTGTAAACAATACTACGCTTTACATCACAGCAGATTATCAACAATGGGTTAAAGAGCATGTTTTATCGTCTAATGCTCAGGTCCAAGTTGAAATCGTGTCTTCTCAACAAATGCAGCAATTAAGTGATACAAAATCCCCACAAGGGATCATTGCTCGCGTTCCACTTTCAAACATCGCGTTGCTGCAACCAAATACAGTAGCTAATAACCCCACTTCTGAAAAGTATATTTACCTTCATGAAGTTCAAGACCCCGGTAATTTGGGCACTATATTAAGAACCCTAGCATGGTTCGGTGACTTCACACTCTTGTTAAGCCCAAATAGTGTAGACCCCTATAATTCTAAGGTCGTGCGTTCAAGCATGGGGGCTATTTTTCACGTTAAAATGGAATTAAATGTGCCGCTTGAAAGTTTAGGAGAAAGATTTGAACGCTTCGCTTTCTTAGATATGGATGGCGAAGAAATTACCTCGGACACTTTCAAAGATTATCAGTGCTACCTTTTTGGCAACGAAGCCCGTGGAGTACCTGTTGAAGCTCTATCACAGCTTGACGCAACGGCATATACCATTGTCGGAAGCGGTAAAATTGATTCACTAAATTTAGCCAGTGCAGTAAACATTTGCGCTTATGAATTAACCCGTTAAGCACCGCACCTCAACTCGATTACGATAGGAATTAACCATGGCATTACAATGGTTCCCTGGGCATATGCACAAAGCCCTAAAAGAAATTAAAGAGTCGCTTAATCAAGTAGACATTCTTATTGAGGTGCTTGATGCGCGCATTCCGTATTCAAGCGAAAACCCTGAGATTGCAAAAATACGCGGCGATAAGCCCTGTATCAAGATCCTGAACAAGTTCGACTTGGCAGACCCAGAAATCACCGCACGCTGGCAAGAAAGCTTAGAAAAAGAACGCGGCGTTAAAACCATTACAACGTCTAGCGACAACCCGGGTAACAGCAAGCAAATTATGCAGCTTGTTAAAAGTATTTGTTCGTATAAGGAAGGTCAACCCAAAGCGATAAAAGCCATGATTACGGGTATTCCCAACGTAGGGAAGTCAACGCTAATTAATATTTTAGCCGACCGAATAATTGCCAAAACCGGCAACGAACCGGCTGTAACAAAAAGCCAGCAGCGCATTAACTTGGGCAGCGGTATTATATTGTTTGATACACCTGGGGTACTGTGGCCTAAACTTGAAAACCCCCATTCTATTTATCGATTAGCGTCATCAGGCGCTGTTAAAAATACGGCGATGGAATATGACGATGTTGGTTTTTTTGCGGCGGATTACCTGATTAAAGCCTACCCAGAGGTCATGAAAGAGCGCTATAAATTAGATGAGCTACCAGATACTGAAATTGAATTTCTAGAGGCTGCCGCCAGAACCCGTGGGGCTATACAAGCTGGTGGACGGGTAAATCTTCACAAGATATGCGAGATTCTGCTTAAAGAACTGCAGTCGGGTAAACTGGGGCGGATTACGCTAGAAACCCCAGAAATGCTAGAAGTCGAAAAAGAAGAAATGGCGCTAGCAGCAGCCAAAAAAGCAGAAGCCAAAGCTAAGCGCAAAGCAAAATTCAAAACCGGTTCGTTGACGCCAGATAAAAAGGACAGGAAAGAAAAACGAGAAGAAAAGCGTCAAGAGCAAAGCCGCAGAATGCGTGGAAATAACAAGAGATAAAAAATAAATTTAAAAAAACTGCATCCAAGCAGCCTGATGAATCGTTAAGTGGTTTACTAACCGGCCTAACGGAAGAGTTAATTGCAAATCCTTTCGACGCTTTGGCACCTATCATTTACGACCCGCATCGCGTAGCTGACGTACTGCTGGCTTCAGAGGCTCTACATTTTCCATGGTGTTGCCACTAACACCAAATGAATACGGTACATACAGTAAAGCCGAATTCCTTACCGCTGGTGGCGTATTAACGGGTGTTGCGGCAGCAAGCCCAAGGTTGTATCTGGGCGCAAATTTGGCGCGCTCTTACCACAATTCGTTATAAACGCTTGCGCCAATAAAGTGAGTAGCGATACGATTAAAGTCATGACCGAAGCGATAGTAAGGAAGTGACGTTGGACAATACCAAGTACTTTGATAAAGCATTGTTTAGTGAGTTAAAACAGAAAGCAGCAGAGAGTGCTCGCCGACGAGCTAATTTTAACGTTCACAAATCTTACGCTGATATGGTTCAGCGTCTTTTCATTGCAATGATGCCAGACTCCTACGTACGACCCCATCAACACGTACAGCCTCACAAATGGGAGTTTTTCATGGTGGTAGAAGGCGAATTAGATATTTTATTTTTCGACGATGAAGGCCTCGTAAAAAATAAAGTAACGCTAACGGCAAATGGAGCAACCAGCGGTATCGAAATCCCCCCCAATACTTGGCATGCAACGGTGTGCCATCGCCCAGTAGTTTTTATGGAAGTTAAACAAGGTCCTTATGAAGTGACTGATGATAAAGGTTTTGCGAGCTGGTCTCCGCAAGAGGGGAGCGATTTAGTACCACGTTTTCTAGCGATGCTAAAGCGTGCAGAAGTTGGCTCTGAAGTTAATTGCTTAAACTCGTCCCTTTCTTAAATAAACTAGTTCCAGTCCGTGTTGGGCACTTTCCTTTTTGGAAAGTCATTGCTATTGCTTATCTACATGGTATGGTTAAGGATAAGTAACAGAAGGCCGCTACAGTATTTTTGAAAAGTACTGAAGCCGCAACATTTCGCTTAGTCGCGGCAGAGTGCCGTTGGTACAAGCACATTGTAAAAAGAGAATTATCATGCAAAACGTTTCAACTGGCTATTTTTATAATTTTAATTACTGATTGCACCTGACCATCGGTGTTCAGGGGCAAATATTGGCTTCTGGGCACTGCAGGTAGAACGTTTTGCAAAAGCCCAGAAGGTATCACCATCTGGGCTTTTTTAATGCCCGAAATTCTCGGTAAAAGACAATGAAAGAAATCACACTAGGTGACATTAGAAAGCAGCATAGAGTTAAGCAAGAAGTTGTAGCAATGGCGTTATCAGTAACGGCCTCTGGTGTAAGCAAGTTGGAATCGAAGCGTATTCAGGATGTTTCACTTCAGCGTGCTGCAGCTTATTTAGCTGCGGTTGGTGGAAACATGAAAATTGAAGTGACAATGCCAGATGGCGCTACCCTACAAGTAGGATAGTAGGGAGGAACTCATACTAAAAATGGCTAATCCAACCGCTACTGGGTTGGACTTGCCATGCTTTTTTTGGTCAACTTTTAATACAAGTTCGCACTTCGTGTTTTATTGATAGTATGCAGCGCTGTTTTCTCTAAATCGGCGCGATGTAGCGAATGTGTACAGCCACTCATTAAATGAAATTCCTCGAGCACTTTGTTCATTGTAAAATGGGCTAGGTGACGATACTGGAAAGGCATTGTCTTCACAAAAGTCGTTTAGCACCATGTGGCAAGTGCCTTCACCAAGGTAGAATTGATAGTTCCATGTGAATGCTGAAAGAGCATGAACTGACGCATTTGCTTGAAGCTGCCAGCCGAGTATGTAACCTAAATCCGATTCTGTTACACCCCATGTTGTTGGATCTAAGTTACCTCTTGCGACCTGATCTGAGATTTTAGAGAACTGAATTTGAACAATATCGGTACCCGTTGAGTATTGGGCAAAACGATTCCAAGGGTATTGATAAGCTAATCGCAACATCACCTGCTTATTAAGGGTAAGATGATTGAAGTTGCCAATTAATGACTGAAAGTTTCTTGGCAGCGTATCTTCAATCCCCCAAGGACCCTGATAATTCAGTACTGTTCGCGTAAAGCCACGGGATATGACGCCAAGCGATGCATCAGCGAAAAGTGCCACTTTTGTGCGACCAAATAGTGACTGGAAGTAAGGAAAGTTAAACGTAGCGCCATAGCCCCCGGCACTACTACCACTTAGTAATACTTTTTGGGGTGATAAATCATCGTTGTTCAGTTTTTCTTTTATCCATTGCATAACAACCAAGGCGTTGTCATGGCCTCGATGACTTAAAGTGACTTCAGCACCCGGTACACCAGTGACGATACCAAGCTCATCAACATATTGCGTTTCTTTAGAGCCTATGTGTAAATCACCAGTACAGTATGGAATAAACACTTTTGACCATGATTGGAATGGATTTTCTTCGGTATCTTCAAATATACCGCCTGATACAAACGGCGTATTCTCTACAACAACAGAAGGATTGTATGCCGCACGTGACATAGGGTTGTTGTCAAACTCTAGCTGCACTGAAGCAAGGCAGGTCGCATCATCCCAACAAGCACCTCCACCATTGAAGTAAATCAACAGATTATCACTTTCGCCTTGTTCGAAATAAAACGAGAATGGATTGGGGGTTAACCCTTCAGGCCCTGGTAGAGCTGGAAGAGAACACGATGGGTAGGCGGTTTTTTCTCCGACGCCGGGTATTGATACAGTAACTTCGTTATCAGGTGTAATTTGCTCCCATTGAGCAAAAGCATTATAAGCGCAAAAACTGAGTGCGATTAAAGCGATATAACGAAAACGTTTAGCGTAAGAATGCATAAACAATTCCTTTTGAAATAAATAAACATGGTTTGAAAAGCGAGGTTGAAAAGGCTTTTATGAAAGAACTGTACTTCCTAGCATCCTTTCAAGTGACCCTATTAATACTCTATTACTTTGATGTACAGCGAGCGTTAATTAGACGGGTCAACAAACGAATCCATGAATAAATACTCATGGTGACGGTAGCCTTATATGTAGGTTAAAGCATTTACACTTGCTGTCTAGAGTTATGTGTGTGATTTAAAGCACTGAATAACAGATTTATACGACTAATCGCTTTAACTCAGGTACTTCTCGGTTAAAATATAGCTAAGTCGATTACAAGGAGTCTTAAATGGCCGTTCACGAAATTACTCATCCTCTTATTGCGCACAAATTAGGTCTTATGAGATATGCCAAAATTAGCAGCAAAGATTTCCGCGAACTTGCTTCGGAAGTGGGAAACCTCTTGACCTATGAAGCAACCCGAACTCTACCTACAGAGCGTGCCTCAATAAAAAGTTGGTCGGGCGACGATGTGGAAGTAAGACAAATTAAGGGTAAAAAAATTACGGTCGTGCCCATTCTTCGTGCTGGTTTGGGTATGCTGGAAGGTGTATTAGAACTTATTCCAAATGCAAAGATTAGTGTTGTTGGCCTTTACCGCGATGAAGATACGCTCCAGCCTGTCGCTTATTTTGATAAAGTTGTTAAAAATATAGATGAACGAACGGCTCTAATTGTTGACCCTATGCTTGCCACCGGCGGAACTTTGATCGCTACTATTGATTTACTCAAAGAAAAAGGTTGTCGCAAAATTATGGGGCTATTTCTTGTAGCTGCCCCTGAAGGCATTAAAGCGGTGGTAGATGCTCACCCTGATGTGGATATTTTTACAGCCGCCATCGATGATAAATTGAATGATAAAGGATACATATTGCCTGGATTAGGCGATGCTGGGGATAAAATTTTTGGCACAAGATAAAAGTACACGCTTCTAGAAATTTAAACGGCTATTTATTTTGTAACGTGTCGCTGAACGTTGCACTTAAATTTCCGCGTTAAACGTCTAAGTTAGTGTTATAGTCAAAGGGTAGTCAAAGCGCACGTTTGCTACCCTTTTCTGTTTTAATTCAGGGTAGTAAGTCTCGTTAGAAGAGCTAATATTAATGAATAAAACCAAACTTACCCTTAAAGATGTTGCAGAGCAGCTCGGTGTTTCGACAGCAACGATTTCAAATGCATTCAATAGGCCCGATCAGTTATCAAAAGCTAAGCGCGAAGAAATTTTAGCGCAGTGCAAAAAAATTGGTTATAGCGGTCCGAATAGAGCAGCACAAATTTTAAGGAAGGGAACCTCGAATATAGTGGCCCTTGTGCTCGCCGACAGTATTTCTTATATGGTGAGCGATCCTGTCGCGAGTACTTTTATCAAAGGGGTTTCATCCGCGCTTCAGGAAAATGGTAAACATCTACTGTTATATGCGGGTGATTCCGACAGCATTTTAAATGTTGTAGACTTTGTAGATGGGTTTATTTGCTATGGCCAACCACGCAATAACAATTTGGTAAAAGAGTTGGCAGTATCGCCTAAACAGGTTGTTACAGTTGACTTTGATATTGACAAAAAACCTTCAATAAACATTGATAACGAAAAGGCAGCGTACCATATTGCTTGTCATGCGCTTAATGAAGGAGACAATGTGGCAATATTTGGGCTGCGGCTCATTGATTCGCCATCTACATGCCGTATTTACGATAATGCTTTAATTGACGTTGAAAGTTCAATTGCTCATCGCCGTCTGGATGGATATTTAAAAGCGGCTGAAGAACAGAATATTACCATAAGTAATGAGCGTATTTGGCACTTGCCTGAGAGTGATAGACATTTTGCCAGACAGGCCGCCAGGGAACTACTGACCAGCTCACCAAGACCAAATGTGGTTTTATGTATGAGTGACATCATAGCGTTAGAACTACTTCACCTAGCGTTAGATATGGGGATAAAGGTTCCAGAAGAACTCAAGATAACAGGGTTTGATGGTATTGAAGAAGCCGAGCGCTCACGTCCTAGCCTAACTACAATCTGCCAGCCAAGTGCCGGCAAAGGTGTTGAAGCAACTAAAGCATTACTGAATATGATCTCTTCTAAGAGTACTTTGCCTTTCGAGTTGCGGGTTGGGGAGACAGCGTAAGTAGGTTTCTATTACAAACTTTACCCAGGCTTAGATGGTAAACACGGGAACGGTGCCGCACGTGTTTTTCAATTTTTTTGAACCTTCATAGTGATGCGTAAAAAGCTCAGAAAAGCCTGCGATTACTACTTTTGTTTCAAGCTTATTCACCCTATAACAAGCTTTAGTGCTAGCACATTGTCTGATTAAATTGGAGTTAACAAGCCAGCCTTTAGCAGAGTTATATCCTATATGATGAGTAACGCAGGTTTAAGGGTGATAGCATTCTTCTCTATTTCACCTGCTAATGGTGTTAAATTTCGGTTTTGTTACCATAATTAAATAACAGTGCTAGGGATTGAGTATTAGCATATACAGAACTTAATTGTTTAAGTTTGTGAGTGGAAGTTCATGCGGATACTAGACGTACTGTTAAAAATAAGTGATAAATTTATAGGGGTGTAGAAGAAATAAAAACCTTGGTACGTGAACGCAGAATGGTTAGAAAGCAAGCTGACATAGACAGCTCGCTTCAAACTAAACCTCACCTTTTAATAACAGTGTGTGCTTTATATTAAATGAAGTGGTTAAGCCGTAACTTGGCGCTATAAGTCTGGTAGGCTAATCCCATACCAGCGCTTTAAAATGTTTACGGCACATTGATTCATAAGTGTCATTACCGCCTATCTGAACTTGGTCACCATTTTTCACTGCATTGCCATTTTCATCTAAGCGCACCACAAAACTTGCTTTTTTACCGCAATGACAAACGGTTTTTAACTCGGATAGTTTATCTGCCCAAGCCAGTAAATAGTGGCTGCCTTCAAAGGTTTCACCTAAAAAGTCAGTTCTTAGACCATAAGCTAGAACTGGCACGCCAAGTTCATCAACAACGTTTACTAGCTGCTTTACTTGCGCCTTAGTTAAAAATTGTGCTTCGTCTATAAATACGCAGTCAGGTTTG
Source organism: Alteromonas sp. ALT199 (assembly GCF_018619335.1). GTDB lineage: Bacteria > Pseudomonadota > Gammaproteobacteria > Enterobacterales > Alteromonadaceae > Alteromonas. The sequence continues at coordinate 33,294 of NZ_JAHHDX010000101.1, read as the reverse complement.
CGTACTTCGCAGTCTTGGTATATTGATGCAAACAAGTCGTCACCTTTTGCATATAGTTTTGCATCTGCTTGTAATCCAATACGAGATGTTACCTTTCCCACTCCGTATCTGTCGTCTAATGCTGCGGTATAGATGACTGAGTGCATGCCGCGTTCGCGGTAATTATAAGCTGACTGAAGTAAAGAGGTAGATTTCCCTGCATTCATAGCAGAGTAATAAAAATAAAGTTGAGCCATGGCGATTAGTGATTTTCGTTATACCAAGAGATTAAGTTTTGGGCATTCATGGGTTTAGCGAAGTAAAAACCTTGCAGATAATTAGTACCAAGTTGAGATAGATGAAATTTTTGTTGCTCTGTCTCAATCCCTTCCGCAATGGTTTTGCAGCCAAACTCTTTTGCCATTAAAAGTGTTGCTCTTATTATGGTATCACTCTCTTCAGAGCTATTCTGTACAAAAGATCGATCAATTTTAATAAAATCACATGGCATCGATTGTAGGCGACTTAACGATGAGTAACCTGTACCAAAATCATCATAGAAACTTTAATGCCTCGGGCTACGAGTTCATTGACTTTCACTCTTACCGCGCCCTTATCACTTGCGAAAAGGCTTTCAGTAATCTCTAAATGAAGCCGCTCTGAGGAGATTTGTGTAGTTTTTAGTGCATTGTCTAACGTCTTTAGAAAACTATCATTGAGGAGTTGGGAAACTGAGACGTTAACAGAAACTGCGAGGCCTTGCTTAAATTGCCAATGAGATAAATCTATTAACGCACGATTCAGTACCCATGCCCCTATTTCTGGCATAAGGCCACTGCGCTCGGCTAGCGGAATAAATATGTCTGGAGAGATTTGCTCATCGTCGCATTTCCACCTAAGTAATGCCTCGACCGACGAGAGCGTGTTTGAATTCACATCTAAAATTGGCTGATAAAAAACGGTCAATTCACGGTTGTCGATTGCGCAGCGAAGCCGTTCGCAAAGTTGTTGATCACGTTTTACCTCATTGTGAAGCACTTCGCTGAAAACACCGACAGAGCCACGCTGCTGACGTTTTTGATCGTACATAGTCAAATCTGCCTGTTGAATCAGGTCAACGGCAGTTTCTCCATGTTCGGGAAACATAGCAATGCCAATTGTGGCATCAAGGGTAACTTGGTTATCATTAGCAATTATAGGAACGGTAACACCGCTGCGCATAGCATGGGCTACCGCTCTTGCTGTATCGACATTAGCGTAGGGGATAACTGCAACGAACTCATCACCTCCCCATCTTCCTAAGTGATTTTCTTCTGTGTAATTTTGTAATCTATTGGCAATTTCTGCCAGTACTATATCTCCAACTTTATGGCCTAAACTATCGTTAACCTGTTTGAATCCGTCTAAATCGATAAACAATAGCGCTAATGAATTTTCAAGTGCGCGAGTGGTGTCGAGTAAGTTGTTTAAATGCTTTAAAAAACCGTTCCGGTTGAGCAGATTGGTTAACGGGTCTCTATTAGAAAGCTTGTATAAATCCGCTGTTCGTCGTTCTACTTCGCCCTCGAGGTTAGCGTTAGACGCATCAAGTTTTTCGTTTGATGCTATAAGCAATTTATTAACTTTTTCTGTTTCGCTGCGTTCAATTTTCATTTGCTCTACGAGACTGTTGTTGTTTGCCTTGAGACGTAGTGTGCTAATAAAAAATTTGTGATATCGAAATGCGCTTAGGAAAATACCAAACCAAAAAATCAACCCTAATACGCCTAAGATGAAAAACTTCTCTTCCTCATCAACAATGGCACATATCGACATGGGGACCAGCAATGCGGTGGAGTAAAAGCTTACAAGCGTCTTACTTGGCGATAGCACAGTGCCTGCACCGCCAGCCATTGCTGCAAGTACCACCATGGTAGCGGCCATTTCGATGGTTGTCATAGTTGAGTAAAAGAGGACTGAGTACAAAGCCCATATCACTCCCGTGCTGTATAGACCTGCAGAAAATCGTATTAGAGCGGGGCGAGGGTTATAAGGTTTCTCAGCTAACTTTACACGCCAGTAGAGTGAATCAAAGAGGCGAAGAATAGAAACACTCACCATGACGCCCCACAATTGTAATTTTTGAGTAAAGATGGAAGGAGCGTCGTTTTCGAAGAAAAAGACAAGCCCAGAAAAGGCGAAAATTGTCATTAGAAAGCCGACAAAACTGTTACCAATGAGCATGTCTGTGGTGTCTCTTTCTATTTCTATTTTCGAGATAACGTTTTGCTGCTTACTCAACCTATTAAAACCTTTAGCTGGTACTTATGGTGTACATAAGGATTGTTTATTGCACAGACAATGCCTCTTAGACATCGGTACTTATTCTACATTAATGAGCGTAAATACTCGTTGAAGTTTAAATATAGTACGTTTTTTCTCTTGTAGAGTGAATCGGACCAAAGTCCAAATTTCTATCGTGTACCGACTAATAGCGATGCTTTTCATTAACAATCGCGCTTTCCTGCTTGGTATTTTATTTTAAGTGAATGTTACTGTTCTTATATTGCTGAACTATCATTTGGATAATGGTCGCTATATTAAATTGTGAAATTATTAATACTTTTAGGTCGGATATTTTTTATTTAAGTGAAAATATTTCACAGGTTGTTTACAAGTTTGTTTTTTTGTTATAGATTCTTAATCGATTAAGTTACTTGCATTACCACTACCCTTAATTAAAGGGGAAGAGTCTATGTAGGATTTAACAACTCCACACATTGCCGGAGAAATTATGAAAAAACATCACACACTCAATGCACTATCTCTCGCTATTTGTACGGCGTTTTCTGGATCTGTAATCGCACAAGAGTTAGCGACAACTGACACGGATGCGAAGTCAAAAGAAAAGTTTGAACAAATCGTTGTTACTGCAGCGCCGGGTGGCGCTACGATGCAGGAAGCAAGTGTTTCTGTAAGCGCGTTTGACGAAGAAGACATTCTTAAACTTGCGCCTCGTTCAACTGCTGAAGTATTCCGAGCTCTTCCTGGTATTCGCGCAGAATCTTCAGGTGGTGGTGGTAACGCAAACATTACTATTCGGGGTATTCCACTTGCGACAGGTGGCTCTAAGTTTTTGCAACTACATGAAGATGGTCTTCCAGTACTAGAATACGGCGATATCAACTTCGGTAATGCAGACAATTTTTTACGCTATGACTGGTCAGTAGCGAACGTTGAAGCTGTGCGTGGTGGTTCAGCATCAACATTTGCAAGTAACTCGCCTGGTGGTGTAATTAACATGATAAGTAATACAGGTGAAGTAGGTGGTGGGGCTATCGGAACTTCATTTGGTGTTGACTATGAAGAATTTCGTTTAGATTTTCGCTACGGTGGCGAAATCACTGATGATCTTTACTATCATATTGCAGGTTTCGCTCGCGGTGGAGAAGGCCCTCGTGAAACAGGTTACAACGGTGACCAAGGTGGTCAAGTCAAATTTAACATCACTAAGATGCTAGATAATGGCCACATCCGCTTCTACTACAAAAACTTAAACGATAAAGTTTCAACTTATCTTCCTTCGCCAGTACTCGTAAAAGGTGATGGCGAGTACGGTCCTGTGCCAGGTTACGACGCTAGCTCACAAGCATTAAACTCAGCTTACAATACTAACATTTCTACTTTTGACAGCTTCGGTAACCCGGAAAACCGTGACGTTCGTGACGGGATCGAATCAAAAGTAAATTCATTCGGTGTGGAGGTTGATTTGGAAGTAGCTGAGAATTTGTTCTTACTAAACAAGTTCCGTATTTCTGATATCTCGGGCGGTTTCATCGCGCCATTCACTGATGGTTTCCCGGCGGGCCCTGGGGATGTTTCGAATTTCGCTTCTGCACTGTGTGCTGGCGCTACCGACGGCGACGGTAATGCACTGAACTGCGACAGCACAAGCGTTGTGCTTGCAAACGGTCCTGGCGCAGGCGAAGTGTATACTGGACAAGCGTTCACTAACCTTCAGTTCGACACACGCATTAATGATCTTGGCAACATGATCAACGATTTTAGCTTGCGTAAAGAATTTGATAACGGTATCGACCTGACAGTAGGTTACTACTACTCAAATCAAGATATCGCCACAAGCTGGTCTAGCTGGCAGACGTTTATTCAAACACTCGATGGTGACAACTCTCAATTGCTCACTATCACTGATGCTGACGGCGTTGAGCTAGTATCTGATGGTTTACTTTCGGCAAGTTTCCTTTCTTGGGAATGGGACCTTAATTACGTGACCAAAGCGCCTTATATGAACGTTGGTTTCGAACTGTCAGACAACATTCTTATCGATGCCTCAGTACGTCACGATACCACGGAAGCTTCTGGTGAACTTATTAATTCTTGCTGTGGTGGTAACGCAGATTTCGACCTAAACGGCAATGGTGTCATTGAGCAAATTGAAGACGCGTCTGCGACTAATAGCGGCTTTATTAGTGGTGGTGTTATCAACTTAAACCGCGCCGGTGCGGCTTCTCAAATCGTAAATTACAGTGCGAATAACACATCTTACTCAATTGGTGGTTCATATTTACTGAGCGATAGCCAAACTTTCTTCGCTCGTTACTCTAAAGGTGGCCGTGCGATTGCTGACCGTTTACTTCAGATAGGCGGTACATTAAACGCAGATGGTAGCCTAACAAGCACGACTTCAGGTTACGATACTACCAAACAGTTCGAGATTGGCTATAAGTACGGCACGAAAGACCTCATGGTTAACGCTACCTTGTTCGATACTGTTACTGAAGATACACAAGCAGAAGTGACAAGTGGTTTGACTTTCATGCGTGAGTACGAAGCAACAGGTCTTGAATTAGAAGGGCGCTGGAATGCGACTGACAACTTTGTGGTGTCAGGTAACTTAACGTGGACAGACGCAGAAATTAGTGACGACGTTAATAACTCTGCACTAGTGGGTAACACGCCACGCCGTCAAGCAGACTGGATTTGGACGATTACGCCTGAGTACGTTACAGATTACTGGTCAGTGGGCGCTTCATTGCAAGGTTCTACTGAATACTATGTTCAAGATAACAACGACCTTAAGCAAGAAGGTTACAATCTAGTAAACCTGTTTGCTACTTATTGGGTAAACGATCAGTTCTCTGTATCACTAAATGTGAACAATGCAACTGATGAGTTTATCATTACAGAATCTGAAGAAGGCTCTGCTGAGGTGGGAAGTTACGTACGAGCTCGTCCTTTGAATGGTCGTACTACCGTACTTTCACTTAAGTATATGTTCGATTAAAGCTAAAAATACAAAGCGCCCAATATGCTTAAAGACCCGTTAAGCATAGGGCGCTAAGAATTAGAACCTTTTAACGCCTACAATACTGTGGGCGTTTTTATTTGTGCTGATTGCTGCCACTTTCTCCTTGTTCGAGTTGCTTGGCTATGGCGGCGGAAAGACGGTCTATCAAATAAGCATGTTTTTTATGGATAACGTGAACTAATTTATGCTCTACAAGTGGAACGTACTCTATCCCTGACTGCTCAAAAATAGCTTTTTCTGAATAGTCACTCGGTAAAATAGCGTAATCAAATCGGCCATTTAACAATAGATTGATAACGTGATTAAAGTCATCAAACTCAAAGATGTTGGCATTTAGTTTATCGGGACTTATCTGCATATTAAAGAAGAAGCGCGTGGTAACGGCTATTGCTTTTTCTGGGTCTTCTATAATATTTTTATCGCACTGAACTCCTCTAATGCATAGTAAAAATGACGCGCCACGGGAAAGTGCAGGGGGAACAATAACAATATTATTGTTAGGTTGAGAGGCTACTTCATAGCGAATTATGTCTGCATCTGTCATCCCTTGATTCAAAAGCCTAAGCCCTCGTTCACCGCCGACTCTTTCAAATGTTACGTCTATTCCAATATCGCTGTAGGCGCGTTCGACAAGAGGTTTGTAAAAATTCTTAACGCGAGGGTGGTTTAACTCACCAACAACAAATCTTTGCTCAACATCCTGAGCATTAACATTTGTCAATAACACTAACGATAATGTTAAAAGGAAAAAGAAAAATGAAACGCTTTTATTCATTGAAAATAGCGTCGTGTTCACTGCATAAATCCTTGCTTAAAAAGGTAGGGTTACTGAAAGGATAGAGCACGAATTAAACAATGAAAAGCGAGGTGATGTTTGGCGTGAAGTTTTGGATAAATAAAAAAGCCCTGTCACCGAAGGTGACAGGGCTTCGTATCAACAATATTGCATTATTGCATATTACGCAGCGTTTTGACCGCCATCAATTGCTTTAAGCGTTTGTGACGCTGGAACAAGTTCCATATCGAACGTGTATTCGTCTACACGAACTGCTAGCTTGCGTTTTTCATTGTAATCATGAAGCTTAGCGGCTTCATCAGCTGTTACAACGCCTTTTTCCTGTAGTTTGTTAAGCGCATGCTCAAAAGAGATAAACGGAACAACAGGCTCTTTGCGAAGTGCTTTTTGCACTTTACCTAGAAGATGCGCTACTGCATGCTTCGCTTTAAACGCTTGCTCGTTAATGTCGTTACCATCACCTGGGCTTACACGAACTAAGTGGGTAAGCTGGTCTTTCACGCTATTATCTTGCATAGACGCAATTGATAGCTCACGTACTAAGTCGTCGCTAATACCCGCTACACTGTTGGTGTAAGTGTTAGTAAGAAGACGCATTAAGCCGCGTGTTGCTGTGTTCGGGAAATTGTTGATGAAGTTAACAATTGCCTGATCAGCTTGTTGCAAAGACCATTGCATAGCGTATTCAAAGTACGGAAGTGCAAGCTTTCTGTCTTCAATACGTTGCTCGTAGAAACGAATCGCTGCCATTGCACCGTATAGATAGCTCATTACGTCACCTAGACGTGCTGATAGAAGCTCTGCTTTCTTAAGGTCACCGCCTAGTACCGCAAGCGACAAGTCAGCAAGTGGTGCTAGTTTTGCAGAGATGCTATTTACACGCTTCTCATACTTACGAACTTCTGGCAATGCAGATTCGCTCTCACGTAGGAAAGGAAGATAGCCTTTACCTAAGCTGCGGAACGCATTCTTAACGCTGAAGCCAACTGTCTTACGAAGTACCTTGTTAAACTCTGTATCCGCTGAACTTTCGTTACTGTGGATTAGGTCAACCATATCTTTAAGGTAAGGGTGACAACGCATTGCACCTTGACCAAAGATCATCAGGTTACGAGTAAGAATGTTCGCGCCTTCTACCGTAATCGCGATAGGAAGTGCAGCATAACCGCCCGCCAATGTATTTTGAGGGCCACGCTGAATCGCTTTACCCGCTTGGATATCCATAGCTGAGTTCATTACGTCGCGACCGAGTTCGGTCATGTGGTATTTAGCAATTGCCGTTACAACTGATGGCTTCACGCCTAAGCCAAGACCTTCAGTAGTTAACACACGCATCGCTTCAAGTAAGAACGTCTTACCAGCGATGTCTGCCATTTTCTCTTGAATACCTTCGAAGCGGCCAATTGGAAGACCAAACTGCTCACGTACGAATGAATACTCTACTGTGCCTTTAAATGCAGATTGTGCTGTAGCCACACCCATTGCTGGAAGTGAAATACCACGGCCTGCACCTAGGCAGCTAACTAGCATCTGCCAGCCACGACCAATGTTCTTTTGACCACCAATGATGAAATCCATAGGAATGAATACGTCTTGACCACGAGTAGTACCGTTGTAAAAACGTACGCCCATAGGGTCGTGACGGTTGCCAAGCTCAACACCTGGATGTGACTTAGGTAGAAGGGCACATGTAATGCCTAACTCAAGCTTGTCGCCAAGAAGTTGGTCTGGATCGAATACTTTAAATGCAAGACCAAGTACTGTCGCAATTGGTGCAAGCGTAATGTAACGCTTGTCCCAGCTTACACGTAAACCGAGAACTTCTTCACCGTTGTATTCGCCTTTAGTTACTATAGCCGCATCTGGAATAGCGCCCGCGTCAGAACCAGCTTCTGGGCTAGTTAGCGCAAAGCATGGAATATCGCGACCGTCTGATAAGCGAGGTAACCAGTAATCTTGCTGCTCGGTTGTACCGTAGTGCATAAGGAGCTCGCCTGGACCTAGCGAGTTCGGAACCATTACGGTTACCGCAATCGCTCCGCTTTTTGCCGCAATAGTTGCAACGATAGTTGAGTTTGCATACGGGCTAAATTCAAGACCACCAAATTTCTTTGGAATGATCATAGAGAAGAAACGGTTTTTACCTAGGAAATCTAGGATTTCCTGTGGAATGTGCTTACCGTTACCAAGTTCGAAGTCATCGACTATGTTCAGTAACTCAGTTACTGGACCGTCCATGAATGCTTGTTCTTCCGCGCTCAGTTTTGCCTGAGGGATATCGCGAAGCGCCTGCATGTCAGGCTTACCCTGATAAATTGAAGATTCAATCCATACATCACCCGCATCTAGGGCTTCTTGTTCTGTAATTGAAATTGGAGGTAATACTTTCTTTAAGCTAGTTCTGATACTCATAATAACTCATCCGCTCATCTGACCAGTTGTTTTGGTTAATACTACACCTTATTTGAAAAAGATCAAATTTTGTAAAAAGTGGCTGTTTTACAGTTCTTTATGTTCCATATCGGAGCCTAATTAATACGTAAGTCTTAAACAATCGTTTAACATTACTCAAATTTAATGGTTAAAAAGTATACAAAGCTGTGGGGCGTAACAGTTATTTCGCGACAGTCGCGATAATCATTCGCTAATTCGCTTCAAGCTCGTTTTAATTACTCGCATTGTCTTTTATAGTTAGCGCTATTCAGCAAGGAGAAGTAAAAAATGCGAAGTCTTTCACAACCTCTCGCCAAGTTTGTTTTTAATAGTATGGTATTAGCGAGCATTATATTTTCCGGACTGGCCTCTGCAAATGGATACGCCGTTGCAAACATTGGGTATGGAAATGTAGATACTGAAGCAGATAACGATGCCGATGTTAGCTACTCTGCGGCTTTAGGATATCAATTTCATCGTCAATGGTACGTAGAAGGGGGGTATCTCTCTCTTATTGACGCGGATAACGATGAGCAATCTATTTCATCTAAAGGCCCGTATTTGGCATTGCTTGGCAAAGCAAGTAGCCAAAAAGGTGAGCTTTATTATAAGTTAGGTATTGCGAGTATTGATGTTGAACATGCTTCCTTAGAAACTTCTGCTTGTGGCGCTGAAGCTACTATTTGCGCTTACGATGACACTATTATTGCGGGACTAGCTGGATTAGGTTTTGATTATTATCTAGGGTTGCAGTCGATGGTTCGCATTGAATATACTTACTTTGGCGGTAAGGATGACTTTTCTGCACACATTGTCAACCTAGGCTTTCGTTACAATTTCTAGAGCGACTGATTCTAAAGCGACTAAAACTTCATGAGTTGTGACTCACTATTTATTTAGTATTTATCGCTTTTACAAGTACGAGAATGTAGTGGGTATAGGTTCTTGATTACTCGATGTTACCAAGGATAAAGAGAACAATAGGCTTTTTTTAAATCCAAAACCCGTTTGGTCGTGTAAAAATGAGTAAATTCACAACAACGGATTTAAAATGAAAAACGAATTAGACAGCAAGTTTTTACTTCAGGTTTTCGATAAAATACGCCAACACGGTGCGAAAGAAAACGAACAGTATAAGCTTAACGGTATAACAGCGTTTACAGATCACGACGGATATACGCTTTACATTGAAGATGTTAACGTGAAACTTCAGTTTGGTTTTCATAACCAGTATCACTTTGACTATGACTCAAAAGATCAATACGAGTCTTTTGAAAAAAAACTAAAGCAAATTGATAAAGAGTACTAAGTCATATTAAAGAGTATTAGGTCATATTTTTTATGTTTTTTTCAAAACTTGGTGAAAAATAAGTGACTAAGTAATTGAGCATTGCAGGTGGTAATACCGTGAAGATTTGTAATGCGCCGCCTGCACTTACTTTCGTAAGCAATTTCTATAGCAACCATCTGGTTGATTAACTGGCCCAATTAGCCCCGCTAAAAACCTTCTGCTACAATGCCGCCCACTTCATTTTATAGGAAAGAGACATTGGCGGCGGCAATTAAAGCTCCTAAGTTTAAATTGGCATTCCTTGGCCCTAAATTCTGGCCCGTTTGGTTGGGCGTTTTTATTCTATACGCTATTACTTGGTTACCTTTGCCTGTAATTCGCGCTATTGGAGGCGGTGCAGGAAAACTCATTGCACTTATCGTGCCTAAACGTGCGAAAGTTGCAAAGCGCAACCTACAGCTTTGGAACCCGTCTTTGTCAGAACGTGAAGTAGAATCTCTTTACAAAGAAAACATCCGCAGAACAGGTATGGCGCTGTTTGAAACTGCTATGGGGTGGTGGTGGCCCGACTGGCGAGTTAAGCGCGCGTTCGAGATAGAGGGTACCGAGCACGTAGAAGCAGCTCTTGCAGACGGTAAAGGCGTTTTCGGCATGGCACTCCACAACATGAACCTAGAATTCGCGTGCCGTGGTATTGGTTTTTATCATCCGAGTATCGCGTTTTACAGAAAGCACAACAATCCATTAGTTGACTACCTCCAATATCATGGGCGAAACCGTTCAAATAAGTACATGATTGACAAGCGCAATGCTAAGGCACTTATTGCTGCCCTTGATGATAAAGAGTTGTGCCTATATCTGCCTGATCAGGATTATGGCCCGCGACAAAGTATTTTTGTGCCATTTGGCGGCGTAAAAGAGACTGCAACAACAACAGCAACACTTATGTTTATTAGACGCACAAATTCTGAGCCTATGCTCATAACATCCCAATACACTAAACGCGGCTATAAAATAAAAATATACCCGCCACTTTCTGAACTTGGTGAAATGGAAGATGCCGAGGCTTTAACACTGCTAAATCAGCATGTTGATACAGCAGTGAAAGAACAGCCAGAAAGTTACTTGTGGATGCACAAGCGCTTTAAAACTCGCCCAGAAAGTAACCCAGAATCGCTTTATAAATCATTGTAGGTGGCATTCTGAGAAACCGTAAAAGAAAAACCGCTGACTATATTTAGGTAAGCCGTTTTCTGAAATAGTCAGCTAAGAATGAAAAGTTATAGAAAGCCACAGTAGACCTTATACGCTAAACACAATGCCTATTTTGTGTCGAAATAATGCGATTCGATAAAAATAGATAAATAGGATAATAGGTTTATTTCAGCCGGTTCGACTAAAATATAAAAATTCGTATAGATTTGAGCCGGAAGAAAAAGCTTAGATCTGGTTTTTACGTGACGACAGATTGGTAGGTTATGGGACAAACGAGTTATTCAAGTTCATCATTTTGGGCAAAGCAAATTGGTATTGCGGTAGTGCTTGTAATCGCTGCAGGCGTGCTTATTTATATGCTACAGACACACGAACAATCTCCTACGCCTGCTTCACAAAAAGAAGAGAAGTCCGTATCAAAGGGGCTTAGCGAGTTTTATCGCGATTTTCGTATGTCTTCAACTGACCCATTGAAAGAAGAGCAGGGCGATTTCGTGTTGGATATTGCCGGTGTAGATCCTAATCTCGATAGCAAATTATCGCAGATGTCTAGTCAAACGCGGCCCGTTGAAAAAAATTGGACCGGCGAGCACAAGTACCGAACCTTTCAGGAAGGCAACACGCTTCGAGAAGCTATCTCACAGTATGCGCAGGCAGAAGGCATGCAGTTGATTTGGAATCTGGAGCAAGACTTTGTAATCAAGCATCAATTTCAATTAGATAACACGGTAGCCGGGTCTTTAGCTAAAATCGCAAGCGCTATAGACAGTAGTTTTGAGGGCGAAGTTAAAGCCTACTTATGCGCAGGGCAGCGATCTTTAGTTGTTACGGCTGTTGAAACCGACTTTTTAAAGAATAAATGTCGAAGGGTTCGCGGGTAGCACCTTTTCATTTTTCACTTAAATTAGGAATTCATTAGAGGTTTACAGTGAATTCCAAAAATAAAGACTAACTCCCCATGAGGGGAGTTAGTCTTTTGGTTCTTAAATATTTCCCGCAGTCTTTGCAGTTTATAGCGCCAATGGCTAGCGAAATGATAGCAATTTACTTACTCTGCGGGTTTGCCAAACAGCGTATGCCAATGTTGTCTTACTTGTTCACGTATAACATCTAACTCTTCACTTTGGTCAGCATATTTAGTGTCGGCAAGGGTTAGGTGATGATACTGCTCTCGAAGCCGCAGGTACGCATTTTGAAGCTTCTGGGCAGTCTTGGCGTCAATAATGTTTGCCTTAGTTGCGACCTCGAAAATCCGAAGATTGTCTGGAAATTCCGTCATTTCAACAACTGTTTGAGCATTAGCGAGAACAAGGTACTGGGCCATGAACTCAATGTCGGTAATGCCGCCTTCACACTGTTTTAAATCGACTTTTTTAGTGTCTTTTGATAGAAGATGCTCGCGCATCTTAATCCGCATTTTACGCACATCATCAGACAGTGTTTTTGAATCTCTCGTCTGACAAAGGATTGTATGTCTTACACGTCTAAAATCACCTAAAAGTGATTCATCTCCATAAATAGCTCTTGCTCTCACTAAGGCTTGATGCTCCCACGTCCATGCTTCTTCTACCTGGTATTTTTCAAAACCGTCAATGTGGCAACACAACAACCCGGCGTTGCCAGAGGGACGTAAACGTAGGTCGGTTTCATAAAGTTGTCCAAACAGTGTTTTTGTATTGAGAAGGTGCATAATGCGCTGTGCTAGTTTTATATAGAACTGCTGAGCTTCAAGAGATTTTTTCCCGTCGGTAACGCTCGTGCGTGGCGCATTGTGTAAAAAAACTAAATCTAAGTCCGAGCCGTATCCCAACTCGTATCCACCTAATTTACCGTAGCCTATAACGGCAAAGCCCTTGTTGTTACCTTCAAGATGCGAAGGGGCGCCATAGCGTTGTCGCATTTGCACCCACGCTGCATTTACTACGTGTTCTAAGATGACCTCTGCTAATACGGTAAGTTTATCACTCACGTTATTAATCGGAAGGGACTCACTGATGTCACTGGCAGCGATGCGAAGTTGTTGACAGAGCTTGAACTGCCTCAGCCCGTCCATCAGCATTTCCACGTCATCCTGCTCTATTCGTAACATTGTTTCACGTAGTTCCAGCTGGTATTCCTGCTTACTGGTTTGAATGTCTGTATTTTGCTGCCCTAAATATAGCGGGGTAAGGAGTTCGTCTAGCAGCAGCGGGAACCGCTTAATTTCTTGAGCAATCCAGTCGCTTCTCTCGCAAAGTCTTACCAACTGTTTAAGTACATCTGGGTTTTCTAGCAACAGATCAAGATACGTTGTGCGACCGGTAATTGCCTCGATTACGCCAAGTAAGCGGCTTAGTACCTGAGCCGTATGATTAGGATGTTGGTTAATTAATACATACAATATTTCGGGAAGAAGCTTGTTAAGCGTATCTTCGCCTCTTTGACCTATACGATAGTTTCTTTGTTTCTCTTTAAAAGCGACAAGGATAGCGAAAATTTCTTTAGTGTCTTTCAAAGAGAGGTGATCGCTAAAGGTTTCAGCAAACTCTTCTTCTTGCAACGAAAGGCGCCACGCATCTTGGCATGCAGTAAATAGCTGGTCTTCGTCTGAATGTGTGTCATGAGATTCTTCAACTAGCTCATTGAAATGACCATGAATTCGCGCCATGGCATCGTCTAGCTGCGTTAAAAACTCACTGTAAGTGTTAAAACCCATGACATCGATTAGTGCAGCTTTCTGCCAAGGCTCCTCTGGCAATGTTTGAGTCTGACGGTCTTGGCTTTGTTGTAACGTGTGTTCTACTTTTCTCAGTAAAAAGTAGTCTTGCTTAAGTTGCTGCGTTACGTCGTTCTCTACAATATCTAACTCACTCAAAACATCTAAGGTGCGAAGTAATGACTTACTTTGTAAAGCAGGCTCACGACCACCGTGAATAAGCTGAAAACTCTGGGCAAAAAACTCTACCTCTCGAATGCCGCCTGCACCAAGTTTTATATTGTTACTCAAGCGTCGCCTGCGAATTTCAGTAGCAATAAGCTTTTTCATGTTGCGCAGCGCATCAAGCGTCGTGAAATCTAGATAGCGCCTAAATGTAAACGGATGCAGAATACTCTTTAGCCATTTTACATTGTCTGAATTGTCATCATTTATGACCCGCGCTTTAACCATAGCAAAGCGTTCCCAATGCCGGCCTTGGTCCTGATAATAGTCTTCGACAGCTGCGAAATGCATTACTAAGGGGCCAGAATCACCAAACGGACGTAAGCGCATATCAACGCGGTATACTTGCCCATCGTTGGTTACCTTATTCAACGCTTGAATAAGCTTTTGGGCGAGTTTTGTGAAAAATTGTTGATGTTCTATCGCTTTACGACTTCCATTGATTTCCCCTTTTTCTGGGTAAGCAAAAATTAAATCAATGTCTGACGAAAAGTTGAGCTCTCGCCCGCCGAGTTTACCCATACCAAGAATATACATATGCATATCTTGGCTACTGCTCTGCGGAGTACCATAACGATGAGCCAAATGCTTGTAAATCCAATGGTAAGCCCTGGTTATCAGTGCGTCGGCCAATGCTGAAACTTGTGCTAGTGAGGTTTCGATGTCCTGTTTATTAAGTACATCTAAGAACGTAATTCGCGCCATCTCTTGATTTCGGTATTCACGAAGTACTCTCAATAAATCGTCTTCGCTTTTTGTCGTCTCAAGAATAGCGCTCAATTCGGCGTTAAAATAAAACTCGGATGAGGCCCCTTCATTTGGCTCTTTTCTTGATTCTAGACTTTGCTGTGCCTGGTTTTGTTGTATTGAGTCACAAATTAAATTGGGGGCAGGCTCAATGACTCTTGAGATCATCGCAGGCTTTTGTATCAATGTTTCAGCTAAAAAAGCTGAGCGAGAAAAAGCGCTAAAAAGCGTCGCGCGGTGAGTTTCGGCTAAGGCTTTGTCTGCTGTAGAAATGTCTGGGGCTGTTAATAATTGCTTCCAGAATTTTTCTGCCAGCTCTATGTTTGTCATGCTATTTTCGTTGTCTGTTGGCATAATGCTCGCATCTTAAGAGATAACACTCGTGTTAAATTAATGAATACCCAGAGTTTTTCTCGATAGTATTCAATGCCTGCTAGTTCTCTATCTCTTTATATAGAATTGATAATATAAGCAGACCTTTATTAAAATAAATATGAACAAGTTCGTTGCCATATTTGTACAAGTTTTACAAAGATGGATGTTGTTTCCAGTTCGTTACTACCATGACGACACTAAGTTGAAGAGGGAAAGCAGCAAAGAACTTCGTATGTTCAAGGAGCAAAGATAACGTGGAAGCCTTATTAAAACTAGTACCCCTAACGCAGGAACTTTTAATTTACCTTGCCATGGATGTGGCTATAGCGTTAGTGCTACTGATGATTATGAAATGGCTGACAGGCGCATTTAGAAAATACTCAGTAACAGAAGAGCTTGGCGTTAAAGATAACTTTGCATTTGGGATCAGCATTGCCGGGGGCATGTTGTCTCTATGTATAGTGCTAAGTTCAGTAGTAGGCCGCCATTTAGGTGCTGGGTATCAAGAAGCTGCAATTGGAATGGTTACCTTTGGTATTGTGGGCATTATACTAGTGAAATTTGGTCGCTTCGCCCACGATAAATTGGTACTAAACAAAGTAGACACACAAGCAATGATTGCAGATCGAAGCGTAAGTGTTGCACTTGTTGATGCGGCGAGTTTGGTTGCTAGCGCTATTGTGCTTCGAAATATTATGATTTGGGTAGATGGTAGTGATATGAATGCACTTATCGCTATTGCAACGGGCTTTTCTGTTGTACTGACCATGCTACTTGTTATGACCCGCATTTTAGAGTTTAGGTACGCACGCGATAATCAAAATGACTCGTTTCAGGGAGCACTAGAGAAAGGGCAGTTAGCGCTCGCTATCGAGCATAGCGGCAACCTACTAAGTACAGCTATGATTGTGTCGGCAGCAAAGAACCTTCTTGTTTATAATCCATCTGGCTATGTAAGTAACGTGACGGGGTGGTTAATTGTTAGTGTAGGTTTAACCATTGCACTTCATTTACTGGTTCTAGTTAATAAAAAGATTATTCTTTTTGGCATGAATTTCCGAAGAGAAGTAGACCAGCAGCACAATGTTGGAGTGGCGGCTTTGGGGTTCACACTAAGCATTGGTAACGCCATGATCATCAATGGGGTTTTAGGTGGTTAGGGCTTGGAACCTTTCAGATTTCCCAAGCGTTTAAATACTTAGGAATGGACACTACCAAAATACAATGTCTGGCAACTAGGTCGTTGCCAGATGCTCAATCCTCGAACGTAGATTTTACACACAGCAGCTCGTTAAGCTGTTTTTTTTGAATGATTCTGTCTTTCTGAAGGCGACTCATTTGCTTAACTGCATATTCAAGCTTCGCAGCCTGAGCTTTGTCGGCAACTTCAAATACTGCCCTGAAGATTAACGGTGACTTGCCTTTAAGCGCCTTTGCTCCGCCTTTTAGTTGCCCCCTATGCTGGGCTATACGGCGTTTAGGGTCGGTTGTGATACCCGTATAAATTTGCCCAAGCTTGTTCTCGACCATATAAAGATACCATAGGGTATTAAGGCTTAGTTGGTGGGTATTGCCTGTCTTGGCTGTTATACTCTGTGCCAATGTACTCATTGTCTAAAAAGTTACTCTTAGCGTGATATTACCAGATTTTAGTAAAGCAAAAATGCTTATTGTGAGTTCAATAGAGGGTGAACAAACTACTTGTTAGTAAAGCGCTATAACTAAAAGAAAAGTTAGCGTTAAATGCACTGTTAGTTACGCGTTCCCAAGACGGCATGACCTTATTTGGACGCGACAACACCGAGCTTTACCTACCATCCAAAGCAAAAGATGTTTATGACGTAAAGGGGCAGGTGATACCCTAGTATCAACGCTTACTGTTGCTATTTGAAGAAAATACTCCTTAGCGTGTTATCGCTCGATTGCTTGTAGATGTATTGGTAAAAGGCTGCGACTATAAGATGAAAGAAATTGCTGGCGGTGTTGAAGTACTGGCGAATGGCGAAGTAGTTAACGTGTTGACGTTCAAAGATGGAGTGACTATCACAGCTATCATTGAGCGCATTACCCAAAACAAACTGCGCTAGAGTGTAATTAAATAGCGAGATAATACTTCGAGAATGGCGCGTAGTTGGTTACCATATAAAAAATAGCCAAGCGCCGCTTCGAATGCCAACAATATTACGTTTGTTTTTTTGAACGCACAGTCTTAAATGGAATAACGGTAAATTGCATGTACGAAAGTTATTACGGACTTAACTCGAAACCGTTTCAGTTAACCCCAGATCCTCAGTTTTTCTTCGCAAGTAAGTGGCACAAACGAGCTATGTCTTATCTGCAATATGGCCTTTCTCAGGCAGAAGGGTTTATTGTTATTACCGGTGGAATTGGTACGGGTAAAACCACGGTTGCCAACAGCCTACTGGAAGAGATTGAAGATGATATTGCGGCAGCGCAAATCGTAACGCCAAAACTTTCGCCAGATGAACTGGTAAAGATGGTAGCGTCTAAGTTCGATGTTCCTACTGAAGGCCGTTCTAAAGCCGATATTTTAAAAGCTTTAGAGATTTTCTTGTATGACTTAAATAAAGCAGGGCGACGCGCTCTGCTGTTGGTTGATGAAGCGCAGAATCTTCCGCTTGAAACCATCGAAGAGCTTAGAATGCTGAGTAATTTTCAGCTAAACGGGAAGCCACTTATTCAGAGCTTCCTGCTTGGGCAGGAAGAACTGCAGCCTATACTTCGTGCCCCGAATATGGAGCAGTTTAGACAGCGTATTGTTGCATCTTGCCACCTTGCTCCACTTTCGTTAGAAGAGTGCAAAGAATACATTGAATATCGTTTGCATCACGCGGGGTGGAATGGGTCTGCGCTATTTAGCGACGAAGCGTTAGAACGCATCCACATGTTCTCTCGGGGCATACCTCGTAAGATTAATACCCTTATGGATAGGATAATGCTTTATGGCTTTTTAGAAGAGCTAGAGAGCTTCGATGCTGATGCGGTAAACGAAGTTATTGAAGAAGTGAAAGCTGAAATGTTTGAGCCAGACAAAACTGGCGCGGAAGTGACCGAACATATGGGCTTTGCTGACCACCCTGAAAGCCAAACAATTATGACGCCAAAAGGGAATGTTATACGCGATACTAAGTACTACTTGGATATGTTAGCCGAGTTGGTAGACGCGTTAGATGATGCTATTTCACAGAAAGTGAAAATGACGCAATACGTAGATAAACTTATGAAGAAGAAGTTTAAAACCTATGTACGGCTTAAAAGTGATGATAAGAAAGAGTGATGTTTCAATTTTTCATCGTAATATCACTGAGTAAGATCAAAAAACGCCTCTTAGAGGCGTTTTTGCTCAAATAGAGTTAGGCTATTTTAATGTTTACTAGTAATCCGATTGTACTTAGGTATTACGGTTAGTCGTACGTATAAGTGATAGAAGCACTCAAGCGCCTGTCGGTATAGTTATTGCCAAATTGAGATATTCCCGTGTTTAAATCACCTTCTTGTTTAAGGTACCTAGCATCAATACTTGCCTTCAACCGGCGTCCGAACTCTCTTTCTAAACCAATAGATGCGTTCCAGTTCTCACTCTCACCTCTAAAGCTTTCTTCCGCCCCTAGACCTGTGATGTTCGCATATCTGATGCTGCTAGTAATGTTGGTGTAGCTACCAATTTTATAGGCTAGGTTTGTACCTAAAGAATAGGTGCGCCTAAGCCTATCTTCGTCTAGGTAGTCATCTTCAGAGTAGCGCCAGGAAAAAGCGAGGGTAACTCTCGAAAAATCGTACCCAGCTTGAAAATTCGAACTCTTTCTTAAAATAATATTGTCGTCGAATTCCAAGTTTTGAGACGTAATCTGGACCAGTTGCTCGCCGGCGTTTGGCGTATAGGATAAGCTATTTGGCTGAAAGCAGTCGGCGATGGATGTTGTTGCCGTAGGGCAAACGAATACGCCTAAATTTTCGGGGTCAGCTAGTAGACGAGATGTGTTTGTAACTTCTTCCGTATAACTGAACGAGGTGCGCAAATATTTAGAGTTATAGCCAATGCTTGCTGATGCGGCCTTCCCATAAAAACGACGTCCGTATGTGGCAGCGATGCGAGTTCGGGTGCTCAGCGCCCACTGCATATCGATACCAATGAAGGTCTCGTTGTCATCTTCTTCTAAATCTGAATCGCTTTTATTAGCCGTTACGGATATATAACGATTTTCAGCTTGGCGATAAGTTAAACCTGCACCATAAGAATTAAACTCTCTAACTAAGCTAGCAGTATCGTCCCTGTCTGAGATTTGGTTGGCTTCATGCCTTGCGGTTAAACGAAACGCCCAGTCACCGTATATTCGAGTGTCTATATAACCATCACCGGTTCTAGACTTAAAATCACCACTGTTTGTCTGGCCTCGCTCGGTATTTTGATAAGTGCCGGTCACTGACCAGATGAAGTACTTTGCTTCATCACCATTAATTAAGTTACCAGTAAGTTGATAACTGTCATTGTCTAAAGCGTTGTTGTTAGTTAAAGAGCGCTCAGATGCGGTGTCGGAGTATGACGCCGTGCCTTGCCCTCTTACCCAATCACCTTGGTCAAGGGTTAGCGTAGATGAGATTCTGTTAGAGCGTGTTTTTGCTAAACTGTCAGAGTTTGCAATAAAATCACTCACTAAGAAGTTAGCGGAACTAGTGTTTTGGTAGTTTAAAGCGCCAGCTGCTTGAAAAGATAATAGGTTCTCAAAAGGTACCCACTGCGCGGAATAGCTGTACTCAGCGTAATCTTGGCGCTGGCTAGCATCGTCGTTATCTCTTTCAAGATGGGTGTAGGTACCAGACCATAGCGCTTGAAAGGTTCTTGTTTGATAAGTCGCATTTACTTTTGGCGCGATAGTCACCGTTGTAAGTGAACGATTACCGTTCTCCTCGGTATCTATACTTTGGTAAATGGTATCGGCAGTGGCTACAGCGTTGACGTTGAGTTTTGCGAAAGCAGGCAGACTTGTTGCAACCGCTGCTGCAACAAGTGTCGGCTTTATAATTCTACTTTTAGGCATAGTGTTACGCCTATTCACTGCGCTCTGAGTAATAGTACCCATAATATCCGCTTCCATCGGTGTCATTATGTACAGATTTGTTCACTACAAACCCTATTGCCATGTCTGGGTTCAGTCGCTCCACAGACATCTTAATATCGCCTATTTTCGCTTTACCTTCCTCTACTACAACTACTGCCTGACCTGCAAAATTAGCTAGGATAGCACTCTCGTTTATCCCAATAAGTGGGGGGGTGTCGAAAATAACAATTCGATCAGGGTATCTATTAGCAAATTCGTTTACAGTGTCATGCATTTTTTGGCTTGCTAACAGTTCTGTAGACAAATGATGAGACTTTCCTGCGGGAATTATCTTTAGCTTGTCGATGTTGGTGGGGTATAACACATCTGAAATATCGTCAACATCCCCAGTCAAATATTCCATCAGCCCCTTTTGGCGGTCTAACCCTAAGGTGTTTAGTACATTAGGCTTAAGTACGTCGGCATCCACAAGCAAAACAGTTTTATCCTGTTCTGATGCTATACTCATTGCTAAGTTCGTGGCTGTAAAGGTCTTTCCTTCAGAAGGGCGACTACTAGTAACCATGATAATGTTCGGGTTATGAAGCGTTTTTGCAAGAGACCCGAAAGAATTTGCTAAAAGTTTACGCTTTATTTCTCGGTACTCTTCGTTAATTTGCTTGCGCTCACCATTCAATGAGATATGCCCATTTTTATCGAGGCGTGCGAAATCTATAACAAATTCGTCGAGAGGAGATTTTTTATTGGTAAATTCCTTTTCTTCAGCAACAACTGTTTCAGCAGGCGGCTCTAGTTCGGCAGTCTTAGGCTTATCAATTGTAACCTTAGAGTCTTCGGGTACATTTGGAGGCACTGCGTTTCCTAGCTGTTCTCCGACTATTTCGTTTTGCTTTGCTGCTTTCGCTTCTTTTTGCTTTTGAAGTGCTTTCTCAATAGTATTTTTCATTAAAGAAGCCCTCCAAATAAATCTATATTCATAATTTCAGCTGCAACTAATGCGCCGTACATTGCCAGAATAGTACCACTAGAGAGTAAGAATACGACGAGTCGAGTTCTGTTAGTTTTATTAATTTGCTCAATATTTAAATGAGTGACCGTGCCCCAGATTGGGTAATCAGACACATTGAGTAACTGCTTGGGTCTTATTAAAACTGGATTAAGTTGGCTAATAAGAAATGCGATACCAATTCCAGAGCCAAAACCTATAATCAAAACGGCAGTATAAAAAATGAGCCTGTTAGGACCTGAAGGACGCTTTGGAAGAAGCGGAGGCTCTATTATTCTAAATTGAAGGTCTTCTGCTGAAACATCAGCTCTACGAGATAAATCTGCTGACTCCTTTCGCGATAATAATTCTTCATATTTACGCTTAGTAACATCATAATCTCTATTTAATGCAGAAGATTCAGCCTCAATCTGAGGGATTAGGTCAACTTTACTTTCGAGCTCTGCAATTTTCCTCTGCAAATCTTTATCTTTAACATGAAGAGATGCAATTTGGCTTTCTAAACGACTGGCTTCGAGCTTAATCTCTCGGTTTAATTCAGTCATAGGTTGAGCATTATTGCTGTCATCAGAATTTAAAAAAGCATCTATCTCTTTTTGCCTAGACTTCTCAAGACTTTCTAGTAAAGTTTTTGCTTCTACAACGTCAGGGTGAAGGTCTGTGAATCGGAGAGATAACCTATCCAGTTCTTCCTCAAGAGCCTTTATTCTCGCGTCGTATCTCGTCTGTAAAACTGGGGCATTCTGATTGGTAACTCCAAAACTGTCAGCTCGTTTTACATTTCCGATTTGATTATTTAATGAATCAACTTGTTGCTGGGTTTGTTTTATCTGCAATCGAGTAGATTCAAGCTCGTTATTTAATGTTTGTAAATTTGAATAATATGTCCCAGCTAGTGGTAAGATATCATTATACTGTCTCTTAAAATTAGCTAGACGCTGTTCGGACTCTGATAGTCTAGATTCATATTCCGCTATTTGTTCATCCAAAAACCTACCTGCGGTGTCTGTATCTTTCCTATTGTTTCCCAGAGCGCCTTCCACAAATAAGTCTAGCGTTTCTTGAACTACACGCTGGGCTGTATTTGGAGATTGGTTGGAGTACGTTATATTATAAATATTATCCCTACCAGTTTTATTCAACTGTATATTATTAGATAGCCCGTTGACTAGTTCATCAAACTCATCTTCATTTTGCGTTGTTATATCAAGATCACTTTCCCTGGCAATTTTCTCTACATTACTTCTGCTCAGGAGTGTTTTAGCCATCATCTGAATTTCTTGATCAGGGTTTGTTTGTATTGCAAGCCCGCGAAGCAAAGGCTGCAACACTGAGCGAGTGTCCACGAATACCTGAGCTTTAGATGAATAGACATCGGGAAGGCTTGCGACATATAAAAAGCCGAGAGGGCATATTAGCCATGAAAAAATAATCACGTAACGCTTTTTAATCCATACCCCTTTAACATAATCAAGGATTTGGATTAGCGTTTGTTGTAAGTCCTGCATTTTATTATTTGTTCCGTTTACTGCTTTACAACTAGAACCATGCTTCTGGGATAATTACAATATCACCAGGCAACATATCGATATTTTTTGAAATATCACCGTCTCTTATCAAATCATCAATGTTTATTTCGAAGGTTTTTTGTTTTCCACTAACAACTCTTACTAATTTTGCGTTATTTCCATCCGCAAATTCAGTAAGCCCGCCTACAGCTATCATTAAGTCAAGCAGAGTCATGTGCTCGGAATAACTTACCGCGCTAGGGTTTGTAGCTTCACCAATTACGCGAACTTGCTCACTTAAAGGGCCTGCGAAGTTGTTTACACTGACCGTAACCCTAGGGTTATTTATATAAACCGAAAGTTGTTCTTCAATTTCCCTAGCAAGCATAGTAGGCGTTCTGCCGGCTACATCAATGTCTTCGACTAACGATGTGGTAACTTTTCCATCTGGTCGCACAATAAAATTGCCCGACACTTCTGGGTTACGCCAAACAAATATAGTCAAAGAATCGCCAGGGCCAATAAGGTACTGATAATCGTTTACGTCGGTCGTTAAAGAGGGCCTAGTGGTTGCTTCGGGCAATGCCGCAGTATTACTACAACCGTTAAGACCAATAAATAAAATGGGGGCACAGCATGTAACTAGCGTTTTAAAGCGGAACATAAGAGATCATCCTACACTCATTATGGTTAATAGTTGGCTTTTGTCGTTTACCCTACGGGAAATGTCACTATAATGCCAATATCAATTGTAGTCTATTGGAATAAATCCCTTTATGATGGGAAAAACGCCGCAGTTTTAGGGGGCCAGGGGTGGCAGTAAACAAGCGCAATCAAAATAAACGCTCAAATATACTAGTAATAACAGAAGCGTTACTCATAGCTTATATGGGCTATATCTCTCACTTTATTCTCACGCAAATTGGAATGTCGCCAACCGTTTCGGTTGAAAAGCTAGTTATAAACGTAGGAATGCTTACCGTTTCTATTCTATTATGCTCGCTTTCTGTAGGGTTGTATGAAGCGAAATTAAGGGAAACCTTCCGCGGAATTATTCGCCGGATTTTTGTAAGTGTGGGCCTTAGCTACTTTTTAGTTGAAGTATTGAGTCGCGCGTTTTTCGATGACTTAGTCATGGACTCATACTTTTTACCAGCTTCGGTTTGTTCAATAATTATCACTTTAGTCGTTTTTAGGTATTTCACAAATCGATTAGGCTTACTGGGCCTTGGTAAAGTGCGCATACTGGTTTTGGGAGCCGGTGAAAGAGCGTCAATAATTGAAAAACGTATGCGCAGAGACGTAGACAGAATAGGGTTTGAATTAGTTGGGTTTGTTCCTATTCCGGGTGACAATCGTGAAGATGGAATTAAGAAAGAAAAAATAATCCACCTAAAAGTGGATGAGAGTTTTCAACAGTTTATTACAGACAATGAAATTGAAGAAATAGTCATTGCATGTGACCAAAGACGAGGAACTCTTCCTGTAGAAGTGCTTTTTGATTGTAGACTCAGAGGTATAGAAGTTACAGAGCTTTTGGATTTCATGGAACGTGAAACTGGGCAAATTGTGGTAAATTTAATGTATCCGAGTTGGGTTATCTATTCCAATGGCTTCCAAAGCCAAAATTACCTACGTGATGCACTAGACTATACGCTTAATGCAATATTAGCCTTTTTTATCTTTCTCTTCGTTTGGCCAATTATGTTGGTTACAGCATTCATAATTTACTGTGATGATGGCAGACGCACAGGTGTATCTGTTTTTTATAAGCAGGAACGGGTGGGTCTTAACGGCAAGCTTTTTAAGATAATAAAATTTAGAAGTATGCGGCCGGATGCAGAAAAAGATGGGGCTAAGTGGGCGAGCAAGAACGATGACCGTGTTACTCGTATTGGCCACTTCATTAGAAAGTATCGTGTTGATGAATTGCCACAGCTTTTGAATGTGTTTAAAGGTGAAATGGCCTTCATAGGACCACGTCCAGAAAGGCCACAATTTGTAGAGCAACTTGTTCGCGAAGTGCCCTATTACAATCAGCGCCACAATGTTAAACCTGGTCTAGCCGGCTGGGCGCAGCTTAACTATCCTTATGGCGCTAGCGTTGAAGATTCTATGGAAAAGCTTAAATTCGATCTTTATTACGTAAAACATCAGAGTTTACTGTTGGATATCCTGATACTTATTCGTACGGTTGAAATCGTATTGTTTGGCAAAGGGCGTTAATCATGAAATTAGATAATCGTCTTAATGCTATGACAGTAGATGTGGAAGATTACTTTCAAGTTTCTGCATTTGAAGGTGTGGTTGATAAAAAAGATTGGGATAGCATTAGCCTTAGAGTTGGAGACAACACACATAGGCTGTTGGATTTATTCGCAACGAACAACGTAAAATCTACATTCTTCACACTTGGCTGGGTAGCGCAGCGCTGTCCTGACGTAATAAAACGAATAGTAAGAGAAGGTCATGAATTGGCGAGCCATGGGTTAGCGCATCAGCGCGCTACGACCATGAGCGAGCAGGAACTTTTCGATGATATTAAGCAAAGTAAAGATATCCTTGAAGATATAGGCGGTGTGGCGTTAAAAGGATACAGAGCGCCTAGTTTCTCTATCAACGATTCGAACACGTGGGCTTACGACATACTTAAGGACCTCGGTTTTACATATTCGTCCAGTACTTACCCAATTAGTCATGACCTTTACGGTGTGCCTGAATGGCCGCGATTTAAGTACAAGCGTGACAATGGACTTATTGAAATACCTATTCCTACCGTTCGTAAAAAAGGAAGCAATGTAGGAATTGGCGGAGGAGGTTATTTTCGCTTGTATCCTTATTGGCTGTCGAAACGCCGCATTACTGAGTTCATGCAATCTGAAAGTGCGCCATACAGTTTCTATTTTCATCCTTGGGAAATAGATGCAGATCAGCCAAGATTTAGTTCTGCACCATGGAAGTCTAAAGCTCGTCATTACGTAAATCTTTCAAGAATGGAAGGTAAGGTGAAAAAGCTGCTGAATGACTTTAATTGGGTAAGCATGTGCGAAGCTTATGGAATAAAGTAAGCTATAAAATACAATAAAAAAAGATAAGGAAATGCGAATGGACAATGGCGGAGAGCAGAATAATAAACAGCAAAACCTAGCCGACTTTTCATTTGCTAAAAACAGAGACCTTTACGTTTCAAGCTTTTTATTACTGTTTTTGTGGTTAGTATTTTGTTGGCAGGGGCTTACTACCGCTGTTGAAATTTGGTACGGAAATGAGATATTCAACCACTGCTTTTTTATCGTTCCCGGTGCTCTATACCTTATTTACCTGAAACGCTACGAGTTACTTGCCCAGCCTATACGGACAAGTGTACTGGCGCTAATAATAGTAATCCCAGCGTTGTTGTTATACGTTTTCGGCGTCGCTGGAGATATACAGCTATTTTTACACGCAGCTACATTTACTCTATTGCCAGCTCTTATCTGGTTATTAATAGGCACTCAAGCCGCTAAAACAATTCTGTTCCCATTGGTGTTTATGCTGTTTAGTATTCCAGTCGGCGAGCAACTAATTCCTTATCTGCAAGAAATTGCAGCGGACGGTTCTGTAGTTCTGTTACGTTCAACTGGCGTGCCACTTTTTAGAAGCGGCTTGTACATTGAAATACCGCAAGGGCGTTTTTTGGTGGCCGAGGCATGTTCTGGCGTTAGCTTCTTCATTGCTAGTTTCGTTATTGGTAGCTTATACGCTTACCTGAATCTAGTTTCGATTAAACGTAGAGCAGTGTTTGTAGCGATTTCTCTAATTTTTCCAGTATTAGCCAATATTGTGCGTGTGTATGGCATCATTCTTATAGCATACTGGACTGACATGGAGCATGCCGCAGGTGCCGATCACCTTATATATGGTTGGTTCTTTTTTGCGTTTGTCATTGTGTGTTTGTTAGGTATTGGGGAGTTGATGAGAGAGCAAGCAACACCTAAGCTCAATTTGATTTTGCTTGCTCCGACTGTTGCCGTGAAACGTTCAGTTGTTTTTGTTGCGGTAATTGCATGTTCTTTAGCAGTATTGTGGGTAGCGAACATATCAAATTTAGAGAATAATGCATTTCCCTCGCCGTCACTCAGTGGCGTAACAACTGATAAATGCAAGCAAAGTGTTTGGACCCCTCTAATTCAAAATCCAGATATGGAAGAAAAGGCTTTTGTAGAGGGCACAAATTGTATGGTAAAAGTTCATACAGCTTGGTTCAGTGAGAAAGATAACGAGTTGGTAAGTGATTTGCACAGAGTGTTCGACCCTGAACGTTTTTCATTGCGGGGCACCCGTACCTTGAACATAGAACAATACAATTTTGTTGTTTACGACGTGGTTTCTTTAAGTGGTAAAACGTTAAGCATAGTAAAGTGGTACGAGATTGAAGGTACTGTGTTCACAAACGCTATACAGGCAAAACTGCGTCAAACAGTGAATGTTCTAGCGGGCAAAAATAGCGGCGGTAGATTGTGGGTAGTAATGTCTGAAGACGATGATCTAAAGTTGCTTGTTCAAACTTTTGTGCAATTACAGCATTAATATTTAATTAACCGTTTAATCGCACGGAGTAAGCAACAGAATGAATAATGCCTTATCATCTCCTCATGATTTGATACCTATATTTTTTGCAGCGCTTTTAGCTTTGTTCGCATGTGTAGGCTTATTCACTTTCCCTTCACACCACATTTTCTTATTGGTGACGGCTTCAGCTTATATCGCTGCTTTAAGATACTTCAGTTTCACTTGGCTCTATGTGCTTTTGTTTGCCACTTTTGCAATAAATTTAGCACCGTGGACTGGGCGATATTTAGTAGACGAACTAGACATATTTGTCGCGATCACTGGGGCTTATTTTTTCATTAAATACCGCAATGAATACGAGGTGTCGCACCACTTGCTTCTAAGCGTATTACTAGTTGTATATTGTTTATTAACATCATTTGACTCTTCTTGGGTTAACGTATTTGCGCCGCTCTCAGTTAATTTTTACGTTTCGCCGTTAAATGGCTTCGTTATATTTAAGGGATTAGTATGGGCATTAGTGTTGGTGTGGGCGTTCAATCAACAGAAGCGAAATAATAGTACGAGAGCGCTTAAGCACCTTTTGCAAGCTAGTATGTTGGCTGCGTTTGCGTCATTTATAATTGTGATGTGGGAAAAGCTGGTATTTGGAACATTGTTTTCGGCTACAGACATTTATACTAAGGTGAACACTTTTTTCAATCTAAGTTCCGCGTATAGAACAACGGGAATAGTAAGTGGCATGCATACCGGAGGTGAGAGCATTGATGGCCTTTACCTTACGTTACTGCCCCTTGCGTTCGGCGCATGTTTTTTCTTTAAACAAAGTACAACTCGGTTTGTTGCGATTGCAGCAGTCGTTGCGGTTATGTATTGCGTATTAATGGGGTTTACTCGCGCCACGTATGCCGCAAGCTTTATCTCAATGGCTGTATTTAGTGTTCTTTATTTTTTTGAAAAGTGGCGTGACAGTTCGACGTCTAATGCAGATGCTACCAACAGCATACGTCATTCCAATATGTCCATCGGTTTAGTTATTGGAAATGTTGGGGCTTATTTACTTCTTGTGTATTCAGTTTACTCACTACATAAATATGCAGGTTACTACGCTGAATTATCTGCAGGATTATTGTATGTAATAGCCATTGCACTTAGCCAACTACGCGGCATTAATTTGTTCATGAGACTTATTGGAACGATCATTAGTTTTATAGGCTTTATTTATATCAATGTTGATAGTTTCAATAATAGTCAGTGGGTTGATACTACTGTGGTATCTAAATCAGCACTTTATTTTGCGGTTAGCTTACCACTTGTCGCGTTCACGTCGCTTTTTGTCATAAAGCGCAATGGCATTTTGGAGTTACCGCGCTTAATTACCGAAACAATTATATTGGTTTTGGTGGGGGTATTAATGGCTGCAGCCTTTTCTGGCGCTCGAATAAACATTCGAGCCGAAACCAGTGCTAGCGACTTAAATACGCGACTGGATCATTGGCAAGGTATTGTCGATAGCGGTAGATGGAGTGCCATAGATATAGCACTAGGTCATGGATTAGGAACCATGCCGACCAACTATGCGCTGTCAGGCAAAGGAGAACTAGACAAAATTGGTACCTTTAAGATAGATCCGCATTCCGGTGTATTGACGATTATACCGGGTTCAGACCTGATGCTTACGCAAAGAACCCCAATTGATTCAAATGGCGCGTATTTGTTTGAAATGACTTATACAGCGAATGATGAGATCAAGGTAGCGGTAGCGCTGTGTAGGCGCAATATGATTATTTTTGAGTTTTGGGCTCATGGTTGTGGAAATATAGTACGGCGAACGCTACCTCCAACCAACGCTGGTGAGAGTAAGACCTATTTAATGGGGCTCACCGCTACCAAAGACACCTTTTTTGGCTTACCTGGTGCGCTTACAATAAAAACAACAGCGGGCGATGTTCCTTTAACGATTGAGTCTATTTCGCTGGTTAATGCAGATGGCGTACAACTTCTTAAGAATAATTCGTTCGATGATGGGGGCGACTTCTGGTTCTTTTATTATGATTTTGAGCATTTAGTCTGGCACATTAAAAATTTATATTTGAGTTTTGCGTACCAGTTTGGCGTTGTAGGTGCATTGTTAATAGTCGCTTTGATTGTGTCGGCTACGCTTGCATTCAACTCAAAAGAACAGTTGCTTAGTTTACCCGCAGCCATATTTAGTGCATTTTTAGCTGGGCAGTTTGCTTTTGGCTTATTTGGAGACCCTTTAGATTCATCACGTACCAACATGTGGTTTTTCTTTCTACTCTTTGGTGCCTTACTTCCAAATACCAAAAGACAGTATCGGCAACCTTAAAAATGCTAAACGCTAACAGGCTCATTAACAGTGCGTTTTTTTCAGTTGCCGCAAAATTACTGGGTAAAACTCTTGGCCTTATTAGTACCGTAATTGTTGCGCGTATTTTAACTCCGGAAGATTTTGGCTTTATCGCTATAGTAAGTATGGCATTGTATTTTTTTGATATTCTCTCGCACGCTGCAGGCGAGCAATACATTATGCAAAAGGGTAGGGTGGGATTTTACGATTTACATACAGCTTGGACATTGAATGTAGTACTTAAAGTGTTGATAGCAATAGGACTTGTTTTAAGCGCAAGTAGTGTTGCTTCATTTTTTGATAAACCTCAGTTAAGTAGTGCAATTATATTTAGCGCGACTATTCTGCCGCTTCAAGCGCTTAAGTCGCATAAAATAATGCTGCTAAAACGGCAACTTCGTTTCAAACCTTTATTTTGGCTTTCTTTTCTTGAGCGGCTTTTCGCGCTTCCCCTATTAATATCATTAGCTTTTTTACTGGGCGATTACTGGGCATTCCTTATAACCGATGTGTTAATTGCGATGTTTGGTTTGCTGCTTTCGTTTTTTATGCTGAAGGGTGCACCACGTTTTACGTTAAAGTGTGTTGGTAAGCAGTGGCATTTTTCTCAATGGATGCTAGGCAAACATCTATTAGGTTATGCACGCTCACAAATAGACACATTAGTAGTTGCAAAAATCTTCACCGCTTCAATGCTAGGTAATTACCATATGGCGCGCGATCTTGCCATGATGCCCGCGCATTATCTACTCAGCCCGGCCATTGAGCCATTACTCGCCGTGTTAAAAAATGATAGGGCAAACAAACGTGAATTGTTAAACAACGTTGCATTTGCATTGTTAGTTGTTGTTTCGGTTAGTCTTCCTATTCTAGCTGTTTTGGCTCTGTATTCGAAACCTATTGTATATGTAATTTTGGGAGAGAAATGGCAGCTGGCAGCGCAATTACTACCTGTGCTATCGATTTTGTTTTTTTATTGGTGCGTTGTTCAGGTACTCGAAGCTGCACTGATTGCCCTTGATAAAGTACGGTTCTTGTTTCTATTTGATGTTGCGTCGTTAACTGTCGTTGCCTTAACACTAATGATGGCGATTTTGTACAACGCAACGTTAACAGAGTTAGCTTGGTGTCGTGCGCTATCTGGCCTATTCACATCTTTTGTTTTGTTGATATGGGTATTTATCGGGCATTGGAACTTACTGAAAGCCCTTTTAAAACTTGTTACCATCGTTATAGCCCTTACAGGGCTTGCGTTTATTACGATTTGGCTGACTGGCTTTAACGAGTTTTCTAGCGCTTCTGTATCAACTAGTTATGTCTTGCAAACTGGTGCTTCTCTAGCTACATTCTCGGCTATATATACAGCTCTGTTCTTACTATTCCTGACAAAATCAAAGCACTATCATATAGTCAGGCTAAAACAGCTAGTTGCGCTGTATTCACCTACCTTATCAACACGGAAGTTTTAGATGAAAATAACAGTGATTATTCCTTGGGTATTCCTATTTTTTCTAGTCGTCCATTACGGTGATGCACGAGCAGAAAAAAAGGGCGGCATACTGAGTGCAACGTTGGCCAAATCACAAATGATGCAGATCATTAGTCCACGGTTAGATTGGGCAATGACCAATAACAATTATGCAGTACAATCATTTGATGCGGATTGGAAGGTGGTGCCTAACGAATCTATTGCGTTATATCAGCAAGCTAGACAAGTGTATATTTTCGCAAAAGGCTTTGAGGCCACAAACGATGATCGTTATCTTATCGCAATGACTAAAAGCGCTGATTTTATGATAGACCACATGTATGACGAGTCGACGTCAAACTGGTTTGCTGGCCTTAATAGAGATAACTTCTTACAGCGCAGCCAGCCAAAGGAATATGACAATGCATTTGCGCTTTTTGCCATGTCACATGCCTACGAAGTTTCAAGAGAAAAACGATATTTAGACAAGGCTTTGGCGACGTGGATGTTAAGTGATTTGGCGACTGGCTTTTTGCTTGCCAAGAGCAAAAATGTTAGCAGTGCCGAAAGTACTCTTTATGACGAAACATGGTCTACAAACGCATTAATGCATTTGCTTGAGGCACTTCTAGCCTTACATGACGTAACCCAAAGCGGCACTGTTTGGCAGGATATAGAGATAATTGCGAACTTTGTCGCCACTTCGTTAATGCAAGAAAGGGGCTATATAGCAGATTATTATGAGAACGTTAACCAGCCGCTGGCAATTAGTAGCGGTGGTTATGTTGAGCTAGGCCATCAAATAGAGTGGGCGTATTTGTTTCATATTGCGGTGGATAGAGGGCTTGAACCTAAATACCGGACGCTAGCAAATTCGCTAGTTGAATATGCATTAGCGGTTGGCTGGAATGACTCTGAAGGTAGCTTAGGGGGAAGAGCTGACTACAGGAAAACTTTGATTGAAAAGCAGCCTGTTTGGTGGGCTCAAGCAGAATTTATGAAGCTTAACCTCTACTTAATCAAGCGTGAATTTGCTACTACGAAGAGTAAATACCTTTTGTCTAGTAGTTACAGTTTCGTAGTAAATAACTTCATTGATTATAAAGCGGGAGGGTGGTTCATAAGTAGTCGAGAAGGTAAAAGAAGGCCTGTCGGATACCATCCAGTGGGAATGTATAGTGAAGAGCTGGTCAAATATTATTAGTATAGGTAATTAAGTCAATGAAATTAAATGATTTTAAAGGAAAGGTATCCAGGAAGGTTCAAGAACATCGTTTAAACCGTGTGCTGAAAGGTTATTTACATTTAGATCCTATCGAGTCAAATTCCGGTGCAGAAGTTACGGTAATGACCCAGTTATACGCAAAAGCTATCTATATGGGGATTGCTGCTATTCACTCCTTGGTTAGAAGATTAGCGTGTTCTGTCAATATCGAAATAATTGACGATGGAAGTTTAACGAAAGATCACCATCAAATCCTATTCAATGTGTTTCCTGGAATAACAATCACAAAAATAGAGAACATAGCCCGACATGGTTGCCCATCTGGCGGATGTTGGGAACGTTTACTCAGAATTCAGGAGCTTACAAATGATTATTATGTCATTCAAGTTGATACGGATATTCTTGTAATAAACGATATTCCGGAAATCAACGATTGCATAATTAACAATCGTGCTTTCATTTCATCATCGCCGGATTGGCCGGAGCCAGTTAGCATCAATGAAATAGTGGAATATGCGTCAAAATCCGGTAGTCAAAATATTCAGTTTGAATCTGAAAGGCAACTAGCAAAAATTAAGTCGGTAGAGTTAAGCCGTTATGTAAGGGGGTGTGCAGCATTTACCGGTTTTCCTAAAGGAGCCGAACTTACAGATAAACTATCTCAGTTTTCCCAAGAAATGGAGTCGATATTAGGTGAGCGTTGGTTTGAATGGGGGACAGAGCAGTTTGCGTGCAATACCATGATTGCGTTGTGTGAAAAACTTAATGTACTCCCTTGGCCTAAATATCAGAACTTTTGCTTTCCAGAGTTTAAACCGTTAATAGAGGGCGCTAGTTTTGGTGACGAGGTCTCCGTTATACATTTTATAGGGAGTAACCGTTTCAAATATAATGTATATTTGAACTACGCGAAATCCTCTCTACAGTCATTTTCAAAAAAGTAACACTGGTTGTTCAGTCGGCAAAAGTTTGAGGTTTTTGGAAATTGTTAAAAGCAACGTACAGAATAAAATATTAAAC